>NZ_CP035494.1:0-631747 GCF_004135285.1 Microbacterium protaetiae
CGCAGCGTCGTGGGGTTGGGCGAGGGCTGATCCCGTTTCGACTCGCTTCGCTCGCTCAACGAGCGGGGAGTTCGCGCGCTCAACGAGCGCGAAGTTCGCGCGCTCAACGAGCGGGGAGTTCGCGCGCTCAACGAGCGGGGTGCATCACCAGTGCGGGTGGATGGCAGCGCGCAGGCGCCGGTCGTACACGTCGTGCACGAGAGCGTCGAAGGCGTCGAGGTCGAATCCGCCGTCGAGCAGGGCGGCCGCGTCGGCGTTCGCCGTCGCCTGGGCGACGCTGCGCGCTCCGGGAATCACGGTGGTGATGCCGGGCCGCGACGCTATCCACGCGAGCGTCGCCGCCGGCAGGCTCACCCCGTCGGGCAGTGCCGCCGCCAGTTCGCCGGTGGCCGCCAGCCCGGTCTCGTAGTCGACACCCGAGAACGTCTCGCCGCGATCGAACGCCTCGCCGTGCCGGTTGAAGCTGCGGTGATCGTCGGGCGCGAACGTCGTCTGCGGGGTATACCGGCCGCTGAGCAAGCCTGATGCGAGCGGCACCCGCGCGAAGATGGCCACGCCCGCCTCGTGCGCCGCCGGCAGCACCTCGTCGAACGGCTTGAGCCGGAATGGATTGACGATGATCTGCACGTTCGTCACTCCGGGGTGGGCGATCACCGCGAGCGCCTGTGCGCAGGTCTCGACCGACACGCCGTACGCCGCTATCATGCCGCCGGCCACCAGCGCATCAAGAGCCTCGTAGGTGGTGTCGTCTTCGACGACGGCGGTGGGCGGACAGTGCAGCTGCACCAGATCGAGAGTGTCCACGCCGAGATTGCGGCGACTGCGATCCGTCCAGGCGCGGAAGTTCTCGGGCGTGTAGTTCTCGGGCACCTGGTCGACCCGCCGACCCATCTTCGTAGCCACCGTGATGCCGTGCCCCGGGCGCCCAGCGAGGAACCGGCCGATGAGAGCTTCGGAGCGGCCGTCACCGTAGACGTCGGCCGTGTCGAACAGGGTCACGCCATGATCGGCGGATGCCGCAAGCACAGCGAGCGCGTCATCCTCGCTCACCGCTCCCCAATCGGCGCCCAACTGCCAGGTGCCCAGCCCGATGGCAGAGACGTTGCGTTCGGTGCGGGAGAGAGGGTTCTGTCGCATGAGTCCAGCCTGGCACGAGATCGAGGGCGTCGTTTCGACTCGCTGCGCTCGCTCAACGACCAGGAAGTGGACATCGCTCAACGACCGGGAAGGGGACGTCGCTCAACGAGCGGGAGCAGAGCGCAGGGCGCGGGCGCTCCACCGGCCGTCGTGGTGTGCGACGCCGATCGGGTGTTCGAATGCGCGGCTGACCGTCTCGGTCGTCACGGTCTCGTGGATGGGTCCGGATGCCACGACGCGGCCGCGCCCGATCAGCAGAGCGTGGGATGTGCTCTCGGGAAGCTCCTCGAGGTGATGCGTGACCAGCACCGAGGCCAGGTCGGGCAGCTCGACCGAGAGATGGTCGACGGTTTCGAGAAGCTGTTCGCGGGCCGCGACATCCAGCCCGGTCGTCGGTTCGTCGAGCAAGAGCAGCTGCGGCTCGGGCGCGAGGGCGCGGGCAATCAGTGCCCTGCCGCGCTCGCCCTGCGACATCGTCGGCCACACCGCCTCACGGTGCTCGGACAGCCCCACCTGCGCAATGCGCTCACGGGCGGCCGCGAGCTGCGCGGCCGAGGGCTGCCATCGCAGCGGGGTGTCGATGGTGCCGGTGAAGCCGGTGAGTACGACCTCTTCGACGGTCATGGGCGAGCGAATGGGATGCCGCGGGTTGACGTGCCCGATGCGCCGCCGCAGCTCTTGCAGATCGACGCGGCCGAGCCGGCTGCCCAGGACGTCGACGGTGCCCGATGTGGGGTGCGCGGTGGCTCCGCACATGCTGAGGATCGTGCTCTTGCCGGCGCCGTTCGGGCCGAGCAGGGCCCAGTGCTCCCCGGCGGCGACCTCGAACGCGATGTCATCGAGGATGAGGCGCCCGTTGCGACGGAACATGACTTCGCGCAGCGCCAGGACCTCGGCGCTCATGCCAGGGCCTCGGCCAGGTGGGCCAGATGCGCGCGGGTGCGGGATGCCGCAGCCGCGGCATCCCGCGCGGCAATGGCCTCGATGATCCCGGCGTGCACCTCGCGATCAGACGCCGCGTCGGCGTGCGTGCGCTTCAGGCCCAGCATGTCGACCATCGCGCGGCGCATGCGCGGAACGAATCCATCGAACAGCTGCAGGAGCACCTCGTTGTGCGCGGCGGCGACGATCGCGCGATGGAAGAGGGCGTCGGCCTCGACGTAGGCCGCGATGTCGGTGCCGGCCAGCCCGTCGCGGGCTTCGAGCAGGCGGCGCATCGCACGAAGCTCGATCGGTGTGCGACGTGCGGCGGCCAGCGTCGCGGCCTCAGCCTCGATGGCCACGCGCGCTTCAAGAACCGAGATGATGTCGGCACGGCGCAGCACCTGATCCCAGTCGTCGGGGGCACTCAGGGCGCGCACGAACACACCGGCGCCCTGCCGTGACTCGACGATGCCCCGCCCGGCCAGCTGACGCAGCGCCTCGCGCACGGTCGAACGCCCGACGCCCAGCTCGGTCGCCAGGGTCGTCTCGCCGGGCAGCCGCCCGCCGAGCGGCCACTCGCCCTCGGCGATACGGGCGCGCAACGCGTCGGCTGCTTGTTCTGCGAGTGGCGCAGGCCGGGCCAGTTGAGGCATCCGTCTTTCCCTACTTGTCAGCTTGTCTGAGGAGTTGCTACAGTCTACGACATGCCACTGCGCGGAATTCTCCTTCTTCGTCGCCACGACGGGGCCTGATCGACCGGCTCCCCGTCGTGGCGACGAGCCGTGCCGGTCGACGATCCGTTTCGACCCGCTCGAGGAGCACCGCCATGAACGCCCCCTTCCCCACCCTGTCCACGCCCGACCGCGGCGTCCCCGCCACCTCTCCGGCGTGGAATCGGCAGCAGCACTCGCACATGCCGTCACACCGCTACCGCGATGTGTATGCCCGCGTCGATGTTCCGCTGACCGACCGCACGTGGCCGAGCCGTCGGATCGAGGCCGCTCCGCTCTGGGTGCCGGTCGATCTGCGCGACGGCAATCAGGCGCTGCCCGAGCCGATGGACCCCGCCCGCAAGCGCCGCTTCTTCGAGTTGCTCGTGGCGATGGGCTACAAGGAGATCGAGGTCGGCTACCCGTCGGCGTCGCAGACCGACTATGACTTCGTCAGACTACTCGCCGAAAGCGACCTCGCTCCCGACGACGTCACGATCGTCGTGTTCACCCCTGCCCGAGCCGATCTCATCGAGCGCACGGTGGCCTCGATTCGCGGCATCCGCAACCGCGTCGTCGTGCACATGTATGCGGCGACCGCGCCGATGTGGCGCGAGACCGTGCTGAGGCTGGACCGTGACCGGCTGCGCGAGCTGATCTTCTCGGGAGGGCGCGAGATTCTGCGCAGGGCGGGCGATCTCGACCACGTGCGCTTCGAGTTCTCGCCCGAAGTGTTCATGCTCACCGAGCCCGACTATGCACTCGACGTGTGCGACGGCATCACAGCGCTGTGGGATGCCGCCCCGGAACGCCCGGTGATCATCAATCTGCCGGCGACCGTCGAAGTGGCCACCCCGAACGTGTACGCCGATCAGATCGAGTACATGCACCGCCACCTCGCGCGGCGCGATGCGGTCATTCTCTCGGTGCACCCGCACAACGACCGCGGCACGGGCATCGCGTGTGCCGAACTGGCTCTGCTTGCCGGTGCGCAACGCGTCGAGGGCTGCGTGTTCGGGAACGGCGAACGCACCGGTAACGTCGATCTCGCCACGCTCGCGCTGAATCTGCATGCGCAGGGCGTGGACCCGATGGTCGACTTCTCGGACATCGACACCATTCGCCAGGTGGTCGAAGACTGCACACGGATGCCGGTGCACGAGCGGCATCCCTATGTCGGGGCACTGGTGCACACGGCCTTCAGCGGTACGCATCAAGACGCCATTCGCAAGGGCTTCGCCGAGCACCGAGGTCGGGCGGCGACGACCGGCGTCGCCGAGTCGGAACTCGAGTGGCGGGTTCCGTACCTGCCGATCGATCCCGCAGACATCGGACGCACATATGAAGCCGTCATTCGGGTGAACTCGCAATCGGGCAAGAGCGGCATCGCGTATGTGCTCGAGACCGAGCACGGGGTCACGATGCCACGCGAAGACGAGATCGCCTTCGCCGCACATGTGCAGACGCACGCGGATGCCTCGGGTCGCGAGCTGGCAACCGAAGAACTGGGGCGGCTCTACCGGGACTGGGTGGCTGCCGGCAGGCCGTAGTGGATGCCGAGACCCCCGCCGATCGCACAGAGCAGGAGCACGGATGCGATCAGGCGGCGTCGGAGCGACGAGCGTGAGGTCACGGGGCGAGCGTAACGGGGCGGACTGGCCGTCGACCGGGAGGCGTGGTGGGGCGACGGTCAGAAGGGCGGCGGTTCGTCGTCGGGCATGATGTCGCGCAGACGCTGCCTGGTGGCCTGATTGGTGCAATGTCCGCTCCGGAACTGCTGCTGCACGGAACGATCGGATCGGCGACGATGTCGGACCTTTGTGGTGTCTTTGATGGCATGATCGGGGTCGCAGAACGGATGCAGGTTGGCGATGTTGGTCGGTCCGCGGCGCCTGCCGTGGTACATGCAGAAATGGTCGACATCTGCATCGATCGCCAGCCGCGTGCACCCGTCGCGGGTGCAGGTGCCGTGCTGAAGAGTGAGCCAGGCACGCTGGGCCTTGGTGACCTTGCGCGACCTGCGGTCCATGTCGAGGATGACCCCGGTCACTGGATCGGTGATCACGCGAGTGAACGCGCCCTCATCGAGGAGAATCTGCCGAGCTGTCGAGGCGTCGATCGGGCGCTCTCCCGCTACGAGCGGCTCACGATTGAGATCGCAACCTTCGCGCTCGGGAGTGTGCGCGCGCACGGTGGCCTGCGCGGCGGGGGTCAGCCGATCGAGCGGCACGGTGACGAACACCTTCGTCTTCACGAGCGAGGCATCGCCGCGGCGGAAGAAGATGTCGCTGAACAGATCGGCGCGCAGCTGGTCGCGGGTGCGCCCGTCACGCATGTTCTTTGCGCAGTGCTTCGCATGCGAGGTGAGGGTGCGAAACACGGCGTGCGCTTGGGTGGCATCGGTGTAGATGTGCAACCACGCCATCTGATCGGGCTCTTCTTCGAGCACCACCCTGCGCTCGTTCATCGCAAGTTTGTGCGCCCGCTCCTCGGGCAGCGGGGCAAGCGTGCGCGCCAGCCGCTCAGCCTTCTTACGGAAAGAACCGATCGTGGCGTGCATGGCGATCTCGGCAACGGCCCGGTCGAACACCTCGAGCAGGTGCGGATCGGACTGCGCGTCAAACGCCGGAAGATGGGTGATGGCAGCATCGGCGAACCGGATCGAGGCGAACCCCTCACGAATCTGCCGCCACAGGTACGGCAAGGATCGGCGCCCGACGGTGGCAGTCGCCGCCACCGACCGGATGGTGTTCTCCGAGAGGCACAGCCGCGACCCCGCCTCGAGCGCCGCGCAGCGCTCGGCGAGATCGGCCGCTTCGGGGTCTTCCAGAGGCTTGGTCGGGTTGTCGTCGACATAGGTCCACGGATGCGTGCGCGCGAACGCAAGAGCGTCGGCGAGAAGCTCAGCCCGGCGCGCCTCGCGACGGTTGGCTGCATACTGATGCTCTTCGGATTCTTCGAATAAATCTTGCAGGAAGGCGCCGTCAGATCCAGGCTCCTGCGCGGGAGTCGGAGAGAATGGCGCATCGCTGCTCATATCCCGAGTATAGCACATCTCTTCGATTCCGACGAAGAATCTTCTCGGAGAGAAGACAGCGAGCGAGCGCGTTCACGGCAGGAAGACCACGCGCTCACGCCACGTGCGCGACGGCTCCCACACCTCGCCGATCTCGGCCAGTGGCACGGTGCGCACCGGTACCGACAACTCCCCCGCGCTGACCGCCTGCGCGATCTCGGGAAGCTCGGCGACGAAGTCGCGTGCCGACACCGATCCGAGACCGCTGCCGACCATGGTCAATGCGCACGCACGCAGCGCCGCCGAAGGAATCGGCGAGGTCTGCCCGGCCATCGAGCCGATCTCGATCCAGGTGAGCGGCTGCGACCTGTCGGCGCGGTTGCTGACGATGTCGACGAGCGCCTGGGCCGTGGCATCCCCCCACAGAAAGTCGATCACGACGTCGACGTCAGCGACGGTGGCCAGCTCGTCGAGGCGCACCGTACGGTCGGCGTCGAGCTCGGCGAGGCGCTCGGCATTGCGCCCGGCCGCCACGACCTCGCCGGCACCGAATCGGCGCGCGACCCGCAGCGCCATCGATCCGGAACTGCCCGTCGCGCCCAGTACGAGCACCCGGGCACCCGGCACCAGCGGTGCGCGGCGCCGCAGCGCGACCCACGACGCCATCACCGGGTTCATCGCCGCAGCCACGGCCACGGCATCCACACCCTCGGGCAACGGGATGCATCGGCGGGGGTCGACACTCGTGCGCTCGGCGAACGTTCCGAATCTGTCGTCGTCGACCAGCGCGTAGCAGAGCCGCCCCTGCTCGTCGCGGACGACCGCATCCATCCCGGGAACGAGAGGAAGGATGCCGCTGCTCGAATAGTGGGCCCCGGTCGCGCGTGATCGCGTGAGGGGATGCAGTGCCGCCGCGACGACCTCGACGGTGTTGCCCGAGGCCGGCTCGTCGAACTCCCGATAGACGGGCGGCTGAGTGAACGATTCGATGACCGCTGCGCGCATGAGTACGCCTCCATTTAGTTTGTAATACCAACCCAGTATGGTTGGTATTACCAACTTTTGCAAGCTACGATCAGGGCATGACCTCACGAGCCTCTGACGAGCTCATCGACGCTCTCGCCCAGACCACGTTCGCCGTGCTGCCCACGCTCACGCGCATCGCCGCCGAGTTCGACCTGTCGTTGACGCAGTTGCGGCTGTTCGGCATTCTGCGCGACCACAGCCCGCGCATCGTGGAGTTGGCCGACGTGCTCGGACTCGACAAGTCGTCGGTGTCGGGGCTCGTCGACCGCGCCGCCGAGCGCGGCCTCGTGCGTCGGGTGCGCGACAGTGCCGACAAGCGGGTCGTGCGGGTGGAGATGACCACGCAGGGTCGCGAGCTCGCCACACACGGGATGGAGCGCCTGAATGCCGAGCTTGTGCCGCTGGTCTCGCTGATCGACACCGATGCACAGCGCACCCTGGCGCGCAGCATCCACACCCTCCTCACCATGGCCACAGCACGATAGAGTGTTTTCCACAGCATGTGCTGTGGAAAACACTTCGACGATGGGAGCGACATGAGCATCGCGGTACGCAATGCGACGACGACGTGGGATGGAAACCTCGCCTCGGGCACCGGCACGTTCGGATCCACCAGCAGCGGCGCGCTCGACGGGCAGGAGGTCACCTGGGTCTCGCGCACCGAGGCGCCCGGCGGCAAGTCCAGCCCCGAAGAGCTGCTGGCCGCGGCGCACTCCTCGTGCTTCGCCATGGCGCTGGGGCTCACACTCGGGCAGCACAAGCTCACTCCCACCCGTCTCGTGGTCAGTGCCGAGGTGCACCTCGACCCGGTCGATGAGGTGCCGACCATCACCACGTCGAACATCACCGTGCACGGCACCGTGCCGGGGGTGGATGCCGCGACCTTCGCGAGCATCGTCGATGAGGCCGCGAAGCTGTGCCCCGTGTCGCGCCTGTTCGCGAGCGCCGAGATCTCGGTCGACGCCCACCTCGACGAGTGAGCACGCGATGAGCGAAGGCACCGAACTCGCCGATGCGCTCATCCGCGAGCACCAGGCCATCGACATCGGCATCGAGACCTACCTCGACGGTCTCGATGCCGGTGGCGATGAAGAGCCGCTGCGCACGGCGATGCACGCACTGCGTCGGCACATCTACCTCGAAGAGGTCTTTCTCTTTCCGCCCCTGCGTGCGGGCGGCATGATGATGCCGATCCTGGTGATGGAGCGTGAGCACGGCGAGCTGTGGCGCGCCATGGACGCTCTCGAAAAGACCCTGCAGTCCCCGAGCGATCCTGAAGCGCTGCACGATGCGTGCCGCAGCCTGCTCTCGTTGCTCGAGAGCCACAACAGCAAAGAGGAGCCCATCGTCTACCCGCGGGCCGACGCCGATCTCTCCGACGTGCAGCGCGATCAGCTGGCGCTGTTCCTCGAGTCGGGCACGTTTCCCGAAGGTTGGGTGTGCGCGAAGGGCGCCGCATAGCGCCCGCGTGACAGCAGGGCGTTGCCGACCCCGGCGGCCACCACTATCGCAGCCGAGACGATCGGCACGACCATGGCCGCCGGGGTTCCGAACCGCTGTGCGACCTCGCCGGTGACGGCTGAACTCAGCGACTGCCCGACGATCACCGCCGACCCGAGAATCGCCATGACGGTCGACGATCGCCCCACCGGGCTGCGCTCGGCACCGATGCTGTACTGCGTGACCAGAGTCGGGCCGATGCCCAGGCCCATGACCGCCAGCGCGGCAGCCATCGCCCCCACGCTCGGCACGAACGGCAGCACAAGCGAGCCGACGAAGATCACCGCTCCGAAGCACAACCACCGCCAGGCGCGGGTGAACCGTTCGGGAAACAGCGCCACCCCGAGCGCCAGGGTCGCCGAACCGATCCCCATCACGCCGTACAGCAGGCCGGCCTGCTCGCTGATGCCCCGGTCATCCATGAATGCCGTCAGCGAGGTGAGCATCGCACCGAAGAAGAATCCCACGCCGAGAATCCCGACGACCACCACCACGAGCGCGGGACGGAAGAGCTCGCTCACCGGCCCCGCGGCCGCCGCGTGCGCGCGGGTCTGCGCCGGCGGCGCGGTGGGATGCAAAGCGAAGGCCGTCACGAACACGATCGTCAACGCGGCGGCACCGACCAGCGGCGCCCACGGCGAGATGAGCGATGCGAGAATGCCGACGATGAGCGGGCCGAACACGAACACCGTCTCGTCTGCCGCCGACTCATACGCCATCGTCGCGTTGAAGACGCGCTCGTGGCGGGTGCGGTCGATGCGGCGTCCGATGATGGCCACGAGGCGCGCACGCGAGAGCGGCGCGACCTGCGGCGCCGTCGCGCCGATGAGGAACGCCCCCACGAGCATGACGGCATCGGGCACCGGGCTGTAGACGAGCCATGCGAAGCCGGCGAGCACAATGCCGTTCGCGATGCCCACACCCAGCAGCACCGGACGCTGGCCGAACCGATCGGATGCCGCGCCCAGCAGGGGCCCGAAGCAGGCGGTGCCGAACCCGACTGCGGCGGAGTTCAGTCCGCCCAGTGACAGCGATCCCCGCGCCGAGACGACGAGGGTGAGCACGCCCACAACCATCATCGCGAACGGAAGCCGCGCGATGAACGCGATCACGAAGTACGGCAGACCGACCTGTCGCAACAGACCCCAGCGGGGCTCACCGACGGCGGCGGGGGTGGGTTCACTCATGCGGTGTGCGCGACCAGATGAGCCGTGCACACATCGGGATCTTCGCGCCGCTCGAGCCGATCAACCGACGTCTTGTCACCCCATGTCTGCAGGGCGCCCTGCATGAGGCCGAGGTGCACCGAGCACACGACATCGGGATGCTTCTGCGCAAGTTCGAGGAAGGGGCAACGGCAGACATCCACCCGCCCGTCGGCCGTGCAGGCCCGCGGCTGAAAGCCCGCGCGCTCGAGCAGGTCGACGAGTCCTTCGACCGGCTCGCGGCCGGGCTCGCGCTCTGCCTCGCGGCGCCCCCAGCGCCGGCCAGCCTCGATGGCGGCCCGCTGTGGTTGAGAGGATTGGGCGAGCTCGTCAACGAGAATTTCGGCGAGCATGCGGTAGCGGCCGGGGTCGACGCCGGGCTGCTTGCGCGCACGCTGGAAAAGCTGTGCGGGACGACCGGGATTGCCGCGCCCGTCGGTCGTGCGCTCGACCTGCCCGTCGGCGACCAGCTTCTCAAGATGCAACCGAACTGTGTTCGGATGCGTGCCGAGAAGGTCGGCGAGCGCGACCACAGTGAGCGGCTCGTCTGACTCGTCGAGAAGGCGCAGCACGTCTTCTCGTCGGCTGGCCCGGATGCCGGTTGCCATGACCGCCATCCTACCGAGCGTGGAAGGCCCGGGCTCCGTTCCGGGACATAGAGTCGGAGCATGGCCGAGCCGACGGTGTGGACGATCGGGCACTCGACCCGCACGCTCGACGAGGTGGTCGCGCTGCTGCGCGACCACCTCGTGCGCGGGGTCGTCGACGTGCGCACAGTTCCCCGTTCACGCCACACCCCGCATTTCAACGAAGACACGCTCGGGCCGGCGCTGGCCGAGCGCGGCATCCCCTATCGTCATCTGGCGGCATTGGGCGGGCTGCGGCACAGTCGTAAGGATTCGGTCAACACCGGCTGGCGCAACGCAAGCTTTCGCGGCTACGCCGACTACATGCAGACGCCCGAGTTCGCCGCGGGCATCGAGGAACTGCTTGAGATCGCGCGTGAGAGACCCACAGCGATCATGTGCGCCGAGGCGGTGCCCTGGCGTTGCCACCGTTCGATGATCGGCGACGCCCTCATCGTGCGAGGCATACGCGTGCTCGACATCATCGGCTCGGGCGCGGCACGCGAAGAGACACTCACCTCGTTCGCGCACATCGAGGGGCTGACCATCACCTACCCCGCAACACAGGAGAAGACGGATGCCTGAGCTCATCGCCGTGCACGGCGACATCACCGCACAGAAGGTCGACGCCATCGTCAAACGCCGCCAACACCGCGATGCGCGGCGGTGGCGGGGTCGACGGAGCCATCCACCGCGCGGGTGGGCCGGCGATTCTGCGCGACTGCGTCGCACGCTTTCCGAACGGACTGCCCACCGGTGACGCCGGCTGGACGACGGCGGGTGCCTTGCCTGCGCAGTGGGTGATCCATGCCGTGGGGCCGAACTTCACCGCCGGCCAACGCGACCGGTCGCTGCTCGTCTCGTGCTACCGGCGCAGCCTTGAGGTCGCCGACGCGCTGGGCGCGGCATCCCTCGCCTTTCCTTTGATCAGTGCCGGCGTCTATGGGTGGCCAAAGCGCGATGCCGTGGCCGCGGCGATCGAGACGATCAGATCGGTCGAGAGCGCCGTGGAAGAAGTGCGGCTCGTCGGCTTCGATCGGGCGACCTTCGAGCTGATAGCACGGGCGCTCTGAGGGCCCCGTCCCCGCTCTAGCTGAGTGTCTGCTGAGAACTGGACATCTGATCAATTCTGTGGTCTGACCACATCGCTAGACTGACATCACAAGCCACGAGCACAACCAAAGAAAGGCGTCACATGGCCACCCGCGAGCAGAAGAACCGTCGCAATAAGGCCCTGCGGATCGGGGCCGGCGCACTCGCCATTCTCGGCATCGGAGCAGCGATCACCACGGCGGCGTGGACGGACCAGGTGTGGTTCGCCGCGGAGGCTGACACAGGGATCGCGCTGCAGGGTTCGCTGACCAATGACCCCGCTGTATGGGAGAACGCCCCCACGAAGGATGGTGCGCTCAAGATCGAGCTGCCGACGCTCTCCGGAATCAGTGGGACCGATGACCCGATCGAGGTCGACGTGTTCGTGAAGAATGCTTCGCGGACGGACGTCACGTTGGCAGACCCCACGCTCACGTTCGATGGGGAGCTCTTTACTGACGACGGTGCCAATAATGCCTGGGTCGCGGAAGGCGTCACTGCAACGATCGTCGAGCGGGAGTTGGCCAAGGACGCCATCGCCACAGTGACAGTCACGCTTGACCCAGCGGCGATTCCGGCGGAGCTCGCCGGCACATCCGGCACCTACTGGCTCCAGGTGTCTGGCGCAGCATCCTGACCGGATAACAGCACACCCACGACGAGAGAAGTCACATGATCGCCATCATCGGTCGCGTTCTGCGCGGCGTCGGCAATCTCGCACTGTGGCTTCTCGCCGTCGTGGGTGTGCTGTGCGGGGGGCTCTGGGTGGCCAACGTCGCCGGAGTGGCGCAACCCCTCATCGTCGTCTCGGGCTCGATGACCCCCGCGTTCGTCAAGGGCGACCTGTTGCTTGCAACACCGACTCCGGCGACCGACGTCGCCGTGGGCGAGGTCGCTTCACTGCCGAACCCTGAGACCGGCGTACTTGTGAGCCACCGCATCACAGCGGTCAGGATCGAGGGCGACACCGTCACGATCGAGATGAAAGGCGACGCGAACCGTTCGGGCGACCCTGCACCCTATGTCGTGTCGGCCGACGACTCCATATGGCAGCCCGTCGTGACGATCCCCGGTGCAGGTGCCTTCGTCGAGACGCTCATGCGGCCCACTGTCGCCATGCCGCTCGCCGCAGGCCTGGTCGGACTCATCGGCCTCACCCTCATTCCGAAGCCTGAGCGCGACGACGAGTCCGACGACGACGTGGCCGCAGACTCCGACCCCACGGACGCCGAGGTGGTGCTCGCTCGATGAAGCTGCGCTCTCGCATCCTCGCCGCCGGTATGACGTTCGTCGTCGCCGCCGGTGCCGTCGTGGCGGCCCAGAGTTCGCTCGCCCCGACGACCGCGAGCTGGAGCGACAGCGTCTACGCCACCGCAGAGGTCTCGGCGGCGGCGCAACCGGAGGGACCGATCCTCGGTCCGCTCGCGCCGGGCAACGACGACACGATCATCTCCGACGTGGACTGGAATATCCCGGAGATGAACGCCGGATTCTGCACGACGCTCACGGTCACCACGAACTCGCCTGAACCCATCGCGTGGGCCGTCAGCGTAGATATGAGCAAAGCTCCGTTTGCGGGTGCCAATATCGGGGATCTGAGCGCCCAGGATGGTCGAGCCACGCTCACTGCGGATCCCAATGACGCAAAGCATTTGATCATGACTCCCGTCAGTTGGTGGTACCCAACCGTGACAGCGGGGCAATCGGCAATCGTCTCCCTCTGCCTCGTCAACCCAGTCAACCCGCCACCTGCGGACAATTCCTGGTTCAACGTGGACATTGCGAGGGTCGACGGCTGGACCCCCACGCGCGTGTGCAAGACGATCACGATCACTGGCAATAGGGATCTCGAGGAACACCCCTTCTTCTTCGGCTGGACGGCGGAAGTCGACCTCTCCGACATGTTGTCAGACATGCAGCAAGCGGGCGGCACCCCCAACCAAGTCATTTGGGATCCGGATCCAGCGGGGGGCTTCAACCTTGTCGCGACACCAGGAGGGAACGAGACGGGGAGCGGCGTCGCTTCCAAATACACGCTGGTCAGCGGTCCCAGGTTGGCCATCAAGGGAACACAGTCGGTAGCCGTGACGGTGTGCGTGTCCGGCTTCGCTGCGTAGTTCGGTTGACGAGCCGTACTGAGGCGCATATCGATGCCGAACTGATGCCTGTGCTCTGCGGCCGGCGTCACACCTCGATGAGCGCGCCCACGATGGCGTCTTCGACGACGCTGCGGTCGACAGGCGGCGCCTCGTCACGCAGCGTGCCGAACGTCGCGGCATCCCAGTCCAGTCCGAGGGCGGCGTTGACCACGGCCAGCACGTCGGCGAGGTGGGCGACCTCGTTCAGCGGCACCATGCCACTGAGCAGTCGGGCACCGCGCACGGCGCGCTGCGAGGTGCCGATGAGCTTGACGGCACCGCGCGCGTTGACGCTGAATTCGCCCGGGCAGTACTCCCCCGGCACATCGCCCAGCCGCGCATCGGCACCCAGCCGGCGCATCGCAGACACCAGTGACTCACCCACGCGAATGAAGAACGTGCGCTGATCGGTCATCTCGCGCTCGCGCTGCACGATGTCGAACACGATGCACGACGAGTCGTAGGCGACCGCGCGTCCACCGGTGGGGCGCACCACCGGCGTGAAGCCGCGCTCGATCGCCGCCTGCGCGGCAACGTCGAACCCCGGCATCCGGCTCTCCCGACGACTCAAGGCGACGGTCGGCAGCGGGGCATACAGCCGCACGACCCGGTCTTCACCGATTGCGCCATCGGCCACGGCGCGCAACAGGTCGACGGAGCGATCCAGATCGGCAGCGGCATCCATCGCCTGCTCTGCCCGGATGACGAGAGTGGATGTCACAGCCATGCGTTGCCGTGCCGCTGTCGAAGGTCGCGGAACGCGACGCCGAGTGAGATGAGCACCACCACCGCAATGACCAAGAAACCGACCATCAGGGCGGCAGCCCAGGTGCTCACCGCCAGCACACCGAACGAGATGGCGGTGATCACGGTGATACCGATGGAGGTACCCACGCGCTGGCCTGTCTGCATGACGCCGCCCGAGCTTCCGGCGTACTGCAGCGGCACCTCGGCGAGAGTGAGCGCCTGATTCGGACTTATCACGGCGCCCTGCGCGATGCCGACGAACGAGAGGCTGGCCAGCAGCCACCACTCACTGGCGATGCCCTGGGCGTGCAGCCACACGACGAGGATGCTGAGCACGAGGCCGAGGATCGCACTGAACAGGCCGCCGATGACGATCTTGCGACCCAGCCGGGCGACGTTGCGGCCACCCCACAGCGCGGCGAATGTCGACAGGATCGAACTGGGCAGACCGATCAGGCCTGACTCGAGTGCGGTGTGGCCGAGGCCCTCTTGCATGTAGAGGGCGACGATGACCCAGACGCTGGTGACGCCCAGGAAATACAGACTCACCAGCAGAGTGCCGTTCGCGAAGCTCGTGACTCGAAAGATGTGCAGATCGACCATGGGTTCGCGTCCGCGGTCTTTGTAGTGGTTCTCCCACCAGATCCACACGAGCAGGATGCCGCCACCCACCGGAAGCACCGCCCACACGAGCGGCGTCGACCCTGATTCGAGAAAGGGGAACATCACGGCCAGCACCGCGAGCCCGAGCAGCACCGAGCCGATCGGGTCGAGGTCGCGGCTGTGCACGAACTCACCGGCAACCCGCTCGCGATTGCGGTTCAGCAACGGCTTGGGGATCCAGATCGCCGCCGCCACGATGGCGAGAATGCCGATGGGTGCGTTGATGAAGAAGACCCATCGCCACCCCAGGTCGGCCCCGCCCGCTTGAATGAGCAGACCACCCAGCAGCGGGCCGATCGACACGGACACTCCCACAACGCTGCCGAAGATCCCGAAGGCGCGCCCGCGCTCGGCGCCCCGGAAGTACTGCTGGATCATGCCCACCGCTTGCGGGCTGATCAGGCCAGAGCCGATTCCCATCACCGCGCGTGCGATGTTCAACTGCAGCGGGTCGGCGGCCACACCCGACCAGATCGAACAGATCGTGAAGATCGCCGTGCCGACGATGAACAGCGGGCCGCGACCATAGATGTCGCCGGCACGGCCGGCTGCGACCAGACCGATGCCGAACGTCAGCGCATAGCCCGAGAGCACCCACTGCAACTCGGACTGGGTGGCCCCGAGACTGAGCTGGATCGTCGGAAGTGCGACGTTGATGCTGCTCACGCTCATCAGCGACATGAACAGAACGACCACGAGAACGGCGAGCACCTGCCAACGGCGCGGATCGGGGATGTACTCCTCGACCTCTGGCTCGGCGTCCGTCACCGGACAACCCTACCGCCGGGGTGCGTCCCCAAAGAGTTTTCGTTGCACGGAACGCCAGGTTTCGTATCATGGTCAGAACCGCTGTTGGTAAGGGCGCACGTCGAGGGGGAAGATGCAGGTTGTCATTCGGTCGCTGAGCGTGTTGACGCTCTTGGCCCACCACCCCGAGGGACTCACCCTCAAAGACATCGCCGAGGCGCAGTCTTTGGCGCCGGCCACCGCGCACCGCATCCTCGCGGTGCTTGATGAGCAGTCGTTCGTCACCCGATCTGCGTCCAGTCGCCGATACTTTCTCGGCCCGGCGGCTCGCGAACTCAGCTCGGGCGAGAGCCGCCGATTGCCCGGCTTGACCACGACCCACCCTGCGGTCACGGCCGCGGGACGGAAGACCGGTGAAACCGTCTTCGTCTGCGAGCTCGTCGACGCGCAGGCTGTGTGCATCTCGCTTGTCGAATCGCGGCATCCCCTGCGCTTGTTCGTGCGCGTCGGTCAGCCGATGCCGCTGCACGCCGCAGCTTCTGCACGCGTGCTGATCGCTTGGCATGCCGAAGATGACGTTCGACGCATCCTGTCTGATGCAGAGTTGACTGCATACACCCCCGAGACACCGTCGACAGTGAACCAGGTTCTCGAGCACCTCGCTCTTATTCGCGAGCGAGGCTATGACGTCTGCCACTCCGAGCTCGACCGGAACGTGTGGGCTGTTTCTGCACCCGTGCGGTCGTCAGCGGACGAGGTCGTCGCATCGGTGACACTCGCCGCCCCTGCGCAGCGCGTCGACGCTGCCGATGACCAGACGGCGGCAATCAACGCCGTGCAAGAGGCAGCGGCCGCCATCTCCTCCGACCTGGGATGGGCGGCGGAGCAGTCCCGTTGATCGTCAGCCTGCGGCGGTGAGACCGATCGACACTATTGCGCCGTCTTCGTCGTCTGTGCCCACGACCGATCCCACACCCACGACGGTTGCACCGGCGGCTGCTATCGCCGACCCCGCCGTCGCTGCAGACACCTGACGTGATGCGTCGTAACCGACGAGCACAACCCGATCGCCCTCGCGCAGACGCGGGTAGAAAGTCAGCAGACCCTCATCGAGTTCGAGCAATGTCAGAGTTGCCCCCGTCTCGCGCGCGACGACATGTCCGAGCACCGCATCGTCAGGATTGTCACCGACCACGACCGCAGTCGGTGACAGATCGCGAAGCCGCTGCGCCAGTCGCGCTCCCAGCGCCTCGGCAACAGCGGGTGTTGTCGTGGGCGAACCGGTTACGCCCAGTTGTGCACTGAGGTCGGTGACGGCTTGTTCGAGCTTGGGGTTCACGTTATCTCCTGGGTCAGAGGTCTGGACGTACATTCTCGCGTAGCGCCGAGGGGAAAGCCACGCCTGCGCGTCTCCGCATACGCTGCTTCTCCCTCGATGAGGGTGAGTGTCGTGCGCCATCCGAACTGTCGGCCCTCGAACGGCGTGTTCGCCGAGCGCGTCACCTGTTCTTTGGCACGTACGACCGTCGGGCCAGGCTCGACAAGCGTCAGGGTGGCAGGTTCGCCGACGGCTACCTGACGACCGGCGATGTCGTCAATGCCGCCGATGCGCGCCGGCGCGTGCGACATCACCGACGCCACCCGAGCCCAATCCACCCCGTCGACTCCCGTGCACAGCTCGGCGACGACAGGCAACGCGGTCTCCAGCGCCGTCAGACCGAACGCCGCCGTGCGCCAGTCCCCCGCCTTGCGCGGTGCACTGTGCGGCGCGTGGTCGGTTCCGATGGCGTCGATGGTCCCGTCTCGCAAGGCGTCCTGCAGAGCACGGACGTCGTCGGGGCTGCGCAGCGGCGGGTTGACCTTGAGCGACGGGCCGCGTTCGGCTGCGTCTTCGTCGGTCAGAAGCAGATGATGCGGCGTGACCTCGGCGGTGACAGTCAGTCCGCGTCGCTTCGCATCCCGGATGAGTTCCACCGTTCCGGCCGTCGAGACGTGACACACGTGAAGCCGCCCTCCGGTGGCCGCGGCAAGTGAGATGTCGCGCGCAACGATCTGTTCCTCGCCGCGCGTCGGCCAGCCAGGAGCATCCACTCGATGCGCAACCCGGGCGTTGATGACCCCATCACCAACGATCTCGCGACCTTGCGCATGTTGGGCGAACACCGTACCGGCGGCATGCATGCGTTCGAGAATGCGGCGTGCAACGAGGTCGTCATCGACGCAACGCCCGTCATCAGAGAACATGGTGACGCCGGCCGATGCGAGCGCATCGACGTCGACGACGTCGCGCCCCTGAAGGCCGAGTGTGGCTGCGGCCACGGGATGCACGCGCACTCGGGCATCGCTCAGTCGCTCGCGAAGCCGCTCCAGCCTGTCGACGCTGTCGGTGACCGGCGAGGTGTTGGCCATCGCGAACACATCGGTGAACCCTCCGCGGGCCGCCGCTGCGGTGCCCGAACGGATCGTCTCGGAATCTTCGTCGCCTGGTTCGCGGAGGTGCGTGTGCAGATCCACGAGACCTGGGAGGACCACGGCCGGCGAATGCGGGGTGCCACCCTTGGACGCGGTGATGCTGATGATCACGCCGTCCGCGAACGCGATATCGACCAGGTCGCCTCCGAGACGAACACCTCGCAAAGCACCTCGCGTGTTCACTGCGAGCGGCCGTCCCGCTCGAGGGCGAACACCGGACCGTCGGCACAGACGAGGAGGCCTTCGCTGTCACCATCGCAAGGGAGGGCGCACCCATGACAATAGCCCAGACCACATGCCATGTGAGCCTCGAGTGAGACCTGCACCGGCGCCGACCACCGTCGCCCGAGCTCAACCGCGAGGCGTGCGAGTCGCTGCGATCCGCAGACCATGATGCCGTCAGGGCCGTCGGCGCCGAAGTGGTCGATCACGGTCCTTCCGACGCTCGCGGTGTCACTGGACGCCGCCTCGTCGGTCACTGTGAACGCCGTCACCCCCAGCTCGACGGCGTCGTCGATGCCGATGAGCCCGGCAGAGGACCGAGCGCTGAGCACGGCAGTGGCCTGGCCGCCGCGCGCGGCGATGTCTTCTGCGACAGTCATGAACGCGCACACGCCGATGCCTCGACCGAGAAGGAGCACGTTCTTCTGAGCACTCGAGAGCTGAAAGGGCCGCCCGAGAGGGCCGACGAGCTCGAGGCTGGTCGCCGCAGACAATGCAAGCGATTCGGTGCCGGCTCCTGCGACCTTGTAGATGAGTTCGATCGTGCCGTCGTGCGGGCGACGTCGGTGGATGGCCATCGGGCGAGGAAGGACAAAGCCAGGGATCGTCACCATCACGAACTGGCCGGGCAGAGCCGTTGCCGCTATGCGTGCGGAGTGCAGCACGAGGCGGTGATTGCCCGCACCCAGCGGTTCATGCCGCACTACGCGGGCGATATCGGCCACAGGGTCGGGCTGGGGCCCGGCGGGCAGCGGCCGAACGACCTCACGCGCGGGCACCTCAATGACGCTCATCGGCTGACATCCAGTCTGGTCATCGTCTCGAGAAGCACTCGCACGCCGGTGGCAATCTCGTGCGTTGCAGTGAACTCCTCAGGAACATGGCTGAGTCCCCCGCGGCTGGGGACGAAAATCATTCCAGCGGCGGTCACCCGGCCAATCTGCTGGCTGTCGTGGCTCGCACCGCTCGGCAGTTCGCAACTGCGCGCACCGACCGCGTCGGCGCTGGTCGCGATGACGGATGCGACTGCCTCGGACAATGCCTCGGGATCGATGTCTGCCATCGTCTCCACGACGACCGTGGTTCCGTCCGCTGCCGCAATGTGCGCGAAACGGTCGGCGAGGAGACGCGCAGTCTGCCGCTGCCGCGCCCCGTCGATGTCGCGGATGTCGACAGTGAACTGGACCTCACCGGGAATCGTCGTGATCGAGCCGGGCTCGACCTCAAGCGTGCCGACCGTGACCCGGGTGCCATCGTGCTCGACATCGCGGGCTGTCGCGTCACCGGCCAGAATGCAGGCCGCAGCGGTGACGAGCGCGTCGTGCCGCAGATGCATCGGAGTCGCACCCGAGTGTGACGCGACGCCTTCGATGCGCACACGCAGCCGGGTGCTTCCCGATATCCGAGTGACGACGCCGACATCGAGCGAGCGTTCGGCGAGCAGCCCTCCTTGTTCGATGTGCAGCTCGACGAAGGCTGCCCAGTCTTCCGGCGACCAGCGGGCCTCGGCGATGCGCGACGGATCGATTCCGACCGATTCCATCGCCTCGCGCAACGAGATGCCGTCGGCATCGACAAGCTCGCCGAGGTCGTCGGTCGCCGTCGAGCCCGCGATGATCCGGCTGCCATTGCATGCCTGCCCGAACCTTGCGCCCTCCTCACCGGCGAAGGCGACGAAGCGCCAGGCGCGGCGCGGCGCGAAGTGTCGTTCGCCGGCGGCTTTGGCGACCGCCATCGCAGCGACGACGCCCGCGACGCCGTCGAAGCGTCCACCCGATGGAACACTGTCCAGGTGAGAACCCGTGCCGATGACCGCAGCGTGCGGCTCGGTGCCCGGCAACTCCGCGATCGTGTTGCCGGCAGCGTCCGTGGATACCACCAGCCCGAAGGAGCGCATCTGGGCCGCGAAGTGCTCATGGGCGCGACGCTCTAGTGGTGAATACGCGAGGCGCGTCACGCCCACCGTCGACGCTGTGAGAGCCGCGAATGCATCGATCTGCTGAGCGATATAGCGCTCGTCGACGGCGCCGAGCAGGTCGCTCGCCGCGCTCGATTCGGCAACTGTGTGCACCGATGTGCTCATTTCGTGCTCCTTTGCAGCTGGGCCACGACCTCACGAAGCGATGTCGTGCCGTGTTCGTCGGCCAGTCGGACAAGGTCTGCGGCAATGCGCGCGAGAGCGCGCGGATGGCTGAAGCCGGCGGTGCCCACCTGCACGGCACTCGCGCCGACACTTATGTATTCGAGGGCGTCGGAAGCCGACTCGATTCCTCCACACCCGATGACCGGGATCTGGATCGCCTGACTGACGAGCCAGACCAAGCGCAGGATGATCGGTCGGATCCGTGGCCCGCTCAGCCCGCCGATCATGTTTCCGAGGGCAGGATTCATCGACCTCGGATCAACCGGCAGCACCGGGACGCTGTTCGATACACACACGGCGGCGGCACCGCCGTTCTGCGCCGCCCGAGCACAATCTCCGATCGACGACACCAGGGGCGAGAGCTTGACGATCAGCGGCCGGTCGGTGGCCACGCACGCGAGTGCGACGGCTTCTTCGATCGCGACCGGATCCGCACCGATCTCCACTCCGTGCTTATCGAGGTTCGGGCACGACACATTCAGCTCGTACGCGTCGGCGGCGTCTCCCAGCATCTCAAGCACGTGGGCATATCCCGCAGTCGTGTGTGCCCCGACGCTCGTGATCACGGGAACTCCGATCTCGCGGTATCTGGGATGGAGGGTCTCCAGGTACCCACGCGGGCCCGTGCTGGGGATCCCCACGCTGTTGAACATCCCGGAAGGGCCCTCGGTGATTCGGTTCGGAGAATTGCCCCCGCGCTCGTCGAGGAAGACGGTCTTCGTCACCGTTGCACCGATGCCCGCAAGCGATCCCAATCGTGCGAGCTCCGGCCCGAAGCACCCAGAGGCCGGCATGACGGGGTTCTCGAGCCGAAGCGAGCCGATCTGGACAGGCAACCGGGTTGCGGTGGTCACCGCTCGTACAGTCGTGCTCATCGAAGGTTGCCTCCTCGCAAGAATTTCGTGTCGTGAAATTTCTACTTCCACGAGACGATCAACGGTAGATCACCGATCGATTGGCGTCAACTCCCTTCGCATACACTTGACACAATTCTTCCCGTTCGGGATACTCGTGGTTTCCAGTACGAAATCATCATTTCCACACCACGAAAATCCCCCTCACCAGGAAACCGACGAAGGAGTCGCTGATGGCAACAACCATTCCGGAGGTATCGTCCGAAGATCGCGCCGAACGTTCGTACACCCGCAAAGCGATCTTTGCGGCCGCGCTCGGCTACGGTCTCGACGGCTTCGATCTGCTCATCCTCAGCTTCGCGCTGAGCGGCATCATCGCCTCGTTCTCATTGAGCGATGCCCAGGCAGGTTCATTGGCCACTATCACTCTCTTCGGAGCGGTGGTCGGTGGAATCGTGTTCGGCATGCTCGCCGACCGTTATGGTCGCGTCAAGGTCCTGAGCTGGACTGTGCTGATCTTCGCGGTGTTCACCGGACTGAGTTCGCTTGCACAGGGTTTCTGGGACCTTGCCGCCTATCGGTTCCTCGCCGGTGTCGGTATCGGCGGTGAGTTCGGAATCGGCATGACTCTGGCGGCAGAGGCTGTGCCGGCCCGAGCCCGCGCACGGGCGACATCATGGGTCGGAGTCGGCTTTCAACTCGGCGTCTTCGCTGCAGCGCTCGTCTCGGCGCCGGTGATCGCCCTCTGGGGCTGGCGTGGTCTTTTTGTCATCGGAATCGCGCCCGCCATCTTCGCGATGGTGGTCCGCCGGCGGCTGCACGAGCCACCCAAGTTCGCCGAGAAGCAGGCGGCCGGCCAGACTCCGGCGATCTCGCATTGGGCCTCGATCAAGCTGCTGTTCCGTGATAGGACCACCACACGCATCACTTTCGCCATGATCATTTTGACCACCGTGCAGAACTTCGGCTACTTCGGGATCATCACCTGGTTGCCGAGCTACCTCTCCGACAAACTCGGGCTGGGTGTGACGCGCGGATCGCTGTGGACCGCTGTGACTGTCATCGGTATGCTCACCGGCATTGTCGTCTTCGGTCAGCTCGCTGACCGTCTCGGCCGCCGCAAGGCCTTCTGGATCTTCCAGGTCGGCGCCATCGTGTCGATCCTCGTCTACAGCCAGCTCGCCGACCCGACGGCTCTTCTGCTCGGCGGCTTCGTCATGGGTGCCTTCGCCAACGGCATGCTCGGGGGCCACGGGGCCCTGATGGCCGAGCTCTATCCCACCGAGGCGCGTGCGACCGCGCAGAACGTGTTGTTCAACATCGGTCGCGCTCTGGGCGGCTTCGCCCCGGTGATCATCGCACTGCTGGCCGGCTCGTATGGATTCCCGTTCGCCCTCGCGCTCCTGCCGGCGATCTACGTGATCCAGTTCGCCGCGATGTTCCTGCTTCCCGAGCGACGCGGCGCGGAACTCGAGTAGCCGTGTCCGGTGGCCGTCCCCCTCACGGGTGGACGGTCACCGGTGTTCCCACCGGAAGGGCGGCGAGCGCAGTGATCGCCGCGGCACCGACACGGATGCAGCCATTCGAGATCGCTCCGGAATGCGCGTCGTGATAGTGGAATGCCGTGACCGCGACATCCGCTCCCCCAAACCCATCGAGCGTCGGCGACTGCACCGACAGGTACACGACCGGGTGGCCGCGTGTGTAGGCCAGGCTCGGCGCCGTGCGCACCATCATCACGAAGGCGCGACCGTGCGGTGTCGGCGTCTCGGAACGGCCCCAGGCGAAATCACCGGTCACCCGCTCGATGATGCCGTTGCGTACGATCTGGATGCGATGCTTCGAGATGTCGACCTGAATCTGCACGTCGAGGTCGCGAGCGACGACGTCACCCGTGCGCAGCCATCCCGTCAGTTGCGCTGCGTCGCCCTGTGACGGAGTGTGGGCGCGCCCGGGCAGAAGAACCTTCACCCAGCCTGCACGATGCTCGATCACCGGCACCGTCGTGCCGTCGTACGGGTCATCACGCGGCAGAACCGCGACAGGCTCACCGCCAGGATCGGCGAACACCGGCGCTGCGTCGCCGACCGGGCGGACGACCTCTCCGCTGAACGCGCCGTACGGATCATCATCGACCGGAAGCGCCGGGATGACGGCGAAAACGTCGACCTTCGGCAGCGCGCCGAGGTCGTAGCTCGGGGTGGGCGTCGGAGTGTGCGTGGCAGTGGTGCTGGGCGAGGCGCTGAGCGACGGGATGGCGGTTGGAGTCGGCGCGCTCGACGGCGGCGTCTGCGTCGTGTGGAGGGCCCAGACGGCCCCGCCCGCCAGCAGGAGGACGACGACGGTCGCAGCCGCCCATGCCGCGCGCCGCGTGCTGCTCATGCTTCCATGCTCGGCCTCGGACGTGGTGAGAGCAAGCTCACCGGTCGTCGAGCAGGTGGCGCAGTACGGTGAGCACGCCGCCTTCGGCGTTCGAGGGGGCCAGATAGCGCGCCGCGGCGCGGATGTCGGAGTGCGCGTTGTCCATGGCGAACGAGAGTTCGCCCGCACCCAGCATCTCGAGGTCGTTGAGGTAGTCGCCGAACACCGCGGTCTGCGCCGGCGAGATGCCGAACGCCTGCTGCATGGCCCGCACGGCGTGGCCCTTGTTCGCGTCCTGGCTCATGACATCGATCCAGTGGGTGTTCGACACGACGACTTGGTGCGCCGCCTCGAACGGCGCGAAGACGTCGGGGGCGACGGATGCCGCATCATCGAACGTGTAGACGGCGAGCTTGAGCACTTCATCGTCGACGGTGTGCAGATCATCGAGCGTGGTCAGCGCGACGTAATACTTGTCGACCTGTTCGCGGAACGGGCCATCGACGCGTTCGATGTATGCGCTGTCTCGCCCACACACCACAAGGCCCAGGTCGTGACCGCTGGCATTCCGCACCGCATCGATGACGCTGTCGACAGTGGGGCGGTCGATGTCGGTGGTCGAGACGACACGGCCCTCGTGCACGACGATCGTGCCGTTCTCGGCGATGTACGTGTCGGCGCCCGGGAACATCTCGGCGAGGGTGGCGTATTGGCGCCCACTGGCGGGGGCGAAGGCGATTCCGCGCTCGTGCATCTGGGTGAGCAGCGGCCAGAAATCCGCGGGGATCTCACCGGCGGCATCCAACAACGTTCCGTCCATGTCGCAGACCACCAGTCGCACGTCGACGCCGGTGGGCAGATCGGTCCACGGGTCAGGCACGGCGTTCCGCGCGTTCACAGGGCGCCGGCCACCTCTGCCGTGGTGACCACCTCGGCGAACCCGCCGCCGGCGAGGTTGATCGCCGTCGCCGTGATGAGCGTCTCGGCATCAGCGGCGCGGCCGGCACCCGCGAGGGGGAAGGTCGTGGTGGCGTCAAGCGGCACAACGACGCGGTAGCCCAGATTTCCGCCCATACGGGCTGTCGTCTCCACGCACATATTGGTCTGGATGCCGCACACCACGAGTGTGTCGATGCCACGGCTGCGCAACCAGTCATCGAGATCAGGGTCACCCAGAAAAGCGGAGTTCACCGACTTCGTGATCAGCACCGCCGGGTCGACGGCGGCGATGTCGTCGAAGAAGGCGTTGCCTGGGGCATCCCGGCGCAACGGCGACGAGGGCTTGTCGCTGTCGTGCCGCACGATGACGATCGGCAGGCCGGCGTTCGTGAACGCTGCGACGAGGTCGTTCACGTGCGCGCGGCAGCCGTCGAGGTCGGCCGGCTCGCCCCACGAGGGGTCGGTGAATCCCTGCTGCATGTCGATGACGACGAGGGCTGAGGCACGGGGAAGCTCGCGAAGGGTCATGACTCCATCTTGGCGTGCGACAGGTCCCGCCTCGGCCACGTGGCGAGCTCGCCTTACTGCCTCGAGCTCGCGGCCGTGCGGGAGAACCGGGTGAGGTATACCGACAGCGTCGCCGGGCCGACCTGCTCGGCGCTGACGAGCTCGAGCCGCCGGGGGCGGGTGAACAGCCGCCGTCCGTCGCCGAGCACATCGGGAAAGGTGAGCAGCCGGTATTCGTCGACGAGGTCGGCCTCGGCCAGCTGCCGTACGACGCTGCCACTGCCGATCACGACGATGTCGGCGTCGTTCTCGTCCACCCACGCGGCCAGCGGGCGCGCGATCGCGTGGGAGTTCGTCCACTGCTCCTGGTCGATCGGCCGGTGCGTGGCGACGACCTTGCGGGCGGCGTTCATCGCCTGCGAGAAGTCGTCGGTGCGTGCCGGCCACAGCGTGCGGAAGTGGTCCCATGTGCGGCGTCCGAACAGCAGGGTCCCCTCGGTCAGGATCGGGCCGAGCCGGAACTTGTCGCCGGCGATCCCCTGCGGGCCGTGGCGCATGGCCCAGCCACCGAAAGCGGCGCCGTCGCTGCCGTCGGGGTCTTCGACCACGCCGTCGATGCTGATGAACTGGATGACGATGACTCGGCCCATGAGGTGTGCTCCTTCGTTTCGCAGGGATGCGTCACCTGTTCATACGAACGGCGGCCGAAGGATTCATCGCTCGTGATCTTCGAAGAGCGCGAACAGCCGGGCGTCCTGGTAGACGAGCACGTGGTCGATGGCGTGGTCGGTGCCTACGAACAGCTGAAGGGTGTGCGGCACGTCGCCGTCTGCCGTCACGCGATACAAGAGCATCGCCGGCTGGCCGGTGGCTGTCGTGAGGCGAGTGCGCCACCCGGTGCCGCGCCATTCGAAGAGGTGGCGCATGAACGCCGCATACTCGTCGCGGCCCCGTGACCAGGCCGGGACCGGCGGCATCTCGAGCACGACGTCTTCGGCGACGAGGGCTGCCAGGGCGGCGGCATCCGCCCTCTCAATGGCGAGGGCATAGCGCTCGACGATGCTGCGCGACGGGATGCCGCGGCCCGGTGCCGCGGCCCGGGTCGCCGCCCGCGCGCGCTGCAGGGACGAGTTGACGGCGGCGGGCGTCAGCTCGAGGATCTGTGCGGTCTCAGCCGCGGAATACCCCAGCACATCGCGCAGCACGAGCACGCCGCGCTGGCGCGGCGGGAGCCTCTGCAGCATCGCGGTGACGGCCAGGCGCACGTCGTGGCGCCGCGTCGCGGTGCGTTCCGGCTCGGCGGGTTCGAACCAGCGTCCGGGTGCCGGCATGAGCCACGGCACGTCAAGGGCGGGCACCAGCGGCGCGCCGATCTCGATGCCCGGCTCACTCAGATCGCGAGGCAGCGGGCGCCGCGGCGCGGCGCGCAGACGGTCGATGCAGACGTTGCGGGCTATCCGGTGGCACCACGTCGACAGGCTCGCGCGTGCGCTGTCGAACCTCGACCGGGCCCGCAGCGCACGCTCGAAGACATCCTGCACGGCGTCTTCTGCATCGAACGGAGAGCCGAGCATCTGATAGCAGAAGGCGAGCAGAGCGGGGCGCAGCGCGTCGAGCTCGTCGGCATCGAAGGGCACGGGTCGGTCGCCGCTCACGTCGGCATCGCCCGGGCGTGGAGATCGGCGAGCGCCATCGCGCCACGGAAGCTCGCGCCGTGCAGCGCAACCAGCGGCACGCCGGCGCCGAGCTCGGCCCAGTGGATGTCGACGCCGTCGACCGAACGATCCATGTGCGGCATGGTAGCCCGCTCATCCTCGCCACGGGGCCAGGGGCAGGTCGTCGTGGTCGGCGCGCCCGCCGAACGCGGCGTGCGGGAGCGGCCGCCGGGATCGCACCCAGGAATGACTCGGGATCACCCTTGGTAGAATTGCCCCATGCATTTGTTCTTCCTGTGACGGTGATCTGGGCCTTCCCCGCTCGTTGAGCCTGCTCCGATGCGGCGGCGGTCATGTCGACATGGCCCCTGTGGTCACCGCTCTCGTGTGCCGTCTGATCGGCACGCCGTCACCCGAGGATTCCTGTGCTCACCCCACCTGTTCTTCCCGCGCGCTCGCGTGCCCAGCTCGTCGCATCGAACGTCGGCGTCACCCGTGGCACCACCCCCGTGCTCACCGGCGTCGACCTCGTCGTCACGCCGTCGTCGCGCATCGCCGTCGTCGGCGAGAACGGCCGCGGCAAGTCCACCCTGCTGCATGTGCTCGCCGGAACGCTCACGCCCGATGAGGGCTCGGTCACGCGCATCGGCACCCTCGAGATCGCCGAGCAGGAGATGACCACCGCCGACGAACGCACCGTCGGCGAGGCGGTCGCCGACGCCATCGCCGACGCTCTCGCGGCGCTGGCGCACCTGGATGCCGCGGCCTGCGCACTCGCGAAGGGCGATGCCGCCGCGGCAGAGCGCTATGCCGCAGCCCTCGAGCGTGCCGAGACACTCGACGCCTGGGACGCCGAACGGCGCGTGCGTGTCGCGCTCGAGGCGCTGGATGCCGAGCCCGATTGGTCGCGTCGCCTCGCCGAGCTGTCGGTCGGGCAGCGCTACCGGGTGCGGCTGGCGTGCCTGCTGGGCGGCGACGCCGACTTTCTGCTGCTGGACGAGCCGACGAACCACCTCGACCGCGCGGGACTCGACTTCCTCACCTCACGCGTGGCAGAGCGCTCCGGCGGCGTCGTGATCGTCAGTCACGACCGCGCCCTGCTGCGTGCGATCGCCACGACGACGATCGATCTCGACGCGACACCCGATGGTCGCCCGCGCGTGTACGGCGGCGGGTACGAGGGGTACCTGCAGGGCCGTCGCGCCGAGCGCGAGCGGTGGGAGCAAGAGTACGCGCAGCAGCAGGCGGAGCGGGCGCGGCTGCACGACGACCTCAGCGCCGCGCAGAATCGCCTGGTCAGTGGATGGCGCCCGCCCAAGGGGACCGGAAAGCATCAGCGGGCGACCCGCGCCGGCGCCCTGGTGCAGAGCGTGCATCGCCGGCAGGCCGCCCTCGACGCCCACGAGCTGACGATGCCCGAGCCACCGCGGCCACTGGGGTTTCCCGATCTGACCTCTCGTGCGGGAGCAAACCTGCTCACCGCGGAGAGCGTGACGTTCGAGAACCGTCTGGCCCGTCCGGTCTCGGTCGCCGTGACGGGCCGCTCCCGCCTGCTGGTGACGGGCCCGAACGGCACGGGCAAGTCGACGCTGCTCGCTGTGCTTGCCGGCGATCTGACCCCCGCCACGGGTGTGGTGCATCGTGCGAGCGGAACCCGGATCGCGTTCCTTCGTCAGGAATCGTCTCTTCCCCTCGACTCTCGCGCGAGCGACGTCTTCGCTGCGCGGCTCGACCGGCTCGCGGCATCCGGCACCCTCACTTCCGGGCAGACGATCAGCCTGTCGTCTCTGGGACTGCTCGGCCCGCGCGAAGCGGGCAAGCGGATCGGCGAGCTGTCGATGGGCCAGCGCCGACGGCTCGATCTGGCGCTGGTCCTGGCGGCGCGCCCGCAGGTGCTGCTTCTCGATGAGCCGACCAACCATCTGTCTGTCGCGCTCGTCGACGAGCTCACCGATGCGCTGCAGGTGACCCAGGCCGCCGTCGTCCTCTCCACGCACGATCGGCAGCTGTCCGACGATCTTCACGGCTGGCCGCAACTCGCGCTTGGGTCGTATGCCCCGCCGCCGATGTCGCGGGCAGTAGCGTATGGCACATGAGTGATCTCGAGCTTCGCGGGTCTCGCCTGGTCGGATTCGGCCACTTTCAGCCCGAACGCGTGCTGACCAACGACGAGTTGGCGACGATGGTCGAGACCAGCGACGAGTGGATCCGTTCGCGCACCGGCATCCGTGAGCGACACATCATCGGTCCCGACGACAGCGTCTCGTCGATGGCGGTCGCCGCCGCACGCGCGGCGATGGATGACGCGGGCGTGACGCAGGTGGACCTTGTCGTGCTCGCCTCCACGACGGCTGTCGATCGCAGCCCGAACACCGCCGGACGCGTGGTCGCCGAGCTGGGGCTGGACGGTGCCGCGGCGATCGACGTCAACACAGCATGCTCGGGGTTCGAGTACGCGCTCGGGCTCGCCGATCAGTCCATCCGGCTCGGCACGGCCACCACTGCGCTGGTGATCGGGTCGGAGGCGCTGAGCACCATCACCGACTGGACCGACCGCAGCACCTGCGTGCTCACGGCCGACGGGGCCGGCGCTGTCGTCGTGTCGAGTGCTCCGGTGGCACGCATCTCCCCCGTCGTGTGGGGCACCGTTCCCGGACTCACCGATGCGGTGCGTGTGACCGGTGACCCCCAGCGCTTCTCGCAGGACGGACGGCAGATCATGCGATGGGCGTTGAAAGATGCCGTCGGCGTCGCGAATCGGATCCTGGACACCGCCGGCGTCACGCTGGAGGACATCGACGTGCTGGCCTTCCATCAGGCGAATCTGCGCATCATCGAGCCGCTGTGCAAGGGGCTGGGTGTCACCGACCGCCAGATCGTGATCCATGACATCGAGGTGTCGGGCAACACCTCGGCCGCATCCGTGCCACTCGGGCTGTCGAAGGCCTGGCACCGCGGCGAACTCCCCCGCGGCGGCCGCGCCCTGCTTTTCGGCTTCGGTGGCGGGTTCGCGTATGCGGGCCAGGTCGTGCACCTGCCGGAGTAGTACGCCGGACCAGCGGTTCGTCGAGCAGGGACCGCGCGTGCTACTCGCGCGAGCCGATCTCGGCGATCGGCGCGCTTCGCATCGCGGACCGCGTCGCCACCGCAAGCGAGATGAGACCGATCACCACCATCGACCCGACGATGGCCACGCCCTCGATCGGCGAGAGGTTCGGCACCGGCTGGCCCGACACGCCGAAGCTGATGCCGATCAGCGGCGGCCCGGCCACCAGCATCCCGAGCACGGCGGCGATGACCACGACTATCACCGACTCGGTGCGCATCATGGCCCGCACCTGCCGGCGCGTCGATCCGATCAACTGCAGCAGAGCGAACTCGCGCCGGCGCTCCCCCGTCGCCATCACCAGTGTGTTCACCACGGCGATGGCGATGTAGCCGAGGATGACGGCGAGCGCTATCAGGTTGACGAGCGAGTCGCCCGCACGTGCGGTGTCGCCGGCGGCACGCAGTTGGCTGCGGTTCGCGACCGTGAATCCGGCGGCATCCAGGGCTGTGTGCACCTGTGCCTGCTGCCCCGGCTGCGCGCTGACGAGCACATAATCGCTCAGGCCGTTCGTCGTGTGGGCGAGCAGCGCCCTGTTGCTCATCGTCACGTCGCCGAAGCCCAGTCCGCGGGTGTAGACGGCGACCACCTTCGCGGTGATCTCTGCCCCGTCACCGAGGTGTCCGCGGACGGTGCCACCCACCGCGACGCCCGCCGCCTGCGCGGCATCCGTGCTCAGCGCCACGGTCTGCTCGCCGGACAGTGACGTCAGCGAACCTGCCACCACGCCCAGGTCCATCGTCGATGCCGTGCGGTCCGGGTCGATGCCCTGCACCGGGTACTGCTCGGAGGTCGGATCGCCGAGTTGAACGAAGCTGAAGATGATCTGGCTGAGAGCGACGGGGTTCGCCGCGCGCACGCCCGAGGTATCGGCGATGGATGCCACAGCCGCATCAGAGAGCCCGGAGCCGGTGCCGGTCACCAGCAGGTCGGCGCTCACGCCGGCGTGCGACTGCGTGGTGGCCTCGGCCGCGATGATCGATTGCGTGCCGACCTGCACCAGGCCCAGGCCGATGCCGAGCGCAAGCGGGACGATGGCTGCGGCCAGTCGACGCGAGTTACTGCGTGCGTTGGCAACCGCGAGGAATGCGGAAGACGATCCCACATGCCGCAGCGGGCCGCCGAACACCGCGAGGGCTGCCTGGACGAGGCGAGGACCGAGCAAGCCGACGGCGACGATGAGAAGAAGAGCGGCCGCGACCGGCCCGGCCACCGCTATCGTGCCCGGCACGAAGAGGGGAATGGTGCTGGCGAGCACACCGATGATGCCCAGCACCGCGCCGGTGATGGTGCGTCCGAGGCCCACGCGGGACGGCGTCGTGGATGCCTCGCGCAGCGCCTCGGTCGGACTGATGCGCGCGGGACGCCGGGCGGCCACGGCAGCGGCGATCTGGGATGTCGCGACCATCACCGCGATCGCGATGAGCGCGGGCAGCGGGCTGAACGTGAGAGCGAAGTCTGCGGGGATCACACCCGCCTGAGCGAACCCGAAGCGCATCGCCGCCGCGAGGAGGTATCCGGGAATCGCGCCGATGAGGGCGGCCACACCGGCGACGACGAGCACCTCTTGAGCGATGAGCCGGTGGATCTGCAGCGGTGTGGACCCGATGGCGCGCATCATCGCGAAGTCGCGCCGGCGTCGTTGGATGGACAGTGAGAGCGTGCCGGCGACCACGAACAGCGCAATCAGAATGGCCGTGCCGGCGAACGACGAGCCGATCGCCACGAGGGCGCCTCGTGCGCTCCCCGCGTCGAGGAACTCAGCCGCGCCACGATCGGTTCCCGTGTAGGCGACGACATCGGGTACCTGCGCGCGGATCTCGTCGGCCAGCTGTTTCGGCGAGACACCCGATCGTGCGAACACGCCGATCACCCGGGCCGCATCGCTGTGCGGTGTGAGAGCGGCGGCGGCGTCATCGGTGAGGAACACGTGTTCGGCGCGCACAGGCTGTGTGTTTCCGCCGGCCGCGACGACGCCGACCACGTGGTACGTGGCGTCGATGCCACCGTGTGCGAGCGTGACGGTGGCACCGATCTTGGTGCGCGACGCGAGGTTCGCATCCACCACGACCTCGTCGGGCGCACTCGGGGCGTGCCCGCTGGTGACGTGATACGGCGTGAGCGCGGCCGAACTCCAGCCGTGCGCCTCGATCGGCGAACCATTCCAGCTCAGCGGAACCGTCGTGTCGGCGACGATGTTCGCCGCATCCGGAAGAGCACGGACGGCGGTGAGGGCGTCGGCGGGCAACGGGACGCGCTCGGGAAGCGCGTACGTCGAGTCCTCTGGCGTGGCGAATGACTGACGTCCCCCGACGATGACATCGGCGGCGGTGTAGCGTTCGGGGTCGACCCCGCCGTGCGCGCCCGACTCGATCAGAACGCCCAGCCCGGTCGCGAGCATCGTTGCCGTGAGCACCGCCACGAAGACACCGACCAGCGTCCCCCTGTTCTGGCGGATGTCGGCCCTGACGAGCGTGTTCATTTCTCCCCCAGCGTCGCCATGCGATCGGCGATCTGCTGCGTCGTCGCACCGTCCTGATATCCGACGAAAGCTCCGTCGGCGAGAAAGATCACGCGCTCGGCATGCGCGGCGACCGCCGGATCGTGGGTCACCATGACCACGGTCTGGTTCAGGTCGCGGGTCATCTGGACCATCAGCTCCAGCACCTGCCGGCCGGTTCGCGAGTCGAGGGCGCCGGTGGGCTCGTCGGCGAAGACGGCATCGGGACGCGTGATGAGCGCCCGGGCGATGGCGACCCGCTGCTGCTGACCGCCCGAGAGCTCGGCCGGCCGCCGCTGACGAAGTTCCTGCAGGCCGACCGCGCGGATCAGGCTGTCAAGCCAGCTCTTCTCGGCCTTCGTGCCTGCCAGAAGCAACGGCAGGGTGACGTTCTCCTCCACCGTCAAGGCAGGAAGCAGGTTGTAGGCCTGAAAGACGAATCCGACGTGCTTGCGGCGGAAAACCGCCAGTCTTCCCGCCCGCATCCGTGAGATGTCGGTGTCACCGATCCAGACCGAGCCGCTCGTCGGAGAGTCAAGGCCGGCCGCGGTGTGCAGGAGCGTGCTCTTGCCCGACCCCGACGGCCCCATGATCGCGGTGAATGATCCACGTGTCAGTGTGAGGTCGATGCCGCGCAGGGCGGTGACGGCCGATGGTCCCGTGCCGTACTTCTTGACGACGGCTTCCAGTCGCACCGCCGCGGCCGTGGTCAGCGGTGCGTCGACGGTTCGTGCGGATGTCTGAATGCTCATGTCAGTGACGCTACGCACCAGCATCCACTGCCACGATCCGGCCACCCACCCAGTTCAAGGTATAGCCAGCTCTACCGCGCGCACCGCCGTACTGCGACAGACTGAAGACATGAGCGGCGCGAGTGTTCGGCGATGGTGGCGTGCGCTGCGCTGGCTTGCCGTCGAGCTCGGTGCGGGCTTGGGCTCGTTCCTGTTCCTGTTCGTCTGCCTCGTGATCTCGCCGCTGCTTGTGCTCTCGGGCGGATGGCTGCTCGTTCCGGTGGTCGTCGTACCGTTGCGGCGGTGGGCAGACCTGGCACGAGAGCGCACCGCGCGGCGCGTCCCCATCGAGTCGGCGTACAGCCCGATTCCGCCGTCGCCGAGCTTCGCCGACCGTCTGCGTTTGGCCTTCTCACGCTCGACCGGCAGAGACCTGGTGTGGCTGCTCGGCCACGGCACCATCGCGCCGCTGGCCAGCCTGCTGTCGATCGCCCTGCCGTTCGCCGCCGTCAATGCTCTGCTCGTGCCCGCGTATTGGTATCTGGCACCCGCCGATGATCCGATATCGAGCCCGTTTCCGGTGACGTCGTGGGGTGCGGCCGCCTGGTCGCCGCTCGTTGCTATCGGCTATGCGCTGCTGGCCTGGTGGGTGATTCCCGGCGTCGCGTTCGTGTTGAGGCGGGCGCAGGCGAGAATTCTGTCCCCGAGCCACAAGGCGAGGTTGGCCGCGCGGGTCACGGCGCTGACTGCCAGCCGCGCTGCCGCGCTCGACGCGCAATCAGCCGAGCTGCGGCGCATCGAGCGCGATCTTCACGACGGCGCCCAGAATCGCCTCGTGAACGTCGTCATGATGCTCGGGATCGCCGAGCGGTCGCTCGAGACGAATCCCGACGACGCGCTGCCGCAGTTGCAGCGCGCGCAAGAGATGGCGATGGATGCGCTGTCGGGCCTGCGCACCGCGGTGCACGACATCTATCCGCCCATCCTCGACGAACTGGGCCTGGAGTGCGCACTGGCCGCGGTGGCCGGTCGGTCGGCGGTGCCCTGTTCCCTCGACACGTCCAGCCTGCGCCGGGTGCCTGCCGCCGTGGAGTCGGCGGCCTACTTCGTCGTCGCCGAAGCCGTCACGAACCTCAACAAGTACAGCCGCGCGACCCGGGCTTTGATCTCGGTCGAGTCGGACACGTCTGCGATGGTGGAGAGTGTGCGCATCGTCGTCGAGGACGACGGTGTCGGCGGCGCGCACGAGCGCCCGGGCGGGGGCATCGCCGGCATCCGACGCCGTGCTGAGGCGTTCGAAGGAACGCTGCAGCTGACAAGTCCGCAGGGTGGGCCCACCAACATGAGAGTGGAGTTGCCATGCGGGTGGTGATCGCCGAAGACGACGCGCTGCTGCGCGAGGGGATGGCCTTGTTGCTGCGCAACGAAGGCTTCGACGTCGTGGCGACCGTGGACAACGGCGATGATTTTCTCGCGCTGCTGGATGAGGCGGATGCCGCGGTGCTGGATGTGCGGATGCCTCCGACCTTCACGAACGAGGGGTTGATCGCCGCCGAAGAGGCCCGTCGGCGGCGACCGGGCTTTCCCGTGCTGGTGCTGTCGGCATATGTCGAAGACCGCTATGCCGGACGGCTGCTGGCCGAGGGTGCCGAAGGCCTGGGCTATCTGCTGAAAGAGCGCGTCGGCCGGGTGGCGGCATTCACCGACGCGCTCCGACGTGTTGCCGACGGCGGCACCGTGATGGATCCGGAGGTCATCTCGCAGCTGTTGAGCAGGCGCCGTGCCGATGACCCGATCCAGTCACTCACTCCCCGCGAGCGTGAAGTGCTCGGGCTCATGGCGGCCGGCCTGGACAATGCCACTATCGCGGCGCGCCTGTTCGTCAGCGAGACGGCCGTGAGCAAACACATCGGCAACATCTTCGCGAAGCTCGGCCTGTCGACCAGCGACAGCGGTCATCGCCGCGTCTTGGCCGTGTTGGCCTACTTGCGCACCTGAGACGGCTCGTCGGCGCGACTACGCCGGTTCTGGTCTGTGCGCCGCGAGCGTCTTGGCCAGGAGTGCATGCAGTTGCCGGCGCTCCTGGTCGTCGAGGCCGACGAGCAGTTCGTCCTGCGCCAGATCGGCATCGTGCTGGATCTCATCGAGATATCGTGCGCCCGAGGGCGTGAGGGTCACGAGATTGCGACGGCGATCGCCCGGATCGGGCTTGCGATCGACGCGGGCGTCGGCCTCGAGCCGACCGATGATGCCACTGACGTCATTGCGATCGATCCCGAGTCTGCGGCAGAGCTGCGCCTGGCTGAGCGGCCCGAACTCCTCCAGCGCGGCGAGCACGGCGAAGTCGGATCGCGCCGTGAGTGGCATGTGGCGAGCGGTCATCCGCGCTCCGAGGGTGGAGACCTTGTGCGCCTGCCAGCTCGTGAGGGCGCTCAGCCGCGCCGGTGTGTGGAACTCGTCGTCGGTGTCGACCATCTCCCCAGACTAACCGTTGGCCGACCCAACAGATACGTGATACATTGGCCATCCCAACGTTGGTTACCCCAACGGTATCCCGACCGCCACCCTGGCGGTCACCTGAACTGGAGCCCTCTTCATGTCTGATCTCACCTCAGTCCCGCCGCTGCCCGGACGCCGGGTTCTCATTCCCGGCGGCACCGGCGGCGTCGGCGAAGGCGCAGTGCGCGCCTTCCTCGCCGCCGGCGCAGACGTCATCGTCCCCACCCGCAGCCAGCGCCGGGCCGACGAGTTCCGCGGTCTGCTGGGCGCTGCCGCCACCAAACATCTGCACCTTTTCGAGCACGATTACACGAGCTTCGCCGGCGCAGCCGCACTGGTCGCGACGATGCTCGAACGGCTCGGTGGAATCGACGATGTCGTGGCCACCATCGGCGGCTGGTGGTCTGGCAAGCCGCTCTGGGAGATCGACGAGACCGACTGGCAGAGCGCCTTCGTGAACCTTGCGACCACTCACATGGCCGTGCTGCGAGCGAGCTTGCCACACATGACGGATGTCGGCGCATACTCGATCATCGTCGGAGAGTCGGCGTACGTCCCGATACCCGGAAGCGGCCTGGTGAGCATGGAGCAGACGGCACTCCAGATGATGCACCAGGTTCTGGTGGCAGAACTGCAGGGTGCCAAGCGGGCGTTTCTGCTCGAGCTCGGCCCCGTCGCGACCCGCTTCGTCGCCTCGCCAGACCCCGCGCAGGTCACCTCGGAACTTGTCGGCCGGGTTGCCGTGGCAGCCTCTGCCTCAGCCGAACCCGGGCGGGTGGTGACGCTGCTGGATCAGACGCAGGCGGCCGCCGCGCTCGCCTCATTCAGCGCGGCGCGGTGAGGAGGAGATCCCCGCGCCGGGGGCTTGTTCGACCAACCGGGCAAGCATCTCTGCGAACACCGCTCGCTCACTCACCGACAGCGGTTCGAACGATGCGCGAAGAACAGCATCCATCGCCTTCGTGGCGTCTTCGAGCACTCGTGCACCCTCAGAGGTGAGCTCGGGACGAATCGCCCGGCCCGGCCCGCTCGTGCGGCGAATCAGTCCCCGCGCCTCCATCCGGGTCGCGAGGGTGCCGAAGGCCTGATCGGTCTGGAATGTCAGAACGGCGAGGTCGTGCAGCGAGGCGCCGGGGTGCGCGCGAAGGTGACGCAGGGCGTCCCACTGAACGATCGAGATCCCCAGCGGTTTCAACGCCTCATTGCCGGCTCGATGGTGCTTGACCTGCAGGCGCTTCACCGCCTGCCCGAGCTGCTGCACCGTCATCGCCATACTGTGACGATAGTCCATCACACAAGATGTTTATCTCAATATCTTGATATAAGGTTACTGATATGGGAGAGACAACCACCTCGCCGCCGGCTACGGCTGGCGCGACATCCACCCCCGAACGGCAGCGCAGCGGCTCGGCGACCATCGCCTTCGCGTGGATCGCAATGCTGGTCAGCTACCTGCCGTTCTCGGCCGTCAACGGAGGTCTCGGCCTGATCGGCGCCGACGCCCAGGCGAGCACCGCCGACCTGCAATGGGTCACCGACGCCTTCACCGTCGCGCTGGTGGCAGCCGTTCTCGCCGGTGGACGGCTCGGCGACCGCTTCGGACGCCGTCGCACGACACTGCTCGGGCTCGTGCTCACCAGCGCCTGCTCGGCGATCGGCCTGATCGCCGGCGTGCTCGCGACCGCGCCGACCGGACCGGCTTCGGCGGCCATCCCGCTGCTCTGGCTGGCACAGGCCGTCGGCGGCGTCGGCGCAGGCCTGGTGATGTCGGCGACACTGCCGCTGATCGTCGTCACCGCTTCGACCCCTGCTGCCCGCGACCGCGCGGTCGGTGTCTGGGCCGCGGCCAATGTCATCGGGCTCGGCGGCGGCCCCTTCATCACAGGGGCGGCCACTGCCGTTGCCGGCTGGCCGGCGCTGTTCGTTCCCACCGGCATCCTGGCCCTGGCCACCATCGCCTTCGGACTCGTCGCCGCTCGCGAGAGCCGCTCTGCGAGTCACTCGCCGCTTCACCTGGGCGGACTTGTCACGGGTGTGGCGGGGACCGTGCTGCTCGTGTTCGGAGCGATCCGCGCCGGTTCTCACGGATGGGTAGATGCCGGAGCCCTCGTGTCGCTGGCTGGCGCGGTGCTGCTGCTCGCCGCGTTCGTCGCGATCGAGCTGCGCAGCCGTCAGCCGATCATCGACCCGCGGCTGTTCCGCTCCGGCGCTTTCAGCGCCGCCGGGCTCTGTGCCGCCGTCGCTCTTTTCGCGATGGTGGGCCTGGTGTTCGTGGTGAGCGTCTCGCTCGCACACAGCGGCGTGCACCCGTCAGGAATCGCCCTGCAGATCGGCTGCCTGTTCGCCGGCAACGTGGCGGCCAGCATCGCCGCCGGTCCGCTGCTCGCGCGTGTGCCGGCATCCGCCCTTCTGATCGGGGGGCTGCTGATAGCGGCTGCCGGAAGCGCCGCGCTGCTGACCCTCGCGGAGGTGACATCGGTGTTCGGGCTCTCGGGGCGCCTCATCGTGATCGGAATCGGGTGCGGGTTCACCGTCGCGACCGCCGCCGCATTGGCGGTGCGAGCGGTGCCACCGGAGCAATCGGGGATGGCCGGCGTCGCGAACAACACCCTGCGTCAGATCGGTGGCGCGCTCGGGGCCGCGGTCATCGGCGCGGTGTTCACGGTGACACCGGGTGACGCCCCAGCCACCGGCGACCCCGCCCTGACGGCTCTGCACACGACGGCCTTGCTGCTGGTCGCTGTCATCCTCATCACTTCAGCCATCAGCGCGGTGCTGATGGCCACCACCAGAAAGAGCACCACATGACGACGAATTCCACCCTCATCATCACCACGACCGACGGCGAGATCCCGGTCACGGTCGACGACCGCGGCAGCGGACGCGCCGTACTGCTTCTGCACGGCGGCGCAGGCCCGGCATCCGTCACCGGATTCGCCGAGCTGCTCGCCGACCGCGCCGGCGCGCGGGTCATCACCCCGACGCATCCAGGATTCGGGGGCACCCCGCGTCCCACCGCACTGGCAACCGTCGCCGGCCTCGCCAGACTCTATGCCGGACTGCTGGATGCCCTCGACCTTGAGGAGGTCACCGTGATCGGCAACTCGCTCGGCGGATGGATCGCCGCCGAGCTCGCCCTGCGCCACTCCCCGCGTGTCAGCCGCGTGGCGCTCGTCGACGCGGTCGGCATCGAGAGCGCACAGCATCCGGTGGCCGATTTCTTCGCGCTCACCCCCGCGCAGATCGCGCAACGCAGCTACAACGACCCCACGAAGGCCGTCATCCCCGACCCTGCGACACTGCCGCCCGCGGCCCAGCAGATCGTGCTCGGCAACCGCGATGCGCTTGCCGTCTACGGTGGCGTGATGATGGATGCCGCGCTGGCCGACCGGCTCGGGTCGATCGATGTGCCCGCACTTGTCGTCTGGGGCGAGGCAGACCGGATCGCAGACCCTGACTATGGCCGTGCCTACGCTGCCGCCATCCCCGGCGCCCGCTTCACGCTGCTCGAGCGGACCGGCCACGTGCCGCAGCTCGAAACGCCCGAGCTGCTCTGGGACGCGCTGCGCGAGTTCGTCGCATAGTCGCGCCTGGCTATTGCTGGTTCGCGAGGAATTGGGTGAGCTGGTCGCGGGTGGCGTCAAGACTTCGCGCCTTGGCGTCCATATCGTCGCGGATCTCGGCGACGCGCTGCATGAGCGCGCTGCAGTCCCCCGCAATCGGGCCCGCGTCGCCGGTGCACGGAAGGACGCGCGAGACAAGTTCGGAGGGGAAACCGAGACCGAAGAGCGTTCGGATCGTGGTCACCGTCTGAACGGCGGTGTCGTCGAACTCGCGGTACCCGTTCGGTCGACGCTCGGACCGCAGCAGCCCGGTCTGTTCGTAATAGCGGATCGCCCGGGGACTCGCCCCCGTCTCGCGGCTGAGCTCTCCGATTCTCACGACGTGCACCCCTCGACTTGACCTTGACGTTAGCGTCACAGTTTACCGTCGATTCTGCACAGGCAAAGTGCCTGTGCAGAAGGGACGAGAGATGAAGGTCTTTCTCACGGGCGGCACCGGATACGTGGGCTCGGTGCTACGGGAACACCTGCTCGCCGCGGGGCACGAGGTCGACGCGCTCGCGCGCACGACCGCGGGTGCGCAACGGCTCACCGCGGCGGGTGCGACCGTGGTGCGCGGGTCGCTGGCCGATACCGGTGTGCTTCGCGCTGCGGCAGCACGCGCAGAGGCGGTGGTGCACGCGGCGTTCGACGGCGCGATGACCGACGATGCCGCGGCGACCGAGCTCGCCGCTGTGCGTGCCCTGGCCGCGGGTGCAGGCGAGTCGAAAACCGCCAAGCCGGTGCTGTACACGAGCACGGGGCTCGTCTACGGGATCGATCCGCGCCAGGACCGTCATGAAGACGCGCAGCTGCCCGAGCGCAGCGCGCAGCCCGTCAAGGGCGAAGGGGAACGGGCTCTTCTCACGGCCGAGGGCATCACTCCCATCGTCTTCCGTGCCGCGCTCGTGCACGGCCGCGGCGGGTCGAAACTGGTCACCGGTCTGATCAGCAGCGCCGCATCCACGGGCGCGGCGCCCTATATCGACGAGGGTGCGCACGTCTGGGATGCCATCGATGTCGACGACCTCGCGAATCTCTACGTCGCCGCCCTGGCACATCCCCTTGCCGGCGTCTACAACGTCAAGGGCGAGCACCCCTTCACGATGCGCGAACTCGCGCAAGCGGTCAGTACAGTGACCGGGGCGCAACCGGTCTCGCTCCCCCGCGAGAGCGCGTCCGCGACTCTCGGCCCGCTCGCGCTCGTGCTCGGCGCACCCGGCTTGCTGGCCGGAGACAAGGCCCGGAGCACATTCGACTGGACGCCGGTGGGCGGCTCGCTCCTCGACGACATCCGCGACGGCAGCTACCGCGACGTTACTGCCCGCACCGCCGGTGTGGGTGCGTGACGTCTTCCGTTGCCTCCTGCCGGGGCGCACGGCGGTCCCGCAGGATCGTCAGGACGATGACCGCAACTCCGATCAATGCCACGATGGCGTTCGCGGCGGTGAGCGCGATCGCCTCACCGCCGGTCGTTCCCTCGAGGTGTGCGAGGTGGAAGAAGAAGTGCGGCACGGAGAAGATGGAGTAGGCCAGCGCCGCGGGGATCACGAAGTGCGCCTTCGGCACGAAGAACGCTATGCCGAGAAGAAGCGCGATGCCGAGGCTCGCTCCGCCGAAGTCGCGAGCATAGTGCTCGCTGAACGGCGGGGTCAGGTCGACCGTGGGGAAATACCGGTAGAAGGTCTCGGGCGAGATCGCGTTCCACGCGCCGACCACCAGCTCGTCCAGGAACAGGATGGCGAGCCCGATGCGTATGACGACAGTCATGACGTCGGCCCTGACTGGGTGGTGAGCCACTCATCAAAGGTCACCCGGGCACGGCGCGTGCCGCGCGCGGGAAGGAGCGTGCCATCGCGCATACTGCGCCCCCAGGCTCCCGGGAGCGGCACTTGGATGACCGGGCGAGATCTCCCGATCGCGGCGAGGTAGCGCCGCACCAGATCCGCCATGTTCTCTTCGCGCGGACCGGCGAGATCGGGCTCGAGGCCCCGAGGCTCGCCGCACGCGATCGCCACGAGCTCGGTGGCGACCTCGGTCGCCGCGATCGGCTGCGACCGCATGGTCGGCACCACCTGCCAGGGACCGACTTTGCCGTGTCCGACCAGCTGCTTCGCAAAGTCGTGGAACTGCGTGGTCCGAAGCAGCGACCACCCGCCGCCCACCGCCTGCAGGATCTGTTCCTGGGCCGCCTTACCCGCGTAGTAATTGGCGTTGACCTTCGCGGCGCCGATGATCGAGATGGCGACATGATGCGGTACCTCGGCTGCGCGTTCGGCGGCCAAGAGGTTGCGTGTGACGGTGCCGAAGAAGTCGACGAACTGCTTCGTGGAGGTGGTACTCGTTGCAGAGGCATCGATGACCGCCGTTGCCCCGGCCAGGGCCGGGGCCAGTCCCGCTCCGGTCATCAGATCCACACCCGAGCTGCGACTGATCGGCACCGGTTCGTGCCCTGCGATACGCACCGCGTCCATGACGCAGCTGCCGAGAGCACCGGTCGCGCCCGCGACGACGATCTTCATCGTGCCGACGCTTTCGACTCGAGCTGTTCCCACAGCGACGAACGTTCGGTGCACAGGATCATTGTGTTCATACCCTTCATGACCGCACAGCGAGCCCGGATGTGAGGCGATTCCTCACATTTGAGTCGGTGAGCACTGCGCTACTGGTCGTCCTCGAGTCCATGACACCGGCCGAGCGTGTCGCATTCGTCCTCCATGATGTGTTCGCCGTGCCGTTCGACGAGATCGCCGACATCGTCGGCCGCACGCCTGCGGCATCCCGTCAGCTCGCGGCCTCAGCCCGACGGCGCGTAGAGCGAGCCCGCCGCAGCAGGGTGTCTCGTGCAGAACACGACGAGGTCGTGCGCGCTTTCGCCGCAGCGGCACGAACCGGCGACATCACCCGCCTGGTCGCCGTGCTCGATCCCGACGTCGTGCTGCGATCCGACGGCGGCGGAGTCGTCACTGCGGCCCGCAACCCGATCTTCGGGGCGGACAAGGTCGCGCGCTTCCTGTTCGGCGCGCTCAACAAGAACCCGAACGCCACGGTCCTCGAGCAGGAGACGCCCGACGGTCTCGGCTTTGCCCTCTGGGACGAAGGACGCATCATCGGCGTGGTGACCCTCGACGTCGCCGCCGACGTTGTCACTGACGTGCGCATGATGATGAATCCGCACAAGCTCAGTCTCTGGAATTGACTCTCGTCTGACTCCTCAATGAGTTTCCGGGTCGCGACCTTGGCTGGGGCGCCGGCGCGGTGCCTGGCCCGATAATCAGGCCAGCATGCCCATGCAACCCAACTGTAGTTGAACTGCGGCCCCGGCGATGGCGGCCGCGGAACCGCCGAACACGGAGGATACGGTGATCAGCGGTTGTCACGGCCCGGTGGAGATCGACGTGCTCGGGCATATTCTGATCCATCTCTTGATCAATCTCTGACGGGACGTTCATCGCCGCGATCAGGCTCATGGTGCCATGTCGACAATCTCTTGCACGCCGAGTGCGTCGAGGCGGTCAGGATCGGCGAGGACGTGGAGTCGTACGATGCGATCATCCTCGATGTCGAAGGCCATGATCGACACCACACGCGAACCCATGACGGCCGCGACGCCAGGCCTGCCGTCGATGAGGACGGGCGTCGAGTGCGCGGCGAGCCGACCGGACAGGACTGCCTGCTCCGCGATGGCGTGCGCACCGTCGACGATTTGCTTCGTCGTGCCGTAGTCGGCGTGCAACACGGCGCCGTCATCGAGAACCGACAGGAGGGCTGCGATGTTGCCGTCCTGGGCGGCGGCCAGCCACGCTTCGACAATGCGCCTGCCGCGCTCGCTGCTCGGGCGGGCGGGCTCTGCGGCGCCACGCACACGTCGACGTGCACGGGAAGCGAGTTGGCGGGCGGCATCCGGGGTGCGATCGAGCACGGCTGCGATCTGGTCGAACGGCTGGTCGAAGACGTCATGCAGCACGAAGGCGATGCGTTCGGCGGGGCTGAGCGTCTCGAGGAGGATCAGCAGGGCGACGCTCACCTGATCGCTCTGGGCGACGAGCTCCGCGGGATCCGGGTTCGCCGAGACGGGCTCATCCCTCCAGGGCTCCACCTGCCAGGAGTGCTCCCGCGTCCGGCGCGGCGCACGCAGCATATCGAGACTGACACGAGACACGACGGTGGTGAGCCAGGCCGGCAGATTCTCGATCGCCTCGTCCCCTGACCGGTCCAGTCGCAACCAGGCCTCCTGTAGCGCGTCATCCGCATCGGCGGAGGAACCGAGCAGTTTCGTGGCGATGGCGCGAAGCCGCGGACGCTCGGTGTCGAAGCGCCGGGCAAGAAACCTTCGATCAGTCATGTCACATCTCCGCGATGTCGATCGTCATGATCTCGACGAGGGAACGCCCTCGGTTGTGACAGAAAGCGGAGAACAACGATGAACACCCCCATTCTCGTGACCGGCGGCACCGGAACCATCGGCAGCCGCGTCGTGCCACTGCTGCGCGACGCAGGCCGCGACGTACGAATCCTCTCCCGCCATCGTGGCGACGACCAGCCCGGCATCCAGCATGTCGAAGGCGACACGGTCGCAGGACGAGGACTCGCCGAAGCGCTCCACGGCGTGGACATCGTGCTGCACCTCGCGGGCGGAGCCAAGGGCGACGACATCGCGGCGAAGAACCTTGCCACCGCAGCGAAGGACGCTGGCGTACGGCACCTCATCCTGATCTCCGTGGTCGGCGCCGACACGATGCCCATCGGATATTTCCGCGCGAAGGCAATGGCGGAGCGCGCATTCATGGAGTCGGGCGTGCCCTGGACAGTGCTGCGCGCCGCGCAACTGCACTCATTCGTGCTGCCGATTATCCGCGGTCTCGTCAAGCTTCCCTTCCTGCTGACGCCCGGTGGCCTGCGCTTCGAACCGGTGCATGTCGACGACGTGGCAGCCCGGCTGACCCAGATCGCACTCGGTGCCCCCGCGGGCCGAGTCACAGACATCGTCGGCCCCGACATCCTCGACATCCGCCAGCTCGCCGATGCCTACATCGAGGTGATGGGAGGACGCACCCGTCGCAGTGTGCCGGTGCGCATCCCGGGTTCGGTCGGTCGCGCCTACCGTGCTGGCGACAACCTCGCAGGGGCGGGCGCACAGAAGGGGCAGCGCGGCTGGTCACAGTTCCTGTCAGAACTCCGCACACTGACCAGCGACGGCGCGACCACGCCCGGCGCGTACCCGATTGGTTAGATCCTCTTCGCTCGCTTCAACCAGGGTCGGGATCCCGCCAGGGCTTGCCGCACGCAACCGGGACCGAAGCTCCACACAGGTCAGAACGACGCTGCGTCGGCGTGGTGCGGGGTGTGGGGGCGCGAGGCTGATTCTGGTCCCCTGGGTCTGCTGAAGGTTTGGTTGAGTCCTTGATCGCATGATTCCCGGGTGGGGGTCTGCTGGAAGGATGGCAATCGTGCCGAAGATCTATTCCGATGAGTTCAAGCGGGACGCTGTCGCGTTGGTCGCTGCTGGCTCATCGCAGAAGAAGGTGTGCAGGGATCTGGGTATCTCGAAGACTGCGCTGCAGACGTGGGTGAGAGATGACCGGTTCCGCTCCCACGGGTTCGCTCCAACCACTGATCCCGACGAGCGTCGGGAGATGAGTGTGGCGTTGCGGCGGATCCGGGAGTTGGAGATGGAGAACGAGGTGCTTCGGCGGGCGGCGGCGTATCTGTCGCAGGCGCATATCCGCTCCCCAAAATGATCTACCCGCTCGTCCGTGAGATGGCCGCGGCCGGTGCCCTTGTCAGGGTGCCGGTCGCGGTGGCGTGCCGGGTGCTCGGCTTTACCGCGCAGGCGTACTACAAGTGGCTGAAGACCCCCATGAGCAGGCGGGACGTGAACGACGCGCACCTGATCAACGTGCTCCACGACCTGCACGAGGACGACCCTGAGGGCGGGTACCGGGTGCTGGCCGATGACCTCGCTGATGCCGGCCATGCGGCCTCGGAGCGGCGGGTGTGGCGGCTGTGCCACGTGGCGGGGATCCGTTCGGTGATCACGACCCGGAAACGCCGGTACAAGAAAGCGGGCCCGCCCGTGCATGACGACCTCGTCCAACGCGACTTCACCGCCGATGGTCCGAACCGGCTGTGGCTGACGGACATCACCGAGCACTGGACGGCCGAGGGCAAGCTCTACCTCTGTGCGATCAAGGATGTCTGGAGCAACAAGATCGTCGGCTACTCGATCGATTCGAGGATGAAGGCACGGATCGCCGTCAACGCACTGGAGATGGCAGTCGCTCACCGTGGTGGCCCCGAAGGCGTGATCGTGCATTCGGACCGAGGAAGTCAGGGCGGATTCAATCAATCGTCGCAACACCTTGATCATGGAGGTGTTCAGCGATGGCAACGGCGGACTGGAGTCGAAAGACCAGCGATGTCCCGGAGGGTGTGCGTCGGCAGTGGCGTGCGGATCGGGCGCTGCGGCCAGCGCTGCGTTCGCCCGGGCGGCCTGATCCATCGCGGGTGGTGCAGCGGCAGTTCTGGCGGTTCATCGCGACGGGCGTCACGACAGCGGAAGCGTCGTTGGCGGTTGGCGTGTCGGTACCAGTCGGCACGCGCTGGTTTCGCCACGCTGGCGGCATGCCACCGATCAGTCTGGCCGCCCCGACGGGCCGCTACCTGACCTTCGAGGAACGTGAGGAGATCGCGATCCTGCGAGCCAAGAACGGGGGTGTTCGTGAGATCGCTCGTGCTCTGGGGCGTGATCCCGGGACGATCTCACGCGAACTGCGCCGCAATGCCGCCACCCGTGGCGGGACGCAGGAGTACCGCGCCACGGTCGCTCAGTGGAAGGCCCAGCAGGCCGCGAAACGACCGAAGGTCGCCAAGCTCGTCGTCAACGACAGGTTGCGCGAGTATGTCCAGGAGCGTCTTGACGGCACCGTCCGCCGCGTGGACGGCACCCCGGTGTTGGGGCCGAAGACGGCCGAGTGGAAGGGCCGGGGCAAGCCGCACCGGCAGGATCGGCGGTGGGCCACGGCGTGGAGCCCGGAGCAGATCTCGCACCGGCTGAAGATCGATTTCCCCGATGATGAGTCCATGCGAATCAGCCACGAAGCGATCTACCAGTCCCTGTTCATCGAGGGGCGTGGCGCACTCAAACGGGAGCTGGTCGCATGCCTGCGCACCGGCCGCGCACTGCGCCAGCCGAGGGCACGGTCGCAGAACAAGCCTCAGGGGCACGTCACCGCCGATGTCGTCCTCAGCAAGCGGCCGGCGGAGGCCGCTGACCGCGCGGTTCCCGGGCACTGGGAGGGCGATCTGATCATCGGAGCGGGCCGGTCCGCGATCGGCACCGTCGTGGAACGCAAGAGCCGTTCCACGCTGCTGGTGCACCTGCCCCGGCTCGATGGGTGGGGACACGTCCCCGCCGTGAAGAACGGACCCGCGCTCAGCGGTTACGGCGCCGTCGCGATGAACACCGCGCTGGCGGCGTCAATCGCGCAGCTGCCCGAACAGCTGCGCCGAACCCTCACCTGGGACCGAGGCAAGGAACTGTCCGAGCACGCCCGGTTCACCCTCGACACCGGCACCAAGGTGTTCTTCGCAGACCCGCACTCGCCCTGGCAGCGCCCCACGAACGAGAACACCAACGGCCTGCTGCGTCAGTACTTCCCGAAAGGCACCGACCTGTCACGGTGGTCGGCCGAAGACCTCGAAGCCGTCGCCCTCGCGCTGAACAACCGCCCCCGAAAAGTCCTCGACTGGAAGACACCTGCCGAGGTCTTCGCCGAACAGTTACAATCACTCAAAACCGATGGCGTTGCAACGACCGGTTGAACTCGCCCAGTTCCGATCACGTAAGTTCCTCAAGGCGCTGAAGCGTCACAAGCTAACCGGATCGATGGGCCGGATCGGCGCGTGCTCGGACAACGCGGCCATGGAATCGTTCTTCAGCCTGCTGCAGAAGAACGTCCTCGACCGAGGCGGATGGAACACCCGCCACCAGCTCCGGCTGGCGATCGTGCAATGGATCGAAGGGACCTACCACCGCAAACGCCGGCAACGCCGACTCGGGAAACTGACCCCCATCGAATTCGAGACCATAATGATAGAAACCGTCGCACTAGCGGCATAAACCCCGGACTCAACCAAAGCCTCAGCAGACCCCCCGGGCTTTTCCGTCGGGATGACAGGATTTGAACCTGCGACCCCCTGACCCCCAGGCGTCCGAACGGCACGACTTTCACTAAAAACCGCGTGATTCCGCAGCTCAGATCATGCAGACCGCGTCATGGATTGCATGGATTGCATGATTCTGGTCCCCTTTTGGTCCCCGTCCGGCGGTACGCCAATAACACAGCTTCCGAGGCGTCACCAGTCAGTCGATAACGGACGACCTGCCCGTTTAGGAATTCGAACCGTGCCCTTGCATTTGTGCAATGCGATCATCAGCATCCTCAAAATCGTCCTCGATGTCCGCGATGACAACGGCCGTGCCGTAGACGACCGCAGCATCGGTTCCTGGTGTTGCCGCTTGGTCTGTGTCAAGCAGCAGCAGGCTTTGCAAGCTCGCGATCTCATCCCATCCAGATCGGCCTTCTTCCGCTGAGCCCTTTGCGGTGGACAGGTCATCAGTGATCGCCGAGCCGATGACCGTCAAAATGTTGCTGAGCGCGGACACATAGTCGGTTCCAGCGTGAGCGGAGGTGAGTTCATCGAGTTGCGTTTTGAGGCCGACAAGACGGTCCCACGATTCGTCAAGCACCCGTCCTTCCTCGTCGGGAATCAGAGTGCTCCCGCGGATCGCAATGATCGCCGCGATCGAAGAGAGACGACGAGCTTGCTGAAGATAAGCCCCGTAAGGATCAGAAATTGGTGTCGCAGCGGTCGAGCCTGCGAATGCGGAAGGCGCTCCACGATCGCCAAGTGGGAGCACCCCGTGATGCGCAACCTGGAAGATCGAGGCAGACAAGTAGCCATCGGCTGAGCGCAGTCCAATCCATACACGCCGGTCGGGCTGTTCAACAGCAGCTCTCGCAGCATCCGCGAGAGACGCGAGAGCATTTAGATGGGTGAGGACGCTCTCTCCTTCCACAGTGATCACTAGGTCTCCTGGAGGCCAACTCATCATCGTGTGGTCGGAGGAGCTCGGCACTACAGCGACCGCGTACCCCGCGCTTGTGAGCGCAAGTCGCATTCGTTCGGCCTCTTTCTGCAGGGCTGCGAAAGAGCGCTCGGTCGCAACGGTGGCTGCTGCTGCGATCCGAGCGGTTCCCGTGTGTCGCCCAGCAGCGGCCCGCATGGATACGCGCGTTGATAAGTCCGATCCTGCGCTGGCGGACGCGACCATTCGCAATTGGCGGAGACAGTCGAGTAGCTGAGCGCAATCGGGCGGGTCGGGGAGGTAGCGGTATCGGTCGAGTTCGATCAAGGCGCCGACCTTTGGGATGAGACTGTCGAGCGTTCCGACAGTCAGGATGGGGCGCCGCTCGGCGACATCTGCCCGTGCAAGGTTTGGAATGACGTACTGGAGCATCGATCGCACGACAGTGATGGCGTCGCTCTCGACGGGATAGTCACCGAGAGCGCCGGGCACTTCGTCCGTGTAGCCCTCGTCTGCCGGGGAGTCCATCTCGGAAAGTAGCGCGTTCACCGATTCGAACTGACGGACAATCGTTTGAGGCACAGTCCGATCGCCTAGGTGGGCGATGGTGATCTCGGGAAGCAGGTCGATGAGTGCCCCGAGCGCTTTAGCCTCAGCCGCAAGCTTGGACGTCAGCGTGCCCGCGCCGTACTTTCGAGACAACGCTCGAGCCTGGGCTCTGTTGTCGGAGACTTCGAGGGTATGGGGCAAATTCTCCCGCGGAATCGCTTTGTCAACGAGCGGGTGGTCGCCGAGCTTGACCAAACGCCCAAGGGCATCAACGGCACTTACCCGGGCGATCAACGCTGTCGGCGCAAGAGCGAGGGCCAGTCGGCACACCTCAACGACGGCCTCGTTCTGGTTCGGCTGTAGCTCCTCGTCGACGAAGATCCACCTGCCATCCACCCCGTCGTCTACGCGTTCCAGCGATGCTAGCCACGGTGTTTCTATCGCGATCCTGCGCAGGAGGAGCTGCTCGCCGCCGGCTGTGATGACAGCGCGTTCCGCAAGTTCGGGTGCCGCGCGGCGCAACGCCTCCGTCATATCGGCCGCGTCGTGCAGCGGCCATACAGTCAGGCGTGCGCCGATTGCACCTGCCGTGGACTCCAGGGCTGTGACGTCAAAACCGCGAAGTACGGTGATGGCCTGCAAAAGGAGTTGAGTTGCATCATCATCGGGGACCGCGGCGGTCGTGAGTTCTTCGACCAGCGTCGTGTCGATCATTTGCCATAGGGGTTGCAGATCCGGATCGGTCGGGACGCTGCGGAGCCGCTCGACGGCTGCCACAATCTCGGGTTTGAAGAGCTGTTCTGTGCCGGGGCGCGGCTTTGTGCGGGACATCGTGAACGCAGTTACAGCGTTGCCAGCATCAACGTCACACTCATCGAGGATGAGCTTCCAGTCGTCGGCCCGCCGTCGCAGTCCATCGGCGCGGAAAGCGGATGCGACTGCGATGAGCGTCTGGAGGGTGCGATCGCGTGTGATGCGCTCGGTTGCGGCCTGGATCATTACGGCCTGGTCGGCCCCGGACTCGAGTGTGCGTCGGAGAAATCGGGCGAGTTCGGCGCCGGTCACCAGAGGCACAATGCGCTGGAGGGTCTCCTGCTGTCCGAAGGGGTGAGCTGCCCGGGCGAGTGCGGCGGAGCGGATTTCGTGCAGCGGTCGTATGAGGTTGCCCGAGTCCTCAACGATGAGGTGCTCGTCGATGAGGCGGCGGCTGGCGGCGATGAATGCGCCGCGATCGGCATCCAGAGCGGATTGGATCGCGTGTGCAGGGACGGCGACGCCATATTGGTTGGCACACGATGCGATCCGGAGGATCTCAAGCTCAAGATGTCGACTCGGGTCTGCTTCGCGTGCGGCGACTTGCGCGCTGACGACGGTGTCGAGATTCACGCCTTCGGTGAGCAGAGTGACGTACTCCAGTAGGAGACCGCCTGCTCGCTCGGCCGGTTCCCGCCATCCGGCCCATTCGGTGAGATTGTCAGTCCGGTAGTCGCGCCAGAGTTGCTCTGCAAAGGTGTCGTCAAGCATGGGCGTTATCGTGGCAATGGCCGACAGTAGCGGGACAGGGAAGCGGTCTTCCTCCCGAATCGAAACAACGGTGATCACGTTCGACAGATCCGCGAGCCGTCTCAGTAGTCGATCGAGGAGATCTGGGTCGTGGCGCCCAGCGTCATCGATGAGGACTCCCACAGGGGCATACGCACTCGGCCGCAAAGACTCAATGCGTGCGGAAAGAAGTGCGACGGCATCGCGCCCGGTGCGCCCCGTTGGTGTCAGCGAATGGACATGCTGCCAGCGATACAGACTCCGAGTTTCGTGCGCGGATGCGTAGGCGAGTGCGCTCTTGCCACTGCCGCTCGGCCCGGCGATGACCGCCAACCGGCGGGCCGCCGCGACTTCGATCACCTGCTGGGTTAGTTCAAAACGGGGCACGAGTAATCCGGCAGCGACATGGGGAGCCCCCACATGCACGCCCTGACGTATGTCGGAGTCATCAGCAGGCGATCTCCAGTCGATTGCCTCGCAAACCCCCAGCGACTTTGCCTCATCGAGCAACTCAAGGTCAACGGTCGCAAGGACCTGGTCAATGAGGACATCGATGCCTGCAATGTCCACGGCCGCGCGCCGCGCGACATCCGGGTCCGCGTTCGAGTCGCTAGCCTGTCCCACCTGGGTGCAAACGGCAGCCACAATGATTTCCGCAAGTCCATCCGGGAAATCACGAGCCCCGGCAACGATGCTGATCGCCTGCGCGTGCGGATCAGGACAAATTACAACTGAGGCTGAGGCCGCAAAGGCAGCCGAATCCTGGTCGTTGTCGAAGGAGAGAGCATCCAGTTCCTTGGCCAATTCACTCGAGGCACTCGAGGCAGGTTGTGCAGCCTCACTCCCCCACTCGGGGACTGGGATTCGAGCGACCGGGCGCTCAAGCAAGAGGATCGTCTCGGCTGAGAGTTCGGCTTCCTTGCGCTTCACCCAGGCCTTCGCGACGGAACGTAAGTCTTTTCGCAGGTCTGTCGGGGCGAAATCGCCCGCGCTCTCGCGTCGCGACTTGACCTGAATGAAGAATGACCCGCTCGACGACTGCACCGAAATGTCGTCAAACCCTTCCGGTGTCACGACCGCTGTCGCGTCACCCTCGCTCCACAGACGCAATACAACGAGCGTGGCGACCAGATCCTGAAAACGAAAGCCGCGCCCGGCACGTGCACCGGCTCGGGAAGCAGCCCACAACGCAGCCTGTGGGTCGGTTGGCACGCTAGTTGACGCTGGGCTGGCATGCAGTGAGGTCTCCCGTTTCTGGCCGCGGCGCTCCTGCGCAGCACCTCGTCGGCGCGCTTCGGCTATCGCGCGTTCGGAGCTTCGACGGGTCATATATTTGATGGTATCGACGACCAGCGACGCATGACCGCTGCGTGCATGGGACTAGCTTGTGTCCCTGCTTGCATCTCTAACGGTGGGCGACCTGTGGTCGGGTCCAGGACGATGAGTCCGAGGATCAGTTTGTAGAGTTTCTCGACGCCGATCGACACCCGCGTCGAGGTCATCTCCGCAAGCAGAGCAAACCCTTGCTGTCGGTCCAAGTCCACGATCGCGACGCCCTCAGGCTAATAACGTGGACGGACAACCCCGCTCGTACGCGCCCACTGGACTCCTTACCACTGGTCAGCCGCTAAAGCTCTCTTCATCGATGCCGATCAGTTCCCACGACGCAGTGACGAGGAGGTCTTCGTTGCCAGATACCTCAGCGATTCCGGGTACCCAGGCCAAGAACTGTTCGCCAGGGGGCGGCTCCATCCGGTAGGTCTTGGCCTCAGGCCCCGTCTCGGGAGCGAGACCGGTCTCCGTGGCCGTCATCGCGGGGTGACGCATGACGGTCTGCGGCGTGGGGACTTCTGCGCCGCCGACGTTCAGCGTCCCGGCGGCAACAACCACTACCTGCGGCGGATTGCCTTCGGGGGCCGTGACCGTGACCGGATGACGCATGGCGTGGACGATATGGCCCTCCAGCAGCAAACGAGCGCGACGCAGCCGCACACGGTCACGGTCGTCAAAACGACCGTTGCAGGGATCAAAGGTTTGTCTACTGAGACGCTCGATCCTGACGATGTCTTCGACCGTCTCCGCGATCACCTCCATCCCCCGTTGTTCCTTCTCGGGGATAGCTGGCGGCCCAAGAGACAGCAGCTCGCTGCCTCCAACCTCAAAGGCCACCGCAGTAGAGCGGTGGAATTGAAGCATAAAGCGCGTCGATGCGAGCTTGAGGTCATTGGTCGAGTCGAACACCTCCCAGCCTCGGAAGTGTGCGTCAGTCATCCGCTCGCCTTGAGTGTCGAAGGAGAACTTGAACACGACGCTGCCGGCAACCAGCACATCCCATTCAGCGAAGGTAGCGTCGGGGCGGCGACGGGCCACGGCCGCGTCGTAAGCCTCCGTGATATCGCCGTCGTCGTCGCGCAGCACGACGCGGACGTGGTTGGCTGGGTCCTGTCTGAGCAGTTCAGTGACGGTGAAAGCACTCCAGTCCTTGGTCAACTCCAAAGAGTCGCGCATGTCCGGCACCTCGCTACCTAACGGCGCGACGTATGCCCTTGCCTCTTCGATCAGTTCGGACGTACCGACGGTGACATCGTCCTCCCACGCCGAGTGGTCCAGGGCGAGCACCTGTGCGTCCCGTAGCGACTCGACGATTCGCAAGGTCGCTACCGTCAGCGCTGCCATGTGAGAGAACACGCGGACGGCTGCGGCATATCGCTCGCGGAGGGGGAACGCGAGTGCCTCCTGTTTCGGTCCTTGAGCGTCAGCATGGACGAGGTCGGCGTACAGCCAAGCGGCGGCGAGCTGCGTGTCCGAGACCCTGTTGGTCACGTCGGTCCCATCAATGCGGGCCGATTGCACAGAGTATGCCTGGACTTGGGTTCCTTGAATCTCGGAAGCATCCCAGGCACGCCGAAGGTGGTGCAGGCGCGCTCGTAGAGCGTCGTCAACATCAGCTTCCCTGATGAGGTGCTCGATCGCGTCGAAGACCTTCACGTAGTGGACGGGCTCGGACTTCACTGTCAACGGCCTCACTCTCGAAGCCAATGACTCGAAGATCTCCTCATTAGCCGGGAGGCGCCGTGTAATGGTCATTTGACCGGTCACGTCGATGCGACCGTCGAAGCTTCCCTGCGCGTGCCGCAGCAACTCTTCATTGTTCTGGACGATCGAGTGCGCCTGAACCCGCCGCGCACGCAAGACGAACCGCCGCAGCGTTTCGTGCTCGTTGAACGTCACCATGTCTCTAATTGTCGCCCGTTCCAAGGCTCCCTCGCCAAGCAGGATCATCTCCGAGAACCGCTGGCGGCCGGAACCTCAGCTTGTTCATTTGGGCGCCGATCAGGCGCGCCACGGAGATGGGGCCGATCCAGAGCATCTTGAACACGTTCCACCCAGAACAGGGAGACCAGCGAGCAGAGCCAGCCGGCCCCGTCCTTGATGACGGTGCCGCAGTAGTTCGCAGCGGAGAGATAGGGCACGGCGAAGAGCTACGTCGCCTCCGCCGCCGAGCAGGCCAACGCGTTCCTTAAACGGTCTGCCAAGGTGAGCGGGCAGTCGCGCCGCAGCGCGTCGAGGACCCTGTAGGGGCCGTAGAAGACCCCGTGCAGCGTTCTGGTCCCCTTTTGGTCCCCTTATCCACAGGTCGCACCGTTCAGAGGGCACCGGAGACCAATCGACGCCTCTTGCTTGGCGAGCGGGGGACCAGGAGGGACCAACAAAAACCCGTCGCTGGACACGACGAAGCCCCGATGAAAATGGCTTCTCATCAGGGCTTTTTCGTCGGGATGACAGGATTTGAACCTGCGACCCCCTGACCCCCAGTCAGGTGCGCTACCAAGCTGCGCCACATCCCGATGCCTGCCGAAGCGGACAACTCCACCATCCTACCCGGTCGCGTCGACCGCCGCGAACCGCAGCATCCCTTGTCGATGTCCGAGGTCACCCCTACTTTGGACCGCATGTCCACGATCACTATCGAAGCCGCGACCCAGAGCCGCTTCGCGGATGCCGAGCACGCTCTCACGGGCGGAGGCGACGGTGCCAGCTGCCAGTGCCAGTGGTGGCTGATGACCAACAACGAGTTCGATCACACGACCCGTGCGCAGAAAGAAGAGATCCTGCGCGCCGAGCTCGGAACGACCCCCTCTCCCGCGCTCATCGCGTACGTCGACGGCGTCGCTGCCGGCTGGATCCGCGTCGGGCCCCGCACGAAGCAGCCCAAACTCGCGCGCACGCGGCAGTTCCAGGCCTCCCCCAGCCCGTGGGACGATCCCGACGTCTGGGCCGTGACCTGCTTCGTCGTCCGGCGAGAGTACCGCAAGCAGGGGCTCAACCGCAGACTGCTGGATGCCGCGATCGAGCACGCGCGCAGCAGCGGCGCACGCGTGCTCGAAGCGTATCCGAGCGACCCCAGCGCGAAGAAGATCCCGACGAACGACCTCTACGTCGGGATTCTGTCGACATTCGTCGCGGCCGGCTTCCGCGAGGTCGCTCGACCCAAACCGCACCGCACGATCGTGCAGCTGGAACTGGCTCAGGGGTGACGCCGTGCATCGACCTCGACGACGAGCACCGCCGCGGCAACCAGCGCGGCGGTGGCTGCGATGGATGCCGCGGGTAGGTATGCCGACACAAGCACGAGCACGGCCAATCCGATCACGATCGCCGACGTGGCGCGGCGCACCTGCGGGCGCAGCATGATGACCCATAGCGCCAGCATGAAAGCCGTAACCGGCACGGTCAGCACGAACGAGGCGGCGGATGCTGCGAGAGCAGTATGCCCCGTCGCGACATCCACGGCCGCACCGATGCCGGAAGACACAGCACCGGCCGACGCGAAGATCACGTAGTGGGCATAGCCGAAGCCGAAGCCGCGGTCGATCTTGGCAAGGTAGTCGCCCTGCTCGCGCACGAAGTACAGCCACCACATGCCGGCGACGATCACCAGCCCTGCGGCGGCGAGACCCACCAGAGCCAGTGCGTGTGTACCCTGCCCGCGTGCTTGGAAAATCGCCGTGGCCGAGGCCAGCACGCTCTCGCCGAGCACGATGAGGGTGAAGCATCCATAGCGGTCGGCGATGTGATGCGGGTGCCACGCGGTACGCCCCTGGCGTTCGGCAACGACCGGCACCATGATCTCGGCCAGAACGAGCATGAAGAACGTGACGAACTGCCACATCGTGTCGAACAGGTAGAGCCGGGCGAGCCACAGCAGCTGCACGATCGTGATGCCGACGGCGAAGAACAGTGCGGTGCGCCGTGAGCCGGGGTCGGAGGCCGCGGCCCGCAGCCACTGCGTCACCATCGCGAATCGCATGATGACGTAGCCCCATGTCACCAGCGTGAAGTCGTACGCGGCCATTGCCTCGTGCACACCCGCCGCCAGCACGAGGACCCCACCCATCTGCGCGATCGTCAGCACACGGTACGCCCAGTCGTCGGTGTCGAAGGCCGACGCGAACCAGGTGAAGTTCATCCACGCCCACCAGATGGCGAAGAACACCATCAAATAGGCCAGCACGCCCTGGCCGACGTGGCCGTCGCTGACAAGTTCGTGCAGGCTGTCGGATGCCTGCGATACGGCGACGACGAACACGAGGTCGAACAGCAGCTCGAGGGGTGATGCCGAACGGAATGGCTCGGTGCGGTCGCGTGGCAGCATCCGCCGTAAGCCAGCGTGCGAATCGGTCACGCAGCGAGCATACGATGGACGACATGCCGACGCCGAGGTCCAGAGCCGCTCTCGCCGGCTTCCTTCCCTTCGCCGTGGTCTCGACGTTGCACGTGATTGCACTGGCGATCGGCGACGAGCTGGTCTCGAACCCGACCAAGCTCATGCTGATGCCCTTACTCGCGGTCGGCGCACTGTGGTCGGCGCGCGGGCGCGGCATCCCGCTCGGATTTCTGCTGGCCGCGATCGGACTGTCGTGGCTGGGTGATGGGGCCGGAACGTTCTTTCCCGACCTGCCCAGTCTGCCCATGATGCTGCTGTGGTTCGGGCTCGCCCACCTCGTCTACATCTGGCTGTTCCAGCGTCATCGCGCCGTGCGCCGGATGCCGCTGTGGACGTTCGCGTACGCGGCGTGGTGGATCGCGATGCTCGCGGTACTCTGGCCGCACTTGGGCACTCTGACCTGGGCGGTCGCCGGATACGGCCTCGTGCTCGGCGGAACCGCGGCATCCGCGGCGCGTTGCACCCCGGTGATCGCCGCCGGTGGGGCGTTCTTTCTGGCGTCGGACACGCTGCTGGCCTTTCGATTGTTCCTGCCCGACGCGATGCCCGACTGGACGAGTCCGCTCGTGATGATCACGTACTGCCTCGGGCAGGGGCTCATCGCGGCTGGGGTCGTGACATCGAGGAGGCGTCGTGGCTGATTCGGCGCGGGTGGATGCCTGGCTGTGGGCCGTGCGCGTGTACAAGACGCGGTCGGCGGCGACGACCGCGGTGCGCGCAGGGCACGTACGCGTGAACGGCGAGCGAGTCAAGGCCGCGCAGCCGGTGCGCCCCGGCGACGAGCTGCGGGTGCGGATCGCCGGGTTCGACCGAATCCTGGTCGTGCGCCGGCCGATCGCGAAGCGCGTCGGCGCGGCCGTCGCTGCCACGGCGATGGACGACTGCACACCGCCGCGTGACCCGGTGCCGGCGTTCGCGCGGCGCGACCGCGGTGCTGGGCGGCCCACGAAGCGCGAGCGCCGCGAGATCGACCGGTTGCGCGGGCGGGACGACTGAGCGGGTGCGAATCGAGCTGACGAGATTCCGTATCCGCGAAGGTGCCGGTGCGCGCGTCGACGAGTGGATGGCGTTCTTGAACGAGAACATGGATGCCGTGCGTGTGCAGAAGGCGATGGTGCCGGCGGCCGGGTAACGTGTGCCGGACCATGCGCGATGTCTTCCACGTCAGAACCCCGCTCACGCCCGGCACCGACTCGCTGCTTCCGCTGAGCGCGCTGTGCACTCTTGATCCGGATGCCTACGCCCGCGCCATGGCGAAGTACGACGACACCCCGGAGCGGCGTCGGCTACGCGACACCGTCGTCCCGTTGATCGAGCGCGCATGGACAGAGGTCGTCTTCCTCTCGCCGGTGCACCCGCACGCGACCTGGCGCGCGTGGCGTGAGCTCAGCGGACGCGCACTGCCGTCGGTCGAGTTCTGGGCGATCCCGGCGAGCGACCTGCCGGATGACACCGTGGTGTTCGACCGGCAGCGCAGCCTTGTCGGTGATCCGATCGATCCACGGGACGTGGCATCCTTCGACCTCGTCACCTATGAGGCGTCGCTCGAGGTTCCGCACGCGAACAGGGAGTGGCTCGGGAACCTCGTCGCGGCGGGCCATTCCGGTGCGTGGTTCAACCTCATTCCGCACGTGCTGACGGCCGGGCCGGTGCCGCTCACGAACGCGCGCGTGATCTCGTGGGTTGTGGAGCCACAGTTGGGCTGAGGGACAACTCGGGCTACCCGGGGACAACTCGGGCAACCCGGGGACAACTCGCGCAACCCGAGGACAACTCGGGCAACCCGAGGACAACTCGGCGGGGCGGGGACAACTCGAACAACCCGGGGACAACTCGGGCAACCCGAGGACAACTCGGGCAACCCAAGGACAACTCGGCGGGGCGAGGACAACTCGCGCCACCCGGGGACAACTCGCGCAACCCGGGGACAACTCGGCGGGGCGGGCAGGGACGGGCGGGCGGGCGAGGCGGGGCGGGGCGGGCGGGGTCAGAAGGGGCCGTAGACACCGACGGTGGTCGCGGCGAGCTGGGCGCAGAGGGCATCGACGTCGAGGCCGAGCTCTTCGGCCATGAATCGCACGGTCACCGGCACCAGGTACGGCGCGTTCGGCCGCCCGCGGAACGGCGCAGGCGTGAGGAACGGGGCGTCGGTCTCGACCATGATGCGATCCAGGGATGCCACCGCCAGTGCATCGCGCAGGTTCTGGGCGTTCTTGAATGTGACGTTGCCGGCGAAAGACAGGTAGTAGCCGCGCTCCGACGCGTACCGGGCCATCTCGGCGTCGCCTGAGAAACAGTGGAACACGGTCTTCTCGGGCGCTCCGACCCGCTCCAGTGTGTCGAGCACGGCCTGGTGGGCGTCGCGGTCATGGATCTGCATGGCGACACGGTGTTTCTTCGCGAGAGCGATGTGTGCCTCGAACGAGCGGAACTGTGCGCCGCGTCCGTCTTCGCCGGTGCGGAAGAAGTCCAGCCCGGTCTCGCCGATCGCACGCACGCGCGGCTGGGCCGCGAGCTCATCGATCACCGCGATGGCCTCATCGAGCCGGCCGGCCTTCTCGTACACCGGCGCCTCATTCGGATGGATGGCCACAGCCGCGAGCACGCGCGGGTGGCGGGCCGCGGCATCGGCCGACCACCGGCTCGAGTCGATGTCTCCTCCGGCCTGCACGACGCCGGCGATCCCGACGTCCAGCGCGCGCTCGAGCTGCTGGTCGAGCGAGAGGCCACCGTCATCGCCGTCGGCGATCTCGAGGTGGCAGTGGTTGTCGTACACCGGCACCGCGAGCGGCTCGGGCGCGGCCGGATACGACACGTCGCGCGAGCCCTTCTCGCGCTGACGCACGTAGTTCGACGGATCATCGGGCATCGCTGCGTCTCCTCGTCTGCGTTTCGACTCGCTTCGCTCGCTCTGCGACCGGCTCGGTCAACGACCGACCGGGTGTCAGGCCTGCTCGACGCGCGGGAACAACGGGGCCAGGCCGTTCACCGAGGTGCCGGGCTTCAGCGCTCCCCAAGTCCCCGCCTCGCGCACCGACTGATCCTGCAACCGGCCGAGCGAGGTGGCGGCGCCCAGCGCGACCCACAGCTTCTCGGTGGCGATCGGCATGACCGGCGAGAGCAGCACGGCCAAGGCCCGCAGGCCCTCCGCAGCCGTGTACAACACGGTGCCCAGGCGCTCGCGCTGCGCGTCGTCTTTGGCCAGCACCCACGGCTCGTTGTCGGTGATGTAGCCGTTCAGCTCGTCGACGATCGTCCAGATCGCACTGATGGCCTCGTCGATGCGGAACCTCTCGATGGCCGCATCGGCGGCGGCCGCGGCATCCGCCACGGTCTTCTGCACGGCAAGGTCGACCTCGGTGTACTCCCCCGGCACCGGAACGATGCCCTCGAAGTACCGCTCGATCATCGCCGTCGTGCGCGAGGCGAGGTTGCCGAAACCGTTCGCCAGCTCGGCCTGATAGCGGGCTGAGAGGTCTTCCCACGAGAACGAGCCGTCGTGCCCGAACGGGATGGCCGAGAGGAAGTAGAAGCGATACGCGTCGGACCCGAACACGTCGGTGATCTCGGTGGGGGCGATACCGGTGAGCTTCGACTTCGACATCTTCTCGCCGCCGACCAGCAGCCAGCCGTGCGCGAACACGCCCCGAGGCACCTCGAGACCGGCGGCCATCAGCAGCGCCGGCCAGATCACGGCGTGGAAGCGCAGGATGTCTTTGCCCACCACGTGGTAGGCCGGCCAACGGCGAGCGAAGTTCTCGTCGTCGGTGCCGTAGCCGATGGCGGTGACATAGTTCAGCAGCGCGTCGACCCACACGTAGATGACATGCGACTCGTCCCAGGGCACCTTGATGCCCCAGTCGAACGTTGAGCGCGAGATCGACAGGTCTTTCAGGCCCTGCTTGACGAACGAGACGACCTCGTTGCGCGCCGAATCCGGGCGCACGAAGTCGGGCTCGGTCTTGTACAGCTCGAGCAGCTTGTCGCTGAACTCGCTGAGCTTGAAGAAGTAGTTCTTCTCCTGCAGCAGCTCGAGCGGCTTGGAGTGGATGGCGCAGACCTTGAGCCCCTCGAACGGGCCGGTGCCGTCGACGATCTCGGACTCGGGCTTGAACTCCTCGCAGCCCACGCAGTACAGCGCCTCGTACTCGCCCGCATAGATGTAGCCGCGGTCGTACAGCGCCTGGAAGAACGCCTGCACGGCCTCCTCGTGCCGCGGCTGGGTCGTCCGGATGAAATCGTCGTTGGCGACATCCAGCGTGGTCAGCAGCGGGAACCAGCTCTCATTGACGAGCTTGTCGACCCACTGCTGCGGGGTCACGCCGTTGGCCACCGCCGCACGCAACATCTTCTGCCCGTGCTCGTCGGTGCCGGTGAGCATCCAGGTGTCGTCACCGGCCTGGCGATGCCAGCGCGCGAGCGTGTCGACGGCGACGCTCGTGTATCCGTGCCCGATGTGGGGCAGATCGCTCGGATAGTAGATCGGCGTCGTGATGTAGAAAGAACCCGCAGAAGTCACCCTGCGAGTCTAGTTTGACCGGATGCCGCACACCGATCTGTGACCACGGGCACGGGAAACGAGCCCGGCACGGGCCCAATCGTCATACGCAGACATCAGATGTCTGGCTACGATGACGACATGGCGGTGACCGACGATGCCATTCTGCGCATCAAAGAGATGATCGTTTCGGGGCAAGTGCGCCCGGGCGACAGGCTTCCCCCGGAGAAAGAGCTCGGCGAGCGCCTCGGGGTCTCGCGCAGTTCACTGCGTGAGGCGGTCAAGGCGCTCGAGGTGATCCGGGTACTGGATGTGCGCCGCGGCGACGGCACCTATGTCACCAGCCTCGAACCGCGCCTGCTGCTGGAGGCCATGAACTTCGTCGTCGATCTGCACACGGATCAATCGGTGCTGGAGATCTTCGCCGTGCGCCGCATGCTCGAGCCGGCCGCCACCGGCATGGCCGCCACCCGCTTGACCGACGAGCAGCTGACGCACCTGGAGAGCCTTCTGGGTGCCGCCGACGCCGACGGGCCGATCGAGGCGCTCGTGGCGCACGACCTGGCGTTCCACCAGGCCATCGTCGAAGGCACCGGCAACGAATACCTCAGCCGGCTGGTCGAGGCCATGCAGTCGGGCACTCAGCGCGCCCGCGTGTGGCGCGGCCTCACCCAGCACCGCGCCGCCGAACGCACGATCGCCGAGCACCGGGCCATTCTCGACGCGCTGCAGCGGCGTGATGCCGAGTTGGCGTCGGCGCTGGCCCTGGCCCACATCGCCGGCATCGAGCATTGGCTGCGCGAGGCCTCGGAGATCGCGCCGTGACGCTGCTGGATTCGCACGTGCACGTGTGGGATGCCGCCGTGTTCGACTACCCGTGGCTCGACACCGCGCCCGCACTCCCCCGCCAGGCGCTGCCCGACGACATCGACCGCGCCGACGGCCTGAGCACGCGGATGATCTTCGTCGAAGCCGACCGCGCGCGCGACCAGGGACTTCTCGAGGCCCAGTGGGTGGATGCCACGGCCTGGCCGGAACTGGCCGGCATCGTCGCCTTCGCCGACCTGGCGGCATCCGATGCCCGCCTGTTCGACGAGCTGTCGGCGATCGACCGGGTGGTCGGCGTGCGTCATCCGCTGCAGAACGCGCCGACGCACACGTGGGACGTGCCGGCGCTGGCCGCGGGTCTGCACGAGCTCGCGCGCCGCGGCCTCACCTTCGATGCGTGCGTGCGCCACACGCAGCTGGCTGCGTTGGCCGAGCTGCTGGAGCGGGCGCCGGAAGCGCACATCGTGCTCGATCACCTCGGCAAGCCGCCGATAGACGCCGGCCTCGACAGTGCGGCCGGGCGCGCCTGGCATGATGCCGTGCGCCGCATCGCCGCCCTTCCGCACGCACACGTCAAGCTGTCGGGGCTGGCCGCCGAGGCGAGGGATGCCGCCGCGTACGGACAGCATGCCGACGCGTTCCTCGCTGCCGGAGTCGACGCGTTCGGCGCCGACCGAGCGATGATCGGCAGCGACTGGCCGGTCTCGGCCCGCACCGGCGTGGGCACGACCCTCACCGATTGGGTGACGCGCATCCGCCACGCCACGGGTGCGTCGGATGCCGAGTGGGTTCTGCTGACCGAAGGCACCGCGGCCACTTTCTACGGTGTCTGATCCTTCTCTGTCTGCAGGGCGTCCCACAGCGCATCGGGCACCACGGTGGTCATGCGTGCGATGTTCTCGCGAACTTGCTCGGGCCGGGCGGTGCCCACCATGACCGAGACCACCTGCGGCAGACGCAGCGGAAAGTGCAGCGCGGCGGTGGGCAGGTCGACACCGTGCTGTTCGCACACCGTGGCCAGCTGCTCCACGTGAGCCAGGAGCGCCGCCGAGGCGGGCGCGTAATCGAACAGGGCACCGGGAGCAGGATGCGGCGTTGCCAACAGTCCGGAGTTGAACGGCGAGGCCGCCACGATGCGGGTGCCGCGCTCGATGCACACGGGCACAAGATCATCGAAGCCGTGCGGACGCAGCAGGCTGCACCGACCCGCCACCATGACGACGTCGAGGTCGGCCTCGCGCACGGCGCGGGCTGCGACCGCCGCGTCGTTGACCCCGACGCCGATCTGGCCGACAAGCCCTTCGGAGCGCAACTGCTCGAGCGCGGGAAGGCCCTCGCCGAGCCCCCGCTCCAGGTCGTACGCGTCGGGGTCGTGCAGGTAGGCGATGTCGATGCGATCCAGACCCATCCGTTCGAGGGAGTCCTCGAGACTGCGGCGAATGCCCGGAAGCGACGGGTCGAAGCGGCGCACCAGGTCGTCGGGCACGTCGAAGCCAGAGGCAAGATCACGCCCTCCGGCGAAGTCGGGGTTGGGCTCGAGCAGCCGGCCGACCTTGGTGGAGAGCACGAACTTGTCCCGCGGCTTCTCGCGCAGAAACGCGCCCAGGCGCCGTTCGCTGAGCCCCAGCCCGTAGTGCGGCGCCGTGTCGTAGGCGCGGATGCCGCCGGCCCAGGCCGCCTCGAGAGTCTCGCGCGCCTGCGCATCGGAGACGACGCGGGAGAGATTGCCGATCGGGGCCGCTCCGAAACCCAGTAGGCTCACCTCCTCGCCGCCGGGTGTCATGCCGCCCCCTCGGGATGCCAGGTGAAACCGGCGATCGACGCGGGCCGCATCTCTGCACCCGAGCCGGGGGCTTCGGGCGCGCGGTAGCGGCCCCGATCGACGGCGGTCGGGGTCACGAAGTGCTCGTGCAGGTGGTCGACGTACTCGATCATGCGGCCGTCCATCGTGCCTGAGACGGCCACGAAGTCGAACATCGACAGGTGCTGCACCCGCTCGCACAGGCCCACCCCGCCGGCATGCGGGCAGACCGGCACGCCGAAGTGTGCGGCCAGCAGCAGCTGCGCGATGTTCTCGTTGACTCCCCCGACCCGGGTGGCATCGATCTGCATGACGTCGATCGCGTGCGCCTGCAGCAGCTGCTTGAAGATCACCCGGTTCTGCGCGTGCTCGCCGGTTGCGACCCGGATCGGCGCCACGCCACGCGCAATCGCCGCGTGCCCGAGCACGTCGTCGGGGCTGGTGGGCTCTTCGATCCAGGCGGGATCGAACGCGGCGAGCGCGTTCACCCAGGCCACGGCATCCGGAATATCCCAGCGCTGGTTGGCGTCGATGGCGACTGGAAATCCCGCTCCCACGGTCTCGCGGGCAATGCGCATGCGCCGGATATCGTCTTCGAGGTTCGCTCCGACCTTCAGCTTTATCTGCCCGAAGCCCTCGGCCAGCGCCTCGCGACACAGTCGAGCCAGCTTCTCATCCGAGTAGCCCAACCAGCCCGGTGAGGTCGTGTACGCGGGGTATCCCTGGGCGCGCAGCTGGGCGATGCGCTCGGTACGCCCGGGTTCGGCCGCGCGCAGAATACGCAGCGCGTCGTCGGGGGTCAGCGCATCGGTCAGGTAGCGGAAGTCGACGAGCGAGACGATCTCTTCCGGCGACAGGCTCGCCAGGTGCAGCCACAGCGGCTGCCCTGCCCGCTTGGCACGCAGATCCCACAGGGCATCGACGACGGCACCGATCGCCATGTGCATGACGCCCTTCTCGGGCCCCAACCAGCGCAGCTGCGAATCGCCGACGAGGCGACGGGATGCTGCCCCCATATCGGCCAACAGCGCGTCGATGTCCTGACCCAGCAGGTACGACCTCAGCGCACGCAGCGCCGCAGTCTGCACATCGTTGCCCCGGCCGATCGTGAAGACGAAGCTGTGCCCCTCGAGGCCGTCGTCGGCGTCGGTGCGCAGGATGAGGTAGGCCGCGGAGTAGTCCGGGTCCGGATTCATCGCGTCGGAGCCGTCGAGGCTCAACGACGTGGGGAATCGGATGTCGAACGTGTCCACAGCGGTGATGACGGCCATGTCTGCCCTTCCGAGTCGCAGCACCCGCGAATAAACATCTGATGTCTGCGGACCAAGATACCGCGGATGTGCAACAATCGTGACCACATCGCCGTATTCACGGTGCAAAGTTCCGACCTTCAGAGAGTTCCTCATGCGTTTCGCCCGACTCGGCCCTCACGGCCACGAGGTTCCCGTCGTCGTCGACGGCGACCGGTTCCTCGACCTCTCCTCTGTCACCGCCGACATCGACGGCGCTTTTCTGGCCGGCGATGGCATCGCGCGCGCACGCGCGGCCGTGGCATCCGATTCTCTTCCCGTGCTCGAGGGCGCGGCATCTCTGCGCGTGGGCGCACCGGTCGCGCGGCCCTCGGCCGTGTATTGCATCGGCATGAACTATGCCGCGCACGCCGCCGAATCGGGGTCGGCGCCGCCCGAGCACATGGTGATGTTCATGAAGGCGCCCAACACCGTCACCGGCCCCGACGACGATGTCGAGATCCCGGTCGGCAGCACGAAGACCGACTGGGAGGTCGAACTGGCCCTCGTCATCGGGCGCCGTGCGCAGCGCCTGGACTCTGTCGACGACGCGGCCGCGCACATCGCCGGCTACACGATCGGCAACGACCTATCGGAGCGCGACTGGCAGATGGCGGTCTCGGGCGGGCAGTGGTCGAAGGGCAAATCGGCCCCCGGCTTTCTGCCGCTGGGACCGTGGCTGGTCACTCCCGACGAGGTGGATGCCGCCGACGTGCCGCTGCGCTCGTGGGTGAACGGGCAGCCCCGTCAGCACTCGCGCACCTCCGACCTCATCTTCGGTATCGACCACATCGTGTGGGAGCTGAGCCAGTACCTCACCCTCGAGCCCGGCGACGTGATCCTCACCGGCACTCCCGAGGGAGTGGCCCTCTCGGGCAGGTTCCCCTATCTGCGCGTCGGCGACATCGTCGAGATGCAGATCGAGGGCCTGGGCCGCCAACGCCAGCAGTACATCGCGGTGCGTGAGGAGAACGACTGAGATGGGCGACGAGCTGCAGGGACTTGTCGCCGTGGTCACCGGCGGGGCGTCGGGCCTGGGCGCTGCCATCGCCGCCCGGTTGCGTGCGGACGGGGCGCGGGTCGCGGTGTTCGATGTGAACCCGGATGCCGCGACCGACGTCGATCTCGCCGTCGCGGTCGATGTCACCGATGACGCGACGGTGGTCGCCGGGGTCGCGCGCGTGGTCGCCGAGCTGGGCGGGATCGACATTCTCGTGAACAACGCGGGCATCGGCGCGCAGGGGGATGTCACGGCCAACGGCGACGACGAGTGGCATCGGGTGTGGGACATCAACGTGGTCGGCATGGCACGGGTCACACGCGCCGCACTGCCGCACCTGCGCCGATCGCCGGCCGCGGCCGTGTGCAACACCTCGTCGATCGCGGCGACCGCCGGTCTTCCCGAGCGGGTGCTGTACAGCGCCACCAAGGGCGCGGTGCTGTCGATGACCCGGGCGATGGCCGCCGATCATCTGGCCGAAGGCATTCGCGTCAACGCCGTCAATCCCGGCACCGCCGATACGCCGTGGATCGGGCGTCTGCTCGACAAGGCCGACGATCCGGCAGCGGAGCGTGCTGCACTGGAGGCACGGCAGCCGCACGGCCGGCTCGTCTCACCCGACGAGGTGGCCGATGCGGTCGCGTATCTCGTCGGGCCGCGCGCCCGCTCGACGACCGGCATCGGGCTGGCCGTCGACGGCGGCATGCACGAGTTGCGCCTGCGACCCCCAGGTCGTTGACGCTGTCCGGTCGTTGAGCGAGGGAGCGCAGCGAGGGAACGTCAGCCGTTCTTGACCGCGAGGGCGGCCTGATACAGCTCGCGGCGCGAGTGCCCGGTCGCCTCGGCCACGTCGGCTGCGGCATCCTTCAAGCGCACCCCGGTGCGGGTCAGCTCCAATACCTCTGTCACGGCGTCGGGCAGCGCTATGCGCTGGGGTGCGGCACCGCCGACCACGACGACGATCTCTCCGCGCACGCCGTCATCGGCCCATGTCGCCAGTTCACCCAGCGGGCCGCGCACGACCTGCTCATGCAGTTTCGTCAGTTCGCGGCACACCGCGGCAGGTCGGGACGCGCCGAACGCATCGGCCATGTCATGCAGCGTCTGCGCGATGCGCGAGGGCGCCTCGAAGAACACCATCGTGCGCGGCTCGCGCGCCAGAGAGCGCAACGTGCGCTCACGCTCGGCACTCTTGCGCGCCACGAAGCCCTCGAACGTGAACCGGTCGGTGGGAAGCCCCGCGACAGCCAGCGCGGTGATCACTGCACTGGGCCCGGGAATCACCGTCACCTCGACGCCCTGCGATACCGCTTCGGCGACCACACCGTATCCCGGATCGCTGACCGTGGGCATGCCGGCGTCGCTGAGCAGTAGCACGTCGCCGTCACGCCCCAGCGCGACGATCTCAGCGGCGCGGTCCTTCTCGTTGTGGTCGTGCAGAGCCAGAAGTCGCGGGCGGTTCTGAACGCCCAGAGCCGCCAGCAACCGCTGCGCGGTGCGGGTGTCTTCGGCGGCGATGACCGAGGCGGCATCCAGCGCCTGCACCAGACGTCGTGAGGCATCCCCCAGGTTGCCGATGGGCGTCGCGGCGAGGATGATCACCGCCCCAGCATAGGCTGGAGCGGTGACTGCGACGGTCGACTCTCTCGTGCCCGACGTGCCCGCGTCGTGGCTGGATCGCTGGCAGGCACGCGTGCGCAGGTCGGTGGTGCTGCGCCGCCGCATCGACGTGCTGGCACCCGTTCTGGTCACTCTTCTGGCCGCTGTGCTGCGACTGTGGAACCTGGGACATCCGCATGAACTCGTCTTCGACGAAACGTACTACGTGAAGGATGCCTGGAGTCAATGGAACCTCGGCTACCCGGCCGACTGGCCCGACGGCGCCGACAAGGACTTCGCCGCCGGGCACACCGATGTGTTCCTGGCCAGCGGGAGCTTTGTCGTGCATCCGCCACTGGGCAAATGGATCATCGGCCTTTTCATGTGGATCTTCGGCCCCGATTCGTCGTTCGGCTGGCGGTTCGGTGCCGCCCTGTTCGGCACGGCGACCGTGCTGCTGGTCTACCTGCTGGCCAAGCGCCTGACCTCGTCGACCGTGTTCGCCACGGTGGCCGGCGTGCTGATGGCCATCGACGGGCTGGCTATCGTGCTCAGCCGCGTCTCGCTGCTTGACATCTTCCTCACGTTCTTCATCGTGCTGGCCATGCTGTTCGCGGTGATCGACCGGCAACGACATCTCGCCCGGCTCGCGCAGCGCCTGGCCGAGCGCGACCCGGACTCCGGCTGGGGACCGATGCTGTGGGGGCGCCCCTGGCTGTTCGCGGCAGGCGCGGCCGCCGGTGCCGCATGCGCCGTGAAGTGGTCGGGGCTGTACGTGCTGGCAGCGATCGGCATTTATGCGGTGGTGACCGACGCGCTGGCTCGCCGTCGCGCCGGGGTGCGATATTGGCCGCAGGATGCCGCACGCCAGGGCGTGGCATCCTTTGTTCTGCTGGTTCCCGTGGCGTTCGTCGTGTACCTCGCCTCGTGGACCGGGTGGCTGGTCACCGATGGCGGATACGACCGCCAGGCCGCGCAGAACCCGTTCGCGGCGCTGTGGATCTACCACCAGGCCATCTACCAGTTCCACGTGGGCCTGACCACACCGCACAGCTATGCGAGCCCGGCGTGGCAATGGCCGCTGCTGATCCGGCCCACCTCGATGTACTGGCATCAAGACACCGTCGGGCAGAATGGATGCACCTGGTCGAGCAACTGCGTGCAGGCCATCTCGTCGATCCCCAATCCGTTCATCTGGTGGGGTGGGATCGCCGCCGCCGTCTTTCTCCTCATCGCGTTCGCCGTGCGTCGCGACTGGCGGCACGCGGTGGTGCTCACCGGCATCGCGGCCACCTACCTGCCGTGGCTGATGTTCCCGGAGCGCACGATCTTCCAGTTCTACACGATCGCGATGGTGCCGTTCACCGTGCTGGCCCTCACCTTCGCGCTGCGCGAGATCGCCGGATTCCGCTCGCGGGTGAATCACCGGCGGGTCAGCGGGCAGCGCACCGTGTGGGTCTTCCTCGGCGTGGTGACGGTGCTCTCGGCGTTCTGGTACCCGGTGTGGGTGGGCATGAAGGTGCCGTACGTGTTCTGGCTCGTGCACAACTGGATCCCGACGTGGATCTGAGCGCTAGTCTCGTGGGGTGACTGTCCATATCGAGAAGGTCGATCTCCCCGGCATCGGCGTGCGCCATGACCTGGTGACCGAGAGCGGCCGGCGCCTCGCCGTCGTGCGATATCGCGATGGAGACCGGGAACTGGGTCTCTACGACGCTGACGACCCCGACAACTGTCGCGAGTCGCTGCACATCTCCGACGAAGAGGCCGAAGCCCTCGCCGACCTGTTCAGCGCCTCGCTGGCGGTGAGCCGGCTCACCAAGCTCACCGAAGAGACCGACGGCCTGTACACCGAGAAGATCACCCTGCCGCCCGACTCGCCGTTCGTCGACCGCACGCTCGGCGACACCAAGACCCGCACACGCACCCACGTGTCCATCGTCGCGATCATTCGCGACCGGCATGTGATCCCCTCGCCCACTCCGGGCGAGATTCTGCGCGAGGGGGATGTCATCGTCACGGTCGGCACGCGTGCCGGATTGGATGCCGCAGCCCGACTGTTCTCCAACGGCCCCGAGTGACTCCCGGGCGCCGCCGATGACAGACACCACGATCGTCCTCGTCGAGGTCGGCGCACTCCTGTTCGGAATGAGCCTGCTCGGCCGGCTCGCCGATCGCTTCGGCCTCTCTCCCATCCCGCTGTATCTGGTCGCCGGGCTCGCCTTCGGCACCGGCGGAGTGTTGCCCATGGACGCCAGCCAAGGCTTCTTCGAAATCGGCTCAGAGATCGGCGTCATTCTGCTGCTGGCTCTGCTCGGGCTCGAGTATTCGGCCGACGAGCTGCTGCGCGGGCTGCGCCGTTCCAAGTTCGCGGGGCTGCTCGACATGGTGCTCAACGCCCTGCCCGGTGCTGCCTTCGCCCTCATCCTGGGCTGGGGGCCGGCCGCCGCCGTGGCCGTGGCCGGCATCTGCTGGGTGACCTCGTCGGGGGTGGCCGCCAAGCTGCTGCGCGATCTCGGCCGCATCAGCAACCGCGAGACCCCCGTCATCCTCTCCATCCTGGTCATCGAAGACCTGGCGATGGCGTTCTACCTGCCGACGGTGTCGGCACTGGTGATCGGCGTGAGCCTGCTGCAAGGGGCCTACCGAGTCGCCATCGCCGTCGCCGTGGTGCTCGTGATCCTCTTCGTCGCGCTGCGGTTCGGGTCGACGATCTCGCGCCTGTTCACACCGGATCTGGCCGAGCCGCTGCTGCTGGGCGTCTTGGGGTTGACGATGCTCGTGGCCGGCCTTGCCGAAGAAGTGAGCGTGTCGGCCGCTGTCGGGGCGTTCCTGGTCGGCATCGCCCTGTCGGGTCGCGTCGCACAGTCGGCCCGCGAAGTGCTCACCCCGCTGCGTGATCTGTTCGCCGCGGTGTTCTTCGTCTTCTTCGGGCTGGCCACCGATGCGTCACAACTGCCGCAGATGATCGTGCCGGGCCTGATTCTGGCCGCGATCACGATGCTCACGAAGGTTCTCACCGGTTACATCGCCGCTCGCCGTGCGGGCATCGGCCGACCCGGCCGCTGGCGTGCCGGCATCGGCCTGACACCGCGTGGCGAGTTCTCCATCGTCATCGCCGGCATCGCGGGCTCCACCGCCCCCATGCTCGCGCCGCTGGCCGCCGTCTATGTGTTCATCACCGTGATCGGTGCGACCCTGCTGGCGCGGCTGAGCGACACCGCCTGGTTCCGGCGCGTGACGACCGCGAAGAAGAAGGTCGCCGCCGATCAGTGACCCTGCTCGCTCAACGAGCGAAGGTCGGTCACCGGCAGGCGGCAGGCGAAGTCTCGACAGTCGTAGACCGTGGGCACCTCGCCGATCTTGCCCTCGAACAGGGCGAAGCCTGCAGCCGCGAACGCGCGAGCCTGCTGCGGGGTGACCACCGCGGTGAGATCGGTCCGGATGCGCCGCGCGGCGGCGGTCAGCGCGTCACCAGCGGTCGTGATGACCACCAGCTGATGCGGGGGCACCGCCAGCTGGGCGGCCACACGCAGCAGCGCACCATGCGCGGTCGGTTCGGCCGGCGCCTGCTCGGCGCGTGCCTCGACCAGCGATGCCGCCGCCTGACGGTAGCGCTCCCCCGCCCCCAGCAGCCAGAGCGCGAACGCGGCGTCGGCCAGTGCCGACGGCCCCGACGGGCGGTCGCCGTCGCTGGCCGATGCCGCCCCGGGAACGCCGTGGGCGGTCAGCACCGGGTCGCCGCCACCGGGCGCCGAGGGCGCGCCGTGGCCGCTCAGGCAGGCATCGACGAGTTCGCGGGCGCGCACCGCATAAGCGAGCTCGCCGGTCGCCGCCGCCAGCGCGGCGAGTCCGCCGGCCAGCAGGCCGTAGTCCTCAAGGGTCGCCGGAGCGGGCGAGACGACCTCGTCGAGCGACGCACGACGCAGCAGAGAGTCGGGGCCGACGTTGGCCTCGAGCACGGCGTCGGCCGCCCAGCGCGCCGCGTCGATCAGGTGCTCATCATCCAGCCGCAGACCGGCGCGGGCGAGCGCCCCGATCGCCAGGCCGTTCCACCCCGTCACGATCTTGCCGTCGACGGCCGGCGGTTGCAGCACGGCCCGGCCCGCGGCATCCCGCGCGTAATACCCTCCCTCGTCGCGCTGCCCGTCGATCCACGACTCGGAGTCCTGCGCGGCGGCGAACCCTCCACCCGGCTGCTGCAGCACGTCGATCAGGAACCGTGCCACGCCGCGTGCGGTCTCATCGTCACCGGCGTCGAGCGCGACATCGAGCAGACCGGCGTTGTCGGTGAGCATCCGCTCGTAGTGCGGCACGGTCCAATCCCGCCGGGTGGCGTAGCGGAAGAAGCCTCCGTCGACCGCGTCGCGCAGCGGTGCAGACGCCATCGCCCGCAGCGCCCGATCGACGGTCGCCGTAGCTTCGGGCACCACGTCGGCCAGCGCCGGCGCCTGCAGAAAGCGCAGCAGCGGCACGGTGGGAAACTTCGGGGTCGCCATCGTCGCGCCGGCCGGAGCGAAGCCACCGTACTCGCGATCCTCGCGGGCCAGCGCCGTGCGCGCAGCGGCGGCGAGCGCATCGAGATCGGGCAGTGCAGAAGGGGCGGATGCGGCATCCCGCGCCGTCTGCAGCGCCTCCACGACCGCGTCGGCCGTCTGCTGCACCTCGTCGCGTCGCTGCGTCCATGCCTCACGCACCGCGGCGAGCACCTGCCGGAACGACGCCATGCCGCCACGCGGCTCAGAAGGGAAGTACGTGCCGGCGAAGAACGCCCGGCCCTCGGGCGTGGCGAACACCGTCAGCGGCCAGCCGAGATTACGGGTGAAAGCGGATGCCGCGGCCAGATACGCCTCGTCGACATCGGGGTGCTCTTCGCGATCGACCTTGATCGCCACGAATCCGTTGTTCAGCTCGCGAGCGGTGTCGGGGTCCTCGAACGATTCGCGTGCCATGACGTGACACCAGTGGCACGTGGAGTATCCGATCGAGATGAGAACGGGGACCTCCCGCCGCGCCGCTTCGTCGAACGCCTCGGCACCCCACGGGTACCAGGCGACCGGGTTGTCGGCGTGCGCCCGCAGATAGGGGCTGGCCGCGGCGGCGAGGCGGGAGGTCATGCCCTCAGTTCACCTCTTCGGGGTGCGCGCTGACCCGGCCCGAGCCGTCGCCCGGATCGAGCGCGTCGATCGCGGCGACCTCGGCATCGCTGAGCTCGAATCCGAACACGTCGAGGTTCTCGGCGAGTCGCTCGCGGTGCACCGACTTCGGAAACACGATGTACCCGTGCTGCAGGTGCCAGCGCAGCACCACCTGGGCGGGGGTCTTGCCGTGCGCCTGGGCGGCAACAGCGATGGGCTGGGCGCCGAACAGGTCGTACTTGCCCTGGCCCAGCGGCCCCCACGCCTCGATCCGCACGTCGTGCTCGCCCGCCCAGGTGGTCACGTCACGCTGCTGGTGCGCCGGGTGCAGCTCGATCTGGTCGACCGCGGGGGCGACACCGGTCGCGGTGACGATCTTCTCCAGATGCGGCACGAGAAAGTTCGAGACCCCGATGCTGCGGGCAAGACCCGCCTCGCGCAGCGTGATGAGCTGTTGCCAGGCGTGCAGGTAGTTGTCTTTGGCCGGCGTCGGCCAGTGCACGAGGTACAGGTCGACCTGGTCGAGCCCGAGCTTGGCAAGGCTCTCTTGCAGCGCCTTGCGCGGCTCGTCGGCGTCGTGCCGGTCGTTCCAGAGCTTGGTGGTCACGAACAGCTCGTCGCGCGGGATACCGCTGTCGGCGATCGCCTGGCCGACGCCTTCTTCGTTGCCGTAGATGGCGGCGGTGTCGATGTGCCGGTAGCCGAGCTCGAGCGCTTCGCCCACGGCACGCTGGGTGTCGGCCGGCGGCACCTTGAAAGTGCCGTATCCGAGCTGCGGAATGGTGTTGCCGTCGTTGAGTGTGATCTGGGGAACGGTCATGACCCCAGCCTAAGAGTCGCGTTCGGGCAGCGCCGTGCGCGCCGTCACATTCATCCGGTTCCACACGTGGATCGCGCACGCGGCGAGCCGCGCGAACGCGATACGATCGAAGGCTGTGTCTTCGCCCGAACCCGTCATCGCCTACCCGCCGGAGCTGCCCGTCAGCGCCGCGCGGGACGAGATCGCGCGCGCCGTCGCCTCTCACCAGGTCGTGATCGTGGCCGGCGCAACCGGCTCGGGCAAGACCACGCAGCTGCCCAAGATCTGCCTCGAGCTCGGCCGCACCCGCATTGCGCACACTCAGCCGCGCCGCATCGCGGCGCGCAGCATCGCCGAGCGGGTCGCCGAAGAGCTGCAGGTTCCCCTCGGGACCACCGTGGGATACAAGGTGCGCTTCACCGACAAGGTCTCGGACGACACCCGCATCGCCCTGATGACCGATGGCATCCTGCTCAACGAGATCCACCGCGACCGACGTCTGGCGCGTTACGACACGATCATCGTCGACGAGGCGCACGAGCGGTCGTTGAACGTCGACTTTCTCATCGGGTATCTGCGTCGCATCCTGCCCCAGCGGCCGGATCTGAAGGTCATCGTCACCTCGGCGACCATCGACCCGGTCAGCTTCGCGAAGCACTTCGCCGCGTCCGACGGCACCCCCGCGCCGATCATCGAGGTGTCGGGTCGCACCTACCCGGTCGAGATCCGCTACCGGCCGGCGGTCGACGAACCGGCGAGCAGCCCGCGCAGCGCGCAACGCGCGAAGCGCGACGATGCGTCCGATGATGTCGACGGCTTGACCGCGGCCCTGCGCGAACTCGACCGCGAGCCGCCGGGCGATGTGCTGGTGTTCCTGCCCGGCGAAGCCGAGATCCGCGACGCGATGGATGCCGTGCGCGGCATGTATGCGAAAGACGCCGCGCCCACCGAGGTGTTGCCGCTGTTCGGTCGGCTTTCGGCCGCCGATCAGCACCGGGTGTTCGAGCGCTCGAGAGTCGCGGGCGTGCGCCGCCGCGTGATCCTGTCGACGAACGTCGCCGAGACGAGCCTGACCGTTCCCGGCATCCGGTATGTGGTGGATGCCGGAACCGCCCGCATCTCGCGGTACAGCAATCGCAGCAAGATCCAACGGCTGCCGATCGAGCCGATCTCGCAGGCGTCGGCCCAGCAGCGCTCTGGGCGGGCCGGCCGCACCGCCCCCGGCATCGCGATCCGGCTCTACGCCGAAGACGACTTCGCGAGCCGTCCGGAATTCACCCAGCCCGAGATCCTGCGCACCAGTCTTGCCTCGGTCGTGCTGCAGATGCTGTCGCTGGGCTTCGGCGACATCGCCGACTTCCCGTTTCTGACCCCGCCCGATTCCCGCGGCGTGAAGGCGGCGTTCGATCTGCTCGTCGAGCTCGGCGCCGTCACGCACCGACCGTCGAGTGAGCGAAGCGAGCCCAGGCGAGGCCCGGTCCTGACCGACATCGGTCGCGAACTGGCCCGGCTGCCGATCGATCCGCGCTTCGCCCGCATGCTCATCGAGGCCCGCCGCACCGGGGTGCTGCCCGAGGTGCGCGCCATCGTGGCGGGCCTGTCCATCCCCGATGTGCGGGAACGCCCCGAAGAACACCGCGATGAGGCCGACCGCCTGCACGCTCGTTTCACCGACCCGACCAGCGACTTCTTCAGCATGCTGAACCTGTGGAACCATCTGCAGCAGTTGCAGCACGACCTGGGTTCGAGCGCGTTCCGGCGCACCTGCCGGGCCGAACACCTCAACTATGTGCGCGTGCGCGAGTGGTTCGACGTGCACCGTCAGCTCTCCTCGCTGCTGAAGGCCGCGGCCACCGGCCCGGCAGAGGGCGCCGAGCCCGACGCGGTGCACAAGGCCATCCTGTCGGGGCTGCTGTCGCAGATCGGCGTTCTCGACACCCGGTCGCTGAGCACCCCGGCCGATCGCATCTCTCAGGGCGAGAAACGCCGCAAGCCGCGCGCCGAATACATCGGCGCGCGCGGCGCGAAGTTCACGATCTTTCCCGGCTCAGCGCTGCGCGGCAAGAACCCGCGGGCGGTCATGGCCGGCGAGCTGGTCGAGACCAGTCGCCTGTTCGCCCGCACGGTGGCCGTCATCGACCCGGAATGGGCCGAGCCGCTGGCCGGCGATCTCGCCCGGCGCCAGCTGTCCGACCCGCACTGGTCGAAGGATGCCGGAGCCGCCGTCGCCGCGCAGAAGGTCACCCTGTTCGGCGTGGAGATCATCCCGCGACGCCGGGTGCAGCTGGCGCGGTTCGACCGCCCTTTGGCCCGTGAGCTGTTCGTGCGGCACGCTCTCGTCGACGGCGACTGGGACGCCTCCGCCCTCGACAAGCGACTGACCGCGTTCGAACGGCGCAACCTCGAACTGCGACGACGGCTCGAGAAGGTCGAAGAACGCGAGCGGCGCCGCGACATCCTCGCCGGCGACGAGGCGGTGTTCGCCTTCTACGACACCCGCCTGCCGCGCGACGTCTTCGACGTGCGCTCGTTCGAGGCGTGGTGGCGCGACGCTCACACCCGCACCCCGCACCTGCTCGACCTGAGCGAGGCCGACTTGGTCGACGATGCTTCGCGGGCCGACGAACGCGCGTTCCCGACCCGATGGCAGCAGGGCGATCAAGTGCTCTCGCTCGCCTACCGGTTCGAACCTGGCGCGCCCGACGACGGCGTGACCGTGGTGGTGCCGCTCGCCTTGCTCGCCCAGCTGCAGCCGCGCGGATTCGACTGGCAGGTGCCCGGCATGCGCGACGAGCTGATCACCGCGCTCATCCGCGCGCTGCCCAAGACCATCCGCCGGCACGTCGTGCCCGCCGCCGACTGGGTGGCACGCTTCGCCGACGAACTCGCCGGGCAGGGACCGGAATCACACGACGGGATGCCGCCCTCGACGCTTCGCGAAGCGCTGGCCGAGCGCATCCGCCGGGTGGCCAGCCAGCCCGTCACAGCCGCGGACTTCGATATGGAACGGGTTCCCGGCCACCTGATGGTCTCGTTCCGCGCCGTCGACGCGCGCGGGCGCGCCATCGGGTCGGACCGCGATCTGGCCGCCCTGCAGGCCCGGCTCGCAGAACGGGCGCGCAACGCCGTCAGTCGGTCGTTGAGCGAGGAACGCAGCGACGAGTCGAAACGCGGCGGCCCGAAAGGCGATCGCCGTTTCGACTCGCTGCGCACGCTCAGCGACCGGGCAACGAGCTTCGCCGAGCGCACCGGCATGACCACGTGGGACATCGGCGAACTTCCGGCGGTCGTCGACACGAAGGTCGCCGGTGGCGTCGTGCGCGGCTACCCCGCCCTGATCGATGACCGCGCGACGGTCTCGGCCCGCATCGAGGCGACACCCGCGCAGGCCGAGGCTGCCACCCGCGCCGGCGTGCGCCGCCTCGTGCTGCTGTCGACCCCGAGCCCGGCCGACTACGTGCTCGACCATCTCACCGCTGCAGAGAAGCTCGCCCTGGCGGCATCCCCGTATCCTTCGGCCCGCGCGGCGATCGAGGACTGCCGCGTCGCCGTCGCCGACGCGGTCATCGCCCGCACACACCCCGACGCCGTCGTGCGCACGCGCGCCGACTTCGACCGGGTCCGTGATGCGTTCGCCGCCGCCGTCGTCGACGAACTGTTCGCCGCAGTGTCGCTGCTGGCCCGCATCCTCACCGCCGCTCGTGACGTCGAACGCGCCGTGAAGGGCACGAACGCGCTCACGCTGCTGGCTGCCCTCAACGACGTGAAGGGGCAACTGAGCGGGCTCGTGTACCCCGGCTTCGTCTCGCGCACCGGCCTCGCGCAGCTCGCGCAGCTCCCGCGCTACCTGCAGGGTGCGCTGCAGCGACTGAGATCGCTGCCGGACAGCCCCGGCCGTGACCGCCAGCGGCAGACCGAATACGAGCGGGCGGCCGCACTCTACGTCGATGCCGGGGGCGGCATCCCACCCGCGCCAGACGCGCCCGCCCACCTGGTCACCGCGCGCTGGATGCTGGAGGAATACCGCATCAGCCTGTTCGCGCAAGACCTCGGCACGACCGGTTCCGTCTCACTTCAGCGCATCGCCAAAACGCTGGCCACACACTGATCGCGACGTGAGATTTTCGCCACGATCGGCGTCCACTTCGCGCGTCCGCTTGACGTGATGCCCTCAGCCGGAGAAAAGTATCTTCCCGGGTTGCTCTCAGGTAACCCGCACCGAAAACTGAATCCCCGGAAGGACCGACGATGACGTCACACGAAACCCCGACGCGCGGACCGGCGAGACCCGGCCCGTACATCATCGCGGGCATCCTCATCACGATCGCCATTGTGATGCCGCTGCTCGTGCCGATGTATGCGCGGTGGGACCCGACCCTCTGGAACATCCCGTTCTTCTACTGGTACCAGATGCTGTGGGTGTTCCTCGCCGCCGGCCTGCTGGCGATCGCCTACCTGATCATGCGCAAGGAAGACCGCCGCCGCCGCGCAGAGGTTCGCGAAGGGAAGGCCTCCTGATGCTCATTCACACCGCAGACGTCGCTCCGCACCGCGCCATCGAGTGGGTGCCGCTGATCATCGTCGTCATCCTGTTCGTCGTCGTGGCGATCATCGGATTCTGGGCGTCGCGCTGGCGCACCGCTCCCGCCGACCGCGGCATGAAGTCCCTCGACGAGTGGGGCCTGGGTGGGCGCGGGTTCGGCACCTGGGTCACGTGGTTCCTGCTCGGCGGCGACCTGTACACCGCCTACACCTTCGTCGCCGTCCCGGCCGCGATGTGGGCGGCGGGCGCGGTCAGCGGCTTCTTCGCCGTGCCCTACACGATCGTGCTGTACCCGATCGTGTTCCTGTTGATGTCACGACTGTGGTCGGTCTCGCACCGGCACGGCTACGTCACCCCCGCCGATTTCGTCGGCGGGCGCTACGGCAGCCGCACACTGTCGCTCGCGGTGGCCCTCACCGGCATCATCGCGACGATGCCGTACATCGCTCTGCAGCTGGTGGGCATCAAGTCGGTGCTGACGGTGCTGGGTCTGGGCTCGAACACGAACTGGTTCATGGCCGACCTGCCGCTGATCATCGCGTTCGTCGTTTTGGCCGCGTACACCTACACGGCGGGGCTCCGCGCCCCCGCGCTGATCGCGGTGGTCAAGGACATCCTGATCTACGCCGCCATCATCGTGGCGATCATCTACCTGCCCAGCAAGGTCGGTGGCTGGGAGAGCATCTTCTCGGCGGCCGATGACAAGCTGAGTGCGACCAACCCCGCCACGGGCAATCCGTTCGGGGCGGTCATCCCCGGTGCCGGCTCGTTCAACGCCTACTGGACGCTCGCTCTGGGTTCGGCGATGGCGCTGTTCATGTACCCGCACTCCATCACCGGCGTGCTGGCCACCAAGAGCCGCAACACCATCCGGCGCAACGCGATGATCCTTCCGCTCTACTCGCTGATGCTCGGCGGCCTGGCGCTGCTCGGCTATGTGGCGATCAAGGCGGGCACACAGCCCATCGACGTCGACGGAGCAGTCAATGCGCAGCTGGTGATTCCGCAGCTGTTCACCGACCTGTTCCCGAAGTGGTTCGCCGGTGTCGCGCTGGCGGCGATCGCGATCGGCGCCCTGGTGCCGGCGGCGATCATGTCGATTGCTGCGTCGAACCTTTTCACCCGCAACATCTACAAGGACTATTTCAAGAAGGATGCCACGCCGCAGCAAGAGGCGAAGGTCTCCAAGCTCGTCTCGCTGATCGTGAAGCTGGGTGCCCTCGTGTTCGTGCTCGGGATGGACACCTCGGCGGCGATCAACCTGCAGCTGCTGGGCGGCATCTGGATCTTGCAGACGTTCCCGGCGATCGTCGCGGGCCTGTACACCCGGTGGTTCAACAAGTGGGCGCTGTTCATCGGCTGGGCCGCCGGCATTCTGTACGGCACCGTCTCGGCGTACAACGTCGTGAACCCGGCCACCGGCAAGCACTTCGGCGGATCGATCGCGGAGTTCCCGTTCACCCACATCACGGTGTACATCGGCGTGTCGGCGTTCGTGGTCAACGCGGTGGTGGCCGTGGTGATCACCCTCATCCTGCGTGCCTTCAAGGTGCAGGACACGACGGACTCGACGCGCCGCAGCGACTACGGTGCCGACGAGAACGACCCGAAGGTGAAGGAGATCGAGGCGGCCGCCGCGAAAGAGGGGGCCAACCCGCTCGCTCCGTGACAAGCTGGACGCATGGCACAGGCTATCGAGTACGTCGAATTCGGCGAACCAGAGGTCCTGACGCTGCATGAAGTGACCTCCTCGGCCCCCGCGGCCGGGGAGGTCACTGTGCGTCTGGCCGCGGTGGGGGTCAATCCGCTGGAGGCGAAGATCCGCTCTGGTCGGCGCCCGAGTGGCGAGATCACCACCCCGCGCCGGCTCGGCGCCGACGCCGCCGGCACGATCAGCGCCGTGGGCGACGACGTGGAGGGATTCCGCGTGGGCGACCCGGTCATCGTCTTCGGGGCATCCGGAGCCTATGCGACCGAGTTGACCGTGCCGTTCGCGAACGTGCAGCCCCGGCCCGTGCACGTCTCGGCGGCCGAGGGCGCGGCGCTGGGCATTCCCGCCGGCACCGCCTACCAGACGCTGCGCTCGCTCGACGTGCGGCCCGGCGACACGCTGCTCGTGCACGGCGGATCGGGCGCGGTCGGACAAGCCGTCGCGCAGTTCGCGGCTCTGTGGGGCATCCCGGTCGTCGCCACCGCCTCGCCGCGCCGGCACGAGCGGCTGCGCGCGCTCGGGGCGATCCCGGTCGCGTACGGCGCCGGGCTCGAAGACCGGGTGCGCGCCGCGGCTCCGCAGGGCATCACCGCCGTCATCGACATCGCCGGCACCGATGAAGCTATCGACGTCTCGCTGCACCTGCTCGGCGACCGCAGCCGTATCGTCACTCTGGTGCGGGGGAAGGATGCCGCGGGCCTGGGCATCCGCGCATTCCTGGGCGGCTCGCCCGAGCCGCTCACGGCCCGGCAGCAGCAGCTGCGCGCCGAGGCGATGCCGGTCGTGCTGAACCTCATGGCCGCGGGCCGGTTCAGCGTGGAACTCGGCCCGTCGTTCGCGCTGGCCGACGCCGCCGAGGCTCACCGAGTGCTCGAGGCGGGCGTCGACGGCAAGATCACACTGACGCTGTAACCACGTCGGTCTCCCGGACACCGCCCAGGCGAGACGGCCCGGGCGGGCCAGCGCTTCGCGCCTCGCAACAGTTCGACACACGGCATCCATCGCCGTGCATGCCCCCGCGAGAATGGACGCATGTCCGAGAACGCCGACTGTCCCCCGCCGTCCTTCGCCACTGCACAGGTGCAGGCGGGGTATGCGGCACCGGCCGCACCGACATCGGCGGTGCCCCCCATCTACCAGTCGAACGCCTTCGCGCTGAAGTCGCTGACCCACGCGCGCGACCTCTTCGCGCATCGCGCCGACGGCGACGTGTACGCGCGCACCGGCAACCCGACCGCGACGATCTTCGAGCAGCGCATCACCGCCCTCGAAGACGGAGTGGCCGCCGCGGGAATCGCCTCGGGCCAGGCCGCCGTCGCCCTCACGATCCTCGCCCTGACCGGTCGGGGCGGGCACGTCGTCGCGGCCAACCAGCTCTACGGCGGCACCGTCGATCTGCTCGTGGAAACCCTGCCCGATTGGGGCATCGAGACCACCTTCGTCGATCAGGACGACATCGACGCATGGCACGCGGCTGTCAGGCCCTCCACTCGGCTGTTCTTCGCCGAGACCGTCGCGAATCCCATCGCCCAGGTACTCGACGTGCGGGCGGTGGCCGATGCCGCGCACGCGGCCGGGGTTCCTCTGGTGGTCGACAACACCGTGGCCACGCCGTATCTGCAGCGTCCGAAGCGGTTCGGCGCCGACATCAGCGTGCACTCGGCGACGAAGTTCATCGGCGGTCACGGCACCGTGATCGGCGGGGCGATCGTCGACCTCGGCACCTTCGACTTCTCCGCCGAGCCCGAGAAGTGGCCTGCGCTGACCGAGCCGAGCCGCCGCATCCCGAGCGGCGAGAGCCTGCTCGAGCACTACCGCGACACCTCGCCGTTCATCGCGCTGATAAAGGCCAAGCACATGCATGATCTGGGCCCGACGCTGTCCGCCACCACGGCGTTCGCGTTGCTGCAGGGGCTGGAGACCCTCGACATCCGCATGCAGCGGCATGCGGCATCCGCTCAGCGCATCGCCGAGCACCTCGCCACCCACCCGGCCGTTGCGCGCGTGCACCACCCCGGGCTGGCCGGGAATCCGTGGCACGACGCGGCGCAGACCTACCTCGAGCGCGGAGTGCCGTCGGTGTTCTCGATCGACCTGCACTCCACGGGTGACGACGAGGCTGACTTCGTGCGCGCCGAGACGTTCATCGCGGGGCTGAAGGTGCTGCACCTGCTGGCGAACATCGGCGACGCGCGCAGCATCGTCACCCACCCGGCATCCATGACGCACAGCCACCTGTCGCCGCAGCAGCTGGCCGACGGCGGCATCTCGTGGGCCACCGTGCGCCTGTCAATCGGGCTCGAAGACGCCGATGACCTGATCGCCGACCTGGACCGGGCGCTCGCGCTGCTCTGATGCGGCCCGGGGCGGGGACAACCCGGGCAACCCGAGGACAACTCGGGCAACCCGGGGACAACTCGGGGAACGTGGGGACAACTCGGGGATCGGTAGGGTGAAAGCATGACCGGACTTCGCTGGGGCATCCTTGCTACGGGCGGCATTGCGCACGCCTTCACCTCCGACCTGCGTACCGCCGGGCTCGACGTTCAGGCCGTCGGCTCCCGCCGTCCCGAGGCCGCGGCCGCCTTCGCCCAGCAGTTCGAGATCCCGCGCGCGCACGGCTCGTACGAACAGCTGGCCACCGACCCCGACATCGACATCGTCTACGTCGCGACCCCGCATCCGATGCACGCCGAAGACGCGCTGCTGTGCCTCGAGCACGGCAAGCACGTGCTCGTCGAGAAGTCGTTCACGGTGAACGAGCGCGAAGCGCAGGCTGTGCGAGATGCCGCCGCCGCGCGCGGCCTGCTGGCGATGGAGGCCATGTGGACCCGCTACCTGCCACACATGCGCCGCATCCGCGAGCTCATCTCCCACGGCACGCTGGGCGAGGTGCGCACGGTGTTCGCCGACCACACGCAGAAGATCACCGCCGACCCGGCGCATCGGCTGAACGCCCTCGAACTCGGCGGCGGGGCACTGCTCGACCTCGGCATCTACCCTGTCTCGTTCGTCTGGGACATCCTGGGCGCGCCCACACAGATCTCAGCACAGGCGCGGCTGGGCGAGACCGGCGCCGACACCGAGGTCGCCACGCTCTTCACGCACGCCGCCGGTGCCGTCTCCACGAGCATTTCGTCGTCGCGGGCGGCGGGACCCAACACCGCCCACATCGTGGGTACCGAGGCCCGCATCGACATCGACCGGGTCTGGTACACGGCGACCGACTTCCGCGTGACGGCCCCCGACGGCCGCGTCATCGAGGAGTACACCTCCCAGATCGAGGGCCGCGGCATGCAGTATCAGGCGCTCGAGGCCGAACGCATCATCGCCGACGCTCGGCGCGACAGCGACATCCTGCCCATCGACGAGACGGTGGCGATCATGGGTACCCTCGACGAGATCCGCCGGCAGATCGGCGTGCGCTACTCGGCGGACTCGGCGGACTGATCGCCCTGCTGCCGGCGCCGCAGCTCGGCGCGCCGCCGGTCCTCTTCGATCTCGCGTTCGAGATCGGCGAGCTGCTGCTCGGTGGTGCGGGTGTCGCGGGGTCGTGACGGCATCATCGGTGCGGGCAGGGATGCCGGCGGCCGGGCCGAACGCGGGCGCCGTTGCAGCCGTGGCATCCGCGGCGCGCCGTCGGCGTACTCCCGCCCGATCGTGAACCAGAGGATCACGCCGATCAGCGGCAGCAGGATCACCAGCAGCAGCCAGAGCGCCTTGGGCATGTGCTTGATCTGTCCCTCATCGCGCACGATGATGTCGACGACGGCGAACACCGTCGCCGCCACCACCAGGAGCGTGAACACGATCGACATGACACGAGCATAAGGTCACCTGTCACACTGGACGCATGCCGAACACACTCGATGCCCGCGTGGCCGTCTACCTCGACTTCGACAACATCGTGATGTCGTGGTACGACCGGGTGCACGGCCGCAACGCGTATTCGCGCGACCGGCAGCGCATCATGGCCGACACCACCGATCCCGAGATCGCCGGACGGTTGGCCGATGCCCGTGTCGATGTGGGCGCGATCATCGACTATGCGGCATCCTTCGGCACCCTGGTGCTCACCCGCGGGTACGCCGACTGGTCGAACCCGGTCAACGCCGAATACCGCAATCAGCTCGTGGCACGTGCCGTCGACCTGGTGCAGCTGTTCCCGGCCGCGGCGTACGCCAAGAACGGCGCCGACATTCGCCTGGCCGTCGACACCGTCGAGGACATGTTCCGCCTGCCCGATCTCACGCACGTGGTCATCGTCGCCGGCGACAGCGACTACGTACCGCTCGCGCAACGCTGCAAGCGACTGGGCCGGTTCGTGGTCGGTGTGGGCGTCGCGGGCTCCACGGCGAAGTCGCTGGCCGCCGCCTGCGACCAGTTCGACAACTATGACGAGCTGCCCGGCATCACCCGCCCCGAACCCGCCGTGAAGACGACGACGAAGGATGCCGCCCCGCCGCGCACCCGCAAGAAGAAGGAACCCGAGCCCGAGCCCGACCCTGCCGGCGAGCTGCTCGAGCGGGCGCTGAAGCTCGAGCATGTGCGCACCGACGAGGAGTGGATGCACCTGTCGGCAGTGAAGAACCTGCTCAAGCGCATGGACCCGTCCTTCAGCGAGAAGGTGCTCGGGCACAAGTCGTTCTCGGACTTCGTCAAGGCACACCCCGAGGTCGCCGAGATCGATGAGTCGACGAACATCGTCACGGTGCGCCTGCAGCCATCGCGTACCTGACCGATATATCACTGCAATGTCCCCGCGCGGCGGTGCTCCGCGCGATACCGTGGGCCCGTGCGCGACGACGAACTCGACATCACCGACATCGGCCAGCGCGCACACCCCGGCCCGGTTCCCGGTGACGCCCTCATCGACACCGCCGTGCACGATGCCTATCGCCGCGCACTGACGCATCGCGAAGGCGTGGTCGCCGACTACATCCCGATTCTGGGCGCTGCCGACCCCGAGGCGTTCGGGCTGTGCGTGGCCGATGTCGACGGCGGCCTGCACGAGGCGGGCCAGACCCGCACGGCCTTCTCGATCCAGTCGATCTCGAAGGCGTTCGTGTACGCGCTGCTGTGCGAGGGGGTTGGTCACCACGAGGTGCGTGAGCTGGTCGGCGTCGACAACACGGGCCTGGCGTTCAACTCGGTGGTGGCCATCGAGCAGGCCGGCGGCCATCCCCGCAATCCGATGGTCAATGCCGGCGCGCTGGCTACGACAGCCCTCATCCCGGGAGCGACGGCCGAGCGCAAGTGGCAGTTCATCCTCGACGGGCTGTCCCGCTTCGCCGGCCGCGAGCTCGAGATCGACGACGAGGTCTACCGGTCAGAGAGCGAGACCAACCACCGCAACCGGGCCATCGCGCAGCTGCTGCACAGCTATGGGCGAATGCGCTTCGACCCCGCCGAGACCGTGGACGTGTACACCCGACAGTGCTCGGTGCGCGTCGACGCCCGCAACCTCGCCGTGATGGGCGCCACCCTCGCCGACGGCGGGGTGAACCCGGTGACGAGAGACCAGGTGGTCTCGGCCGATGTCTGCCGCGACACCCTGGCCGTTCTCGCCGCGAGCGGACTGTATGAGCGCAGCGGCGAATGGCTGTTCGAGATCGGGCTGCCCGGCAAGTCGGGCGTGGCAGGAGGGCTGGTCACCATCGCCCCGGGCAAGGCCGGCATCGGCACCTACGCTCCGCCGCTCGACGCGGCCGGCAACAGCGTGCGCGGACAGATCGCCACGGCCAACCTCTCCCGCACGCTGGGACTGAACGTCTTCGCCTCCTCCCCCGCCCCTCACCGTCAGGAACACCATGGCTGACTCGTCCACCACCGCGCGCGCCTCCTGGGCACCGATGATCGCGCTGTTCCTCGCGCAGATTCTCATGTCGTACAACGTCTCGGCACTGCCGGTGACCCTCGGCGGCATGGTCGACGAGTTCGGCGTCCCACCCACCGACGTGTCGACGGCCATCGTCATCTACGGGCTCGCCGTGGCGGCACTGGTCATGGTCGGCGCGAAGGTCGGCCAGCGCGTGGGCTGGGTGCTGATCTTCCGTATCGTGATAGCGCTGTTCGCGGCATCCGGTCTTCTCATGATCTTCGCGCCCGTCGTCGGCTGGGTGATCGCCGCGCAGGCCATCGCCGGAGCCTCGGCGGCGATCATCGTGCCGTCGCTGGTGGCCCTGATCGCCGAGAACTATCAGGGACGCCAGCAAGAGACGGCCATCGGTTCGCTCGGCTCGGCACGGGCGTTGGCGGGTGTGACCGCTTTCCTGCTCGGCGGCACGCTGGCGACGTTCGTGGGCTGGCGACCGGTCTTCGCCGTCGTCGTGCTGGTCGCGGTCGCCGTCTTCATCCTCAGCTTCAAGTTCGTCTCGGTCAAAGGCAACCCCGCCATCCACATCGACGTGGTCGCCGCCGTCATCATCGGCCTGGGCATCATCGCGCTGACCCTCGGCGTCAACAACCTCAACGCCTGGGGCATTCTGCAGGCGCGCGACAGTGCACCGTTCGACATCTTCGGCCTGTCGCCGGCGCTGCTGCTGATCATCGTGGGTGTCGTGCTCGTGCAGCTGTTCTTCCTGTGGACACGCCGGCGCACCCGCCAGGGCAAGGTGCCGCTGGTGAGCCTGTCGGTGTTCGGCTCGTCACGCGAGCGTGCCGCCGTCTACGCGATGTTCATCGTCGTCGCCCTCGAGGCGGCGCTGAACTTCACCGTGCCGCTGTACATCCAGATCGTGCAGGGACGCACCCCCGTCGACACGTCGCTGGCGATGCTCCCGTTCAACCTCACGGTGTTCGTCACCGCCATCATCGTGGTGCGCTTCTACCGCCGCTTCTCGCCGCGCGTCATCGGCACGTTCAGCTTCGGGCTGACCACCATCGCGCTGATCTGGCTGTCGTTCGTGGTGACGAACAACTGGGAGACCCTGCCCACCATCCTCGGCCTGTTCGTCTTCGGCGTCGGGCAGGGAGCCCTGGTCACTCTCGTGTTCAACGTGCTGGTCACCGCCTCGCCGAAAGAGCTCGCCGGTGACGTCGGCTCGGTGCGCGGCACCACGCAGAACCTGGCGTCGGCAGTGGGCACCGCCGTTGCCGGCGCGCTGTTGGTGGGACTGCTGGCCGGAAACATCACCGCGGCTCTGGCAGCACACCCCGAGCTGCCCGACGAGGCCGTGGCCCAGGTTCCGCTGGACAGCGTGAACTTCGTCAGCAATGACCGTCTGCGCGACGTACTGGCCGGCACCGACCTCGACCAGACGCAGGTGGATGCCGCGGTCGAGGTGAACGAGCAGTCCCGCCTTTCTGCGCTCCGCCTCGGCCTGCTGATTCTCGCCGGCGTCAGTGCGATAGCCATCGTGCCCGCCAGTCGACTGCCGAAGTTCAAGCCCGGAGAGGTGCCCGAGTCGGTGGCGACCGGCGACCTGCCCGACGAGATCGCTGCGGCGGAGAAATCGCTCGCCGCAGACGAGTCGTGAGCCTGCCCGCTCTGCGCCGACTTGCCGACGGCACCGTCAAGCAGGTCGGGCCGCTCACCGGCACGCGGGTGTGGACGGTGCCCGGGCGCGCCAACCGGCCGCTGGCCGCCGCGCGCGGCGAACCACGCCTGCTCGAACCGGGCGACCACACGCAGCTGTGCGCGTTCTGCGAGAACAGGTACCTGGAGACCACTCCCGAGAAGGCACGGCTGGTCGGCCCGTCGTTCGAGCGCATCGACCGGGTCCCCGCCGACGCGCTGCATGACTCGGTGGCGGAGTTCCGTCGGTTCGGCAACCTCTTCGAAATCGTCTCGGCGGCCTACTGGCGCACCAACCACGACTTCCATCACAGCGCCGACGTCGTCGCGTGGGCCGAGCGCTACCTCGCCCACCCGGCAGGGCACGCGCACATCGAGAAGCTCGCCGCGATCCGTGCGGCCTCGTCGGGTACGGCCCACGACCTGCACACGGCCGCCGTCGACCTGGTCGGCGGCTCGCACGATGTCATCGTGGCCCGCCGACACGTGCGCGATGGCGCCACCCGCGACGACGAACTGGTTTCGAGCGGGGTGCTGACCCCCGACGAGCACGCCGCCTATCTGGCTTTCACCGTCGCATCGATGCGCGAGATCGCCGACGCCCAGCCATACGCCGCGTATGTGGCCGTGTTCCAGAACTGGCTGCGCCCCGCCGGGGCATCGTTCGAGCATCTGCACAAGCAACTCGTCGCAATCGACGAGTACGGGCCGCAGACCGAGCGCGAGCTGACCCTGCTCGAAGCCGACCCGCGGCTGTACCAGCATGCTGTCGCCGATCTGTCGGTGCGAGAAGGTCTGCTGGTGGCCGCCACCGACGGCGCCGTCGCCTTCGCGGGTATCGGGCACCGCTACCCTGCCTTCGAGGTGTACTCGACGGCCGACGCCCATCATCCGGCCGATCACACGCCGGCCCAGGTGCGCGCGATGAGTGACCTGGTGCACGCACTTCACGCGGCCACGGGAGTGCTGGTGCCCACCAACGAGGAATGGCACTATCGGCCGGCACCGGCGGCCGCACCGATGCCGTGGCGCATCGTGCTGAAGTGGCGGGTGTCGAACCCGGCCGGCTTCGAGGGCGACACGAGAGTCTACGTGAACACCCTCGACCCGTGGACGTTGCGTCAGCGGGCCGTCGACGAGCTCGAGCGCCTGCGCGCCGAGGGTGCCATCGCCAGCGGCATCCGTATCGGCGACGAGTGCGCACCCGGTGACGCCCGCCTGCATTACGCCGACTGATCAGGCACGTCGGCGGCCGCACGCAGCGCCTGCAGCGTCTGGATCGTGTCGGCCTCGGCGGCGGATTTGTCGGGCCGGTACCCCTTGACGCGGGCGAAGCGCAACGCGATCCCGGCCGGGTAGCGCGGCGAGCGCTGCACGCCGTCGATGGCGATCTCGACGACGGTGATCGGCGCGACGAACACAGTGCCGGCCGTGCGTCGGGTCTCGATCTGCTCGAAACGCGTCGTCTGCCAGCGCAGCACCTCGTCGGTGAGCCCCTTGAACGTCTTGCCGACCATGACGAACCCGCCGGGCTCGCCGTAGCGGCCGTCGGGATCCCGCGCGCCCAGATGCAGATTCGACAGCCACCCGCGACGCCGCCCTGAGCCCCATTCACAGGCGAGCACGACCAGGTCGTAACTCAGCACGGGCTTCACCTTTATCCAGGCCTTGCCACGGCGGCCCGCCGCATATCCAGCGTCGATCGCTTTGACGACCACCCCCTCATGGCCGGCGGCCAGCGCCTGCGCAGACAGCTGCTGCGCGGCATCCGCATCGCCGGTCACGATGCCCGGAACGCGCCACGCACCGGCCACGCGCTCGAGCTCACGCAGCCGCACGCGCAGCGGCTCGTCGATCAGGTCTCGGCCGTCGACGTGCAGCACGTCGAAGAACCACGGTCGCAGGGCGATGTGGCGTGCCCGGTCGGCCCCGAAGCGTGCCATCGTGTCTTGAAACGGGCGCGGAGTGCCGTCTTCGCCCAGCGACAAGGTCTCGCCGTCGAGGATCACATCGTGCACCGGCAGCTCGCGCACGGCGGCGACGATCTCGGGCACGCGGTGCGTGATGTCGGCGAGGCTGCGCGTGTACACGCGCACGTCGTCGCCGTGCCGGTGCACCTGGATGCGCGCGCCGTCGAGCTTGTACTCCACGGATGCCTCACCCGTGATCGCCACGGCCTCGGCGACGCTGGTGGCTGAGGCGGCCAGCATCGGCTGCACCGGGCGGCCCACCTGCAGCCCGACGCGGGTCAGATCGGCGCCCGCGAGGGCGAGGGCGGCCGTCTCGCCGAGATCGCCCGAGAGCATCGCGGCGCGCCGCACGAGGGCGGCGTCGGCGTGCACGTCCTGTGCGATGGCATCCAGCAGCACGCCCTGCAGAGCGCCGGTGCGCAGCTCGCCGAGAATCGCGCGCGTGATGAACCCCCATTCCTCGGTGGTGGCCCGCCCGGCGATCTCACGCAGCAGTCCCTCGCGCACCCCTGCCGATCCGGGGCCGGATGCCGCGGCCAGGCCGCCGAGCGCACTGTCGAGGTCGGCGATCGTCAGGCTCGCGGCATCCGCATGCGGCACCTGCAGCGTCGCGATGCCGCGCCACCCGACCCCGAGCCGCCCCTGCCGTGGGCTGCCGATCAGCAGGCCAATCGCCGGCAGCACGTCATCGGGGCCGAGTCGGTCGAGAAGGCCCGCCAGCGCCTCGGTCTTCTGCCGGCGCGATCGTGTCGCCGCAACGGTGGCGGTGACGTCGACGAGTTCGGCAAGCAGCATGCTCGGATTCTTGCACTGGGTGCCGACATCAGGAATGCGCTGCCGCGTCGACGTGGTTTGCTGTTCCTATGGCGAATCAGGTCGGACTGCGGTCAGAGCGCGGACCGATCTTGCTCTCGCTTATGCTGGCGTCGTTCCTCATCGCCATCGACTCGACGATCCTCGCGACGGCCGTTCCGACGATCGTGGGCGATCTGGGCGGTTTCGCACAGTTCCCCTGGCTGTTCTCGGTCTATCTGCTCGCCCAGGCCGCGTCGGTGCCGGTCTACGCGAAGCTCTGCGACACGTTCGGACGCAAGCCGATCATGATCGTGGGCATCGGGCTCTTTCTGATCGGCTCGGTGGCTGCGGCACTGGCGGGGACCATGCCGGCACTCATCGTGTTCCGGGCCGTGCAGGGGCTGGGTGCGGGAGCCATCACCCCCACCAGCATGACCATCGCCGGCGACATCTACACGATCCGCGAGCGTGCCACCGCCCAGGCGTACCTGGCCAGTGTGTGGGCCATCTCGTCGGTGGCTGGGCCGAGCCTGGGCGGCCTGTTCGCGCAGTTTCTGTCGTGGCGCTGGATCTTCTGGGTGAACGTGCCGCTGAGTCTTCTGGCTTTGTTCATGCTGCTGCGCAGCTATCACGAGAAGTTCGAACGCCACCGGCAACGGATCGACGTGACCGGCTCGGCGCTGCTCACCGCCGCGCTCGTGCTGCTCGTGCTCGGCGTGCTCGAGGGCGGCCAGGGCTGGGCGTGGAACAGTTGGCAGAGCCTGGGATGCTTCGCCGGCGGCGCCGTGCTGCTGGTGGTCTTCACCCTCGTCGAACGGCGGGCTGCCGACCCTGTGCTGGCGCCATGGGTGTTCTCCAGCCGCATCGTGGTCACCGCGTCGCTGGCGGCGCTGGGCGTGGGCGCGGTGCTCATCGGCCTGACCTCGTTCGTGCCGACGTTCCTCGAATCCACCGCTGACGCCGCCCCGCTGCTGGCCGGGCTCGCGGTGGCCGCCCTCAGCCTCGGGTGGCCGATCAGCGGGGCGCTGGCCGGCCGTTTCTACCTGCGCATCGGGTTTCGGTCCACGGCGGTGATCGGCAGCATCCTGGCGGTGGTCGGCGCGATACTTCTGACCCTGTTCGCCGCGACGCCCTCGCTGGTGTTGACCGCCGTCGCCTGCTTCGTCGTCGGACTCGGACTCGGTCTTGTCGCCAACCCCTCCCTCATCGCCGCGCAGTCCTCCGTCGATCTGCGCCGCCGGGGCGTCGTGTCGGGGACGAGCATGCTGGCCCGATCCGTCGGCAGCTCGGTGGGCGTGGCCGTCTACGGCGCAATCGCGAACGCCGTCATCAGCACGAACGGCGGGCCGCGGCATCCCGCTGCCGTCCAGGCCGGATCGACCGCGGTCTTCATCGGAGTCGCCGTCTCGGCGGTGCTGCTTGTCGTGTGCACGCTGCTGATTCCGCACGTGCCGATCAGCGAGGAAGACAGGGCGTAGGCAGCGGCGGGCGCGCTCGCCTCCGCTCGGCCCTTCCGAACGCCGTCCCGTGTGGTCGCTTGCTTCTCCGCCAGCCGAAACGCCGTCCCGTGTGGTCGCTTGCTCCGCGCGAAGCGACCAGATCGGACGGCGCACCTCACGCGCCCCCGCACACGCCGTCCCAAGTGGTCGCTTGCCCTCCGCCAGCCGACACGCCGTCCCAAGTGGTCGCATGCTCGGCGCGAAGCGACCAGAACGGACGGCGCACCTCACGCGCTCCCGCACACGCCGTCCCGTGTGGTCGCTTGCTCCTCCGCCAGCCGAAACGCCGTCCCAAGTGGTCGCTTGCTCCGCGCGAAGCGACCAGAACGGACGGCGCACCTCACGCGCTCCCGCACACGCCGTCCCGTGTGGTCGCTTGCTCCTCCGCCAGCCAAAACGCCGTCCCAAGTGGTCGCTTGCTCCGCGCGAAGCGACCAGAACGGACGGCGCACCTCACGCGCCCCCGCAAACGCCGTCCCAAGTGGTCGCTTGCTCCGCGCGAAGCGACCAGAACGGACGGCGCACCTCACGCGCCCCCGCACACGCCGTCCCAAGTGGTCGCATGCTCCTCCGCCAGCCGAAACGCCGTCCCGTGTGGTCGCTTGCTCCGCGCGAAGCGACCAGATCGGACGGCGCACCTCACGCGCTCCCGCACACGCCGTCCCACCTCGTCGGATGCGACACGCCAAGCGACCATTCGCGACGGTGGTCGATGCCGCAAGCTGGCCGCGCCTCCCCCACGCCATCGACGACTCGTGCGTTGCATCGAGGGGATGCCGCGCACCGCGCGAAGAGCGCGTCAGCGTCGCATGGTGCGCCACACGTCGGCGACCGCTTCGTCGAGATCGGGGTGGCCGAACGTGAAGCCCGCCGCCTGCAGCCGAGCGGGAACGACCCACCGACTCTTGAGCACCAGCTCGGGTTCGGTGCGCAGCGCCCACATCGCCGGCTCGAGCACGAAACGCGGTGCCGCAAGCCCCAGTGGCATCCCGACTGCGCGACGCAGCGTCTGCATGAGTGTGCGGTTGTCGACGGGATTCGGCGAGGCCAGATTCACCGCCCCGGCGATGTCGGGATGATCACGGATGAAGCGCACGGCCCCGACAGCGTCATCGAGGTGGATCCAGCTGAATCGCTGGCGTCCGCGCGAACGATGCCACGGCGCGGGCCCGCCCGTGGGGTGCGGGCCGATGCCGCGATATCGGCGATGCGCGAACCACCGGCCGTCATACTGCGGGCCGCCCAAACCCCACCGCGCGAGGCGGAACAGCATCCCGGTCGCCGGCCCGTCTCCGAGCACTATCGCCATGCGCAGCGCGACGCGCCGGGTCGCCGGCAGCGAGCCTTCGAACAGCTCGCTCTCCCACGCTCGGGCGACATCGACCGAGAACCCCTCGCCGAGTTCGCCGCCGTCTTCGGTCTGCGGGTGGTCGAGCGCGTACCGATAGATCGTGGCGGTGCTCGCGTTCAGCCACAGCGCCGGGGGGCGGGATGCCGCAGCCACGGCATCGCGCAGCATTCCGGTGGTCGCGATGCGAGAGTGCAGAATCTCGTCGCGGTTGCGCTCGGTGTACCGGCAGTCGACGGATTTTCCCGCCAGATTGACGAGGATGTCGCTGCCCTCGACAGCGCGCCTCACACTGTCGAGGTCATCCCAGCGGGCGTCGGGACCCGCTCGGCCGATGAACCGCACGGCGTATCCGTCGCTGCGCAGCGCCTCGACGATCGCGCGGCCCACGAAACCAGAACCGCCGGCGACGGTGGCGACCGGACTCATGAGCGGCTGCCGACCAGGCGCCCCACCTCGGCCGCATCGGCATAGTACGCGGCCAGCGGCGCATCGTTGGGCGGCATGAGCACGACGTGGTCGACGCCGGCCGCGGCGAAACGGAGCACCCCGGCTGCGACCTCGGCGACCGATCCGGCCAGTACGCGATCGGCGGCATCATCCGGGGCATCGTCGCCGTAGACGGCGATCGCGCGGGCTGCGGCATCCTCTCCGAACGCGGCCACGACATACGCGACCACGTGCCGTGTTGCGTTCGATGCCCGCACCGCCTGAACGGCTGTCGCGACCTCATCGACGGTGTGCCGCATGTCGAGCACGACGCCGTCGGCGACCTCCCCGGCCGCCACCAGCGTCTTCGGACCTTCCGCGGCCGCGTACACGCGCGGCGGCGCCGCCGGCGGCCAGGCGAGTCGCACCTGGTCGAGGGTCACGTATCGGCCGGCGACGGTGACGTTCTCGCCGGCCAGCAGCGCGCGCAGCGCGGGTACATACTCCCGCATCAGCGTCAGCGGCGACGCGACTCGCGCGCCGACCTGGCCCATCCACGCCAGCACGCCGTGCCCAACACCCGGCATCAGCCGGCCCGGGAACATCCGCTCGATCGTCGCGATCTCCATCGCGTTGGCGGCGACATTGCGCAGCGGCATGGGTGCGATGCCGATGCCGATGCGCAGGTGCTCGGTCCAGGCCAGCGCCGCGGATGCCGCGGCGAAAGCAGAGCTGCGAAAGCAGTCCTCCCAGACCCACAGCGTGTCGAGCCCCGCATCTTCAGCGGCCAGCACGGCCTCGTGAAAGGCCTCCGGCGGGTTGGGGTAGGGGCTGAAGATCGCACCGACGCTGGTCATGCGATCATCCTGCCCGCACGTCTGGGTGAGGGGCAAACCCCGCAGGCGGCGAGCACGCCCGTGACCGGGTCGGCATGCGCCGCGGCGCGGCGCGGGGTACGCCGCGGCGCGGGCTGCGGCCCGGGCTGCGGCGCCGGCTGCGGTCTGCGGTGCGGTCTGCGGTGCGGTCTGCGGCGCCGAACCGCCGAGACAAGGGATTTCCACCGAAACCGGGGGCGTCGCCCTGGGTCTCGGCGGGAATCCCCTGTTTCGCTGAGGCCGAGGCCGGGGGCCGGGGGCGGGTGCAGGGGGGCGGGTGCCGGGGCGGACAGGCGGCCGCGGCGCGGAGGCGAGGGCGGGCAGAGGCGGGGCGGGCACACGGCGCGGGACGCGAGGCCGACGCCGAGACGCCGAGAGGCCGAGACGCCGCGTCACCGAGTCGCCGAGTCGCCGAGTCGCCGAGACAAGGGATTTCCACCGAAACCGGGGGCGTCACCCTGGATCTCGGCGGAAATCCCCTGTTTCGCCGAGGCAGACGGCGACGCAGGCGCGCGGCCGGGCGACGCGGGTGCCGACGCGAGCGGCGGCGCGGGACGCGAGGCCGACGCCGAGACGCCGAGTCGCCGAGACAAGGGATTTCCACCGAAACCGGGGGCGTCGCCCTGGGTCTCGTCAGGAATCCCCTGTTTCGCCGAGGTCGGGGGCCGGGGCGGGGCGGACAGGCGGTCGGCGGCGCGGAAGCGAGGGCGGGCAGAGGCGGAGCGAGCATACAGCGCAGACGCGAGGCCGACGCCGAGACGCCGAGACGCCGAACCGTCGAACCGTCGAACCGTCGAACCGCCGAACCGTCGAACCGCCGAACCGCCGAACCGCCGAGACAAGGGATTTCCACCGAACCGGGGGCGTCGCCCTGGGTCTCGGCGGAAATCCCCTGTTTCGCCGAGGCCGAGGCCGGGGCCGAGGCCTGGGGCCGGGGGCGGGTGCAGGGGGCCGGGGGCCGGGGGCCGGGGGCGGGTGCCGGGGCGGACAGGCGGCCGCGGCGCGGAAGCGAGGGCGGGCAGAGGCGGGGCGGGCACACGGCGCGGGACGCGAGGCCGACGCCGAGACGCCGAGACGCCGAGACGCCGAGACGCCGAGACAAGGGATTTCCACCGAAACCGGGGGCGTCGCCCTGGGTCTCGGCGGAATTCCCCTGTTTCGCCGAGGCGGACGGCGACGCGGGCCCGCGCGGCCGGGCGACGCGGGCCCGCGCGGCCGGGCGACGCGGGCGCGAGGCCGGCGCGGGGCCGCGGCGGGGCGCAAGGCCCGGGCCGCTGCGCGGGGCCGACGCGCGCGCAGCCGCGGCCCGCCGCGGCCCCGTCACGCAGCGACGAGTCCCGCCGCCCGCTCGATGAAGGCCCGGTACGACGCGACATCGTCGTCGGCCGTCATCGCGCGCAGCACGACCTCATCCACGGCAGCGCGATAGGCCGGCAGCCCTGCACCATCGGGCGCGAGCACGGTGTCGTCAGCGGAGACGCCCAGACGGGCGAAGTTGGCCGCGTACTTCGGAAAGCGGGCGTACCGCGCCGCCTCGGCGCGCAGCCGCGGCATCCCTTCTTCGTCCAGAGCCGTGCGCACATACAGAGCCACATGCGCGCCCGGCGCAACGACGTGAGCGTCGGCCGACTGCGCGGCGGCGACGGGCGGGGTCAGCCAGTTCAGCAGCATCCCATCGGAATGTTCCACGGCCAGCGCGCGCATCTTGGGTCCGAGCGCGCCGATGACGATCCCGGCGCTCGTGCCGGCGCGCAGCGCGTCGACCGCGTTGCCGACGGCGGCCAGCACAGGACCGGATGCCTGGCCCGAACCGATTCCGAGCATCAAGCGGTCTTCGGGCAGTCCGTCGGCCTTCAGCAGGATCTCATCGGGTGTGTAGCGATCCAGCGGGACGACACCTGTGCCCAGCACGAGGCGCTCAGTGACCTTGGCCGCCTCGTGCAGCCCTGCCAGCGCGTCGCCGCTCGGCGTGTCGTTGACCCAGAGGGCGTACAGCCCCGCGGCCTCGGCGGCGGCCGCTATCTGCGCAATCAGCGCAGTGCCAAGAGTGCCGGCCACTCCGATCGAGACAGGTGCGTCGTTCATGTTTCCGAGTGTGCCACGCGGCGGCGCCCCCGTGCACGAGTGTGCCACGCGGCAGCGCCCCCGGTGCACGGACCGGGATGTCGCAGCCGGGATCCCGCAGCAGGGATGCCGCAGTCCGCGGCGCTGCCCACGCATCGCTACGCTCAGAGAGCAGCCAGACCACCGGAAAGGGGCAGCGATGACCGGCGACCTCGCTCTCGTGCTCGTGCTGCTCGTGGCCGCGATAGCGATGTTCGCGTTCGGCCGCCCACGGATGGACGTGGTGGCGGTCGTCATGATCGTCGCGCTGCCGGTGACGGGCATCCTGACCGTTCCCGAGACCCTCGCTGGGTTCGCCGATCCGAACGTGGTGCTCATCGCTGCGCTGTTCGTCGTCGGCGAAGGCCTCTCACGCACCGGCGTCACCTACCGGCTGGGCGACTGGCTGGCCCGCACTGCGGGGGCCAGCGCGACCCGGCTGATCGTGCTGCTCATGCTCTCGGTGGCGCTGCTGGGCGCGATCATGAGTTCCACCGGCGTTGTGGCCATCTTCATTCCGGTGGCCCTCAGCATCGCCGCGCGCACGGGCATGTCACCGCGCCAATTGATGATGCCGCTGAGCTTCGCGGGCCTTGCCAGCGGCATGCTCACTCTCATCGCAACCACCCCGAACCTCATCGTCGACGCCGAGCTGAAGCGCGCAGGGCACAGCGGCTTCGGCTTCTTCACCATCACCCCGTTCGGGCTGGTGATCCTCGCACTCGGCATCGGCTACATGCTTTTCGCCCGCCGCTTTCTCGGCGGCGAGACCACCGGCGGCGGCGCGAGCAGTCGAACGTTCAGCAGCCTCATCGCCGACTATCGCGTCGACGCGCGCACACACCGCTACCGGGTCGGGTCCGGTTCACCGCTCATCGGCACGAGCTTGGCCGAACTCGACCTGCTCGACCAGCGGCGCGCCGGCGTGCTGATGATCGAACGGACACGCCTGCTGCGCCGCACGGTGCGCCACACCTCCGACCAGACCGTCGTCGCCAAGGGCGACGTGCTTTTCGTGGATGCCGCGTTCTCGAGCGAGGAGCGCGCGCGGTTCCGGCTCGAGCGACTCGCGATGACCGACGGATTCTTCGACGCCTACGCACGTCAGGTCGGCATGGCCGAGGTGCTGATCGGGCCGGATTCGGCGGCGATCGGCAAGAGCGTACGGATGCTGCAGTTCAGCAACGCGCACGGCGTGCAGGTCGCCGGCGTGCGGCACGGCGGACGAACCGTTGACGAAGGATTCGTCGACCTGCGTCTCGCCGCCGGCGACACACTGCTGGTGACTGGCGGGTGGCAGCAGATCCAGCGTCTGGGAGCCGCGCGGCGCGACTACATCCTGCTCGATCTGCCCGCCGAAGCCGCCGAGATAGCGCCGGCGGCCAATCAGGCGCCGTTCGCGATAGCGAGCGTGGTGGTCATGGTCGTGCTCATGGTGACCGGGATCGTGCCCAACGTCATCGCCGCGCTCATCGCCTGTCTGCTGATGGGCATCTTCCGCTGTGTCGATATGGTCAGCGCCTATCGATCCATCCACTGGCCCACGCTGCTGCTCATCGTGGGGATGCTGCCGTTCGCCCTCGCTCTGCAGCGCACGGGCGGCGTCGATCTCGTCGTCGACGGCCTGATGGCCGCTCTCGGCGGGGCCGGGCCGACGGTGCTGCTGGGCGGCATCTTCGTGCTGACCGCGGTCATCGGCCTGTTCGTCTCCAACACCGCGACGGCGGTGCTCATGGCTCCGATCGCGATCTCGACAGCCATGCACCTGGGTGTGTCGCCGTATCCGTTCGCGATGATGGTGGCCCTCGCGGCATCCGCGGCCTTCATGACGCCGGTCTCGTCGCCGGTGAACACCCTCGTCGTCGAGCCGGGACGCTACCGGTTCATCGATTTCGTGAAGATCGGCACTCCGTTCACCCTGATCACGCTCGTGGTCAGCGTGCTCCTGGTGCCGCTGCTTCTCCCGCTGTAGCCCGGCGCCCGCCGCGCGTGCCCGCGCCCGCGCCCGCCGCCCGGCCCGCCCGCGCCCCCGCGCCCTCCGCGCGCCCGTGCCCGCCCGCCATATCAGTCGCCGAAACAAGGGATTCCCGTCGAAACCTGGGGCGACGCCCTGGGTTTCGACGGGAATCCCCTGTCTGGACGCGGGCGTGCCGCGCGGGGAGCGCCACCCGGAGCGGCATGCGCTACCCAGCCGGGCGCGGCGCGCCGCCCGCCCGCCGCCCGGGCCGCCCGCGCCCCCGCGCGCCCGTGCCCGCCCGCCATCATCAGTCGCCGAAACAGGGGATTCCCGTCGAGACCTAGGGCGACGCCCTGGGTTTCGACGGAAATCCCCTGTCTGGGCGCGGGGGGCGCCACGCGGCGCGCCACCCCGCCCAGGGCGCGCTACGCGGCCTGGTGCACCGGCGTCGCGGTCACCGAGAGCAGGTCGTCGGCGGCATCCACCGTCACCGCTCCCCCATCGGCGAGCGCGCCCGACACGAACAGATCGGCGATGCGGTCGTCGACCTCGCGCTGGATGAGCCGACGCAGCGGGCGCGCGCCGTACTCGGGCTCGTAGCCGTGGTCGGCCAGCCACGCCACGGCGGCGTCGGTGACCTGAAGGCTCACCTCGCGCCAGGCCAGCCGCGTTGAGGTCGCACCCAGTAGCAGCCGGACGATCTCGCGCAGCTGCTCGCGATCCAGCTTGCGGAACAGCACGATCTCGTCGATGCGGTTGAGGAACTCGGGCCGCATGGCCTCGCGCAGCTTGGCGAACACCCGGTCGCGCAGGTCCTTCTCCGAGCCGTAGCCGGTCTCGCCCCCGCCGTCGGGCAGGAACCCGATGGCTCCGCCGCGCGAGGCGAGGAACTCGCTGCCCAGGTTCGAGGTCATCACGACCACCGTGTTGCGGAAGTCGACCGTGCGCCCCTGCCCATCGGTGAGGCGTCCGTCGTCGAGCACCTGCAGCAGCAGGTTGAACACGTCGGGGTGCGCCTTCTCGATCTCGTCGAACAGCACCACCGAGTACGGGTTGCGCCGCACGCGCTCGGTGAGCTGACCGGCCTCGTCGTAGCCGACGTAACCCGGAGGGGCTCCGATCAGCCGCGCGGCGGTGTGCCGCTCGCCGAACTCGCTCATGTCGAACCGGATCACCGCGCCCTCGTCGTCGAACAACGACTGCGCGAGCGCCTTGGCCAGCTCGGTCTTGCCGACGCCGGTCGGGCCCAAAAACAGGAACGATCCGATCGGCCGATGCGCGTCGCCCATGCCGGTGCGGTTGCGTCGCACGGCCTTGGCCACGGCCGTGACCGCGGCATCCTGCCCGATCACACGTGCGTGCAGCTCGTGCTCGAGCACGGCGAGTCGGTCGCGTTCGGTCTCGGTGAGCCGCGAGACCGGGATGCCGGTGGCCCGGCTGATCACGTCGGCGATTTCGGGCTCGCCCACGACAGCGTCGGCCTTGGGCGCCCCGGCCGTCCCCGCGATCTCATCCAGCTTGTGCTGCACGTCGGCGATCTGGTCGCGCAGCTGCGACGCGTCTTCGTAGCGCTCGGCCGAGACGGCCGCGTTCTTGTCCGCCTCGAGGTCGGCGAGCTTCTGCATGAGCACCGACACGTCGGCCTGCACACCCAGCCGCAGCCGCAACCGTGCACCGGCCTGGTCGATGAGGTCGATCGCCTTGTCCGGCAACACCCGTTCGGTCAGGTATCGGTCGGAAAGTTCCACGGCCGACCGCAGAGCGTCTTCGGTGTAGGTGACACCGTGGTGCAGCTCGTAGGCGTCTTTCAGCCCATGCAGGATGCGGATGGCGTCCTCGATGCTGGGTTCGCCCACCTTGACCGGCTGGAAGCGGCGCTCCAGCGCGGCATCCTTCTCGATCCGGCGGTATTCATCCAGGGTCGTCGCACCCACGAGGTGCAGCTCACCACGGGCGAGCCGGGGCTTGAGGATGTTGCCGGCGTCCATGCCGCCGTCGCCGTTGCCGCCGGCACCGACCACGGTGTGCAACTCGTCAAGGAAGACGATGATCTCGCCGGAGTGTGCGGCGATCTCGTCCATCGTCTTGGTGAGGCGCTCTTCGAAGTCGCCGCGGTAGCGCGTGCCCGAGAGCATTCCGGGCAGGTCGAGCGCGATCACGCGCTTGCCGCGCAGCTGTTCGGGAATCTGGTTCGCCACGATCGCCTGCGCGAGCCCCTCGACGATGGCGGTCTTGCCGACGCCGGCTGCGCCGATCAGCACCGGGTTGTTCTTGGTGCGGCGAGACAAGATCTCGATGGTCTGCTCGATCTCGCCGGCGCGGCCGATCACCGGGTCGAGCGTGCCGGCCTCGGCCAGCGCGGTCAGGTCGGTGCCGTAGCGGGCGAGCATCGGGGTGTCGGGAGAGGCTGTGCCCTGCTCTGCCTGCGCACCGCCGGCGGTCACGGTCTCGTTCACGCTCTGCGTCAACGACTCGGCGGTGACGCCGGCCCGCGCCAGTACCTGGCCGGCGGGGGTGTCTTGCGCCAGGACGAGCGCGAAGAACACGTGCTCGGGGTCGACGTAGGTCGAGCCCGACGAGCGGGCGACCTGGAAGGAGTGGAACAGCGCGCGCTGCAGCGACGGGGTGATCACTGCGCCGTCGGCTGCGTCGACTGCGCTGTGCGGCGCCGGCAACCGGCCTTCGGTCTCGTGCGCGATGTCGGTCGGGTCGGCGCCGATGCGTCGCACGGCCTCTTGTGCGGCTGCGACATCCATCAGCACTCGCAGCACGTGCAGGGTGTCGACTTCGCGCTGACCGCGCTCGAGTGCGAACTGTGCGGCCTGCTGCAGCACCTCTTGCGTGCGCGCGGTCATGAACCGGCTGAGGTCGACGGAGTGCTGCTGACGCGCGCGTTCACCGGCGAGGTAGCGCGCGAGAAAATCGTCGAACGCGCTCGCGCCGTCTTGGGCGCCTTCGACCGGTGGGGTGCCGTCATCGAACATTCAAAGCTCCTCAAAGTTGAGTCTTAGTGCATCAAGTCTACGAACTTGAGCACTCCGATATCAACTTCAACACGTGTGCTCGGGAAGTATTCCGCGATGTCGGAACCCGCGCGTAGCGTCATGACCAGACGATCAAAGGAGAACACCATGGAATGGCGCATCGAGCTCATTTTCGTACCCGTGACCGACGTCGACCGGGCGAAGGAGTTCTACGAACGTGTCGGCTTCCACCTCGATTACGACCAGGTTCCGTATGAGGGACTGCGGTTCGTGCAGATGACTCCGCCCGGGTCGGCGTGCTCGATCGCGTTCGGCGTGGGTCTCAGCATCGATCTCGAGCCCGGTCGGCAGAACACGATTCAGGTGGTCGTGCCCGACGCCGATGAGGCCCTGGCGCATCTGCGCGAGGTCGGCGTCGAAGCCGAGGGCGTCGACGAGCAGGCATGGGGTCGGTTCGTCACGTTCCGCGACCCCGACGGAAACCGGTGGACGCTGCAGCAGATCCCGGCCCGAACCGGATCAGGCGAGCAGTGACGGGTCGACCTCGTTCCACTTCTGCGCCGTCTGGGCGATCCAGAACGCGGCGAAGAACGCGATGAGTCCGACCTCGCCCACCAATATCCACGGCTGCCCCGCCAGATCGGCGCCAGCCAGCCGCGCGATGCCCACGGCCGCGAGGAACAGGAGGGATGCCGCCATCCCGATGGCGACGACGAGGTAGATCACGCGCCACCGACCCACCGATGCGACTGCCGAAACCACGGCCACCGCCGACATCAGGCCGAAGAACCCCGCCGTCACGACGAGGTGGCCCGTCTGCAGCAGGGCCGCGGGCCAGACAAGCAGCCAGACCAGCATCGCGAGTGCGACGACGACCGCGGCCGCAACGGCGATGACCACGCCCCGCGACATCGTGCGCTGCCCGCGCCCAAGCACGAGTGCACAGCCCGCCCCCACGATCACCACCACGACGAAGGTGATCACGCCGTTGTGCACGCCGGCGGTGTACTCCGCAGGCACGCACGGCGTCTGCCCCGGGCATTCGACACCTGGTGCGTCTCCCACGCCGAGCGGGGTCGGAATCACCGCAATCAGCGGGGCGAACAGGGCCGCGACATCCAGCAGCACCTGCTCGACGCTGTGCCCCGACAGCGCGAGCAACGCGAGGGCCACCGCGAACAGCACGCCGGTGAACACGGTGCGGCCCGGAGTGTAGAACAGCGCGCTGAGCGAGGTGACAGGGCCGTCGGCGGCCACCACGATGATGAGCGAGACCGCGAGGGCAAACACCGCGCCGAGGATCGTCAGGCGAACGTAGCGGTACGTGCGCTGGGTGGAGGTGCTGGCGAGCTGCATATTCACGATCCTGCACCCCACGACCGACACGGGCGACCGCTAGCCTGAAGCCGTGACCACGCCGCTGACTCTGCAGGCCCGCGCCGACGCCGGCGTGGCCGCCCTCACCCCCGGCTATTTCGCGCTGGTCATGGCCACCGGCATCGTCTCGATCGGCATGCGCACCAACGAGTGGTTCACCGTCTCGTTGGTGCTTCTCGTGATCGCCGCCGTCTCATACATCGTGCTCGTGGCGCTGAACATCGTCCGTATCCTGCGTCACCCGGCGCAGATGGCCGAAGACTTCGCCGACCCCGGCCGCGCATTCGGGTTCTTCACGTTCGTGGCCGCGACCGACGTGCTCGGCAGCAGGCTCAGTCAAGAAAGCGGCTACCACGGCGTCGCCGTCGCCCTGTTGTTGGTGGCATCCATCGCCTGGATCATCCTCGGCTACACGGTGCCCTGGACCGCGGTGCTCGGCGACCGCAAACAGCCGCCGATCACCACGGCGAACGGCACCTGGTTCATCTGGGCGGTGGCCAGCCAGTCGATCGCCGTGCTGGCGGCGACCCTCGAGCTCGAGTTCGAGGCCTGGCGGCCCGGCCTGGCACTGCTCGCGGTGTTCTCGTGGTCGGTCGGAATCTTTCTGTACTGCGCAGTGGGCGTGTTCGTCGCGGTGCGCATGCTGACCGTTCCGTTCCGCCCCGAAGACCTCACTCCCCCGTACTGGGTTGCCATGGGCGCCACCGCCATCACGGTGGTCGCCGGCGCGCGCATCGTCATGATGGCCGACGCGCCGATGGTGGATGCCACGCGCGGCCTCATCGCGGGCGCGTCGGTGTTCTTCTGGGCGTTCGGCACGTGGCTGATCCCGCCGTTGGTGATCGCCGGGTGGTGGCGGCACGGGCGCCACCGCATCCCGTTCCGCTACGAGGCGACGCTGTGGAGCATCATCTTCCCGCTGGGCATGTATGGGGTCGGTGCGCAGTTCCTCGGCGACGTCGACAGCCTGCCGATCGTCCACACCATCGGCTATGTGGAGAGCTGGATCGCCATGGCCGCGTGGACCGGCACGTTCGTATGGATGCTGGTGAACCTGTGGCGCACGGTGCTGCGGCCGCCGCGCGCGCCGCTCGTCGTCAGTTGAGGTGCTCGCCGAACGGCTCTTCGTGAAGCCCCTTCAGCGCCGCCGTCAACTGTGCACCCGATGACGCGAACACCGCGTCGAGGTGCGCGAGCCGGGCGTCGGCCTCTTTGAGAGCCGCCATGCCCTTGTCTGTGACGCGGAGGGTGGATGCCGCGCCCGCATGGGCCGTGGCATCCGCCGCCAGCCCGTCATCGACCAAAGCGTGCACCGCCGTATGCGCGGTCTGCACGGTGATCTGCGATCGCCGCGCGAGCTCGGAGAACGAGATGCCCGGCGTCGCGCGGATGTGTGCGAGCAGTCCGTACTTGCGAGTCGTCAGCCCGAGGCCCTTGAGTTGCTTGTTGAGCTGGCCATCCCAGATGGTTCCCAGCGTCAGCAGGGAGAGCACCGGGCTGAACCGGCGTGGCTGCGGGGGCATGCTTCCATCGTAGTCGCGGCGTTCGGTGAGCCTCAGAGGCGCGGGCCGGAGCAAATCGTGAGCGCGGTGTTCGTGTGCGCGCGTACGACGCCTGCCTCAGGCGCCGGTCCGACGAATCCGCATGACGCGCGCCGACTCCCCAGCACCGGCCAGGCTGACCGAGAGGACTCCCGATGTCGCGTTTAGCTCCACCTGTGTCGCGTCGGCATCCCGGTTCCAGATGAAGACGTCACAAAGATGAGGCGCTGCCGTCTATCGCGGCGAGGCGGAACTTGCCACTCTTTTTCGAGCAACGAACCCCAACGAGAGCAGCACAACACCACCGACAAGGACACCCACGGAAGCCCCGACGCCTACTTGCTGGATCCACGTGTCAATGATCGGCGAGTCCTGGCTCGTCCCAACGGTCAGTCCAAGCGCAACGATGGCGCCCAGGACAACAAGAACCGCAGCCCACACGAACAATGGTGTTGGTCGCAATGCGCGTCTGCTCATCAGATTCGAACTCCTCGCTATGAACTTCAGTTCACGGTCGAATTATGATACCGCTCACTACGAACCCCCCGCACGGATATAGCCGATATCGCACAGCCCCACCTCGTCGCCGGGTTTGCTGCACTGCCATGCCCCTTCGGGCCGCTCTGAAACAGGCTCCGCTTCTGCTGCCTCGCGGCTGCGTGTGGCGGAACCGATGAGCGTGAAGGCGAAGACCACGGGGCCATCAGCTGCGCGCCGGAGTGAGCCTTTCCTGAGCAGTTGCGGCGCGCTTCGCCGCTCTGCGTGCTTTCACTGGTGCGGACGTGAAGTACAGCAGCACCGCGATTGCGGTCGTCCCTAGATATCCCGCGACGAAGACGAAGTCGAACCAGATGAGAGCGAGCAGTAGGCATCCCGGTATCACGGCCGTTGACCAGATCTTCACTCTGCGGCTCCAGAGCGCGGAGGTCCACATCATGATCAAACCCAGGGCCCAGCCGATGAAGTACAGGCTCGACCCGACCGCTATCAGCAGGCAGACGGCCCAGACATAGGAAATCGGCTCCCAGCGCGCGAAGAGAGTGATGCGTGATGGCTTGCTGTTCTTCCCGGAGGTCGTCGGAACTTCCGCAGCGACAGCGAGGGGATCGCCGATCTCGGCGATGATGTCGTGAATGGTGATCGGTTCGCCTCGCTGTTCCGCGTCCGATCTGCACTCTACGATGTGGGCCGCGATCTCCGCACGGATGTGCGACGCCGCGTCCGGATCGCGCACGGAGACGGCGCGCTCAACCTCATCAAGGTACGCGCCTTCAACTGCACTGTCATCGACATCCATGTCACCGCGACCTTCCCTCTCCTGTTGTCGTCGAGTCGACTTGGGCGCACGGGGAGAAGACTGAAGCGACGCCGTTCGAGATCATCCTCCAGCCGAGCGTAAAGTCGTCAAGCGCCTCCTGCCCGCGGGTGGTCAGACGGTAATACCGACGCGGTGGGCCCTTCATGGACTGCTCCCACGTCGTTTCGACCTTGCCGGACTCTCGCAGCCTGCCGAGCACCGGGTACATTGTCCCTGCGCTCGAGATCAGGCCCAGCTCCACGAGCGTCGAGGCGAGATCGCGGCCATAGACCTCACGGTCCCGCATCAGCGCGAGCGTCACGCCTTCAACCACTCCCTTGCGGAGGCTGTTCAGCGTGCGGTCATCAACCATGTATTGCATGCTACCTTGTAATGGGCTCTACCGCAGTAGCCTCCGATGCTGCTTATTGGGCTTCTCGGGGAGCATTTGGGTGGTTGCCTGGCGAGTTCATCGATTACGCTCCTGACCGACCCCGCATCGAGATGCAGTACATGGCTTGTGACGCCACATCCTGCATCTCGACGGCGCATCAACCACCCGAATGGTTGTCCCCGTAGCTGTTACCCCCGACCCAGAGGCCGACCCACTCAGTCTTCGTGCCGATCAATGGACCAGTGAACGTTCCTGTGTAGCGTGCCCACGCGGCCCCGTTGCTGTTCTCGGTGGCCTGGCCGATGGCGAGTGTATGAGACGTTTGCGACACGGGACCTCCCCATGACCATGCCCAGTCTCTGACGGCGTTGATCGTGTCCGGTGCGCTTGTCTTGATCGTGAAATCCGCGTGGAACGACATCGACCAGGCGCCAACCCACGTGCAGATCTTGCAATTGGTGTACTTCATCCCGCCGGTTACGGCCTTCTTGGTGCAGCTTTCTACGGAGGCCGGGCTAATGACGCCATCTGCGGTCTGAACCATGATGGCCGGATACTCGAGACTTCTCACGCCCGGAGACGGTACCTTGCGAACGTTTGAGCTAGGCGAGGACCTCCTCGGCAGGATATGGGTCACCAGACTCACATGCGTCACCACGGAGGTCCTCGTGTCCCACGCTGACGCTCCCGTCACCGAGGACGGGCGTCGACGTCTCGCTGCGCTTATCGTCGATCAGGGCTGGTCGAGTGCGACGTCGACCGCCGCCTGCAACCGGTCGGCGTTCGTGTCCTGAATGTCGAACACAGTGCCGTCGACGACCAGAACGGGCACTCCCTGCACGACTTGGGCGGTACCGTCGATGGTCGTGCCGAGCCAGTGGTCGTTGGAGGCCTGCACCCAGTCGCCGAACCTCTGAGTCTCGACGGCGTCGCGGATGTCGGCGGTCACGCCCGCATGCGCTGCCAGGGCGATGATGTCGTCATCGCCGAGTGCGCCCGCATCTGTGGGCTGGTTCTTCTGCAGCAACGCGTAGAACGCAGGGATGGCCGCGCCCTCCCCCGCATCAGCCACCGCCGCAATGGCACCTGCGGCACGCGTCGACCAATCAGTGGCGTCGCCGTGCTTCTCGCTCACGAAGTTGAGCGGGTGGATCGTCAGCGTGACATCACCGCTCGCGACCCACGAGGCGATGAGGTCGCCGGTCTCGGCCTCAAGCATCGCGCAGTACGGGCACGACAGGTCGGTCCACAGTGCAATCTCGACGGGCCCGTCGCCCGCGGTGATCACGTGGTCGCCGAGGGATGCCGGCACTGCGGTGCCCGCCCCCTGCGCACTGGGTGCGGGAGCCGAGTCGCTGGGTGCCGACGCCGGGGAGTCTGTCACTGCGGAACAGCCGGTCAGAGCGAGGGCGCCGGCGATGATCGGTGCGAGCAGGAGTGCGGGAACGCGGGTCTTGGACATGGCCATCCTTAGTGGTCTGACCACAAATCTACGCGGGACGGTTGCGAAGGCTCTCCGAAACCACCGTGACAAAGCAGAGAGTCGCCCCAACCAGTCCGGAACAACGTACGTGCCACCAACCCGATCAGTAGCTGGCCACGAGGATGGCGGCGGCGAGCGCGAATGAACCGGTGACGATCTCCAAGCGGACAATTTCGGGCACCAGTATCTGGTCGTGCAGCGTCCTGGCGGACGGGGCGCGGGTCTTGCTGGTCCGGTCCCCGCGGTGAGGAACCCACTGTCTATCGCACTGATCGTGCGGCAGATGGCCTCGACCCCGAAACGATCCCGGAACATGTCAACGAACCGGATCATCTCGTCGAAGGAAATTCTCCTAATACCGAGCGTTACGAATGGACACCAAGATTCTGGCTCGACGGCAGATGGTCTAAGGCCCGTCTGCCGTTGAGCGCAGCGCCACCCGCATACCTTTCGCCGTCGCCGAGCGGCTCGAGTTGACGGTGGACCCCGCGAAGCTCAACGCGGAATACACCGGACTTGCCGGTTGAACCGACGAGGCGGGCGAGCCTTGGGCTTCGTTGGCCAGACCAATACGCTGCAACCGTGGCATCACCGTCGAGACTTCTCTCCAGATCCGCTGTCGTGTTTCACGCCTTGGCTACACCCGGCGGGAGAACGTTCCTGAGTAAGGCTCACGCAAGTATCACTCGTCCGCAGCTCACGGCTAGTCCCCCTGGCAGCAAGCCCAGGTCGACCATGCGGACTACGTGGATGGCTGGCGCAGCATTCGCCGCGACCGCACTAGCCACAATTGCTCTCGGCGGCTGCACGGCGACACCAAGCGCGCAGGACGTCACACCCCCGGGAGCGACGTCTCCCGGGTCTTCTCAGGCCGCCCCAGCTAGTCAGGCGAGCCCAGCGGAGACCGAAACGACATGTGCGTCCAAGACTGGCGTCTTGGACCGTGGTCCGCGTGCGCACGCAGAAGGCAAAGTCACCGTTGATGAGAGTGGAAACCCTATCGCCTACACGGTGGCAGCGGGGGATGCATGGGAGGCAATCAATTACCGGTTCTGCTCGAACTTCATCCAGGGCCTGAATAGTGACTGGCTCTACTGCGGTGGGCGCACACATGTGATTCAGCCCGGAGACAAGCTCACGCTTGACCCGACCGAGTATCCAGAACCTAAGTGCAAGCGTGGGAGCTAACGACGCGCTACCGCTACCCGGAACGCGAGGAGCCGGACTGCTCTTTGGGGCACCAACGAAGGAGTCTGCCGCGATGGCATGGACCACAGTACACTCTTCCGCGATATCGCAACAGGACACTGCCAGCCGCCAACCGCCGCACGCTCGACTACCTGACAATCTGGGCAACGCGGCACTGCGGCTATGCCCCTCCGTCATCCTGCACGAAAGCCAGCGTAGATGATCGAACGGACGCTCAGGCCCAGGCTAACGGTGACGCGCGCGCACGATCTATCCCCTCCGGCGACCGCGTGCCAAGTCCGACGCGACCAGCTATCCGCGGACGCGACCCCGTGGACCACCACCGGTCGCAAGACGCCACCGGAGGGGCAAGGACACGCACGTTCGCGTACGCTCCCCCTATGTATCGTCGTGAAGATAGTGCGTCGGAGGTGAATACGGCTGACCAGATACGGGCGTCTGAAGCCGCCGCCCGCCTCACTCCTTCTCATACCCTCGAGACTGGAGTGGAAGCACTGCAAGCCTTTCCTTCGGCATTCTTGCGCTCGCGTAAGGCGGCGCTGCTGTTCGCTCTCACCGTCTTCGTTGCGACCCTTCTCCAGGTCCTCGCCGTCCCCGTCACCGCGCTCGTGGAAGGAAATCGAGAGTGGGGACTGATCTTCCCGGAGCCGGTGGTGATTCTGCTGCTCGTCGTGGGATGCATGCTGCAGTCGGCCCCCCTCATGCTGGCAGACCGCGCGCCGCGGTGGACCGTGGTCCTCGCGACGTTGACATACCTGGCTCTTGGGGTCGGGCTCGCGGTCCCTTCGTGGCTGACCGGCATGTATCTCGTCATCGCACTGGCCCTCTTCCTCCTCGGCACGCGTCTCAACCCCACCATTTCGATGGTCTGGGCGCTCTGCGTCATTGCGGTGACGATGGCAGTCATCTTTGTTTGGCTCTTACTCATCGGCACGAGCTACAGCACAGCGACGGGATTCGTATTGGGCGAGAGCGCTCGATTCGCTGCGCCCGCGGCGGGGGCGACGGCACTGGGCATCTGGTGGGGCGCGCAGACCCGTCGCGTGACACGAGCACATGAAGAAGCCGCGCTGGCGAAAGAAGAGCACGCCCAAAGAGTGCGCGACGCTCAGCATGAGGAAAGAGCGAGAATCGCACGCGAACTCCACGACGTGGCTGGCCAGCATCTTGCGGGCTTGATCACTCTTGCGGACGCAGCACTCACCGTCGCGGCAGACAGTCCCGATACCGCACTTGAACTTGTCGGCGAGGTTCGGAGTGAGGGCCGGTTCGCGGCCGCCAGTCTCGCAGGGGCATTGGCAGATCTACAGGACGCCGGGGCGAGAAAGACGGACGCCACCGCAACCGATATCCGCCGCGCGCCAGAACTCGCAGCGTACTGGCGAAGAATCGGAATGAATGTCGAGATGTCAATCGACGGAGAACTACAAGAGCTCCCAGCAGTGGTATCGAGCACAGCGTATCGAGCGCTCCAGGAAGCGCTCACGAACGTCGCAAAGCACTCCCCCGGCTCGTCGGCGCATGTGAAGATACTTGCCAACCGCGAACGACTCGACGTCGTCATCACGAACAACCTGCCAGCCACCACGGTCAAGGAAATACCGGGCATCAGCTTGGGATGGGGACTCGCCGGGATGCGCGAGCGCGTGGAACTGCTTCAAGGCACCCTCACGGCAGGAGCGAACGCATCTCGCCAATGGCAACTCGCCATATCGATCCCGATGTCCACCCTCCTCTAACGAGAAAGACCGCTGTGAACACGAAGAGAATCCGCGTCTTAATCGCTGACGACAACCGCGTCGTGCGCCGCGGTCTCCGCCTGCAACTGGAGGCGGTGCCGGATATCGTCGTCATCGGCGAGGTGGGCAACGGAGCCGACGCTGTCACCGTGGCCCGAAACGAAAAGGCAGACGTGGTCCTTATGGATCTCCAAATGCCCGGAATGAGCGGCATCGAGGCCACACGCCAGCTGGCCGCAGACTCAACACGTCATTCTGCGGTGATCGTCATGACAAGCTTCGCGTTCGATGAGTATGTGCGTGATGCGCTCGATGCGGGAGCCGTCGGGTATCTCCTTAAGAGCCACGACTCGGCACATCTCCTCGACGCAATCTACGCCGCGTCGCAGCGGCAAGGGGTGGTGTCCACGCGAGTCACAGCGCCCATGTTGAGGGAGTTCGTTCGACGTCGTCGAGTACCGGTCTCGGAAGCGGCCGAACTTCTGACAGCAGCAGAGCGAAGGGTCGTGGCTGTCCTCTCCAGCGGCACGACGAGCAACGAAGACATCGCGGCGTTCCTAAACGTGTCCGTACACACGGTGAGGTCCCAGCTCCAGTCGGCACTCAAGAAGGTCGGGCTCGCCGACCGGACCCAGCTCGCCCTCTGGGCTGTACGGAACAACGTTGACGACACCGCAACATAATTCAAATGATTGAAACCACCAGCCTTATTTTTGGGCATCCTGCAGCGCCCTCGGTGGCCCCATAGCCGGCGTTGCCTGTGGCGTCAGCTCCGCCTACGCGATTGACTATGCGAACACCGCTCTCAACAATGGGAAGTGTGTGGGTGTCCGAGCGCTCATCTACGACCCGCTGCCCACCACCCATCTGGTTCAGGAGAAATGCAGGAAGTGATCCCATGCAAGGAGTGAGTGCACTTTCAGAAACCGGGCCGCTTCTTCCCCGTGTGGGTGCGCCGCTTGTTGCGACCACGGCTCTCATGTTTGGAATCACGTCCTCCGCAGCAATCTGGGGAAGCAGTGGGATACCAACGGCGCTTTTTGTCATCTGGATAGGCCTCATCGTCACGTTGTTCATGGCGATGCCGGCGTGGAACAAGCGCAAGAAGAGTGCTACCGACCGTACTGAGAAGCGCTGGTCGACAACGGTGACGCTTGTGAGCATCCTCGCTCCGTTAGTGCTGGTGGTGCTTGCACTCACGCTCACAGAGGCCAGTCGATGGCTCTATCTGGCGGCGGCGAGCGCGAGCTTGGTCATGTTCGCCGTTGCACTTGTCCTTGCCCGACGTGCAACACATCAGAGTGGGGCCCCGAACTGATCTCGGCCAGAAGGTGAACGGCCCGCTCCCGTTGTAACGGGAGCGGGCCGTTGGCGGTTGTCATGAGAGATCGACGAGTTCTCGGCCGCAACCGACCAAGGAACCGCCTTCGAGCGCCCTCTGCCGTCTGGCGACGAATTGATGTAGCCGGGTTCATTGAAGCAGTCGTCCCGCCACGTATCCGCAGTACGCAGGAGGTCAGGCAAGGACACGGTCGCACCGTCATGCGCACATCGCTTCGTTGACGTCGCCACCGTCGACAAAGGACCGGAAATCGGCGACCACGCAGAGCCCACGGTAGGCATGCCCACACCGGAGCTCATCGTTCGTGAATCGACCTGTCCACGCCGTTCAGACAGGTAGCCGCCTTCGATTCCGTGATGGCGGCCGCGCCAGCCGCCACCACCTCCAGCAGGAGGTCGCCGAGTACGTCGGAACGACCGGGTGCGAGCAGCTCAAGAAGCTCTATCGCGGTCCAGCCGCCGTCGGGTGTCGGGCTCGTGGAGGTCCGGGAACACGACACAACTGAGGATCATCTCCGTTGTCACGGCCACAAGTTCTTCCGAAGTCAGTTCCATGCGAACCCCATGCGCGGTCGCCAGTCGCCGGCCGGACCAGACTCGGAGAGTGCGGACTGCCGCCATCGCCTTTCCTGCCTGTATCGAACGAATCGGTGACGCGAAGGCTCAGGTACTTTCAGACTCCCATGCCATCAACCGCAGGCTGTGGGTCCGCACAATCTGCAGATCCTGGTCGCCGTCGAGATATCCGGTGGCGACATCCGGCTCGTCCAGGGACCCCTGTACGGTTTGTGGCGCGAGGAAATCGACGAGGATTGCCGGGGCACCGTACGCAGGGAACTCAGCATTACGTAGGAAGGTCTTCCACTGTACGAGGTCCGCGATGTGTAGGTTTGGGACGCCTTGGAACGACTTCAACGCGGTCGTCAGATGCTTCGCATAGTTGCCGTTGGCAACGTAGACCTGATACCTCTGGAGTCGCTTGTCGCGCTCACGCTGAAACATCGAATAGAAGTCATCCAGGCCGCCGGTGCTCAATGTCTGGTCGCCCTCGACCGCGCCCTCGTCGTCATCACGGTCAGTCACGCTCGCTCACTCTCCATCGCGTGGATCGCCGCCTCCAACGCCTGCAACCAACCGCGATTGCCGTCACGGCGTTCCATCGACCATGGCTCCCGTCGGTCGAGTCCCGTCATCTAAATGAGTGAACTGTCGTCGATTCGTATTGCGTGATCGTCGTTCACGCGCTTGCGTCGGCGGCCCAATCGCTCGACGACACCATATATGGGCGGTCGATGCCAGAAGTGGCCGTCCTGCACCCTAGGGCCCGCTCGAACGATCCGTTGCAGAACCGCACAGAATCAGGACCGCAGCATGCGTCGCCTGCGGCGTCATCGAAGTCATTTTCCGCTATCGCAGCCGACACCGGAACCGTAGAAGTCGTGAACCGGACCGCCGCCACCAGGCACTCCAGTCGCGCAAAAACGCGGAAGTTCATGTCTGACGCCGCGCATCACGTCGTTGACCTCCAGGCGTGCACGTGGAATGTTTCGGGCTAGGTCGAGACCATCGGCCTAGGTTCAACGCACGTCCAGAGGGGTCAAGATGACGTCCAAAGCTGCAAAGAAGAGCACGGTTTTCGGAGCAACTGCTGCGCTTGCAATGACATTGCTCGCAAGCTTCGCGGTGGTGACACCTGCACATGCTGTGTGCTCGGGTGCGTACTTTTCCGTCAACACGTCCGCACAGGCAACTGTGAAGGTTTCCTCGCTCTGCACGGGAAGCTCGAAGGTGCGAGCACGCAAGGACTGGTACTACACCGACAGCACCAACTCCAGTGTTGGGACAAGCGTGGGCCCCTGGATCGGTGATCCTGGGCTGGCCTCGATCGTGTATCTTCCGAGTGGACGATTCCACAAGGTGAACATCATCGAGTCGAACTGACGTTGCGCGGAGATGAAGTGCTAAGGCGGCAGATTCTGACGGCTGGCGGCATACTGTCACTGGCGATTGGGCTAGCGGCATGCTCCTCGAACGAAGCGTCCGCGGCGGGTCCCTACGCCCCCGAGTTTGAGCAGGCCCGCCAACAGGCTGTGACCGACCTGCAGCGTGGGGTGTTGAGCGATGGCAAGATCACCGACGCAGAGTTTCGTGAAGTACGTCAGCGCTACATCGACTGCCTCACCGACGCTGGCATCCACGCCACAGCTCGTCCAGACGGCGGTTACGACTTCGATACTCAACTTGTCGGAGCGCAAGCCGATGCCGAACGGCAATGCGCCGAGGAGACAACGTATGTGATCGAACCCCTCTACTACGCGATCAGAACGAACCCGCAGAAGGAGGATTTCAGTGCCCTCGTCGCAGAGTGCCTGCGTACGGAAGAGGTTGTCGACAGCACGTTCACGAAAGACGATTGGGACCAGTTCGTGAACGCGTTCTCAGCTGCACAGGCTGGCGAGTCGAACGGCAATGACATACCACTCGCGTCGGAGCTACCGAAGCTTCCCGGCGGCGTCGCAATGGATGATCCGAGAGTGCAAGAGTGCAGCACCAACCCGCTGGGTCGGTGAGACCCTGGTTACGATGGGCCGTGTCGGTCGGCGCCCTGGTGCTCACCGGCGGTGTGTTGCTCGGCGCCTTGGTGCTACCGCCACTGGTGCCGCCATCGGTACGCGCCGTGGACGTGCCACGTACTGTCCCGGTGACAGCGAGGTCGTTCACCGACGCGCATACTATCTACGCTGTGCCGACACTCTCAGACAAGGTAACAGTCGGCCTCACGGGTGGAAATGGCATGGTGACCGCTTCTCAGTGCAAGCCCGGCACGGAGATCCGCACCGGCGACCACATTCTGAGTGTTGACGGGATAGGCCGCATCGCACTTGTCACTGGCGTACCGCTGTGGCGCGATCTCTCCTCCGGCAGCACAGGAGCGGACGTCAAGGGTCTGCAGAAGGCTCTGATCAAAGCGGGATACGAGCTGGGGGTCACCCGGAATTACGATGCTGACACGATCGCCGCGGTCGAGGCTATGCAGAGACGAGCGTCGGTCGCGGCCGACGGGCGCATCACACTTGATCGCGTCCAATGGATACCGAGCGGAATGGCTCCGGTCACCTCCTGCGAGGCGCCTGTGGGCACCGAGATAACGCACGGTCAGCCGTTGCTTGTCGCGGGCGAGACCCTTACCGGGTTGACGTTTCCCGATATAGCTACGGACCTCGCTCACCACCGATACGTTGCGGTGTCGGGAGCTGCGGTGGTCCACATTCCTGAGGGGCGTAAGGTCACCGACGCCACGTTTCTGAGCGCGGTGGCATCGTCTGACGCCTTTGCGCAGTGGAAGAAGGATCCCACTCGCGGCATTGCGCTCGGAGTGAAGCTTGAAGAGCCGATCTCGGCCATCGGGGTCCCCCCGTCCGCCGTGCTGGTCACCGGCTCGACACGCGGATGCGTGATATCTGCCCACAAGGCGGTGCCCGTGCAGATCCTCGCGAGCGAGTTGGGCACCGTCTTTGTCGTACCTCAGCAGTCCGTCGAAGCAGTCATCATTCCTGCTGCTAACGCGAGCACGTCATGCGAATAAGAGTCGATGACATCTCCTTCGCGCACCCTGGAGGACCCACCCTCTACACGGGGCTCAGTTTCACAGCCCACGAAGGATCGCTCGTCGCACTCACAGGCCCATCCGGCTCGGGGAAATCGACCTTGCTCTCCCTTCTGGGCGGCTGGCTCAGGCCGACTCACGGCACCATCGAACGAACTGCCATTCACGACGTGGCGCTCGTTCCGCAGAACCCGCATGGCGTGTCGGAGCGGACCGCCCTTGATCATGTATGCCTCCCACTCGTGGCGCGCGGGGCGGGGCGGGGCGATGCAACCGTCGTCGCCCGGCGTCAGCTGATGCGGCTCAACCTCGAAGAGGTTGCGGCACGCCCATACCGGATGCTGTCGGGCGGGGAGCGTCAAAGGATGCTACTGGCTCGCGCTCTCGCCACAGAACCCGACATGCTACTCATAGACGAGCCGACTGCTCAATTGGATCCCAGGGCGGCCGCCGATGTGTGTGAGGCCCTGCGGTCACTTCAGGAGGCCGCGGCCATCGTTTTCGTCGCCACTCATGACCCTCGTGTTATCGCCGCGTGCTCGACAACGATCGATTTGCTCACCGTGCAACCTCCCGCCGACGATCATGGTGACTCTTGAAGATCAGAGAAGTGTGGCGTGAGGCAGCTCGCAACTTCGGTGCCGGGGCAAGCTATGGGGTCATCTCTCTCGTCACATTCCTCGCCATCGCCCTATGCCTGGGGATCGTCGCCACACGAGGGGTTGTGGGTGTGGTCACGGAGGCCAGCGCATTTCGTGAGTCAGGGGCATCCGTGTTCCGTCTCGACTCTCCTGGCAACGTCGATGGAAACGCCTGCGACGCACTCGCTCGCGTCGACGGCGTGGACGCCGCGGGAGCGACGCGCGCCGGCGACACTCTCCGGTTTGCCCTGCTCCCCGACCGCCCCACACCGTACTTCGATGCATCACTCGGCATGGCGCACCTTCTCGACGTCGATCCAGCCTCTCCGAACGCGGGTCTGATCGTAGATTCCACCCTGGCCGCCTCGCTCGGACTCAGCCACATCCCCGGAACTACGTTTCTGATCGACGGGAGTCGGCCGAGCGCCGTTGCAGGGACGTATGACCACCCCGACGACGGTCGCGATTCGACGCTCAGTGGTGCGGCGATCGGGCTGGCTGTCGGCAGTGAGCCCTTCGATTCATGTTGGGTGCGGTTCTGGCCGCCCTCGGACAACCCGCTGGAGCTGCTGGGAACTGTCACCATAGACGTCGGCGGTTCAAACGGAGCGACACAATGGAACCCAACTCTGGGACGTACTCTCGACCCCAACGCTGTCTTCCATTCGCTGCCGCTCGTTGTCCTCACTAGCCTGGCTGCTATTGCGGCCGCCGCACTCGCGTTTGTCGGGCTGCGCCTCCGTCGTTTGGAACTCGCATCGGCCCTCCACGTCGGAGTGAGCCACTCCGCCTTGGCCGGCATCTCGCTGGCCGAGTGTGCGATCTGGCTCATCCCCGCATCACTGTTCGCCGCGACAACACTTGCCTTCTGTGCCGCCTGGCACAACCCCGATCCTCCGCTGGCCGCATGGTTGGCCGGGGCGCGAGTTGTGGCCGCAGCCATGAGCGCCTGGATACTCACGATCGGGCTCACTGCTGCAATGACGAATGAGGCTCATCTCGTCAGATACTTTCAGCAGCGATGAGGACACCGCGCCGACGAACGGACGCCCGCATGTTGAGAGGCCCGGAACTGCAAAGTCTCGCCGTTCCGGGCCCCGCGTCTGACCCCTTCGAGGTGAAATCAACCCAATTTCTCAGAAGTCCCAGTCGTCGTCTTCGGTGGCCTCGGCCTTGCCCATCACGTACGACGAGCCCGAGCCGCTGAAGAAGTCGTGGTTCTCGTCGGCGTTCGGCGACAGGGCCGACAGGATCGCCGGGTTCACGTCGGTGACGGTCGCCGGGAACATCGCCTCGTAGCCGAGGTTCATGAGGGCCTTGTTCGCGTTGTAGTGCAGGAACTTCTTGACGTCTTCGGTCAGGCCGACGCCGTCGTAGAGGTCTTGCGTGTACTGCACCTCGTTGTCGTAGAGCTCGTACAGCAGCGAGAACGTGTAGTCCTTCATCTCGTCACGGCCCGCGGCATCCAGCTTCTCCAAGCCCTTCTGGAACTTGTAGCCGATGTAGTAGCCGTGCACGGCCTCGTCGCGGATGATCAACCGGATGATGTCGGCCGTGTTCGTCAGCTTCGCCTTCGACGAGAAGTACATCGGCAGGTAGAAGCCCGAATAAAACAGGAAAGACTCGAGCAGCGTCGAGGCCACCTTGCGCTTGAGCGGCTCGTCGCCACGGTAGTAGTCCATGACGATCTGCGCCTTGCGCTGCAAGTTGGGGTTCTCGGTCGACCAGCGGAACGCCTCGTCGATGTCTTTCGTCGACGCCAGCGTCGAGAAGATCGACGAGTAGCTCTTGGCGTGCACCGACTCCATGAACGCGATGTTCGTGTAGACGGCCTCTTCATGCGGAGTGATCGCGTCAGGGATCAGTGAGACTGCGCCGACGGTGCCCTGGATGGTATCCAACAGCGTGAGCCCCGTGAACACCCGCATCGTGAGGAGCTTCTCGTCGGCGGTGAGCGTGTTCCACGACTGCACGTCATTCGACAGCGGCACCTTCTCGGGCAGCCAGAAGTTTCCGGTCAGCCGGTGCCAGACCTCGAGATCTTTCTCGTCTTCGATGCGGTTCCAGTTGATCGCCTGAACGGTCTCGAGGAGCTTCAGTGGTTCGGGGGTCATTTCTGTTTCTCTTTCACGGATGCTGGGGTGGGGTGTCGTTTCGTCTCGCTGCGCTCGCTCAACGACCGAGAGCGCTAGAGCATGCAGCTGACGCAACCATCCACTTCGGTCCCCTCCAGTGCCATCTGACGCACGCGGATGTAGTAGAGCGTCTTGATGCCCTTGCGCCAGGCGTAGATCTGAGCCTTGTTGACGTCGCGGGTCGTGGCGGTGTCCTTGAAGAACAGCGTCAGGCTCAACCCCTGGTCGACGTGCTGCGTGGCCACGGCGTAGGTGTCGATGATCTTCTCGGGGCCGATCTCGTACGCGTCCTGGTAGTAGCTCAGGTTCTCGTTCGTCATGAACGGCGCCGGGTAGTAGACGCGGCCGAGCTTGCCCTCCTTGCGGATCTCGATCTTCGACACGATCGGGTGGATCGAGCTCGTCGAGTTGTTGATGTACGAGATCGATCCGGTCGGCGGCACAGCCTGCAGGTTCTGGTTGTAGATGCCGTGCTGCTGCACCGACTCCTTCAGCGCAGCCCAGTCTTCGCGCGTCGGGATGTGGTGCCCGGCGAACAGTTCGGACACCTTCGCGGTCGTGGGCGTGAAGTCCTGCTCGAGGTACTTGTCGAAGAACTCCCCCGACGCGTAGGTCGAGTCGGCGAAGCCGTCGAACGTCTCGCCGCGCTCGATGGCGAGCCGATTGGAGGCGCGCAGCGCGTGATACAGCACGGTCGCGAAGTACACGTTCGTGAAATCAAGACCCTCTTCTGACCCGTAGTACACGTGCTCACGGGCGAGGTAGCCGTGCAGGTTCATCTGCCCGAGGCCGATCGCGTGCGAGCGGTCGTTGCCGTCTTCGATCGAGCGCACCGACGAGATGTGGCTCTGGTTGCTGACGGCGGTCAGTCCCCGAATGGCGGTCTCGACGCTCTTGCCCAGGTCTCCCCCGTCCATCGCCAGCGCGATGTTCATCGATCCCAGGTTGCAGGAGATGTCCTTGCCGATCTGGTTGTACGACAGGTCGTCGTTGTACGTCGTCGGCGTGTTCACCTGCAGAATCTCGCTGCACAGGTTCGACATGTTGATGCGGCCCTTGATCGGGTTGGCCTTGTTCACCGTGTCTTCGAACATGATGTACGGGTAGCCCGACTCGAATTGGATCTCGGCGAGGGTCTGGAAGAACTCGCGCGCGTTGATCTTCGTCTTCTTGATGCGCGGGTCGTCGACCATCTCGCGGTACTTCTCGGTGACCGAGATGTCGCCGAACGGCACGCCGTACACACGCTCGACGTCGTACGGGCTGAACAGGTACATGTCTTCGCCGGTCTTGGCCAGCTCGAACGTGATGTCGGGCACGACGACACCCAGCGACAGCGTCTTGATGCGGATCTTCTCGTCGGCGTTCTCACGCTTCGTGTCAAGGAACCGCATGATGTCGGGGTGGTGCGCGTTCAGATAGACGGCACCGGCACCCTGGCGCGCGCCCAGCTGGTTGGCATAGCTGAAGCTGTCTTCGAGAAGCTTCATGACCGGGATGATGCCGGAAGACTGGTTCTCGATCTGCTTGATCGGAGCCCCCGACTCGCGGATGTTCGAAAGCAGCAGCGCGACGCCGCCGCCGCGCTTGCTCAGCTGCAGCGCCGAGTTGATGCCGCGGGCGATCGACTCCATGTTGTCTTCGATGCGCAGCAGGAAGCAGCTGACAAGTTCGCCGCGCTGCGCCTTGCCTGTGTTCAGGAACGTCGGGGTGGCCGGCTGGAAACGGCCGGAGATGATCTCATCGACGAGGTCGCGCGCGACCTGCTGATCGCCGTCGGCAAGACCGAGCGCCGTCATCACGACGCGGTCTTCGAAGCGCTCGAGGTAACGCTTGCCGTCGAAGGTCTTCAAGGTGTAGCTCGTGTAGTACTTGAACGCACCCAAGAACGTCTCGAAGCGGAACTTGGCCGCATACGCACGGTCGTTGAGCTCTTGGATGAACTCGAACGGATACCGGTCGAGCACGCCCTGCTCGTAGTACTCCTTCTCGACCAGGTAGTCGAGACGCTCTTTGAGCGAGTGGAAGAACACGGTGTTCTGGTTCACGTGCTGCAGGAAGTACTCGCGCGCAGCGCGCTTGTCGGCGTCGAACTGGATCTTGCCGTCGGCGTCGTACAGGTTCAGCATCGCGTTCAAGGCGTGGTAGTCCATGCCGTCGAACCGCGCCTCGGTCTTGAAGGATGCCGTTTCGGTCACTGCAGCTTCCACCATCGTTCCAATCCGTCGCTCACGCGGGCGACGTCCTCGGGCGTGCCGAACAATTCGAGCCGATACAAGTGCGGCACGTTGCACTTGCGGCTGATGATCTCTCCGGCCAGGCAGTACGCCTGACCGAAGTTCGTGTTTCCGGCGGAGATGACTCCGCGGATCCACTTGCGGTTGTCCTCGTCGTTGAGGAACTTGATGACTTGCTTGGGAACAGAGCCCTTCTCGACTCCGCGTCCCTGTCCGCCGCCGTAGGTCGGGGTGACGAGCACGAACGGCTCGTCGACCTTCAAGGGCTCTTCGGTGCTGTGCGGCCCCATGTGCAACGGAATGCGCCGGGCAGGCATCCCCAGCTTCTCAACGAAACGCGCCGTGTTTCCCGAGATGCTGGAGAAGTAGACGAGAAGCGGCGCAGCGACCGCGGTGGGCATATCAGGCCAGGCGAGCGGCGAGTTCGTCGATCTTGTCGGGGCGGAAGCCCGACCAGTGCCCCTCATCGGTGACGACGACGGGTGCCTGCAGGTAGCCGAGAGCCTTCACCTGCTCGAGCGCCGTCGGGTCCTCGGTGAGGTCGTGCACTTCGTAGTCGATGCCCTTCGCATCCAGCGCGCGGTAGGTCGCGTTGCACTGCACGCAAGAAGGCTTCGTGTAGACCGTGATCGCCATTTCGACCGTGTCTCCCCTCGTCATTCGATCCGTTTTCCCGGTGGTCCCCCGCCGGTCCCCCAATACTACATATGGGTACCGACACTGGGAAGCACCACAAGGGATAGTAGTTACATCTGTGTAGTTTTCCACCGCCCTCCCCATGTACAACACAGGTTGTCCACCGTTTCATCCACAGCCGACGAGGTTCTCACGAACCTGGAAAAGGCCTGGATTCCGCCGCTTTCACGAGACCGGCACGCGCTCCTCCACAGCCCTGACGCTACGGCCGGGTTCCGACATCCGATTTCCTGTGGACAAGCGTCGTCGGCGTGTCGCGGCGTGTCGCCCGTTCGACCGATGGCGTGTGCTCGCGCAGCACCACGATCACGAGCGAGCCCCACACCGCGATCAGCGCGACAAGCTGAACGACACCGGCGATCGGTCCGCCGAACAGGTTGGCTCCCGCGGTGATGACCGCGGCCAGCGGCACCCACACCCCGACCGTCCGAGCCATCCGCAGGCCCACTGTGAGGATGATGGGTCCGAGCGAATAGCCGATGAGGAAGACGAGCAGCAGGATGTTTCCGATCGGCTCGGCCTCTGCCGCCGCGTTCATGGCCGCGGTGGCGTCATCGCCCAGGTGGGCAGCGACAATCGCACCGTACTGGGCGAAGAAGGCCGCCAGGTGACCGATGCCTGCCGCCAACCCGATCCCGGTGACCAATGCCCCGATCCGGGTGGTCAGCGACCCACGGCCCGTCGGGGTCGCCGTTGCCGGCAGGCCCATCAGCCACACCAACGGCCCGCATACCGCCAGCAGACCGATGGTCAGCCACGCGGCCGGAAACTGCGCGGCGACGTCGGCGGCGGTGGGATGGACTCCGCTGGGCTGCAGCATCCACTGCCAGACGGTCGTGACGATCAGGCTCAGCGGTCCCACGACGAGGGCCGTGACGGCCACGACCTTTTCAAAGATGACGGACATCGTTCTCTCTCCTTTCGGGCGCTGTCTGCGCCACAGCCGAATGATCTCGCCGCTCGCCGGTGCGCCGCGTCGGCGCCCGGGATGATCGGTGTGGCCCACAGGGAGGAGCGACGTCGCCCGCACGGGCGACACGCCGAAGCCGACGGGTGAATAGAGTGACCTCATGCGCCGGGCCTTCTCGCGATGGCGGCGTCGCACCGTGTGGGGCCTTCCCACACCCGACGTCGTGCTGGCGGTCGTCCTGCTGCTGATCGCGGTGGGCAGTGTGGTCACCGGAAACCCGAACGAGGGCCCCCTGGCGGTGACTGTTCCGGTGGCCATCGTCTCCACGCTTGCCCTGGCGTGGCGACGACGTCACCCGCTCCTGATGATCGCGCTTGTCACAGCGGCGGGCATGGGTCAGACCCTGATGTCGACATCGCCCGGCTCGCTGTGGTCGCTGGTGGTGGAGGCCGTGGCCCTGTATTCGGCGGCCGCTTATCTGTCTGAGGCGGTCGCCGCCGTTGCCGGGACCGTGTTCGTCGTGGTGCTGCTGCTCGAGGAGCGCATCGACAACGGTGTCGACTACGTGTTCATCCTGCTACTGTTCGGCGGCGTCTGGCTGCTCGGCCGTGCCAGTGCGCAGTGGCGCGGCCGCGTCACCGCGGCCGAGCGACGTCAGCGCGAGGCAGCACGGCTGGCGGTGGCAGAAGAGCGCGTGCGGATCGCCCGTGACCTGCACGACGTCGTCGCGCACAGCCTCAGCGTGATCGCGGTGCAGTCCGATGCCGCCGAGGCCGCGCTCGAGATCGCCCCGGAACGCGCGCTCACGCCGGTGCGAGCCATCCGCACCACGGCACGCGAGGCTCTCACCGATATCCGCGGCATGTTGGATGTGCTGCGCACCGACGACGATGAGCTGCCCGGTGTCGAGTCCCCCGGCGTGTCGGCGATCACCGGACTTGCCGATGCCGCGCGGTCGGCGGGCACTCCGGTGGCCCTCGAGGTTCGGCTCACGAGGGCGCCGGTCACACCAGGGGTCGACCTGGCCGCGTACCGCATCGTCCAGGAGTGCCTGACGAATGCGCGCCGGCACGCCCCCGGCGCCGCGACCACCGTGACGATCGTGCAGGGCGACGACGCGTTGCGGGTCTCGGTCGTGACCGCGGCGCCCGCAGCACCCGAGCCCTCGGCCGAGGGCTCGGGCTATGGCATCAGCGGCATGCGCGAGCGCGCCGCCGCACTCGGTGGCCGCCTGCAGGCGCAGCCGACCGCCGACGGCGGTTTCGAGGTCGAGGCTGTTCTGCCGCTTGGGCGACGGGAGACGACGTGACCCGCGTGTTGATCGCCGACGACCAGGAACTCGTGCGCACCGGGTTTCGCCTGATCCTCGACCTGGAGCCCGACATGGAAGTGGTGGGCGAGGCCGCAGACGGTGCCGCCTGCGTGCGCGCGGTCGCACGCGAAGACCCCGACGTGGTGCTGATGGACGTGCGGATGCCGCAGCTCGACGGCATCCAGGCGACGCGGGCTCTCACCGCGGCCGGCAGCCGCGCGCGCGTGCTCGTGCTGACCACGTTCGACCTCGACGAGTACGTGTACGAGGCACTGCGTGCCGGAGCCGTCGGGTTCCTGCTCAAGGACGCCCCGCGCGAGCAGTTGGTCTCGGCGATCCGCCAGGCGGCGGTCGGCGAGGCGCTGCTGGCACCATCGGTGACGCGCCGGCTCATCGAGCGGTTCGTGGACGGGGCACCGACAGACACGGTGCTGCGCGGCCGGATCGAGGCGCTGAGCGCGCGCGAACGCGAGGTACTCACCTTGGTCGCGCAGGGCATGTCGAACGCCGAGATCGCCCGCACGCTTTTCATCGGCGACGCGACGGTCAAGACGCACATCGCCCGGATGCTCGCCAAGCTCGGGGCGCGCGACCGGGTGCAGGCGATAGTGATGGCCTACGAGAGCCGGTTCGTGACGCCACGCGCGTGAGCGAGCCGGGTACCGTTGAGGGGTGGCCGGATACCGGGATCTGCTGCGCACCCCAGGGGTCGGGCGCATCATCGCCGCGCAGCTGACGGCGCGGTTCCCCTCGGGGATGACGAGTCTGGCGATCCTGTTGCACGTCGAGCACATCACCGGCTCGTACGGGGCTGCGGGTCTGGTGCTGGCCGCCGCCTCGATCGGTCAGGCGATCGCCGGCCCCATCACCAGCCGCTGGATGGGGCTGTGGGGAATGCGGCGCGTGCTGACGCTGACCACGGTCGTGTGCGCGGCATCCATCACCGGCATCGCACTGTTCGAGCTTCCGGTGCCCGCCTTCATGGTGCTCGGGATGCTGGCCGGGCTGTCGACGCCCCCGGTGCAGCCGGCGGTACGCACCATCTACCCGAAGATGGTGAATTCGCGGCAGCTGACGCCGCTGTTCTCGCTCGACGCCTCGCTGCAGGAGATCATCTGGATCCTCGCCCCGGTGGTGGTCACGTTCGTGTCCACCCAGATCAGCACCGTGGTGGGGTTGCTTGCCATCGTGGTGATCCTGCTGGGCGGGGCCGCCTGGTTCATTTCCTCGCCCGAACTCGGTCAAGTGCGCATTCCGCGCAGCAAGCGCCGGTTCGGCAAGGTCCTCAGCCGCCCGGCCGTGCTGCTGGGTACGTTCGTGGGGTTCCTGCTGGTGGGTGCGTGCGCGGCAGTGGAGGCCGGGGTCGTGGCGACCTTCGGCGAGGGCGGTGTCGAGGCGGGCCTGGTGCTGGCGGTGTTCTCGGTGGGAAGCCTGGTGGGCGGGCTGGCCTCGGGCAGCATTCCGATGGGGCGCTGGGCGACCGCTCGGCGCATGGCCATCGTCACGGTGGGCCTTGTCATCACGACGATCTCGCTGAACGTCTGGTGGGTCGGCGGTTCGCTGCTGATCGCCGGCATCGGCGTCGCGCCCGTGTTCGCGGCGATCTCGGCGATGACCACCTCGAGCGTGAAGTTCAGCGACACCGCCGAAGCGTTCGGCTGGATCACCACCGGGCAGCTCATCGGGGCTGCCGCCGGTTCTGCCGTCGCAGGCTTTCTCATCGACGGCGTGGGCCCGGTGGGCGCCTATTGGACCGGCGCGGTGTTCGCGGCCGTGGGCCTGGCCGTGGCCGTGGTCTTCCATCGGGGCTTCCCCGACCTGCGCCACGCCGATCCGAGCCCACTGCCCGACACCACGACGATTCCCATTCAGACGGTGTGACAGCTCAGTCGGTGACGCGGTGCAGCAACTCGAGCAGGGCGAGAGCGTACGCGTCGGAGGGCTCGGGGTGCGCGTACACCCGGCGCTCCCCCGCGATCTCGACCTCGACCTCATAGGTGTCGGGCAGGCGCCGTAGTGCACGAAAGGTGCCGCGCAGCAGTTCGCGCAACTGCTCTTCGCTGGGCAGCCACAGCGCGTCCTCCTGCGCGACCGAGTCGAGCGCCCACTCGGTCGTGCCGTTGAAGGCGAGGATGCCGCCGGTCGAGAAGTTCCGTGCCTCGATCGTCATGTCGCTGACGGTGAACACGTCGGCCTCGAACTCGGGCTCGTCAAGCTGAAAGCGGTCGCCCGACTGCGGATGCCAGACCAGCCCGATATCGCGCAATTCGCGGGCGCGTTCGGTGGAGATCATCCGCGGTTACCCACGTCATAGGCCTTCAGAAGCTCGGCGACGGCCTGCTCTCTCTCCTGACCGCCCTGCTCGAACATGTGTGTGACGTGCGTGCGCAGGTGGTTTTCCAGCAGCAGCTTGTCGAGGGATTCGAGCGCCTTCTGGATCGCGCGGGACTGACCGATGATGTCCATGCAGTAGTCCTCGTTCTCGATCATCTTCGAAAGCCCCCGCAGCTGGCCCTCAAGGATCGCCGTGCGATGCAGCGCGCGCTTCTTGATGTCTTCGATCACGCCGCCAGGCTACCGGCCGCATCCGAGAACGACGTGGCAGGATGACGCCATGGCGCACACCCCCACAGCTCTGCTCAGTCCCGCCGACCGGGTCAGGCGTGGCGCGCTGCGCCGGATGAAAGCCATAGCGCTGGGTGCGCTGATCTTTCTCGCGATCGTTTTCGCCGTCTCTTTCGCCCTCGAAGAGCGCCTGCCCGCACTCGCCTACGTGCGGGCGGCGGCCGAGGGCGGCATGGTGGGCGCGCTCGCCGACTGGTTCGCGGTGACCGCTTTGTTCCGGCATCCCCTCGGCCTGCCGATTCCGCACACCGCGATCATCCCCACCCGCAAAGACGAGATCGGACACACCCTCGGCGAGTTCATCGAGACGAACTTCTTGTCAGGACCGGTCGTGCGCGCCAAGCTCGAATCGACCTCGATCGCCCGTCGACTGGGTGGCTGGCTGGCCGAGCCGGCGCACGCCGAGCGGGTCGCCGCCGAGGCATCGGGCGTGGCCGCGGCGGTGCTGACGGCGCTCAGCGACGCCGATGTGCAGGACGTGCTCGAAGACCTCGCCCGGGAACACCTCGTCGCCCCTGAATGGGGGCCGCCCGCGGGTGCGTGGCTGGCGCGGGTGACCGATGCCGGAGCCCATCATGGCGCCGTCGACCTGGCCGTGGACAGCATAGCGTCATGGCTCGAGGCCAATCGCCCCTCCTTTGAGGGCCTGGTCTCGCGCCGGCTTCCAGGTTGGGTCCCCAAGCTCGCCCACCGGTTCGTCGACGACACCGTGTACCACGAGGCGGTCAAGTTCGTGGCGGCGGTGCGGGCCGACCCGCGGCATCCCGCCCGCACGGCGATCGACGACTACCTGGCCCGCCTCGCCGACCGGCTGCAGCATGACCCCGCCATGATCGGGCGGGTCGAAGACGCCAAATCCACCGTGTTCGACAGCCCGCGGGTACGCGAGCTCGCCGCCCGTGTCTGGGAGACCGCGAAGAGTGGACTGCTGGTATCGCTCGCAGACCCCGCCAGCGGGCTGCGCACGCGGGCGACTGCGGCCCTCGCCGAGATCGGCGGCCGGCTGCAGACCGAGCCGGCCCTGCAGCGCCGGGTCGACGGCTGGGTGACCGACGCGGCCGCGTTGCTGGTCGACCGGTACCGGCACGACATCGCCTCGATCATCACCGACACCATCGAGCGGTGGGATGCCGCCGAGACGACCGAGAAGATCGAGCTGATGGTCGGCCGCGACCTGCAGTACATCCGCCTGAACGGCACCGTGGTGGGCGCATTGGCCGGGGTTGCCATTTTCACAGTCGCCCACCTGATCCTCAGACTCTGACGGCGATACGCTGTGCACGTGCCCGAGACACCCACCAACCAGCTTTTGTTCACCTACGGCACGCTGCAGCATGACGACGTGCAGCTCGATACATTCGGGCGTCTTGTCGAGGGCTCCGACGACGAACTCGTCGGCTATGTGCTCGACGATGCGCCGATCGACGATCCGCGGGTGGTCGCACTGTCGGGGCTGGCCATCCACACCGTGGCCCGCGCCACCGGCGACGATGCCGACCGGGTGCCCGGCAAGGCGCTGTGGATCAGCGAGGCCGAACTCGCCGCCGCCGACGATTACGAGGTCGCTCTGTATCGGCGGGTGCAGGCGCCGCTGGCCAGCGGTCGCACGGCATGGACGTACGTGACGGCATGACCGTTCCCGCCGATTCTCTGGCCGTGCTCGGCGCGGGGCGCGCGCCCGCCGAGTGGATGCCGTTCGCCAGCACGCAGACAGTGCTCGGCGGAACGCCGGTCACGGTGGTGCATGCCGTGCACCAGCCCTGGGAGCTGCGGATCGTGCGGGTGGACACCGAGGGCGTCGCCCCGGGCGTACGCCTGACCGGGCCCGCAGTGGCGGGCGAGCTGTGGGTGACCGAACTGCACCAGGGCGTGGATCTGTGCGCAGGGCGCGGCACCGCGGCAGAGGCGCATTCCGAAGTGCGCATGCTGGTGCCCTGGGATGGCGACGTGACGCTCGCCGACGCCGCCGATGAGGCGATGATGCCGCAGGTGACCGTGCACGATCTGCCGGGCGGCTACCCCGTGATCATTGCGGTGCGCACCGGCGCTGAGCCCCCGCCGGTGCCGCAGGTCGACGAGGGCCAGATCGGCGAAGACGGCAAGCCCATTCGCCTGCGCCGCACCGGGTCGCTGATCCCCGAGATCGAGATAGCCCCCGACGGCGACGGCGGACACGCGATCTCGGTGCGCTGGCCCGACAAGGTGCGCGAGATCGTCGACGTGCCCGCGCGCTGAGTCGGCACGGCACGATTCTTCGACGGACCCTCAGAGCCGCTGACCGTCCTTGTAGACGGCATGTACGAGCGGCACGCCCGGCCGGTAGGCCAGATGCGTGCGGCTGGGCGCATCCAGCACCACGAGATCGGCCCGGGCACCGGCAGTGATGACACCGATGTCGTTGCGCCGCAGCGCGCGCGCACCGCCGGCGGTGGCCGCCCACACGGCTTCAGGCACCGTCATCCCCATCTCGCGCACCGCGAGCGCGATCATCAGCGGCATCGAACTCGTGAAGCTCGTACCGGGGTTGCAGTCGCTGGCCAGCGCCACTCTCACTCCCGCATCGATCAGCCGACGGGCGTCGGGGTAGGGATGCCGCGTCGAGAATTCGACGCCCGGCAGCAGGGTCGCGACAGTGTCGCTGCCGGCCAGGGCGGCGATGTCGTCATCACTCAGGTAGGTGCAGTGGTCGACGGATGCCGCGCCCAGCGCCACGGCGAGCTGTACACCCGCGCCCGGGCCGAGCTGATTGCCGTGCACCCGCGGACGCAGGCCGCGCGCGAGCCCTGCCTCGAGCACGCAGCGTGACTCGTCGGCCGTGAAGGCACCCGTCTCGCAGAACACGTCGATCCATCGCGCGTGCGGCGCGCATGCCGAAAGCATCGCACCGCACACGAGCTCGACATAGGCCTCGCGCGCATCGACGTATTCGGCGGGCACGACATGAGCGCCCAGAAACGTGACCTCGGGCGTGACCTCGGCCGCCAACCGCGCCAGCCGTGCTTCGTCGTGCACGGTCAGACCGTATCCGGTCTTTATCTCGAACGTCGTCGTTCCCTGCGCGTGCAGTTCGGCAACCAAGCCGATCAGGCGCCGCCGCAATTCGTCGTCGCTCGCCGCCCGCGTGGCGGTCACCGTCGTGCGTATGCCGCCGGCGGCATACGGCTGTCCCGCCATGCGCGCGGCGAACTCGTCGGCACGGTCGCCGGCGAACACGAGGTGGGTGTGGCTGTCGACGAAGCCCGGGATGACCGCCCGGCCCGCGGCATCCACGACCGCCGTTGTGCCGCGCCGCGCTCGTTCGACGACCGGATCATCGGCCGGCCCCACCCAGGCGACGCGCGAGCCCTCACACAGCACTGCTGCGTCGGTGAGCGTGGCGCACGGGTCGCCAGCAGCCTCGACGTTCGTCGTCAACTCGCCGATGTTCGTGATCAGCGTCGCGGTCATGGCGCCTCCCTGCGAGTCAGTATGCCGCCGACGATGGTAGATGTGACATCCGCCGCGCGTGCCACGAGCGGCAGCTGCCCGATGTCGGCATCGCGCGTGCGCGACGTTGCGGCATCCACCTCGACGGCATCGAAAGGGATGCCGGGGCGCAAGCCGACGCGCTCGGACCACCCGGGCAGCCCCAGCGCCCGCGCCCCGCCGGCCGACCCGGCGTGCCACAGCTGCGCGGGCGTGAAGATGCCGCGTCGCTGCGCGCGCAGCCGCTGGTCGAGCTCGAGTCGCGCGAGCTCTTCAAACGGATCGATGACCGCGTGCTGGTCGGATCCGATGGCGAGCGTCGCGCCGGCCGAGAGCAGTTCGGGGGCGGGACCGATGCCGTCGCCGAGGTCGGCCTCGGTCGTGGGGCACATCACGACCGAAGCGCCCGCGGCCCCCAGCAGGGCGATGTCGTGTTCGGTCAGGTGCGTCGCATGCACGGCCGACAGGGTCGGGCGCACCAGGCCGTGTTCAGCCAGCAGCGCCGTCGGCGTGAGTGAGTACGCCTGCCGGCAGGCGTCGTTCTCGGCCGGCTGCTCCGACACGTGCACATGCAGCGGCACGTCGGCCGGCAGCTCCTGCCCGATCACGGCCAGGTCGGCGGGAGTCACCGCCCGCACCGAGTGGACGGCGGCGCCCACCGACACGAGGGGCCCGGCCACCGCCTCGCGCAGCGCGTGCCAGCGTTCAAGCCAGGCGTGCACATCGCGGTCGCCGAACCGGCGCTGTCGGTCGGAGAGATCGTGCCCCACTCCCCCGCGCAGGTAACACGTGTCCAACAGCACGAGCCGGATGCCGGCGGCCACCGCCGCCTCGGCCAGAGCCCGTTCCATCGCATGGTCGGGGTAGGCCGTGCCATCGGGCCGATGGTGCACGTAGTGGAACTCGCCGACGGCGGTGTATCCGGCATCCCGCATCTCCACGAACACGCGCTCGGCGAGCTCGCGGTATGACTCGGGGGTCAGTTCAGCCGCCGCCTGGTACATCTGCTCGCGCCAGACCCAGAAGTCGCCGCCGCCACCGTGCGTGCGTCCGCGCAGCAGGCGATGAAAGGCGTGCGAGTGCGCGTTGACAAACCCCGGAACCACGACACCCAGCCGGGTGTCGCCGGGTTGTGCGGGAACACCCGAGGTCACGCCGACAACGACCCCCTCGCGCGCGGTGATTCGCACATCGTCGGCGAAGGCGCCGTCGACCAGTGCCGCCCGGCAGTGCGCCGCGGTGATCACGGCGCACCCGCCAACTCGTGCAGTGTCGCGGCAAGCGCACGGGCACCGGCCTCGCAGTCTTCATCGCTCGCGCCCTCCTCGGGCGCGTGCGAGACACCGGTCGGGTTGCGCACGAACAGCATGGCCGTGGGCAGGTGCGCCGACAGGATGCCGGCATCGTGCCCGGCACCGGTGGGAATGGCCGGCACCGCACCGAACTCGGGCGCCAGGGCCGCAGTGACCCGCGCCGTCAGGGCCGCGTCGAAGTCGACCCGTGAGGTGAACGATTCCTCCTGCGCCTCGAGCAGGCAGCCCTCCTGCGCCACGGCTGCGCGGGCACCGGCGATGACGGTCTCGAACAGCGCGCGCACGTCGTCGTCACGGTCGGCGCGCAGATCGAGCCAGGCCTCCACGCGCGACGCTATGACGTTGGTGCCACCGGGGATCACCTGCAGCTTGCCGATCGTGCCGCGGGCTTCCGCATGCCCGCGCGCCGCCTGCTGCACCGCCAGCACGACGCGGGCGGCCGCGACCACAGGATCGGCGCGCTGATCCATCCTCGTGGTGCCGGCGTGGTTGCCCTGGCCGGTGATGGTCAGATGCCAGCGCCCGTGTGGAATGATCGCCGCGGCCGTGGAGACCGGGATGCCGCGGTCGACCAGGTCGCGCCCCTGCTCCACGTGCAGCTCGACGAATGCCGAAACTCGCGCGAGCCGTGCCGGATCGGCGCCGACCCGTGCGGGGTCACGACCGGACTCCCGCCAGGCGTCGGCGAGCGTCGTGCTTGCGGCATCCACCCGCTGCAGCGTGAGGGCGGCGTCGACCGATCCGGTCAGCAGCCGCGTGCCCAGGCAGGGCAGGCCGAACCGCGACCCCTCTTCTTCAGCGAACGCGCACACCGCGATCGGGCGTGCCGGCGCGAAGCGGGCGCCCCGCAGCTGCGCGACGGCCTCGAAGGCGGCGGCGATGCCCAGCGGACCGTCGTAGGCGCCGCCCCCGGGCACCGAATCGAGGTGGCTGCCGGTGGCCACCGCCCCGGCGCCCGGCTCACCCCACCACGCCCACAGGTTCGCGTTCCCGTCTTCTTCCACGGTGAGGCCGAGCTGCTCGGCGCTGCGGTGAAACCATGCCCGCAACGGCGCGTCGCTCGCGTCGAAGAGGTGGCGCGAGTAGCCGCCGCGCTCGGCGTCACGGCCGATGTCGGCGATCTCGGCGAGACGTGCGGTGACGGTCATCGTTCACTCCGTCGCGAGCATCGGCACCTGCAGGCCGCGCTCGCGCGCCACCTCGCGGGCGCGCGGGTATCCGGCATCCACGTGCCGCATGACTCCCGTGCCGGGGTCGTTGGTCAGCACGCGCGCGAGTTTCTCGGCGGCAAGCTCGGTGCCGTCGGCGACCGTGACCTGACCGGCGTGGATCGAGCGGCCGATGCCCACCCCGCCACCGTGATGGATCGACACCCAGCTCGCTCCCGACGCGGTGTTCAGCAGGGCGTTCAGCAGCGGCCAGTCGGCGATGGCGTCAGAGCCGTCGGCCATCGCCTCGGTCTCGCGGTACGGGCTGGCCACCGAGCCGGCGTCGAGGTGGTCGCGGCCGATCACGATCGGGGCGCTGAGCTCGCCCGCGGCGACCATCTCGTTGAACTTCAGCCCGGCCAGGTGCCGCTCCTTATAGCCGAGCCAGCAGATGCGGGCCGGAAGTCCCTCGAACTCGACGCGCTCGCGCGCCCGCTGAAGCCAGCGGTGCAGCGCGGCATCCTCGGGGAAGAGCTCGGTGATCGCCTGATCGGTCTTGTAGATGTCTTCGGGATCGCCCGACAGGGCCGCCCAGCGGAACGGGCCCTTGCCCTCGCAGAACAGCGGCCGGATGTAGGCGGGCACGAAGCCGGGGAACGCGAACGCCCGCTCGCTGCCACCCAGCTTTGCCTCGGCGCGGATCGAGTTGCCGTAGTCGAACACCGCCGCACCGACGTCGAGGAATCCGACCATGGCGTCCACGTGCGCCGCCATCGATGCCCGCGCACGCGCGGTGAATCCCTCGGGGTCGCGGGCTGCCTCGCGCTTCCAGTCGGCGAACGCGATGCCGGTGGGCAGGTAGGCCAGCGGATCGTGTGCGCTGGTCTGGTCGGTGACGATGTCGATCGGGATGCCGCGGCGAAGAAGTTCGGGGAACACCTCGGCCGCGTTGCCGACCACACCGACCGACAGCGCCCGGCCCTCGCTCTTGGCCGCGAGAACCCGCGCCACCGCGTCGTCGAGGTCGGTCGTGTATTCATCGAGGTAGCGCTTGGCGACGCGGCGGGCCAGCCGTGACTCATCGACATCGACGATGAGCACGGCCCCGTCGTTCATGGTGACCGCCAACGGCTGCGCGCCGCCCATGCCGCCGCATCCGGCGGTCAGCGTCAAAGTGCCGGCCAGCGAGTCACGACCGAGCGACCGCGCGACCGCCGCGAAGGTCTCGTACGTTCCCTGCAGAATGCCCTGGGTGCCGATGTAGATCCATGACCCGGCCGTCATCTGGCCGTACATCGTCAGGCCGAGTGCCTCTAGCCGACGGAACTCGGGCCAGGTGGCCCAGTCGCCGACGAGGTTCGAGTTGGCGATCAGCACCCGCGGCGCCCACTCGTGCGTGCGGAACACGCCCACCGGCTTGCCCGACTGCACGAGCAGCGTCTCGTCGGGCTCGAGCTCGTCGAGCGTGCGCACTATCGCGTCGAAGGCCTCCCAGCTGCGCGCCGCGCGCCCGGTGCCGCCGTAGACGACCAGATCGTCGGGATGCTCGGCCACCTCGGGGTCGAGGTTGTTCATCAGCATGCGCTTGGCGGCCTCGGCGCCCCAGCTCTTCGCGGTGCGCTGAGGACCGCGCGGCGCGGTCACCGGACGTGCTCCGTTCATGCGTGTTCTCCTTCGAATGCGGCGGCGCGCACGGCGCCGGAGAGGACGAGACCGGTGACGGTCTCGATGTCGGGGCTGACGAAGCGGTCATGGCCGGGTCCGGCCACGCCGCTGCTGCGTACCAGGTCGCGCACCGCGCCGGTGCCCGGACCGGGCTGCAGCGGCGCGCGCAGGTCGAGCGCACGAGTGCCGGTGATGACCTCGATGGCCAGCACCCGCGCGAGCCCGTCGATGGCACGACGCAGTTTGCGGGCCGCCGACCAGCCCATCGACACGTGGTCCTCCTGCATCGCCGACGAGGGGATCGAGTCGACCGAGGCGGGCACCGCAAGACGCTTGAGCTCGGAGACGATGCCGGCCGCCGCGTACTGGGCGATCATGAGACCCGAATCGACGCCGGCCTCGGCGGCGAGGAACGGTGGCAGCTCACGGTTGCGCGCGACATCCAGCGCCCGGTCGGTGCGCCGCTCCGAGATCGATGCGACGTCGGCGACGGCGATGGCGAGAAAGTCGAGCACATACGCGATGGGTGCGCCGTGGAAGTTGCCGTTGGACTCCACCCGTCCGTCGAGGGTGACCACGGGGTTGTCAACGACCGCCGACAGCTCGCGGGTGGCGATGAGTCGGGCGTGGTCGACGGTGTCGCGGGCGGCGCCGTGCACCTGGGGCGCGCAGCGCAGCGAATAGGCGTCTTGCACGCGGCCGTCCTCGGGCCCCTTGTGGCTGGCCACGATCGGCGAAGAGCCCAGCAGGGTGCGCAGGTGAGCGGCGCTGGCGGCCTGCCCGAGTTGCGGGCGCAGCGCCATGAGGTCTTCAGCGAAGACGGCATCGGTGCCCAGTTGGCTTTCGATCGACAGTGCGGCGCAGACGTCGGCCGTGTCCAGCAGCACCTCGAGGTCGGCGAGGGCCAGCAGCAGCATCCCGAGCATTCCGTCGGTGCCGTTGATGAGGGCGAGGCCTTCTTTCTCGGCCAGCACGAGAGGGGCGATGGATGCTGCCTCCAGCGCGGTCGCGGCATCCATCTTCTGTCCGTCCACTCGCACGTCGCCCTCGCCCATCGCTGCCAGGGCGACATGGGCGAGAGGTGCCAGATCGCCTGAGCAGCCCAGCGATCCGTACTCGCGCACGATCGGCACGATGCCCGCGTTCAACAGCGCCGCGTAGGTTGTGACGACCTCGGGCCGCACGCCGGTGCGCCCGCTGGCCAGGGTCTGCAGGCGCAGCAGCTGCAACGTGCGCACCACCTCGTCTTCGACCTCGGCGCCGGTGCCCGCCGCGTGCGAGCGGATCAGGCTCGCCTGCAGTTGGCGGCGCCGCTCGGGCGCGATGAAGGTGGTGGCCAGGGCCCCGAACCCGGTGGAGACACCGTAGTGCGGCGCCGGGTCGTCGGCGAGCTGCTCGATGAGTGCACGGCTGGCGGCGACGCGCTCGAGTGCAGCGGGGGCAATCTCGACGCGGGCGCCCTCGCGCGCCACGGCGACGACCTGGGCGGGGCTCAGCGGCGCGACGCCCACGGTGACGGTGCTGGAGGTCATGGTCTGATTCCACACCGTGGCTGGCCGCGGCGGTAGCGGGCTGTGGCATCCTGTGTCTGTGATCCCAGACAAGGTGCCCGCGGCCGATCAGACGCTGCGGATCCTCACGTTCCTCGCCCGGCAGCGCGGGCCAGTGGCCGCCCGCACCCTGGCCACGCAGCTGGGTCTTCCCCGCTCGACGGTGTATTTTCTGCTCGGCACGCTCGAGGCGCACGGGTTCGTCGTGCATCTGGAGCGCGAGCGCCGGTGGGGCCTGGGCACCGCGGCGTTCGAACTCGCCGGCGGCTACGCGCGGCAAGAGCCGCTGGCCCGCCTCGGACGGCCGCTGGTGGCCTCGCTCGCCGACCGGGTCGGCGAGAGCGCGCACCTGGCCGTGATGACGGGGCGTGACGTGCTCTACATCGTCGAAGAACGCGCGCCGCGGCGCCCGGCGCTGGTCACCGACGTGGGGGTACGGCTGCCGGCGCACCTGACCGCGACTGGCCGCGCCATGCTCGCGGCGCTCCCCCGCGAACAGGTGCGAGCCCTGTACCCGGATGCCGCTGCCTTCGCCGACCGCACGGGCCGAGGACCCGCCCGCCCGAGCGAGCTGCGCGAGCTGCTGCGCCTGGCCCGCGCCGACGGGTACGCCGTCGAAGACGGTGAGGTCACCCTCGGCATGCGTTCGGTGGGAGCGGTCGTGACCGACCATGCCGGCTGGCCGGCGGCCGCGATTGCGGTGACCTGGTCCGAGGATGCCGGTCTTCAGGCGGCATCCCTCGCCCACGAGGTGCGGGCCGCGGCGACCGAACTGGCCCGCCGCATCTCGGGGCGGTGAGGGCGCTGTTGCCGCCTGGCGGATCGGTGATCAGCGGATCGGTGATCAGCGGCTGGCGGCTGGGCGGCTGCGGGCTGGGCGACCGGCGGCTGGGTGGCTGCGGGCTGGGCGACCGGCGGCTGGGTGGCTGCGGGCTGGGCGACCGGCGGCTGGGTGGCTGCGGGCTGGGCGACCGGCGGCTGGGTGGCTGCGGGCTGGGCGACCGGCGGCTCGGTGATCGGCGGCTCGGTGATCGGCGGCTCGGCGACCGGCGGCTCGGCGACCGGCGGCTCGGCGACCGGCGGCTCGGCGACCGGCGGCTCGGCGACCGGCGGCTGGGTGGCTGCGGGCTGGGCGACCGGCGGCTCGGTGATCGGCGGCTCGGCGACCGGCGGCTGGCGCCCGGCGGCTCGGCGTTCATCTCGCAGGACGTTTTGCCCCCACCCCGGCGACACGCCGGGCGACACGCCCGGGATCACCAATCCATCCTGCGAGCCGAACAGCTGGCGGGCGGTGGGGTGCCGCGCGGCCGGCCGTCCCGAGCCGGCAGGGCCCGCACCGGCAAGGCCCGAGCGTGGCGCGGTGGTCAGTCGACCCGCTCGACGGTGCCGTGCGTCAGGTGCACGAGCTCGGCGAAGGTGAGCGGGAAGACGGCGTGCGGCGTGCCCGCGGCGGCCCAGATCTGCGGGTGCTCGGCCAGTGCCCGGTCGACAACCGTCGTCAGCGGCGTGGGATGCCCAGTCGGAGCGACACCGCCGATGGCCTGACCGGTGGCCTCGCGCACCTGCTCGGGCGTGGCACGCTTGATCTTCTGCCTTCCCAGCCGCTGGGCGAGCGCGCTGGTGTCGACGCGGTGGGCGCCACTGGTCATGATCAGCAGCGGTTCGTCGTCCGACCAGAAGACGAGGCTGTTGGCGATGGCGCCGACCTCGACCCCGAGCGCCGCGGCGGCCAGCGGCGCCGTCGCGGCGGAATCCGGCAGCACGACGATCTCGCCGGTGATTCCGGCCGCCCGCAGGGCAGCATCGACGAGGCGGGTGCGGGTGGGGAGCTGGTCGGGCATGGTGTCAGCTTAGGGCGGCCTCGGCGCGGCATCCGTCCCCTCTCGGCGTTCGTCTCGCAGGACGATCTGGTCGCCAAGCGGCGACACGCCGCCAGACACGCCCGGGATACCGATTCCATCCTGCGAGACGAACGGGCCAGGGCGGATGCTGCTGGTCGCCAGACGGCCGGGCCTGCAGATGCGGTGGGCCGGCCGAGACGAACGGGCCGGGCCGGATGCTGCTGGTCTGCAAACCGGGCGGGGCGGATGCTGCCGGTCGGCAGACGTGGCGGGGCGGATGCTGCCGGTCGGCAGACGGGGCGAGGCGGATGCTGCTCAGGCGGCGTGCGCGCGCAGCAGTCCAGCAACCGCGCGCACGACGTCGTCAGAGTGCCAGAAGATGTCCTCGGCGATCGGCCGGTAGGTGACAAGTCCGCGGGCGGCGGCAGCCTGATCCCGGCGGTGGTCCTTCTTTCGCTGTTTCCACGTGGAATGGTGCGCCTCGCTGTCGCATTCGACGATGAGCCACCCGTCGACCAGAAAGTCGACCCGCCCCACGCCCGGAATCTCCACCTGGCTCTGCACCCGGCACCCCAGCCGACGCAGGATGAGGCGCATCATGCTCTCCGCGCCCGATTCTGCTGCGGCATCCAGGTGCTTGCGCAGCACGCGCAGCCGCCGCGGGAGCGCCGCGAACACTTCCCCCAGCCCATCGTCATCGATCAGGCCGAGGTGCAGCGCCGAATCAAGGCTCGCGATGGCCGCGCGAACCGGCTGGCACAGCACCGCCTGCGTCAGGCACTCGACGATCTCTGAGTTGCCCCAACCGTCCGGTCCGGTCGGCACCCAGTGCACCCGGATGTCGCGGCCGACGCTGCGCAGTCGGCTGCTCGTGCGGGGCACAGCGAGGTGCAGTTCGGTGTGTTCGAGCACGAACACGCCCCAGCGTGCGAGCTCCGACACGCAGCACATCCGCCCGCCGATACGGCAAGCATCGACGACGTCGGCGGGCGCCTCCGGCGACAGGTAGGCGTTCTCGCGCGCACGGATCAGGGATCCACTGACCACACCCGCCGTCAGCGTGCGCGGCTTCCACCCCGTTCTGAGAAGCTCGCGGCGAGTCCGCACCGGCCAGTGCAGAGGAACCGGCTTGTTGTCGTCGCGGCAGCGGCGCACGAAGGCGTCGGGCGCGGCCGCGCGCTCGGTGCGGTCTTTGTGCTGCAGCATCCTTCGATCGTGTCGGGTGCAGGTGCGCCGTCGGCCGCTTCCGCACGATCTGTGGACAACTCGCGCCTGGGGAGGAGACGATGAACGACCCGGCCGTGTTCGGTTCGCAGGACGATCTGGTCCGAGGGCGGCGAGACGCCGCCCGACACGCCCGGGATACCGATTCCATCCTGCGAGACGAACGGAGCAGTGCGGGACAGGGCGGATGCCGCGGAACAGGGCGGATGCCGCCGGAGCGGGCGGATGCCGCAGCGCGGCCGAAACGCCGCCCCACACCATCTCTGCCTGGTCAGGGCACAATGGAAGGGGATGCCGCGAAGCGGCGGCATCCGCCCGCACAGAGCCCACAAGGCCAGCCGAAAGAGGTCGCGATGACGCACACCCTGCCCCTGCCCGATTTCACCCACGAGCGCGTGGAGGTGATCACCGGCCCACGCAGCGGCCTTTTCCTCACCGTCGCCCTGCACTCCTCTGCTCTCGGCTCCGCGCTCGGGGGCGCCCGACTGTGGACTTACCCGCACTGGAGCGACGCCCTCGGCGACGCGCTGCGCCTCTCGGCGGCGATGACCCTGAAGAACGCCGCGGCAGGCCTGGACGCCGGCGGCGGCAAGTCCGTGCTGCGCCTGAAACCGGGCGAGACGCTCGACGCCGATCGGCGTCGCGCCGCCTTTCTCGACCTCGGCGACGCGGTCGAATCCCTCGGCGGCCTCTACCGCACCGCCGAAGACGTCGGCTCGACGGCCGAAGACATGCTCACCGTCAGCGAGCGCACCGCGCACGTGGTCGGCCTGCCCGACACCGCCGGCGGCGCAGGTGAGCCCGCCGGTCCCACAAGCTTGGGCGTCTATGAGTCGCTGCGGGCCACACTCGAGCGAGTGACGGGCTCCCCCGATCTCGCCCAGCGCCGCATCACGATCTCGGGACTGGGTCAGGTCGGCAGCCGCCTCGCGCAGCGCCTCGCCGGCGAGGGTGCCCTGCTGACGGTCACCGACGTGAACCCGGCCAAGAAGGAGCTCGCCACACGCCTGGGCGCCACCTGGGTCACGCCCGGCACCGAGCAGCACGTGCCCGGCGACGTCTTCGTGCCGGCCGGCATCGGCGGCATCCTCGACGACGAGACCATCGACGCCCTCGCGGTGAAGGCCGTGTGCGGACCGGCCAACAACCCCCTGGCCGATCGCAGCGGAGCCGCGCGGCTGGCCGCGCGCGGCATCCTCTATGCTCCCGACTTCGTCGTCAACGCCGGCGGCGTCATCTACCTCGATCTCGAGGCCACACACCACGGCACACGCGACGAGATCATGCAGCGGGTCAGCGCGATCGGCGACACGCTGCGCCGGATCTTCGACGAGGCCGCATCGGCCGGAACGAGCCCGTTGGATGCCGCGGAGAAGCTCGCGGCGCAGCGGCTGGAGGCCGCGCGCTCGGCGCGGGTCTGACACCTCAGCATGTGGACCGAGTCTCACGGTGCGTGGGACTCGGTCCACATGGCATGATGGACGCAACCGGCGACGACGCCGGTGGCCGGCACCAGCACCGGTAGGCACGAAGAATCAAGGGAGAAGCCTCGTGTTCCACAGCCCGTTCCCCGACGTCGAGATTCCCGAACTCAGCGTCTACGACTACTTGTTCGGCGACCTCACCGCAGAAGACAGCGCCCGTGTCGCGCTCATCGATCCGGCCACCGGTGCCGAGACGAGCTATGGCGCGCTGAAGGCGCAGATAGATGCCTTCGCCGGCGCTCTGGCTGCACGCGGCGTCGACGCCGACACGGTCGTGGGCCTCCTCTGCCCGAACGTCCCCGCGTTCGCCACGGTGTTCCACGGCGTCCTGCGTCTGGGCGCTGCCGTCACGACGTTCAACTCGCTGTACACCGCCGGCGAGATTCAGAAGCAGATCGAGGATGCCGGGGCCACATGGCTTGTCACGGTGAGTCCGCTGCTCCCCCACGCCGCCGAGGCCGCCGCGGCCTGCGGCATCCCGAACGACCATCTCATCGTGCTCGACGGAGCCGACGGGCACCCGAACCTGCGCGAACTTCTCATGGAGCAGCGCACGCCGCCCGAGGTGAGCTTCGACCCGGCCACCCATCTGGCCGCGCTCCCCTATTCGTCGGGGACGACCGGCATTCCCAAGGGCGTCATGCTCAGCCACCGCAACCTCGTCGCCAACGTCGAGCAGTCGCGGGTGAACATCGACCTGAAGGCCGACGACCGGGTGCTGGCGGTGCTGCCGTTCTTCCATATCTACGGCATGACGGTGCTGCTGAACCTCGCGTTGCGCCAGCGCGCGAGCCTGGTGACGATGGTGCGCTTCGACCTGCAAGAGTTCCTGAAGAACATCCAGGACTTCGGCTGTACGTACCTGTACATCGCTCCACCGATCGCCGTGGCGCTGGCCAAGCATCCCATCGTCGACCAGTACGACATTTCGACGGTGCACTCGGTGTTCTCCGGTGCCGCCCCGCTTGACGGCGACACCGCCGAAGCGGCCGGCCGGCGCATCCATGCCCGCATGATGCAGGGGTACGGCCTGACCGAGACGAGTCCGGTGACCCACGCCATGCCGTACACCCGCGACGACATCCCGGTCAGCTCGGTGGGCACGCCGTTGCCGAACACGCTGTGCAAGATCGTCGATCCCGACACCGGCGAAGAGATCACCGAGTTCGGAGAGGACGGCCAGACGCGCCCCGGCGAGCTGTGGATCAAGGGCCCGCAGGTCATGATGGGATACCTGAACAAGCCGGATGCCACGGCCAACGCCATCGACGCCGACGGATTCTTCCACACCGGCGACGTGGCCACGGTCAACGAGGGCGGTTGGTACACCGTCGTCGATCGGGTCAAGGAGCTCATCAAGTACCACGGCTACCAGGTGCCGCCCGCCGAGCTCGAGGCGCTGCTGCTGAGCCACCCGAAGGTGGCGGATGTCGCGGTGATCGGTGTGCTCGACGACGAGAAGCAGGAGATCCCGAAGGCGTTCGTCGTGCCCGCCGCGGGCGTCGAGCTGACCGAAGACGAGATCAAGGCGTTCGTGGCCGAACGGGTCGCGCCCTACAAGAAGGTGCGCCGGGTCGAGTTCGTCGAGGCGATTCCGAAGTCGAGCTCGGGCAAGATCCTGCGCAAAGACCTGCGCGCCCGCGAGAACGCGCCCGCCTGAGGTAGGTCTCGCGCCGACGGGCCCGGCGTCGCGCCGGAGGCGGGCGGCTGGGAGCGGCGGGTGGCTGGGCACGGCCGCCGCCCGGGCCGGCCGCCGCCTGGGCCTGTCGGCCGCCTGGACACGGCCGCCGCCCGAGCCGGCGACGGTGCCCGGGAACGAGGTCGTACCTGCCGAGTAGCCTCGGGTGATGGTCTTCATCAACGCGGGCACGCTCGGCACTCTGCCCGGCAAACGCGACGAGCTCCTCGCCCTTCTCACGCTGCGCAGCGATCACCTCGCCGAGATCGGGTGTCACGCCTACGAGGTGGGCGTCAACGACGACGAACCCGACACCGTGTTCGTCGTCGAGTTGTGGGACACCGCCGACGCGCACCGAGCGTCGCTGACCCAGCCCGATGTGCAAGCGGCCATCGCACAGGCGCGGCCGCTGCTGTCGGGCGAGTTCGGCGGGTTCAGGTTCGATGTCGTCGGATCTCCCCTCCGGGACGGGCAGCAGACGTGACCACCGATGGGCTCGTTCAGTGCAGCACCTGCGGTGTCGAACGCGACAGCGCAGATCTTCCCGAGTGGTGCCCGATCTGCGTCGACGAGCGGCAGTACGTCGACCCCGGTGGCCAACGCTGGGTGTCGCCTCCTGCCGATGCCGTCATCGCGTTGGCCGAACTCGAGTCAGGGTTGTGGGGGCTTGAGGTGTCCGGCGGCGTCGGCATCGGTCAGTTGGCCAAGGTGGTGGTGACGGATGCCGGAACCGTGATGGTCGACGTGCCCGCGGCCATCACCGCCGATGCCGTCGCGGCCGTGCGCGCCCTGGGTCCGATGCGGGCCATCATCCCCTCTCACCCGCACATGTTCGGCCTGCAGTCGCTGTGGTCACAGGCTCTCGATGACGCCGCGATCTACGTGTCGGCGGCCGATGCCGATTGGCTGGGTCGGCGCCCTGCGGCGCTGCAGCTGTGGGAGGGCTCCATCGAACCCGTGCCCGGCGTGGTCGCCTCCCAGCCGGGCGGGCACTTTCCGGGCAGCAGCGTCGTGCACTGGACCGGCACCGATGGCGCCGGTGTGCTGTTGTGCAGCGACACGATCATGGTCAATCCCGATCGCCGGACCGTGTCGTTCCTGCGCTCCTACCCGAACCGCCTTCCACTGTCGGCAGCAGTGGTCGAGCGGATCGCCGCCCACGTCGACCGCTACGACTTCGACCGCGTCTACAGCAACTTCGGGCTGCGTATCGCGCATGACGGCAAAGCTGCGGTCGCGGCATCCGCCCGCCGCCACGCAGCGTGGGTGCGCGGCGAGTTCGACCACCTCACCGGGCCCGGGTAGCCTCAGGCCGCCGGCGCACGGCGAAGAGGTCACGCGGTGGCGTCGCGCAGGCGCGCCAGCACGGCGACGGCGTCGCGCAGCCGGTCTTCATCGACGGCCGTCGCGGTCTGTTCCGCCCACGCGCGACGGCGAGGCTCGATGCGTGCGAGCGCCTCACGGCCGTGCGCCGTCAGTTCGACGAGGAACGTGCGCTTGTCCTCCCCGGTGCGGGCGATGTGTCCGCTGCGCTCGAGACGTGTCACGCTCTCGCGGATGGTCTGCCGCGTCAGTCCGCGCCTGCGGGCGATCTCGGCCGGAGTCAACGGCCCCTCCTGCAGTGCACCGAGCACGAGCCCACGGGCGGCGCTGAGTCCTTCGGGGCGCGTGACCTCGTCGCCCGCGTCGAGAAACCGCCCGGAGAGCGCAAACACGTGGTCGACCCGACGCGTCACGAGCGCGCCCGAGTCGTCGAGCAGCGCGGTCATTGCGTGAGGCAGACGAGGTGGCCGTCCGGTTCACGCACCACGGCCGTCCATTCGCCCCAGGGCTGTTGTTCCGGCGGGTCTACCACGGTGCCGCCGGATCGCTCCCAGGTGCTGCACGTCTCATCGAGATCGGCGACGCGGAAGCTCAGCGCGACCGAAAGGTCGCTGGGCCGAGAAGAACGCTCGTGCAGAAGGATCTCGATGGTCCGGTCACTCAGGCGCGTCATCTGCGGCCCGGCCTCGGTGGTCAACCCGAGCAGATCGCGGTAGAAACCCACTGCGGCCTGCGTGGACCGCACGGAGATGACGATCCGGTGGAGCGCTGTCTTCACGTTCACCCTCTTGACAAGCACTTGTCAAATAGGTCAAGACGCGGAGGCCAGTCGCTGGACGCGCGCACCGGGTCACCGCCAAGCCAGCGACCCGTCTCGGATCCGGTCGATGGTGCGCTCGATCCACGCCGCATCGTGGCGGAGCCTGTCGAGATAGTAATGGGCTTCGATCATGTGCAGCTGAGACGCGTCGACGCGCTCGAGGGTGTCCGCCAGTAGCTTCTGCTCGATTCGGATGCGCTCACGGCGAGCCCGGAGCGCGTCGATCGCGTCGTCAGGCGCGAGGATGCCGATGTAGGCGAGGGCTGTCATGAACACGGCGTCACTGGAGAGTGAGCTGCTGCCAAGCTCCGTCGCGACCCGCTCCGCCAGCGCATCGCGCCCTGCTTCGGTCGTCGACAGGGCTGACGTCTGCTGCTCGACCTCTTCCACCCAACCCGCCCGGGCCAGTGTGTTCAACAGGGTGTAAACGGTGGCATTTCGCACGCGCAGGTACTCATATCGCCGGCGAAGCTCAGCGAACACCGCGTAGGGATGGCGCGGCTGCTCGACGAGTAGACCGAGGATCGGCAGCACGAGGGGGTTCGCGAGCGCGTTCGTGGGCACGACTCCAGACTAGCGATATTTGACCGTATACGGCTATGTCCTCTATTGTGATAGCCGTATACGGTTATTAGGGAGGCGCTGTGATCTTTGGAATCTGGCCGGGGGTCGTCAACGCCGACCTCATCGATTTTCGCCCGTTGGATTGCCCACCCGAGGACCCCGCGCGAACACTTCAGGCGATCACGGAGTTGCAGAGTGACCACGCGCGCTTCCTTGTCCGCTGCTACCGACACTTCGGCAGGCGCGCCGGCGACCGCGGCGACGCGGCCGAGACACCCTCCGATCCGGAAAGGTACCTCGGCCAGGGCAGGCAGATCGACCTTGTCGCCTGCTATCAGAACGCGGTCCCAGACCCCGACGGATTCGCCGCATTCGTCCGACAGGCAGTCCGAGACGTCGCACGGTGGGGCGGAGGCGCCGTGCAGGTGGGGGAAGAACCGAACATGCCTGCACCGCAAGACGGCGGCTTCCCGGGATGCTTGGATGCGATCGCCGCCGGAGTGACCGCCGCCGTTGATGAGCGCACTTGTCTCGATGCCGAGGTGCAGATCGGCGTGAACTGCGCAGGCCTTGCCGATCCCTCTTTCTGGCGGCAGCTGGCCGACGCTCTCGGTCCAGACCGCCTCCGTGACCTCGACTACATCGGCCTCGACGCCTTCCCCGACGTGTTTCGCCGCATCCCCGAAGATCAGCTCCCTGGGGCAGTCAGATTTCTCGTGGAGTCGTTGCGCCGAGTCACCACAGAGGTCGGAGTACCCGAGCGGATCCCCATCCACATCACCGAGACGGGATGGCCCACCGACCGCGAACGCGATGAAGCGACTCAGGCACGCGTCATGCTGACGGTGGCCACGACCATTCTCGACTCAGACCTCGGTGTGACCGCGTATGAGTTCTTCGGCCTGCGCGACGGCCTCACCGCCGGCACGTGGCACAGCCGGTTCGGGTTGCTCCACGACGACTACACGCCCAAGCCGGCCTTCGGGGCCGTCCGAGATCTCATCGCCGCCCGACAAGGCGGCACGGCGGACGCGCGGCAGACTAAGGCTGGCCCCCGGAGTCGAGAAACTGCGTGAGCTGGTCGCGGGTGGCCTCGAGGCGTCGCGCCTTGGTGTCCATCTCGTCGCGGATCTCAGCGACGCGCTGCATGAGCGCCCCGCAGTCCCTGGCGAAGCACCAAGGCGCCCGTCCCTTCACGCAGCGTGAACTCGCCGAGGCGGTCGGCGCTCTCACCGGCGTGCCGCCGGTCTCGCTTCCCCGAGCGCTCAGAAGCCCGATAAAGGAAGATGCCCCCGGCAAGCAGGGGCATCTTCCTTCGGTGGAAGTTTCGAGAGTACGTTCCAACCCTGCCCCCGATGGCAAAGTCCCTGGTCAACGGGCTATCCGCAGGAACCACGATCGTCGGGCAGGGGCCGCGATCTGTTGCATCCACGTTGGTTCCGCACGCTCGACAGGTGCAGAAGCGGCTCGATGCGGCTTCGGTCGACGCCCTGGTAGACGGCTACCTCGCTGGTCAGACGGTGTACGAGCTGGCTGCCGAGTTCGGCATCGAACGCCGCACCGTAAGCGCGCACCTGCACCGGCGAGGCGTCCCGATGCGACGACGCGGCCTGTCGCTCGCGCAGAAAGAGGAAGCGTTCGCGCTGCGGGATCGTGGCTGGTCGTTGGCTCAGATAGGTGCGCGGTTCGACGTCTCGGCGGGGACAGTACGCAATCACTTGGCGTCGTCGGCGCGATGACCACTGCCGTCGGCGCTCGTCGGCCATAGGCCCGGGAGGCTTCTTCCCAGGCCAAGGACCTGGATGATGAGGCGCGCCCCGCAGCTCGCGCGTGTGCTCGGGGTTTGGGGGTGACCGTGGTGGACTTGGGTCATGGATAACGTGGCGTTGCTGATCGACCAGCGTTCGGCCTCTTTGGCCGCATCCGAGGAGGATGTTCGGGCGTGGGCCGCTGGGCGACGGGTGTTCGTGTCGAGCCTGATCACTGACATGCCTGATGAGCGGGCCGAGGTCCGGCGAGCGATCGAGTCGGTCGGCGCGACAGCGGTGATGTTCGAGGATCTCGGAGCGCAGGACATCTCGGCCGAGCAGGCCTATCTCTCGGGGGTTCGTAGCTCCGAGATTTACGTTGGCATGTGGGGTTCCCGCTACGGCGTGCGGATGCCTGACGGGTACTCGGCCACCCATGCGGAGTTCTTGGAGGCGGAGCGCGACGGGTTGCGGCTGTGCCTGTTTGTCCACGGCGAGACCGGCGGAGATATGGACGGCCCCCAGCGCGATCTGATTCAGGGCACCCGCAACCTTTACACGACGAGCCCGTGGAGTGACCCGGCTGATCTCGGTCGGCGGGTGCGGCGTCGTCTGGAAGAGCTTGCCGCTGAGGAACTGGCGCCATGGGGGCGGGTGGGCAGGACGCTGTTTCGTGTGCGCGAGATCACCAACGACGGGAAGACGATCTCTCTCACCGCGGCGGTGCGCAGCGATGCAGTCCATGCCGAGCTGGTGCGTCTGCGGGACAACCGCTCTGGCGGTGTCCCATTCGCTGCGCCCCATACGGCGCTGCCGGTACAGATTGTGGAGTTGTCGACCAGAACCGTCTCGACCATCGGCCACGAAGAGCGGTTGACACTGGTCACGCAGGAGCAGCGAGGCTCTAGCATGAGAGCCTCCATCAATGGCTTATCGGCCGACGAGGTGTTCCAGCGTGCGCTATCAGACGGGCTCTTCGGCACCTCGACGCTCAGACAACAGATGGGGTGGCTGGCCCGGCCGATCGATCCGCTGGAGCCGCTGCGGGGGCTGGGCCTGGACGACAGCGTCGTGCGGCCGGTAGCAAGGCTATTGTTCACTGAGCGGCTGATTACTGAACAGGCCGCATCGAGGATCGACTCCTTCACGCTTGGCCCCTCCCACCAGGGCGGGCGCCGTCTGCGGGCCAGTTGGACGCCCCCGCAGGTCTACGTGAACGAGCCGGACCCAGCGGCTGTTTCGATCGACGGCACCGTGAGCGGTCTATGACGATCCACGGACACTGCGGCCCTGTCGACGGTCTTGCCTGGGGGTGGTTCGCATGAGTCGTGCCGCTGCTCTCGACGCTCAGATGGTCGGGGTAAACTGGTGATTCTGGCTGCGCGGAACGTCATGTCGTGGTCTCGGCGGCGGTCGTAGCCCGCGTTCCGTTGAGGGCTGCCCGGACGCTGTAAGCCGGGTCATTGGCAAGCCGCTCACGCACGGCCGCGTGCGCTGGGTCCGACTGCCCGGAGAGCGCGCGGGCAAGAGCACGCCGGACTCGGACATCGGGGTCAGCCGCCAGGCGGGCTCCAAGGTGGGCCGGCTGGCCGTACTCCGGCCAGCGGCCTGCTGCGAGGCTGCGGATGGCCCAGCCTTGGGTGGCGAGGAACGCGAGGTCGTCGTTGAGGGTGTCACCGAGTTGTTGCAGCGCTCTGGTGGGCCAGTAGTCGGAGTCTGTGCCGAGCAGTGAGTAGGCCAGGCGTCGGGCTTCGCTGCGTTGTGCCTCGTCGGCGGCGAGAGCGGCGGCCAATGTAGTTGCTTGACCGCGAGTGTTATGGGGCGTTCCGTTCATACGGAACGCGCCAAGTTTGTGGGTGAACTGTTCGTCGAGCCGGTCGTGGTCCGAGGGTGTCGGCGAGGTCGCAAGACGTGCCGCGGTGGCGAAGTAGTCGGCGCGGTTGGCTGGCGTTGTGTGGCGCGCGAGGTTGCTGGCGGCGATGAGGTACTGCGCGCGATCACCGGAGCCGACGTGAGGGTCGTCGGCGCGATGGAGGAGTTCGGCTACGGCAGCGTCGATGTCCGTGGCGGGAAGGTGGCGGACGAGGAGGGAGTCACCGACCGCACCGGTGCCGACGGAGTACACACCATCGACGTGGTGGAGTGGGGTCGTTAACCGGCTGAACGCCGCGGCCGTTGCCACGGAGTCGACCTCGTCGGTGTCATGGAACGCGAGCATCTCTTGTGCCCACCGGTTGTTTGTGGCTGCGAGCGCGGCCAACGCGTCATGAGCGATGGGATGGTTGCGCCCGATAGCGTCGATGGTGGTGGAAGTGCGTGCGGCCTCCGAGCGGCCGAGCAGGGTCACGAGGTGCGCGATGGCCCGGGCGGCCAGTTCTGGCTGGGTGTTTGCAATCTTGGCGACGCTCGTCGCTTCGTCTTCGTCGTGATAGCGATAGTGGTTCGGCTCGACCAGCGGCTGTTTCTCGAAATGGCAGAGCACCTCATCGGCGGCCGCCGCTTGAAGGCGATCGGCGATGCCAGCCAAGAGTTTGACGGCATTGTTATAGCGGGAGGTTGCGAAGGAGCGTAGGTCCGGCCTGCTGCCGGACTCGGCTGCGGTCAGTTCGCCGACGAGGTGAGTGGTGAGGGCGTCGATGAGATCGTCGGGGATGAGATCGGCCTGGACGGCCAGGAGCCGGTAGGTCGTGCCGACGGTCCAGTAGTTGGACGAGTCAAGGTCCTCGACGGTGTTGATGAACTCGAGCGGATGAGATGCGCCCAAGGCTTCGATCGCCTTGGCGGCTCCAGCGCGGGCCAGGTGGTGGGCAGCCCGGATTGGTTCATCGGACTCGATGAGAATCGCAGCGAGCGCACGGCGTGCGCGGTCTTCCCCGGCCCAGTCGCTGGTCGTGACGGCGTCGCGTAGCGCGCGTTGTGCCGATATCGCGGCTGATCGCAGCTTCTGATCGCTCAGACCGGCCAGCGCGTCTTCGTAGGCGTGCTCGGCATTGGGGACGAGCGGCGTGGAGGTTCCCATTTGCTGCAGCGCGGTTTGCATGGGGAGTAGATCGTTACTGGTGAACGGTTTCCAATGCGATCCGAAGGCACGGCGGCTCAGGACCCAGGTCGATGCTTCGCCCCATTGCTGCGCGAGTGAGGCAGCGGCGGATGCTTCATCCCAGGCGAGGTCGGCTTCGCTGAATCGTTCGTGGAGAGCCAGGTCGCGCGCGTAACGAGCGGTGACCAGTCCGAGGAGGGCATAGCCAAGCTTGACTTGTCGTACGTCAGCCAGCAGGTCTGCCCAATCTGCGGTCGTCTCGGCGAGCAGGAGTCGTAGCCGAGTGCGCAGTACCGGGTCTGCCGAGGAGACTCCCGCGAGCTCGGTAAGGGCGGGGACAGCGCTAGTCAGCCATTCGCGGTCGTCGTTCGCCAGGGCCGCCTCGCCGGCGAGCAGAAGGAGCCGGATCTGGTCGAGGGGCTCCCCGATCCGTAGTGTCTCGATATGGGGAAGCTGGGCCAGCGGGTTCGAATGCAGCGCCGTCGCAGTTTCGGCGACGCGTTGACACAGCTTGATCCGTTCGCTGACGCTCGCGTCGCCTTCGGCGTCAGTTGTCTCATTAGTCGCGGCGAGTTTAGCGAGCGCGGTGAATTCGCTCTGGGTGATCTGCGCGGTGGTGGATAGGCCCTGGTCCAACGCGGTCCAGAACTGCTCCAGGACATGGCGTGCTGCCTCATCTGCACGCCCGACGGCCGCCAGGAGCCGGTATCGGTCTTTGTCGTGCTGTGCCGCGTGGGGCCGAATCCGGCATCGCGGAGTTTCACTTGCCCAGCTTCAATGAGTTCCAGCGCCTGCGGAGAGTTCTCTGTCGCGGACGCTTGGTCGAAGAGCTGCTGGGCGCCGGTGGCGACTTCAGGGGTACGGGCTAGTGCCTCGCGCACGGCAACAGCGTCTGCCGCTGGAACCAGTGGCGTGTCGAGTTTGAACGGAAGGCAGAACGCTTCCGCCGTCGGCATCCCGAAGTACTCGATGACGATGTCGGGCCGGCCCCGCAGGAAGTAGGACAGTTCCTGCGCATCCCACATCTCCAAGTTGATTGGCTGAAGCGCTCGGCGCTGAGCGGCGAGTTCATCGATCGCGGCCGTGGTCTTGACTGGGCGGGCCACCCCGATGATGAACGTCTCGACGGTGAACGGACGGGTGGTGGTCCGGAACTTCTTCACCGCGGCCTTGATGTTGCTGGCGCCGAAGCTGGTGTACTTCTTGCTCTGAAGCGCAACGCCGGTGCCGTCCGGCGCGAGAGCCACGATGTCCAGGCCCTTCTGCGCTTGACCACGATCGCCATATAGCTGCGCGTGCCGCAACCCCTTCACGTCACGCATCACGCGCCATTGCAGGCGCTCGAAGTCCTCCCAAGACAACGCGTTGAACGGCAGCAGATCGAGCTTCCCGACCACCGGCGCCGGCACGGGAGTCGAAGGCGTGGCGTTGAGCATCGAGCCAAGTTGGAGTGGCCGCCAATCGGCCATATCGCGCACCTCGCTCCCGTCGCTCGCCTTGCCTCGGCTTGCCCCTCGGTCGGAAGCGATATGCCCATCATCTCAGTAGCACGCTTCCGCGCATGTTGCGGGAGGCGGCCTTGATCGACCTGCTGTTGGACGACGACGGCGACCTGAGCAGTTAGGGCGTGTACGAACTCGCCGCCGAGTTCGGCCTTGCATCGGTGCGGCGTCCCGATGCGACGGCGCTGCCTACGCCTCGCGCAGAAGAAGGACGCACTCGCGTTGAGAGACCGCGGCTGGTCGCTGGCGACGATCGGAGCTCGGTTCGATGTTGTTCCGGGCACTGTCCTGAAGGGCCTCCGGCAAGGCACGTCGCGTTGACCGATTCTCATGGCGCGTGTTGTCACCCACGGGTTGCGCTGGCCCGGGCTCTGTCGGCGCTGTCTCGTAGAGTTGCACATGATGCTGGGCGTTCGCGCAGGGAGGTGCTTGGACGAGCGAGGCTGACGAAGGGAGGCGCATGCGGCAGTCATCACTTGCCCGGTTGCTTACGAGGGCAGACCCTTCAACGGCGCAAAACCCTACGATCGGTCGCGTCATGGCAGGGCTCGCTGCGCTCGTAGCGCTTGTGCGGACGAGTCCCCGGTGCTGAGAAGGCGCGGTGATGGGGCGTGATCGTCGTTGATGGACGCACTGATCGGGAGAAGCTGGTCGAGCTGCTTCAGTTGCCCGAGCAGACGCACTTGGAGTTCAAGGCCGAGCTGGACTTGACGGCCAAGAACGACGAGTTGAACTTCGTCAAAGACGCGGTCTCGATGAGCAACAGGCCACCTGGTGGGTACATCCTGGTCGGTGTCAATGATGACGGCACCCTGGCTCTTCCTATTGGAGCTATCGCCGATCGAGCTCGCTTCGATGGCGCCCGGTTGGGTGACCTGATCAGGAAGTACATCGAAGGCGAGGTCCATGCGATCTCGCAGGTCCATGAGGTCGATGGACATGAAGTCGTGCTGATCTACCTTCCGCACCATCGGGATGGGCTTCCGGTGCCGATGAGCAAGCTCGGCCAGTTCCAAGGACAGAACGGCAAGCAAGTCGTGGTGTTTCGCGAGGGAGATGTCCTGGTTCGCGAAGGGGCCAAGAACACCCCGCTTCGCCACGCTCACTGGAACGATCTGCTGAGCCTCCGTGACCAACGACTCCGCGAGGAAGCCCGCGCACAGGTGGACTTGCTGATCGCTGACCTAGCTAGTGCCATGCGGGCCGGCGGAGCTGGGCCCGCCGGCGTCCCGCTGTCTGTTGAGATGGCGGACGACACTTTCGGTGAGGCGGTGGTGTCGCGCTTGGAAGCTGACAGCGACATCCGCCTACGGCAGTTCCTCGGACGGTCCGCCGCACTCGTCAGTAACCCCGATGAGCGCCGCGCGGCTCTGGACAAGATCACTATCCTCGCGGCTCACGCGATGTACTTCGAGCGCGGCACCCTTGCCGAAAAAGGGATCGATAGCCTCTTCGACGCCTATACCAAGCTCGGTCACGGAGACGCCGCCGCGCGACTCGACATCATCACGCGCGTGTACGTCCTTGGCAGTCTTGCTGTTCGCCTTCGACAGTGGGCCATCGTTCACGACCTCTCGCTTCGCCCGTACCCGCCCAGCGGGGACGTGTACATCTACTCGTCCTGGATCAGACACGGACAGGTCGACGCAAGCCGTGCTGACCTCTTTCCAAAGGGCAAGGGCGGAATGATGATCTCTGCCGCGCGCGTCCTGATGAGCGAGCAACCGGCCATGCGTCCTGATGTCCCCGAAAGCGCGGTGCCCGACCCCGGCGACCTCGCGCACGACGATGCTCTCTTCAACTCGCTATGCCAGTTCGACATTCTCTACTGCCTGATCGTGGCCGCCGAGGGTCGGCATCACGGGAGCGGATACCCGGCCGCATCGGCGATGAACCAAGACAGGGCTGATCCAGCGTTCGAGGTCGTCGCCAGCGACCCGGACGCGCGCGCAGCGATGTTCCCCGCTTCCGACGAGCGCAAGATCGCCGAAGCGATGACGCAGGTATTCACCAGCGCGGAGCGCGAATCGTTCGGCTTCGGCGGGCATTGGTGGTCACTACCCCAGGTGGCGCAGCAGTTCGTCAGCAACCATCTTGGAGAAGGCACATGAGCAATCCCTTGTCGCCGCTGGCGATGCTCGCGACGTCGATGCAGGCACAGCCCGGCGTGTACGCCCTGCTCTTGGGCTCTGGCGTGTCTACCAGCGCTGGCGTGCCCACTGGATGGGGTGTCGTGACGGAGCTGGTGCGTCGGGTCGCAGCCGTCGAGGACCCCGCTTCGATTGAGGATGCCGCCAGTGACCCCGAGAAGTGGTGGCACGATCACCACGGCGAGCACCTCGGGTACTCGTCGCTTCTTGAAGCGCTCGCGCCCACACCGGCGACCAGGCAGGGACTGCTGGCGGACTTCTTCGAGCCGTCCGATGAAGAACGTGAACAACGGATCAAGACACCGAGTAGAGGGCACCTCGCGATCGCCGAGCTGGTTAAGCGGGGATCGGTGAAGGTCATCGTCACCACGAACTTCGACCGGCTCATGGAGCAGGCGCTTGACGCGGTCGGGATCGCCCCGCAGGTGATCGCGCGGCCGGAGGCAGTCAACGGCATGAAACCTCTCGCGCATGCTCCGGCAACAGTGATCAAGGTCCACGGGGACTATCTCGATCTCGGTTCCCGAAACACTCCGGCCGAGCTCGACCAGTACCCAGAGGAATGGGTGACGCTGCTCGCTCGGGTCTTCGATGAATACGGCCTGGTCGTCTCGGGGTGGTCAGCCGAATGGGACACCGCGCTGGTCCGGCTGATCGAGTCCACACCCAACCGTCGATATCCCTTGTACTGGGATGCACGAAGCGGAAAGGGCGCCAACGCTCAGAAGCTGATCGCAGCACGTTCGGGCCAGATCATTCCGGCTGCGGGAGCTGACGAGTTGTTCAACGAGCTGTCATCCGCGCTTGAAGCACTGGACCGCCTCGCCGAGCCCCCGCTCACGACCGCGATGGCGGTGACGCGCTTGAAGCGGTACCTGCCCGATCCTGTCCGCCGCATCGACCTGCACGACCTGGTGATGGAAGCAACCGACAAGGTCGGGGAGGGCGTGAAGAACCAACCGCTCTCCATCGACGGACTCGACGCCGCAATCCTCCAAGAAGTGCTTGAAGCACATCGGGAACAGTCCCGGCAACTATGTGCTCTGCTTGTGGCCGGCGTCTGGCACGACCTGGACGGAGCCCATGACCGGCTCTGGATGGACGTCCTTGAACGCCTGATCGAAGCTGGTACGACACGCCGTCTGGGAGTCCCCGTCCAGCAAGTGCTCGAACAGGCTCGGCTTTACTCCGCGCTGCTCGTTCACACTGCGGTCGGTGTCGCTGCGACGCGGCGAGGACGAGACCCTCTCCTGATCAAGCTCGCTACCGAGGTCATGGGCACCGTCGATATGGGAACGAGGATTCGGCTACCTGCCTGCCAGATCATCCACCCCTACCGCGTCCTCGACAAGGAGTCGGTGAACGCTCTGCCCAGGTGGAACGGCGGCAGTGGCTGGACGTATCCATTGAGCCACCTGCTCAAAGCCGACGTCCGCGCGATCTTCGAAGACCTGATCCCCGAGGCCTCTGACTATGAGGACACGTTCCACGGCTACGAGTACCGGATGAGCCTGCTTCATGAAAACACGAACGCCACCTACTCAGGCGTCTACCACGCGATGCCGGGTGAGTACGTGGGCGAACGAGCCTGGTCATGGGACGACCGGAACGTGCCGCTCGCCGAGATCGCGTTCCGTGACGCTGGGCAGCGCAACTCGGACTGGCCGTGGGTGCGCCTGCTTGGAGGAGAGGCCGGCTACGACCAAGCACTGATCGATCACCGCGGCGTGCTTGAGAACTTCAAATACCACAACATGCGTTGAGTGGACAGATCCACTCTGCATCACTAGACCGCAACGGGGTTCGGGTGGATGTCTCCGCTCAGACCGTCAGCAACCCTCTCGATGCCTGGTCATACAAGCTCTGGGAAGGCTTCGTACTTGTGGCGCCGGTTGTCGAACGCCGGCTTGGTGCCTTCCAGGACGTTCAACGCGAACTGCGCGACGTCGAGCTCAGCGATGCTGCCGCTACTGACTCTGAACTTCTGATCTTGCAGTTGGCAGTGGATGATCTGATCGGCGTCACCGACGACGGCGAGGTTTGCGTTGTGAGTAACGACGATGGTTTGTCGCCGGCCAGCAGCCTCATGGATCGCTGGCACGAGCTTGGACGCGATGGTCTCGTTGTCGAGGTTCTCTTCCGGCTGGTCGAGTAGGAGAGGCGTGGTCCGGCGGTCAACGACGAGGTAGAACAGGGCAAGCACGAGTCCACGTTGTCCGGGCGACAGTTGCGATAGCGGAAGACCGTCCCCTGTGAGTCCGAAGCGGACTTCTAGCCACGACAGGTCGAGCATGCTCATCAAGAACTCATCCAGCGTGGTGGTGCTGCGCAAAGCGCTTGCGGGGTTCCTGAACGGATCGTCCGGTTCACCTCGTTCGTGCTCTAGCCGGATGACCGCTTCTCTGAGTTGTGCGGAGAGTTGTTCCCAGCTGGTGTCTTCGATGCGCTGCGGAAGGTCGGCGAGCCAGTCGGAGAAGTCACCGTTTCGGCGCCCATCAAGTCCGGTAGGAATGCTGCGCCACGAGGGCAGCATCCGAAGCTCGGCGTTGAACTCAAGGCCGGCGTTCTTTACGACTTCAGCCTGCGAAATGAACTCGGAAGCCGGTGCGTACAGGCTCTCCACAGCGTCAAGCTGGGCGATGAGGGCTGCGTGTATGCGACCGGCGTGTTCGATGATCTGTTCTCGTAGACGATCCATCTCTGCCGGGGCTTCGGTGATACGCGTGCGTAGCGCCTTGAGGCCATTCAGTGACTCGTCGTCGTTCTCATCTCCGACCAGCGCTGCCACGCGTTCCTCTGACTGGAGAACACGTTGGCGGGCGCGCTCGCGGGCACTGTCGGCAGCGGCGAGCGCTTCAGCGTTTTGCCGCCGTGCTTCCTCTTGCGCCTCGATGTCGCGAACCAGATCGTCGTGCTCGGCCCTCCATGTTGTAAGGCTTGTATCGAGAGTCGCGCGCCAGCCTTCGTAGCGGGCACGATTGATCGTCACTGAGATGTACGGATCACCGCTGTCGCGCAGAATCGCCTCAGCCTGAGCGTTGAGGTCCGCAGCATCCGCTCGGAGGGCATCGGCCTTCTGTGCGATCGTCTCCATGCCGGACAGAGACTGACGAGCTTGCGCACGACGCTGTTCGTTCTCCGTTTGCCTACTCAGGAGCTCGGTTCGCGTCGACTCGATCTCCTCGGAGCGCTGTTTCAGGACCGTGAGTTCACCATCATCACGGCTGGCGGAGTCGATCGCTGCGAGCGTGTCCGTCTCTCCTTGGAGCGCTGCTTCAGCGGCGGCCACTTCGGCTTCCTTCAGGGTGAGCCGTCCTTCGACTTCGTGCAGCCGGTTCTCTGCTCGGAACGCCGCGAGCGCCGCGTAGGAGCCCACGACGGGCCGCAGGTCGTCTCGCAAGCGGTCGATCATGTCCTGTGAGACACGGGTCTTCTGTGCGAGGAGCGCGTCGAACGTCTTCTTCCCCGCGCGATCCTCGTCTCGGATGTGGGTGAAAAGGACGGTCCGTAGCTCGCGCTCGAACTCGTCTGCGTCTCCACTGGCGGGGTCGATGTTGCAGACACGTTCAACGAATGCCTGGGGCAGGTACTCGACGGACACGGGCGCGGACCTGTCGTGCTCATCGGGAAGTTGAGCACGGCGCCTCGCGCCGGTTGCCCATTCAAGCTCTGAGTAGTACTCCTTAGCGACCTTCAGACTTGTGGAGCTGAGGAATCGCGTCGAAGTCAGGAAGGCGAACTCTCTGTTGCGCGACGAGTTGCCGGCGAGCGCTATGCAGTCGAGTAGCGCGGACTTGCCTTGACCCTTGTTTCCGACCACGGCTACAAACCCAGTGTTGAGCGGAATCTCGTAGTCGAAGAATCTGTAGTCCTTTTTGTCTGAGCGCACTTCGATCTTCGAGATGAATCGCTCAGGGTTCTTGCGGATCCGCGCGAGGGCAGGAGGCTCCAGCCCGACATGAACTCGGCGGTCGAACTCTTCGAGTGCGTACGCGAGCCCGGCGAGGGTCGGGGTCGTGTTCATCCAGGTCTGGCATGCACCGAGCCGCATGTTCTGCTCAGAATCCGAGAAGTGGTGGGCATCGCTACAGTCCAGTAGACGATCCTTGACCTTGCTCGCGCGCAGGAACTCGACATCAGCCTTCCAGCGAGCCGTGTCTTCATACGCTGTAAAGATCAGGTCCGCGGAGTTGATTACGTTCTTCTTGGCGGCGATGGACTGATCTGCCCATTTGATGTCAGCCCATTCCGTCTTGCCGACAGCAAGTAGCGCCTTCCCCTTGAAGTACGGCCCGGACAGCACGCCCTGAACATCTCCTAGAGAGACGTTGAGGTTGTTGAAGCCTTCGCGCAGATCGGAGTCATACTTGGCGAGCTCCTCGGCAGGGACAGTCTCTTTGATTCTGCGCCCAAGGTCAGCTAGCGACTCCGCTGTGATGACGCCCTGCCATCCCAATGATTCGTGCTGAGGTGAGAGCTTTAGTTTGGGCTGAAGCGCGTTCAAGAACTGTGCTTGGATCACATCCGGGTCGAGTTCCGGGTCGAAAATGACATGGAGATTGACCCGGGAGAGCTTTCCCTCGGTGCCGCCGAACTGATCCAGTCGCATCTCTACGACCGGGAAGATCGCCTCTAGGTTCTTCAGTCGTCCATCGCGCTGGGCTTGGAGGACATGTCTGAAACCGTCGAGGAACCAATAGTCGTTGATTCCGATGATGCTGATGTCTTCGGGCAGGTTCTCCAGTTCGTCTATGAACCGTGACCAGACCTCGTCAGAGTCGCCGCCGTACCCTTGGATGATCGAAGCAGGCGTGTGAACATGCAGATCCCAGATGCGCCATGCCGTTCCACGGGCTCGCTCCCCGTCCAGCCTTCCCATGCTCTGTCCTTCCGACCGACTCCAACGTCGGCCAGCCGGGGCAGAGGCGAGCCGCTACGAGTACACAGCGCTGATCGTATCGGCGGTAGGCGACCCCTCCGTGCGGGCACGCCGACGAGTCTGGACGGCTGGAAGCTGCCGACTGCCGCGACGCCCGGCAGTCAGCCTGGTGCTGCTGTCCAGGGCAGGCGCGATACGCGGATGCCAGTCATCGAGGCACACCGCTCATCGGCTCGTCTGCAACGGTTAACTCGTCACGGGTCGCCTGATCGGCGCAGGCGCGACGCTGTGCGACGGTCTCTTGGAGACGGGCACGGATCAGGAGCACGAGGCTGATCGGTCCCATGATGATGAACTTGATCGCGTTCCAGATGAACAGCAGCACGAGGAGGTTCAGCCAACCGGGGGCGCCGCCCGCGATCAGGTTGGTGCAAATGCTCGCGGCCAGCACGTAGGGCGCGGCAAGCAGCATGGCGGGCACGCCCCACTTGAGACCGCGGCGGGTTCGGATCGCGTCGACCGCGATGTTGGTGGGCATGTAGCGCCGCAGGTAGCAGCGGGTGCGGACGCTGGCGGCCCAGAGCAGTCGGATCATGGCACTGTCCTCTCATCGCACGGATGCTGAGCGAGACAGTGCGTCAGAGAGTGACCGAAGCCGGCCTGCCCGTGAGGGCGCCATTGTGGAGGAGAAAGCTGCCTCGTCCCCTACTGTACGACTCGGCGGCGACACGTAGCAGATGTTCAGAGGGTCCGACCTGGCGCTTCTCGTCGGGCGGCCCGTAGCGGTGTCGTCTCGCCTTGTTGGCTCAGGTCGTGCGCCCGGTCAAGCGCGGCCTTGGCGCGGGCGGCGTCGACCTTCTGTGCGGTGCTCTCCGGCGGGACACCAAACGCGGTGAGAGCGGTGATGCCGTAGCGGTCGCGGTAGGCGGCCACGGTGCGGGCGTGCCGCCGCCAGGTCGCAGCGGCGCGTTCGTCTTTCGGCGGCGTGCCGAGGGCGGTCGTCCAGGTCTCGCCATCGCCGAGGGCTTGGTCGAGGATCGCGGCGGCGCGGGTCTCGATGAGGTCGCGTCGCTCGGTGAGCGCCTGCCGCAGCTCGGAGGTCATGGTGCCGGTCGCTTCGGGGATCAGTCCGGCGATGAGCCGTGGCGTCTTGCGGGCGCGCCCGGATCCGGCGGGTCGTTCGGTGGCCTTGGCGACGCGGTAGTGGAGGACGGCGGCGATGTCGTCGGCGTCCGTGAACCCGCGCGCCTGGACGAGGCGGTGCAGCAGCACGTCGACGTCATGGTGGTTGGCCTCGGCCCGGCGCATCTCGGCGGTCAGCGCGCCGAAGGCCGGAAAGCTGATCGCGGCCTCCGCTTCCTCATCGGTGAGCCCGCATGCGCGAACGAGGCTCGCCCACCTGTCGTGTTGCGCGGCGGCGGCGATCGTCTCGTACTCGGCGGCGAGCTGACCGATGTTCGCCCATGTCTCTTGCTCGGCGGTGATTGTTTCGTGGGCGGAGAGCTCGGCGCCGACGTGCTGGAGCACCCCGAACAGCACCGACCGGGCGGTGGCGTCGATGTTGTCGCCGGGGTGCGGTGCCTGGTGGAAGTCGACGTCGTGGTGACGCCCCGTCGTCAACCCGACCTGGAGCTGCTGGCACGGATCATCGTGGACATGGCGATCACCGACCCCCTGGGCCTGCACCCCGCCGACGACGAGACCGCCAGCGACTACCTGGATCGCCACGACGACGGGCCGTAGAATAGCGATGTTGCCCTTCGAGGGCGCATCAGTCGCTTCGGGTCCACCGGCAGCATCGGTGGCTTACTTGACCGGCATCGCCGGTCATGCTCTTTCTCTCAACTGGCGCTCGCGGAATCACCGCGAAGGGCAGGCAGCCGCCTGAGAGGAAAGAGCACCATGCCCGCCACCACCGAAGCCGACACCGCCGTGCCAGCCGATCAGGAGGGGCTGAACGACGCGCAGCGCGCCCTCGCCTACATCCGGGTCTCCACCAAGGAACAGGCCGAGCGCGGCGGGTTCGAGGAAGGGTTCTCCATCCCCGCCCAACGCGACGCGATCCGACGTGCCGCCGCCGAGGCCGGCGCGATGATCGTGGAGGAGTTCATCGACGCCGGGGAGACCGCCACCAACGCCCGCCGACCCGACCTGCAACGCATGCTCTCCTACATCAAGAGCAACCGCGTCGATCTGTGCATCGTCCACAAGCTCGACCGGCTCGCCCGCAACCGCGCCGACGACGTCGCGATCCACCTCGCGCTCCGCCAGGCCGGAGTGACCCTGGTATCGGTCACCGAGAACATCGATGAGACCCCGACAGGGATGCTGCTGCACGGCATCATGTCCACCATCGCGGAGTTCTACTCCCGCAACCTCGCAGGCGAGGTCACCAAAGGACTCCAACAGAAGGCGGCGTCCGGCGGCACCGTCACCAAGGCACCACTCGGCTACCTCAACGTCCGAGAACGCGACCCACAAGGCCGCGAGGTCCGCACCGTCACGGTCGACCCCGAACGTGCGCCGCTGGTCGCGTGGGCGTTCGAGGCATACGCGGCCGGCAACCGCTCCCTGTCCGACCTGGCCGACGAGCTCGCCGCCCGAGGGCTGACCAGCCTGCCCACCCCGAAGCGGCCCGCGAAACCTATCGGGGTCTCCACGCTGCAACGGATGCTCCGCAACCCGTATTACAAGGGCGACATCGTCTATAAGGGCGCACGTCACCTTGGCATCCACGACCGGCTCGTGCACCCGACCGTGTGGACCAAGGTGCAGAACGTCCTCGACGCCCACAACATCGCCGGCGACCGCACGCAGACCCACGAGCACTACCTGAAAGGCTCCCTGTACTGCGGCTGCGGGAAGCGCATGACGATCAACCATGCCCGCAACCGGCACGGTGAGACCTACCCCTACTTCATCTGCCTCGGCCGACACATGGGCACCAGCGGCTGTGAACGACAGGCCGTGCTCGTCTCGACCGTCGAGCACCTGGTTGCCGAGCACTACCGCACCATCGAGCTCTCACCCGAGGCCGCCGACGCACTCACCGGCATGATCGAGGACATCTTCGACCGCATCGACGCCGAATCTGAGACCTAGCGCCGCGACCTGACTCGGCAGAAGGAACGCCTCGAAGACGAACAACTCCGGCTGCTGCAAGCCCACTACGCCGACGCGATCAGCCTCCCGGTGTTGAAGAAGGAACAGCACCGCATCGAAGGCATGCTCACCGACATCGACCAACGGCTGTCTGCCTACCGGGCTGGGCGCGAGGACGCCAAGCTCCGGCTACGCGCCTACCTGCACCTGGCGACCAACGCGCACGCGTTCTACCTCGCCTGCGACGACGCCCGCCGACGCCTATGCAACCAGGCGTTCTTCACCAAGATCACGCTCAAAGAGAACCTTGACGTGACCTCGGAGTTCACCGGCATCTACGAGACCATCCTCGACCCGACCAACCGACTCCACGCCGAGTTCTGGCAGCGCACCGGCCAACTCCACCCCGACATCAACCTGGAGCACAACGAAGAAACCCTGCCCCACGATCAGCGGGGCAGGGTTGGAACTTCGACCAAATGGTGGACCTGAGGGGATTCGAACCCCTGACCTCTTCATTGCGAACGAAGCGCGCTACCAACTGCGCCACAGGCCCGTGAACCTCAGAAAGGTTATCACGATCGCGGGGGTGCTTCCCAACCGGCTCAGGCGGGAACGACGGTGGTCGTCATCACCAGAAGCTGCGGATTGGGCAACGCCAGCGACACCTGCACCGACGCGAATTCGGCGAGGGATGCCGCATGCGTACCACCGCACAGGAAGCCCACGGTGCCCTCAGGCAGATCGCACTCCCAGCGGCGGCGGTCGATGATCGTCGGACCGTCGGTGACGATGCGGCTCGCGGCATCCGCTGCCGTCCACGTGGCCAGCTGTGCGTTGACGCGCTGCTGCCGCTCGCTCAGCGACGCCGCAAAGGCCTCACTGTCGAACCCAGCCTTGCGCAGGCTCTTGCCCAGGCGGTATTCGTCAATGCTGCCGTCGGGGTGGATGCTGCTGGTCTGGTTCGCGCGGCCCTCGAAATCGGGGTTTCCGAGCGGGTCTGGGCCCGGGTCCTTGCGCCACAGCTCGGCAAGCGCGGCATCCAGGGCCAGCGACGCGAGGTGGCAGGCGGTGTGTGCGCGGCTGAGGGCCGCCCGGCGCGCGGCATCCACTTCCGCCGTCACTGTCCCACCCGCACTCAGCCACTGCGGCACCGCGCCGGTGAGCCGGTGGCCGACAAGCCAGGTCCAGCCGTCGGTGCCGCGCTTGACGGGGATGTCGGAGCCGACGAACAGCGTGCCGTCGGCGTCTTCGGCGGCCATGACGGCTTCGACGACCTCGACGCTGTGCTCACCGGACCGCAGCACGCCGGCATCTCCGGGTTGATCGGGCCAGGTGTGGTCGACAGGGTGAAACGGTGTCGCGTCGAGCACGACCACATCGCCGACGATGCGGGTGACGGTCCCCTCACCGGCTGTCGCTCCGGACGGGAACGTCACGATCGTCGCGGGCATGGTCCTCCTTGGGTGGGCGCAACGAAGACTATCAAGCGGAGGCTCCCAGCGCGGCGGCGTCAACGCCGGGCGCGAGCGCCGCCGTCCCAAAATGCCGCGTCAACGCGATGAGATGGGACGGCAAACAGAGGGGCCTGCGGTGCCAACGCTGAACCCGACGAAGGCCGCCGTCCCAAAACGCCGCATCGGAGGCACGAAGCGACCCGGCGGGACGGCAACGCCGAGCCCGGTGCCGACTGCCGTACCAAAACGCCGCATCGCCCGCGCGAAGCGACCACACCGGACGGCACACAGAGGGACCCGCGGTGCCAACACTGAACCCGACGAAGACCGCCGTCCCGAAACGCCGCATCGGTGGCACGAAGCGACGAGATAGGACGGCAACGCCAAGCCCGGCGGCGACTGCCGTCCCAAAACGCCGCATCGCCCGCGCGAAGCGACCACACCGGACGGCAAACAGAGGGGCCTGCGGTGCCAACGCCAAGCCCGGTGCCGACTGCCGTCCCAAAACGCCGCATCGGAGGCACGAAGCGACGAGATGGGGCGGCAAACCCCCGGACCCGGCGGCGCCATGGCCGGGCCTGGAGGCGACATGGCTGGGCCTGCCGGCGACATGGGCGGGGCCGGCCGCGTCAAGACAGCCCGCCGGTGTCGGGAGTCCACCCTACGGTGGAGACACCGACTGGCACCGACTCAAGGAGGACGTCATGCTCACACTCGGCAACATCGTTTTCTACGCGGACGATCCGCAGCGGCTTTCGCACTTCTGGGCTGACGTGTTCGGTTACCCGCACATGGGCTTCGACGGTCCGCTGCGCGACCAGCTGCTGGCCGCGGGGCTCAGCGACGCCGATCTGGCCACGCGGGGTCTCGCCGAAGACCCAGCTGGCCACGGTCCGCGGCTGTTCTTCCACCATGCCGACGGCACCAAGGCCGGGCGCAACCGCCTGCACCTCGACATCACCATCGCTCGTGACGGCGAGGGCACCCACGAGGAGCGCCTCGACGCCGAGAAGGATCGCCTGGTTGCGCTCGGCGCCAGCGTCGTGCGGCTGGTGGATCAGCAGTGGGGACCGTGGCCAGAGCACTACTACCAGATGCGCGATCCCGAAGGCAACGAGTTCTGCCTGCAGTGAGGTAGCCCCGTCGTACGCCGCGCCACCCATGCGCATCCCGCACGGCAGGAACGTAAAGTCTGCACCGACGATGCGTCGTCGCCGGTGCAGTCCCATCCGCACGCAGGGCGTGTCGCCGCCGCTGAAGCACGTCTACACCGAGCATGCGCTCACCTGCGAACGCATCCCCGCACCGAGGACGTACCCTCGCCTGCCCGCTCACCATCTGATTCGCCGCGCGGTTCAGATGGTGAGTGCGCAGGAGGGGTGGTGCCCGGCGGCCACCCACAACGGGGGCGAGGGCGACGGGTCGCTGCGACGATGCCGGGTGCGGCGAGGGCGAGTGCGACGACGCCGAGTGCGGCGAGGGCCAGTGCGGCTCGTGCCAGTGCGACGACGCCGAGTGCGTCGAAGGCCAGTGCGACGAGGGCGGCGAGGGCCAGTGCGGCGAGTCGCTGCGACGACGACGGGTGCGACGGGTGCGGCGAGTCAGCCGGTGACGACCTGCGCCGTGCCGATGCCGGCCTCCGAACCCATCTCTGCGGCGATGCGGTTCGCCTCGGCGATCAGGGTCTCGACGATCTCAGCCTCGGGCACCGTGCGGATCACCTCGCCCTTGACAAAGATCTGGCCCTTGCCATTGCCGGATGCCACGCCCAGATCGGCTTCGCGGGCCTCGCCGGGCCCGTTCACGACGCATCCCATGACTGCCACACGCAAGGGCACGGTGAGGTCTTTGAGCCCCTCCGTCACCGAATCGGCAAGCGTGTACACGTCGACCTGCGCCCGTCCGCACGAGGGACACGAGACGATCTCGAGGGTGCGTTCGCGCAGCCCCAGCGACTGCAGAATCTGCAGGCCGACCTTGACCTCTTCGACCGGCGGCGCCGACAGAGACACGCGTATCGTGTCGCCGATCCCCTCACCGAGAAGAATCCCGAATGCCGTCGCCGACTTCACCGTGCCCTGCAGAGCGGGGCCCGCCTCGGTCACTCCGAGATGCAGCGGCCAATCCCCACGCTCGGCCAGCAGTCGGTATGCCTTGACCATCACGACCGGGTCGTGATGTTTGACCGAGATCTTGAAGTCGTGAAAATCGTGCTCCTCGAACAGCGAGGCCTCCCACACCGCGCTCTCCACGAGAGCCTCGGGAGTGGCGGTTCCGTACTTCTCGAGCAGTCGCTTGTCGAGCGACCCGGCGTTCACCCCGATGCGCAACGAGACCCCCGCGTCCTTCGCCGCTGCGGCGATCTCGCCGACCTTGTCGTCGAACTGGCGGATGTTGCCCGGGTTCACGCGCACGGCGCCGCACCCGGCGTCGATCGCCTGGAACACGTACTTCGGCTGAAAGTGAATGTCCGCGATCACCGGGATGCGGCTCTTGCGCGCGATGATCGGCAGCGCGTCGGCGTCGTCCTGGCTGGGAACCGCGACGCGCACGATGTCACAGCCGGCCGCCGTGAGTTCGGCGATCTGCTGCAACGTGGCGTTGATATCGGTGGTGGGGGTGGTCGTCATCGACTGCACCGTGACCGGGGCGTCTCCCCCGACGAGCACGTCGCCCACGCGGATCTGCCGGCTCTTGCGGCGCGGAGCGAGCACCGACGGCACATGCGGCATCCCGAGATTCACTGCTGGCACTCGCTCAGCCTAGCCGCGCCGACTGCAGTGCGGCTGTGACCTGCACGCCCGCAGTCCCCCGCACACCGCAGTCCCCACACACCGCAGTCCCCCGCACACCCGCAGTCCCCCACACACCGCAGTCCCCCGCACCCGCAGTCCGACACTGACCTCGGCCGCCGTCACACGGCCAAGCCACCTGCCCGCGCTGTGGTAGGTTCGCCCCATGTTCGCGAACCACTCCTGGTGGACCACCCGCTGAGGCGGTGTGTTCGCGTTCCAACCGACAGACCGCCCGCGTGGCGGTCTTCTTCGTCTGAGGCCGTCCGACACCTGAAAGGCCGGCGATGACAACGACGCCCGCTTCCCCCGCTGAACTTCTCGACTCCCTGCGCAACCGCCCGTTCGCGCTTCTGGCCCGCGACGCCGACACCGTCGAGGTACTCACCGGCCAGGTCGTCGACGTCGATCTGCTCGCCGATGTTCCCCTGATGGATGCCGCAGGCACGGCCCGCGAGGTACTGGCGCTGGTCCCGTTCCGGCAGGTGCGCGAACGCGGTTTCGCATGCCACGACGACGGCGCGCCGCTGCGCTGTCTCGTGGTCGACGACCACCTGGCCATGGATCGCGCCGAGGTCATCGCCGCCCTGCCGACCGCTCCGGTCGAACTCGACGGCGCCGGCTTCGACATTCCCGATGAGGAGTACGCCGAGATCGTGCGCACCGTCATCCGCGACGAGATCGGGCGCGGCGAGGGCGCGAACTTCGTCATCCGGCGGGACTTCACCGCCGGCGTCGACGCCGACCCACACGAGGCCGCACTCACCTGGTTCCGAGCGCTGCTGGAGCATGAACGCGGCGCGTACTGGACCTTCCTTGTCTCCACGCCCGGTCACATCGCGGTGGGCGCGAGCCCCGAAGCGCACGTGAGCGCGCAAGATGGCGTGGTCACGATGAACCCGATCTCGGGCACTTTCCGACACCCGACCGGTGGCGCCACCGTGGCGACGCTGAGCGAGTTCTTGGCCTCCACCAAAGAGACCGAAGAACTGTTCATGGTCGTCGACGAAGAGCTCAAGATGATGAGCGCCGTCTGCTCCGACGGCGGACGCATCACCGGCCCGCATCTGAAGGAGATGTCGCGGCTGACCCACACTGAGTACGTCCTGCGCGGGCGCAGCCGGCTGGATCCGCGCGACATCCTGCGCGAGACGATGTTCGCCCCCACAGTGACCGGCTCGCCCATGCAGAACGCCTGCACCGTCATCGCGCGCCACGAGCGCACTCCCCGCGGCTACTACTCCGGTGTGGCGGCGCTGTTCACTCCGCGCGAGACGCTCACCGTCGACGAGGCCACGCATGATCTCGACGCGCCCATCCTCATCCGCACCGCCTACCTCGAAGGAGCGCGGCTGAGGGTGCCGGTGGGTGCCACCCTGGTGCGGCACTCCGACCCCCACGGCGAGGTCAGTGAGACCCACGGCAAGGCCGCCGGTGTGCTGGGAGCTATCGGCGCCGTCGAGCGCGATGTGCAGGCCGAGGCATCCGACACCGACGAACCGGCCGCGCCCCGCCGGCTGCTCGCCGACGACCCCGGCATCGCACGGCTGCTCGAGTCGCGCAACGCGCGCCTCGCCCCGTTCTGGCTGAACCCACAGGGCCGGGGCGCCGACGCCCCGTTCCTCGGTCAAGATGCGCTCGTGGTCGACGCCGAAGACCGCTTCACCACGATGCTCGCCCACCAGCTGCGCCATCTGGGGCTGAGCGTGCGGATCGTCCCGTGGAACGAAGCGACCGATGCCGAGGTGGATGCCGCGGCTCTGGTGGTCGCCGGCCCTGGGCCCGGCGACCCGCGCGACGAGGGCAGCGCCCGCATCCGTCGCATGCGCGAAGTGGTCGCGCGCCGCCGCACTGCCGGCGCGCCGCTGCTGGCGGTGTGCCTGAGTCACCAGATTCTCGCCGACGCGCTCGGGATCGAGCTCGTTCCGCTCACCCAGCCGCACCAGGGCCTGCAGAAGACCGTCGACGTGTTCGGCGAGCAGGCCTCGATCGGGTTCTACAACACTTTCACGGCCCGTGTCGCCCCGGAAACCGCCACGGTCGGCGATACCGAGGTGGCAGCGGATGCCTCCGGCGACGTGTATGCCTTGCGCGGGCCGCACGTCGCCTCGGTGCAGGGGCATCTGGAGTCGATCCTGTCGCGCGATGGCCTGCACACGCTGGAGCGTTTGGTCGCGCAGGCTCTGGGCGACCCCGGTCTTTGAACCCCGCTATCCGCCCAGCAGCGTGATCGGGTTCACCAGGTCGGCGACGACGAGAACAGCGCTCATCGCGATGAGCGCAATCACCACGATGAAGGTCACCGGCACGAGACCGGTCGCGTCAACCGGCTTCGGCGGCGGGCGGCGGAACAGCTTCGCCCAGACCCGTTTGATGCCGTCCCACAGCGCCACCACGACATGACCGCCGTCCAGTGGCAGCAGAGGCACCAGGTTGAACACGAACAGCGACACGTTCAGCGAGCCCAGCAGCAGCAGAAAGAACGACACCCGGTCGAGGATCGGCGCGTTCGACGATGCCGCCTCGCCGGCCAGCACCCCCACGCCCACCGGTGAGAGCGGGCTGTTCGGGTCGCGCTCACCACCGGTGACCATCGAGTGCACGACGCCGTAGAGCTTCTGCGGCAGCTGCACGATGATCCCGGCGACGGCGCCGACGTTCTGCGCCGCGGTCTGCGCGCCCGACAGAATCGGCTGACGCACGTACTCGAGCTGAGAGGTGACTCCCGCGAAGCCGACCGTGTGCCCGTCGAACTCTCGCGCCGCGGGCGTGAGCATGAGCGTCTGCTCCGCTCCGTCGCGACGGACGAGAACCGGGATCGTCTCACCGGCGGATTTCTGAATGACCGCGGATGCCTCGGCGAAGGTCGACACCGCGGTGCCATCCACCGACACCAGCACGTCACCGACCTTGAATCCGGCTTCGGCGGCGGGAGAGGCGGGATCGGATGCCGCACAAGAGGTGGCCGTGGTGTCGGCCGGCAGGCACGCGCCGACCTGCGCGATAGTGGTGGTCGCCGTCTGCACGCCGATGCCGCTCAAGGCGATGGTGAAAAGCACGACCGCCAGAACCAGGTTCATGATCGGGCCGCCGAGCATCACGATGATGCGCTTGTAGACGGGCAGCCGGTAGAACACGCGGGTATCGTCGTCGCCCTGCAACGTCTCGTCGTTGGCGGTGCGGGCGTCTTCGACCATTGTCGCGAAGAATCCACCGCCGGCGCGCCCCGGGCGTGCCGCCTTTTTCGGGGAGGGCGGGTACATCCCGGCCATCGAGATGTAGCCGCCGAGCGGAATCGCCTTGACCCCGTACTCGGTCTCGCCCTTGCGACGCGACCAGACGGTCGGACCGAACCCGATCATGTATTGGCCGACGCGTACGCCGAACTTCTTCGCGGGCAGCAGATGGCCCATCTCGTGCAGGGCGATCGAGACGGCGAGCCCGACGAGCATCAAGACGATGCCGATGACGAAGGCGAGGACGGTCACGGCCCACACGCTACCGGCAACGGCTTTGAGTATGCCGTGCACGTCTACGCTGGGGGTGTGGATCGTGTCACCGCCAGGCAGCTGCGCGCACTGCGCGGCGTCGTGGCGTCGGCGATCACTGTGCTGCTGGCCGCCACCGCGCACACGGTCGCCGGCGGTGGTGCGCCCGCACCGCTGCTGCTCGTGGCCGCGGCGATGCTGGCCGCTCCTCCCGCGGTGCTGCTGGTGGGCCGCCGGCCGTCGGTGCTGCGCACCTCGACGGCGGTGCTGGCCGCGCAGGCGGTGTTCCACGGCGTGTTCGCCCTCTTCGGCGGCCCGTCGACGGTCACATTCGTCACGCCCGTGGGTGCGCACGTGCATTCGGCGCAGATGGTGGCCACCGGCACGCATGCTATGACGCCTCACTCGATGTCAGCAGCGCACGTGATCGCGGCGCTGGTGACCGTCGTCGTGCTGCACCGCGGCGAGTGGATGCTGCGCGCGGCGGGCCGCGGCATCCATCGCCTTCTTCCGCTGCGTCGGGCCCGCGTGCCACGTCCGTCGTCGGTGCGCGCCGTGCGCGCGACGTTCGCCGCGCCCGCACTGCGCGCGGTGCTGCTGGTGTGCAGCGTCGGGCGGCGCGGACCGCCGGCGCTCGTCTGACACCCCTCTCCCTGTGGCATCGCGCGCCGTGCGGCCGTCATCGTGACGGCCCGGCGGGCGAGCGCACCCTCTCGCGCGCACGCGCACCGACTCGAAAGATCTCTCATGACCCGTTCTCGTTCTCCCCTCCCGATTCGCCTCGCCATCGGCGCAGCCGCCGGCGCGGCCCTGGTGCTGGGCGTTCCGTTGGCCGCCTCGGCGCACGTCGAGGTCGATCCGACAGACGCGCCCGCCGGCGCCACGACACCGCTGACGTTCGGCTTCCATCACGGCTGCGACGATTCACCCACGCGGTCGCTGACCATCACCATCCCCGACGGCGTCGGCAACGCCACCCCCGTGTACCAGGGCGGCTGGAGCATCCAGCGCACCCTCGGCGACAACGGCGTGCCCACCTCGATCACCTTCACGGCCGACAGCCCGGTTGAGACCGGGATCGCGGCATCCGTGTCGCTGGACGTCCTGTTCGACACCTCGGCCAAGGGCACCACGCTCGCGTTCCCGGTCGAGCAGACCTGCGTGAGCGGATCCACATCGTGGAGCGAGGTTCCGGCGAAGGGGCAGACCCGCGACGACCTGGACACGCCGGCTCCGACCGTGACGGTCGGCGCTGCGGATGCCGCGGCCGAGGCCCCTGCCGCGGCGACCGCCGACCCGCTCGCGCGGTGGCTTGCCGGCGGTGGACTCGTCGCCGGCGTCGCCGGGCTCGTGGTGGCCCTGATCGGGCGGGGGCGGCGCCGTCAGATGAGATGATGGACCAGCTATGAGCAGCGCCGATTCCGCCCCCGCCAACCTGCCGCCCGTGTTGCGGCCGGAGCACCCACCCGTCCGTGCCCTGACCGAGCTCGCCGCCCGTTTCGGCGGCGAGCTGCGCGGCGACGCCGACGGCGTCACGCTGTCGGGAATCACCCTCGCCACAGCCGACCTGCGCCCCGGCGAGGCGTTCGTCGCGATTCGGGGCGTCAACCGCCATGGTGCGGAGTTCGCGGCCGCGGCCGCTGCCGCCGGTGCGGTGGCAGTGATCACGGATGCGGCGGGGGCGGTACCGGCCGCCGACGCCGGCGTGCCCCTGGTCGTCGTCGACGATCCGCGCGCACGGCTCGGCGAGATCTCGGCATGGGTCTACGGCACCGGTGCGAATGATGAGCTGCCGCTGCTGCTGGGCACCACGGGAACCAACGGCAAGACGAGCGTGTCGCATCTGCTGGAGGGGATTCTCGCCCAGCTGGGCGTGGTCACCGGCCTGTCGTCGACCGCCGAACGGCACATCGCCGGTGATGTCATCGTGTCGCGATTGACCACACCCGAGGCATCCGAATTCCACGCCCTGCTCGCCTTGATGCGCGAGCGCGGCGTCGAGGCCGTCGCCGTCGAGGTGAGTGCGCAGGCGCTGAGCCGTCACCGCGTCGACGGGCTGATGTTCGACGTCGCCGCGTTCACGAACCTCAGCCACGATCACCTCGACGACTACGCCGACATGCGGGAGTACTTCGAGGCGAAGCTTCCGCTGTTTTCCGCCGATCGCGCGCGGCGCGCGGTGATCTGCCTCGACTCGGCAGCGGGGGCGGATGTCGCGGCCCGGTGCGAGGTGCCGTACGAGACCATCGTCACCCCCGACATCGCCGTCGACCCGACCGCCGACGCCGACTGGCGCGTCACGATCGTCGAGGAGCGCCAGGACGGCACCGTGTTCACCCTGACCGCCCGCGACGGCCGCGCCCTGACCACCGTCGTCCCGACGATCGGCCGGCACATGGCCGCCAACGCGGGACTCGCGATCGTGATGGCGCTGCAGGCCGGGTACGCGTGGGAGCGCCTGGCCGCCGCGCTCGACGGCGGTCGTATCGACGCCTATCTGCCCGGGCGCACGCAGCTGGTCTCGGGCGCGCAGGGTCCCGCGATCTACGTGGACTTCGGGCACTCCCCCGACGCCTTCGAGAAGACGCTCGCCGCGGTGCGACGCGTCACCCCCGGCAAGGTCGTGATGCTCTTCGGCGCCGACGGCGACCGTGACGCGACCAAGCGCTTCGACATGGCGCGCACCGCGGTGGAAGGCAGCGACATCCTCGTGGTCACCGACCACCATCCGCGTTTCGAGGACCCCGACTCGATCCGCGCGACCCTGGTTGCCGGCGCGCGCGCGGCGCGACCCGATGCCGAGATCCACGAGTATTCGCCGCCCGAGCGTGCCATCCGTGAGACCGTGAAACTCGTCACAGACGGCGACGCCGTGCTGTGGGCGGGGCCGGGCCATCAGGACTACCGCGACATCCGCGGGCGCCGCGCGCCGTACTCGGCGCGCGAGCTGGCCCGCCGCGCGCTGCGCGACGCCGGCTGGCCGGTGCCCGACCCGGTGTGGCCGGTGCCGTATCCCGACGACGCCACCCCCGCGTCAGACCCCGAGCGCCCGGCCTGAGCGCCCGGCGCGCGGCGGCGCGAGCGCGATGCGTCAACATTCCCTCCCCGTCTCGGACGCCGCACCTTCAGTCGTCACAAATGGCCCCCTCAACGCAACGCAAGGGGCCACATGCGACGACCCAACGTTGCCGCAGGCCGCAGGCGTGCCGGGCGCGGCATCCACAATCCGTCCCCGTCTCGGACGCCCCACCTTCAGTCGTCACATGTGGCCCCCGCCACGCCCCGCAAGGGGCCATATGCGACGACCCAACGTTGCCGCAGGCCGCAGGCCGCAGGCGCGGCATCCATAACCCGTCCCCGTCTCGGACGCCCCACCTTCAGTCGTCACAAATGGCCCCTTCAACGCAGCGCAAGGGGCCATACGCGACGACCCAACACCGCACCCGAAACCTTCGCCCCGCAAGGGGCCATATGCGACGACCCAACAGCGGCGACCGGGCGATTCGCCGGCGCGGCATCCATAACCCGTCCCCCCTCTTGGACGCCCCACCTTCAGTCGTCACATGTGGCCCCCTCCACGCAGCGCAAGGGGCCATATGCGACGACCCAACACCGCACCCAAACATTCAGTCGTCACAAATGGCCCCCTCAACGCAACGCAAGGGGCCATATGCGACGACCCAACGTCGCCGCAGGCCGCAGGCCGGCACCCAGGCAGCGCGCCGCGCCGCCGCGCAGCGCCGGCACCCAGGCCGCACGCGGCGCGCCGCCACCCAGACCGCGGCTCAGGCCGCGCCGATGAACCTGTCGGCGCTCTCGCGCGCCCAGCGCTCGGCCTCGGCGAGGCTGTCTCGGTCGACGACGGCCGGCGCGTCGTGCTGCTCGACGACGCGCCGCACGGTGTCGACGATGCCCAGGAACGACAGACGCCGCTCATGGAACGCGTCGACGGCCTGCTCGTTGGCCGCGTTGAACACCGCCGGATACGTTCCGCCGGCCCGGCCCACCTGCTTGGCCAGCCCCACGGCGGGGAACGCATCGTCGTCGAGGGGCTCGAAGCTCCAGTGGGATGCCACGGTCCAGTCCAGCGGCCAGCCGACGCCACCGATCCGATGCGGCCAGTCAAGACCGAGTGAGATCGGCAGCCGCATGTCGGGCGGCGATGCCTGCGCGATGGTGGATCCGTCGATGAACTCGACCATGGAGTGCACGATCGACTGCGGGTGCACGACCACGTCGATGCGGTCGTAGGGCACATCGAACAGCAGGTGCGCCTCGATGATCTCGAGGCCTTTGTTCACGAGCGTCGCCGAGTTCGTGGTGACGACCCGCCCCATGTTCCAGGTCGGATGAGCAAGAGCCTGGGCGGGGGTGACCTGCTGCAGCTGCGCTCGGCTGCGGCCGCGGAACGGTCCGCCCGAGGCCGTCAGAACGAGCCGCCGCACCTCAGCCTGCTCCCCCGCCCGCAACCCCTGCGCTATCGCCGAGTGCTCGGAATCGACGGGGACGATCTGTCCGGGCGCCGCGAGCGCCGTGACCAGGTCGCCGCCCACGATGAGCGACTCCTTGTTGGCCAGCGCGAGCGTGCGGCCGGTCTCGAGCGCGGCCAGGGTCGGCCCCAGCCCCACCGACCCGGTGATGCCGTTGAGCACGACATCGGCCTCGACATCGCGCACCAGCTGCTCGGCTTCGGCGGCGCCCAGCGCGGTGTGCTCGACACCGAACTCCGCAGCTTGGGCGGCAACGGCATCCCGGTCATGCCCCACGGCAAGTCCCACTACCTCGAATCGCCGCGGATTCGAGCGGATGACATCCAACGCCTGCGTGCCGATCGAACCGGTGGACCCGAGAACCAGGACGCGTCGCATGGTCTCACTCTAGGCGTCGATAGACTCGCGACAGCGAGAGGAAGCGCATGGAACAGCTCGGAGTCAGCGTCGTCGTCCCCATCTACAACCCTGGCCCGTTCGTCCGTCCTCTTCTGGACTGCCTCGACGCGCAAGAATCGGTCACCGACGGGTTCGAGGCCATCTTCGTCGACGATGGCAGCACGGATGCGACACCGTCGCTGTTGGACCACTGGTGTGCGGCACGCGAGTGGGCACGCGTCATCCATCAGCCCAACTCGGGCTGGCCGAGCAAGCCCCGCAACGTCGGGATCGCCGCAGCACGCGGCGAGTTCATCTTCTTCGTCGACCAGGACGACCGGCTCGCCGACGATGCCCTGGCCCGCATGGTGGGCTTCGCGCGCGAGCACGAGAGCGACGTCATCCTCGGGCGCATGGTCAGCGCCGGGCGCAAGGTGCCGGCGGCCCTGTTCCGACGCACCGTGCCCGACGCTTGGCCGCCCGAGGTGCCGCTGGCCTCGAGCATGACGCCGCACGCCATGTTCCGGCGCTCGTTCCTCGACGCGCATGGCCTGCGGTTCGATGAACGGGCGCGCCGCCTTGAAGACCACCTCTTCTTGTCGGCCGCGTACACGGCCGCCCGGCGCGTGTCGATCTACGCCGACAGCCCGGTCTACATCCATGTCGCCCGCACCGATGGCGGTGGTGCGGGATACGCCCGCTACGACCCGCACGACTACTACCGCGACCTCGCCCGCGCGATCGGCACGATCGTCGACGCCGTGCCGGCCGGCCGCGCGCGCGACGCGTTCCTGGCGCGCTGGGTGCGCAGAGAACTCGTCGGCCGGCTGCGCTCCGATGCCGTGCGCTGGCTGCCACCCCAGCGCCGCGACGCGTTCTTCACCGCGGTGCGCGAGACGATGCTCTCCGCGCTGCCCGAAGACACCGTGCGCCGCCTGCCGGCGGTGTGGCGCTGGCCGGCCGCGCTCGCGCTCGAGGCCACCCCCGACGAGTTCTTGCGCGCCGACGACCGTCTCACCACGACGGTGCGCGCCCGGGCGCAGAACGTTTCCATCGAGACGCTGTTGGCTCGGGATGTCGCAGCCGACACCCTCGCGCGCGCACGCGAGCACCTCGCCCCCGACGAGCCGGTGCCCCTCGCGCGGATGGCGGCCGGGCGCTCCCGGGCGCTGTGGCGGCGGGTCCAGCTCACCGGCCTGCGCGCGCTCGGCCGCACCGGAGGATCCCTGCACGCCCGCCTGGTCGCGTGGGGGCGCACTCCGATCGTGTTCGCACGTCAGGCGTGCGCGGTCGCCGCGCCGGTGGCCGCTGTCGCGGCATCCGCGGCCGCCATCGCTGGGTGGGGGGCGGCCGCTCCCGTGCTGGTCGCGGCGGCGGGAATCATGACGACGTTCCTGGCCGTACGGTCGACCTCGGGCTGGCCGACAGCGTGCCGACTCGGTCTCGCGCTGGTGCCCGCCGCTATCCTGTCCGCCGGATCAGCGCCGGGTATCGCCGCCGTCGTGGTCACCGCCGGCCTCATCGGGGCCGCGTGGGCCGCCGACCACCGGGCCCGGCGCACAGACGTGCGTGCGCACGCGGGTGCACGGGCGTGGTCGCGCCCGGGGTGGATAGCGGCGGCCACTGCCGTGCTGGCCGCGGTCGAGGTCGCCCTGACCGCGGTGCTGGCCTGAGCTACGACGCCTTCTGCACGCCGATGATGTCGATGACGAACACCAGCGTCTGACCGGTCAGGTCGTCATCGTTGATCTCGCCCTCGCCGTAGGCCGACGACGGCGGCAGTACAGCCACGACCTGTGAGCCGACGGTCTCGCCTTCGATCGCCTTGCTGAAGCCGTCAACGACGCCCGTGCCCACCTGCTGCACGGTGAAGGGCGTGCTGCCCCAGCTCTTGTCGAAGGTCTTCTTTGAGTTCCACGACACGCCGTAGTACTGCACGAGCACGGCGTCACCCTCTGCGACCTTCACGCCGTCGCCCTTCTTCAGGGTCTCCTTCGCGAACTTCGTCGGCATGTCGCCGCTGGGAAGCGTGACCGACGGGGTGCCGTCGGAGGCCAGCTTGACGGTGGGGAAGCCGGCCTTGGGCTCTTGCGCCGTACCCCAGGCGGCTGTCGGGACGACCTTGAGCACGTCGAGCACATCGACGGTGGCCGGGTAGTCCTCGTCGCCGGGCATGGTCGCCACGACGCGGCTGCCCACCGAGGCGCAGCCGAGTACCTGGCCGAGGGTGCTGGTGGCCGAGACCTGCTGGGGCAGAAGGCTGCCTTCGGTCTGGCCGATCGCGCCGTTCTTGTCGCCGCTTTCGGCGTTGAACTCGGTCAGGGCGAACTGGATGAAATCGCCAGAGCTGATCTTGTCGCCGTCACCCTTCTTGACCACTGTGCTCTGCAGGTCGGTGATCTCAAGCGGAGTGTCGAAGCTGACCTTGGCCTCTTTGCCGACCTCGCCGGTCACCTTCACCGCGTCAGACGACGTGCCCGAGGCCACCTGCGCCGTGCATAGGTCGGGGGCAGCCGTGCTCGTCGGCGTGGCGTCGGCCTTCGGCTGCGACGAACAGCCGACCAGCGACAGCGCAGCCAGCGCGACGACGGACAGGGCGATGATGGGGCGGTTACGCACAGAAAACCTCGAGCTCTCGGGGGCGGAACCTCCATCTTCGCGCACTTTCCAAAGACCAAGCTGAGAGTCGGGGATGCCGCGGGCATGCCCGGTGCGGAATGAAAACGGCAGTACCCTCGATAGGTGACAGAACCGGAGACGACCGAACCCGACTCCTCGACCCCTCCGTCGCCCAGCCGCGTCCGGTTCGCCTACGCCCTCGGCCGCTTTCTGCTGACGCCGCTGGCGCGCGGTCTCTACCGGCCGCGCATCACGGGGCGCGAGAACGTCCCCCTCACCGGCCCGGTCATCTTCGCCAGCAACCATCTGTCATTCATCGACTCGATAGCCATCCCGGTCGCTGCTCCCCGCAATGTGCGCTTTCTCGCGAAGGCGACGTACTTCGAGGGCACCGGGCTGGCCAAACGGCTGAGCCGTACCTTCTTCACCGCGCTGGGCGCCAGCCCCGTGCGCCGCGGCGCCGGGCAGGCGGCCCTGGAGGCACTCGAGCAGCAGAAGCAGCTGCTCGAGGCCGGCGAGGCGATCGCGCTGTATCCCGAGGGAACCCGCTCGCTCGACGGACGTCTGTACAAGGGGCGCACCGGCGTCGCCTTCCTGGCCCTGCAGACCGGCGCGCCCGTGATCCCGGTCGGCCTGATCGGCACCGACAAGGTGATGCCGGTGGGCGCGAAGATCCCGCACCTGCTGCCCCGCGCGACGATCAAATTCGGCACCCCCATCGACGTGAGCGCGCACGGTCCCGCCTCGTCGGGCCGCGCCCGGCGCCTGGCCACCGATGAAATCATGGCCGCCATCCACGAACTCAGCGGGCAGGAACTCGCGCACTCCTACAACGAGGTGCCGGCGCAGACGCCCATCGAGCGCATCAGGCAGGTTCTTCCGCACGAACGTCGATGACCTCCGGCTGCACCCGCACCGGAAAGTTCACCGAGTTCGCGATGAAACACCACTCATGGGCCTGGTGGTGCGCGGCTCGGGCCGGTTCGATCATGGATGCCGCAGCCACCGTCACTCGCGGGCGCAGCACGACCTCGGTGAAAGCTCCCCCGCCCTTGCCGTCTTCGGTCATCACCCCGGTCGCGTCGTCTTCGTACGAGGTGACCACGACGCCGGCGCCCACGCAGGCATGCAGATACGACAGCAGGTGACATTCGCTGAGGGCGGCCAGCAGCAGGTCTTCGGGATTCCACCGCGACGGATCGCCACGGAACGGCTTGTCGGATGAGGCGGCCAGGTCGGGCTTGCCGGGAATGCGCAGGGTGACCAGCCGGTCGTAGTCGCGGTATCCGGTGGTTCCGGCGCCGCGGTTGCCGTTCCAGTCCGCGTGCACACGGTAGTGGTGTTCGCCGAACATGACCCCAGTCTGACACCGACGCGGCGGTAGGCTGGAGGGCGTGTCGCAGACCTTCGCCGCCGCCGCAGCCGTCGAGCTGGCCGTGGTCGAACGCAGCGGCTTCATCGAGTCGCGCCACACCGGGTCGGCCATTGTGCTCGGCGCCGACGGCGAGGTGCTGCGTGAGTATGGCGACACGAGTTCACCGATCCTGCCGCGTTCGACGCTGAAGCCGATCCAGGCGCTGGCGGCCGTCGCCGCCGGTGCCGATCTTGCCGGGCCACACCTGGCGGTGGCCACCGCCAGCCACACCGGCACCGACCGGCACGTGGGGCTCGTGCGCGACATCCTCGCCTCCGCCGAGCTGGGCGAAGACGACCTCGGCTGCCCTGCGGCGTGGCCGCAGGATGCCGCCACACGTGACGAACTGGTGCGCGACGGCGCGCAGCCGGCCCGCATCCGGATGAACTGCTCGGGCAAGCATGCCGCAATGCTGCTGGCGTGCCGCCGGGCCGGCTGGGACACCGCGAGCTACCTCGACCCGCAGCATCCCCTGCAGGTGCAGATCCGTGAACTCGTCGAGCGCCTCACCGGCGCCCGCGTCGCCGCCACCGCCATCGACGGATGCGGCGCCCCGGTGCACGCGGTCTCGCTGGCCGGGCTGGCAAAGGCCATGCATCGCATCGCCACCTCGTCGTCTGCCTCGCCGTTCGCCCTGCACCGCAACGCCGGTGCGCTTGTGCAGGCGGTTCGCGAGAACCCGTGGGTCATCGCCGGACCCGGACGCCCCGACACCATCGTGATCGAACGGCTGGGCGTGTTCTCGAAGGGCGGCGCCGAGGGCGTGCACGTGATGAGTGCCCCCGACGGCACCACGGTGGCGCTGAAGATGCTCGACGGATCGAGCCGGGCCACCGCCGCCGTGTCGCTGCGACTGCTGCAGCTGGCCGGCGCGCTCGACCCCACAGACGTGTCGGAGACCCTGTCACAGCTACCGCTGGCCGTCACAGGCGGCGGACAGGACGTCGGCACGATCCGAGCTGCGTTCTAGCGACGACGCGGAATGCATGTTGCTCCAAAGACGGAGCAGAAAGGAATCCCATGCGCATCAGCGTGCCCACCGAGGTGAAGAACAACGAATTCCGAGTGGCTCTGACCCCCGCCGGCGTGCACGATCTCGTCGGCGCCGGCCACGAGGTGTTCGTGCAGCGCGGCGCCGGCGAAGGGTCGTCGATGCCCGACGCCGAATACGCCGACGCCGGAGCCACTCTGCTCGACGATGCCGCCGAGGTCTGGGCGCGCGCCGAGCTGGTGCTCAAGGTGAAGGAACCCATCGCAAGCGAGTACGGATACTTCCGCGACGATCTCGTGCTTTTCACCTACCTGCATCTGGCGGCCGATCGGCCTCTCACCGAGCGTCTGATCGCCGACCGGATGACCGCCATCGCGTACGAGACCGTGCAGCTCGCGTCGGGAAGCCTGCCGCTGCTGGCACCGATGAGTGAGGTGGCCGGGCGCCTCGCGCCGATGGTGGGCGCGCACACCCTGATGCGCTCGTCGGGCGGTCGTGGCCTGCTCATGTCGGGGGTGCCCGGCACCCGGCCGGCACGGGTGACCGTCATCGGCGGCGGGGTGGCGGGGGCGAACTCGGCGGTCATAGCGGCGGGGATGGGCGCCGATGTCACGGTGTTCGACACCAACGTGGCGCGGCTGCGGATGCTCGACGACCACTTTCAGGGGCGCGTGAAGACCGCGGCATCCAACCCCCTCGACCTCGATCGGGCCGTCGTCGACAGCGATCTGGTGATCGGCTCGGTGCTGATCCCCGGCTCGAAGGCGCCCAAGCTCGTCACGAACGACATGGTCGCGCGCATGCGGCCCGGTTCGGTGCTCGTGGACATCGCGGTGGATCAGGGGGGATGCTTCGCCGACACCCACCCCACCACGCACGACGATCCCACCTTCGCGGTGCACGACACCGTGTTCTACTGCGTGGCGAACATGCCCGGGGCCGTGCCCAACACCTCGACCTCGGCGCTGACCAACGCGACGCTGCCCTACATCCGGCAGCTCGCCGCGCGCGGCTGGCGCGAGGCGCTGGGCGCGGATGCGGCCCTGGCCGCCGGGCTGAACACCGTGGATGGCCGGGTGGTCAACGCCGGGGTCGCCACCGCGCACGGGTTCGAACTCGCACCGCTGTCAGAGGTGGTCGGCGGTTAGCACGACCCGCTGCACACTGCCGTCGGCGCGCAGCAGCCACGCCCGGTCGCGGCCCGGCACGCAGTACGGCGGCAGGGCGCGGTCGCCGGTGAGCAGCCGGTAGTCGGCGGCGGAGGCGGCATCCACGACGATCTCGCCGTCGGCGCGAATCGTCTGCAGCAGCCGCCAGGCGCGCTGCCACTGCTCGCCGTCGCCGACCACGACCACCGGCACGTCATCGGGCGTGTCTGCTGCCGTGCCGGCTTTGTCGATCGTCAGCACCCGGCTGCCCGCTGCGGCGGCGACCGCGGCGACGTGACGCTGCACGGCCCCGGCCGGCGCGATGGCGGCCGTGAGGGGCACACACGGTCGCCACGGGCGGGGCCCGGTCACCGATATCGAGGGGATCGTCGGCGGCAGCGCGAACTGCACGAGCCGGCCGTCGAGGATGCCGCGGCCCGGCGGCAGGCTCTCGTGCCAGTCGTGCGGCACCCCGCCCGCGGCGGCGAAGTCGGTGCGGGTCGTCGTCGCCAGCAGCGCGCGCTGCGGCAGCAGCTCGACGAGCCGGCCGGCGGGCCCGGCCATGCGCTGCAGGCTGAGGATGACGCGCCCCTGCCCGGTGTGGATGATGCGCTCGAGGCGGTCAGCGAACGCCTGCGCGTAGTCGATCGGATAGCGCGCGAGGAGCGCATCGACGTCGTCGAGAAGAACCGTCGCGGCGGTGCCGCCGGACTCCAGCGCGAGGGCGCGGTCCCACGCCGCCTCAGGGTCGGAGCCTATCCACTGCGCGGTGGGATCCTGCGCGGCGATCGTGGCCAGCACGCTGGTACGGCCCGAACCTGCGCGGCCGATCACGCCCAGTCCGCGGCCGGTGAGCATGACCGGGGGCTGCCGCTGATGCTCGGGTTCGTCGGCGATGCCGAGCACGACGTCGTCGGCGCGCAGGTCATTCTCGGCGCGCAGGGCATTCTCGGCGCGGCGGCCGGCGTCGGCGCGCCGGCGCCCGTCGGCGCGCAGGGCATTCTCGGCGCGATGGCCGTTGTCGGCGTGCAGGGCATTCTCGGTACGGTGGGCGACGTCGGCGTCCGGGCGCCCGTCGCCGCGGCGGCCGACGTCGGCGAGCGCAAGGCGCTCGGGCAGCGCGGGCAGCCAGGGTCGCCGCGGCGGCGCACCCACCGCGGCCCGCGCCGCCTCGTCGACCAGCTGCGAAGAAGCGAGAGCTATGCGCACCGGCCGGGCCGCGACATCCACCGCCCGGCGGATCAGCGCGATTCCACGTTGATCGGGTGCGCCCGACAGCGCCGCCGCCTCGTCGCCGCCGATGAGAGCGCGGCTGTCGGCGGCGTCGGCCACGCGCAGGCTGATGCGCAGCGGACAGTTGGCCAGCAACGACTCGCGGAACACCCCGGCGGCGCGCTGGGTGCCCAGAATCAGGTGCATGCCCAGTGCCCGCCCGCGCGCGGCGATGTCGGTGAAGAGGTCGACGAGGTCGGGATGGGCGGCGGCAAGCGCCGCGAACTCGTCGACGACGATCACCAGACGGGGCAGCTGCGTGCCGGTGATGTCGCGCGCACCGGCACGCACGATCTCGGCTTCGCGGCGACGCAGCTCGGCGCGCAAGCTCGCCAGTGCGCGCGCGGCGCCGCCCGCGTCGAGGTCGGTGATCACGCCTGTCACGTGCGGCAGCGCTGCCAGCGCGTCGAACGCCGTGCCGCCCTTGAAATCGGCGAGCAGGAACACCACCCGGTCGGGTGCGAAGCGTGTGCACAGTGCCGTGATCCAGGTGGTGAGAAGTTCGCTCTTGCCCGATCCGGTGATCCCCGCCACCAATGCATGCGGCCCGTCGGCTGCGAGGTCGAGCCGGAACGCTCCCCCGCGGGCCGTGCCGACGACGACATCGAGGCCGGCGCCGGCCGGGCTGCGGTCGACGATGTCGGCGAGCGCGACGACCTCGCCCGGGCCTGCCGCACCGAAGCTCGCCCGTGCCCGCTCGCGCAGCCGCTCAGCGAGCGCGACCGCCTGCTCGCGCGAGACGCCCTCGATCTGCACCTCGGTGACCGTGCCGTCGTGTGCGAGACGGGCACGGTCGACGCCGGTGAGAGTGAGCACCGCAGCGCAGCGCGGGGGCACGTCGGCGCCCGCCGAGACCCGAACGATCGCCGCGTCACCGGCCTCTCGCGCATCCAGCACCAGGGTTGTGGCTGCGTCGGTGCCGACGTGCGGCAACGCCCGCAGCCACGCCCCATCGGGATCGTCGACGGCGACCGGATCGGCACCGAGCCGCAGCCGGTCGGGCGGCAACGCGAGGCAGGCCTGCAGCACGAGGGCGCGCACGACGGCCCGGGCCAGTGGCTCGGGCCCCACGACAGCGACGCCGCCGCGCAGCGGCACCGTGATCGGGGCGTCGTCGAGAGTGGATGCCTCGTCTCGAACGGCCGCGGAGGCGGCATCGGCCCGCCCGCCTTCGACGCGCACGGTACTGGCGCGCCGGCCGCGGCCCACGACCAGGCGCTCGTCGCGTGAGCCCTGCCCCCGCCAGACCGGGTCGATATCATCGTCAGGCACGACCAGCCCACGCATATCGGGCGTCTGCGCCCACAGCCGCTCGCGCTCGGCATCGTGTCGCACCGCCACCGCTGAGCGCACCCGGCGCCGGCTGCGCTCGGCGTCGCGGGCGGCAAGACGCCGCTGGCGGCGAGCTGCCCGAGCACCGTCGGCGACCGAGGCGAGCGCGATGAGTGGGCCGAGAGCGGCGAACCACAGCATCGTGACCGTGCCCGTGACCAGCCACAGCCCGACCGCGGCCAGCACGGGAACCAGCGAGGCCACCAGGGGAATCGCACTGCGGCGCACCGGGGGCGGCGCATCGGGCAGTCGCAGCACATCGGCGACATCGAGAACGTCGGTCATGCCGACAAGTCAACAGCGCGAGACGCCGCCGCACGCCTGGCTCACGCGAATCTGTGGAGAACTCGCGGTCAGTCTGCGTCTGGGGAGGAGTCGGTATCTGACGCAGAGTGCACCGCAACGTCGATGACGACGATAGTGACGTTGTCGCGGCCGCCGTTCTCCAGCGCCGCCTGCATCATCGCATCGACCGCTTCACCCGGGTCGGCGTGCTCACCGAGGAAGTGCTGGATGCCGTAGTCGGTGAGTTCCTTGGTCAGGCCGTCGGAGCAGATCACGAACCGATCGCCGTCGACCAGGTCGAGGCGCACATAGTCGGGCTTGACGCTGTCACTGGGCCCGACGGCGCGGGTGATGACGTTGCCGTACGGGTGGTTCTCGGCTTCTTCGGGGCTGAGCCGACCGGCGGCGATGAGCTCTTGGACCACCGAATGATCGGTGGTGATCTGCACGATCTCGCCGTCGCGCAGCAGGTAGACCCGCGAATCGCCGATGTTCAGCGTCACCCAGTGCGGGTCGGCCGCGGCGCCGTCGAAATACACCCCGGTCACCGTCGTGCCGGTGCCGTCGTCGGTGGCCTCGGGGTGGGCGGCGATGTCTTTGACCGCCCGGCCCAGTGCCTTCTCCAGCGCCTTGGGCGTGACGGTGCCCGACTCGGCGACCGGACGCAGCCGGCCGACGGTGCTCGTCGAGGCGATCTCGCCGCCGATGTGCCCGCCCATGCCGTCGGCCACGATGAACAGCGGGAACTCGGCGAGCACCGCGTCTTGATTCACCTCGCGACGACGGCCGACATCGGTCGCCGCCGCCCACGAGACCTCGACGGTCGCATCGGGCAGCACCACCGTGTGAACTCGGGTGCGCTCGTCGGGCACGCGGGATCCTCCCTGGATGGCGGGGCGCCGCCAGACGGCGACGTCTTCACATACTAATTGACCGGTTCGACGCCCGTGTCCAGTACGGGTGCCTCGAACTGCGCGTTGTACAACCGCCAGTAAGCGCCGCGCGCAGCCAGCAGCTGGTCGTGCGCGCCCTGCTCGACGATGTGCCCGTCCTCCATCACCAGGATCAGGTCGGCATCGCGAATGGTCGAGAGTCGGTGCGCGATGACGAACGAGGTGCGGTCGGTGCGCAGGCGCGACATGGCCCGCTGGATGAGCAGCTCGGTGCGGGTGTCGACCGAGCTGGTGGCCTCGTCGAGGATCAGGATGCGGGGGTCGGCCAGGAACGCGCGAGCGATGGTGACAAGCTGCCGCTCGCCCACCGACAGGTTCGTGGCCTCGTCGTCGAGCACGGTGTCATACCCGTCGGGCAGCGCGTGCACAAAGCGATCGACGTAGGCCGCGGTCGCGGCATCCAGGATTTCTTCTTCGGAGGCCGAGGGGCGACCGTACGCGATGTTCTCGCGGATAGTGCCGGCGAACAGCCAGGTGTCTTGCAACACCATGCCGGTGCGCGCCCGCAGGTCGGCGCGGGTCATCGTGCGGGTGTCGACGCCGTCGAGCACGATGCGTCCGCTGTCGACGTCGTAGAACCGCATGATGAGGTTCACCAGCGTCGTCTTGCCGGCCCCGGTGGGTCCCACGATCGCGACGGTGCTGCCCGGTTCGGCGCTCAGGCTCAGATCGGAGATCAGCGGCTTGTCGGGCAGGTACTGGAATGCGACGTCGTCGAACGCCAGATGACCGGCATCGGCGGGCACCGTCTGCGCCGGATCGGCGTCGGGCGTCTCTTCGTCTTCGTCGAGCAGTTCGAACACGCGCTCGGCGCTGGCCACCCCCGACTGCAGCAGGTTGGCCACCGAGCCCAGCTGACTGAGCGGCTGCGTGAACTGCCGCGAGTACTGGATGAAGGCCTGCACGTCGCCCACCGAAATGAGGCCGCTGGCGATGCGGATGCCGCCGACCACGGCGATGGCGACGTACACGAGGTTTCCGATGAACATCATCGCCGGCATGATCAGACCCGACACGAACTGCGCGCCGAAGCTGGCCCGGTACACCGCGTCGTTCTCGCCGCTGAACTTCTCCTGCACATCACGCTGGTGGCCGTACACCTTGACGATCGCGTGACCCGAGAAGGTCTCTTCAATGCGGGCGTTGAGCACGCCGGTGGCGGCCCACTGCGCGATGAAGAGCTTCTGCGAGCGGCGGGCGACCAGCACCGTGATGAGGATGGTGATCGGGATGGCCGCCAGGGCTATGACCGCCAACACCCACGAGATCGAGAACATCATGATGAGCACGCCGACCACCGTCAGCAGCGCTATGACCACCTGCGACATGCTCTGCTGCAGGGTCTGCCCGATGTTGTCGACATCGTTGGTGACGCGGCTGAGAAGTTCACCGCGCTGCATGCGGTCGTAGTACGACAGCGGCAGGCGGTGCACCTTCTCCTCCACGAGCATGCGGATGCGGTGCATGGCCCGCTGTACGACGACGTTGAGGATGCGGCCCTGGATCCACATGAAAACGGCCGAGACGATGTAGACGGTCAGCACCGCGCCGATGATCCACGCGAGATGGCCGAAGTCGATGCCGGCACCGGGAACGAAATCCATCGTGCGCAGCAGGTCGGCGGTCTGGTCCTGGCCTGACGCGCGCAGCTGCTCGATGATCTGCGCCTTGGTGACCCCGGCCGGCACATCCTTGAACTGCAGCGACACGAAGCCGGCGACCACCACGTTGGTGGCCTGACCCAAAAGCTTCGGGCCCACGACGTTGAGCGCGACGCTGAGCGCGCCCATGATGACGACGGCCACCAGTCCCACGGCATCGGGCCGCAGCATCCCGAGCAGGCGCTTGGCGCTGGGGCCGAAGTTCTGCGCCTTCTGCGCAGGAGCGCCCATGCCGCCACGACCCATCGGACCGCGCGGCGCGGGCCCGCGCGGAGCCGTGGCCTGCGTGCTCTTGTTCTCGCTCATGCCGCCTCCTGCGCATTCAGCTGGGACTCGACGATCTCGCGGTATGTCTCGCACGTTTCGACGAGCTCGTCGTGCACACCCAGGCCGACGACCCGCCCGTGCTCGAGCACGACGATCTGATCGGCGTGCTGGATGCTCGACACGCGCTGGGCGACCACGATGCGGGTCGCGTCGGGAAGCCGGGTGTCCAGTGCCCGGCGCAGCGCCGCGTCGGTGGACAGGTCGAGCGCCGAGAACGAGTCGTCGAAGATGTAGGCCGCCGGCCGGTGCACGATTGCGCGCGCAATCGAGAGGCGCTGCCGCTGCCCGCCCGACACGTTCGTGCCGCCCTGAGCGATCGGGGCGTCCAGTCCCATCTCGCTGACGAAGCCCTTCGCCTGCGCGATCTCGAGGGCGTCCCACAGCTGGTCGTCGCTCGCGCTCTCGTCGCCGTAGCGAAGGTTGGATGCCACGGTGCCCGAGAACAGGAACGCACGCTGCTGCACCAGCCCGATGCGTTTCCAGAGCACGTCGGGGTCGTAGTCGCGCACGTCGACGCCGTCGAGGGTCACCCGACCGCCCGTGACGTCGAACAAGCGCGGCAGCAGACCCACCAGCGTCGTCTTGCCGGCGCCGGTGGAGCCGATGATCGCCGTGGTGGTACCCGGCTCGACGGTGAAGCTCACGTCGTGCAGCACGGCGTCGTCGGCACCCGGATAGGCGAAGTCGACGTGGTCGAAGACGACACGCCCGAGGGATGCCGGTGGCTCGGCGAGCCGCTCGTGCGCGATCACCGACGGCTCGGTGTCGAGAACCTCGCCGATGCGGGTCGCGCAGACGGCGGCGCGCGGGATCATCACGAACATGAAGGTGGCCATCATGACGCCCATGAGAATCTGCATCATGTAGGTCAGGAACGCGAACAGCGTGCCGATCTGCGCGTTGCCGTCTTGCACTTGGAACGAGCCGAACCAGATGACCGCGGCGCTGGACACGTTCAGCACGATCGTGACAGCGGGGAACATGATCGCCATGAGGTTTCCCGCGCGCACCGCCGACTCCATCACGTCGCTGCTGGCCGTGGTGAACCGGGCGTGCTCCTCGGGCTCGCGCACGAACGCGCGCACCACGCGGATGCCCGTCAGCTGCTCACGCAGAATCTGGTTCACCCGGTCGATGCGCCGCTGCATGGCACGGAACGCGGGGACCATGCGCACGACGATGAGCGAGACGATGATCAGCAGCAGCGGCACCGAGACCGCCATCAGCCACGAAAGGCCGACATCCTGCCGAATCGCGAAGATCACGCCGCCGATCGCCAGGATCGGGGCCGAGACCATGACGGTCGCCGACATCTGCACGAGCATCTGGATCTGCTGCACATCGTTGGTGTTGCGGGTGATCAGTGAGGGCGCGCCGAACTGGCCGACCTCGCGCTGCGAGTACTGCACGACGCGGTGGAAGATGTCATCGCGCAGATCGCGCCCCATGCCCATCGCCAGGCGCGAACCGAAGTACACCGCAACGATCGTGCAGAGGATCTGGCCGAGGCTGATCAGCAGCATGATGCCGCCGGTGTGCCAGATGAAGTCGACATCGCCGGTGAGCACGCCATCGTCGATGATGTCAGCCTGCAGTGTCGGAAGCCAGAGGGATGCCAGGGCTTGGGCGACCTGGAAGACCAGGACGCCGATGATCAGTGGCCATCCTCGCTTCAGATACCGAATAAGGAGTCTGCCGAGCATGTTCAGTCCTCTCCGCGGGGGCGGCCCGCGATGCCGTACAAGATGAAGTGGACGAGTTCGTCGTCGGTCAAGCCCGCCTCCTCGTCGAACCGAGCAGCGTTGGCGGCCATGCCCGCCAGCCGCACAATGGGGCCGAGCCGATCGGGAGAGATGGTCAGCTCGTCGGCGTTGGAGGCGAAGATCTTCGCCACCGCGACGCGGTAGGCGTCATCCCGCGGGCCCGTGAAGAACGAGGGGATCTCTTTGCGATCCACCAGCGACAGCATCCGCATCATGTTCTGCATCCACGTCCGCGTGCCGCGCACGAGTATGGAGAGCTTCTCCTCCAGCCCGAGCGCGGGATCGACGATCCCCTGCGCCATCCGCTCGCGCGACTGTGTGAAGAACGTCTCGACGACAGCGCGCTTGAGAGCCTCTTTGTCGCCGAAAGCGCGGAAGATCGTCCCTTCGGCGATGCCGAGTTCTTCGGCGAGCTGTCGGGTCGTCAGGCTCGCTCCGTGTTCGAGAAAAAGCGGCACGGATTGTTCGGCGATCATCGCGCGGCGATCGTCGGGCGCCATCGGCTCGGCACGGGTGGCAGGAGGCATGGATTCGAGTGTAGTGAGTGAGCACTCACTCCGCGACATCGGTGCGTGCGCTCTCAGCGAACCTGAGCGTCAGCGCCCGCGGAAAACCGGCGGACGTTTGTGCTGAAACGCCGCGAACCCCTCGCGGTAGTCGTCGGTGGCCGACAGCGCGGTCTGCGCGGCCGTTTCGGCCGCCAGCGTGTCCCACAGGTTCAACCGTTCCTCGCGCACGCGTGCGACCAGCCGCTTGCTCGCCAGGAACGCCGCCGTGGGACCGACCGCTGCCTGTCGCGCGGCAGTGGATGCGGCATCCTGCACCTCATCGGCCGGGTAGACGCGCGAGAACAGCCCCGCGGCGACGGCTTCGTCTCCCGTCATGAGCCGGCCGGTGTAGATGAGGTCGAGAGTGCGGTGCACACCCAGCCGCTCGGTGAACAGCGCATGCCCACCCGAATCAAGCGCGGCGCCCAGCGCCGCGAACGGCGAACCGAACTTCGCCGTGTCGGCGACATAGACGACGTCGGTCGCTATCAGCAGGCCGAGTCCCACGCCCAGGCACGCACCCTGGGCGGCGGCGAACGTCGGTGCCGGAAAGCCCGCCATGCGGCGCATCAGCGGCGCGAGCAGGCCGTCGAGGTAGCCGGGCACGTCGTCGGTGGCCGGGTCGACGCCGGCGATGTCGCGGCCGGCGCAGAACGCGGGGCCTTCGCCGCGCAGCAGCAGGGCGCGCACGCCGGCCTGCTCGGCGTCGGCGTACGCGATGTCGAGTTCGTGCAGGGCCGCCTCGTCGAGCGCGTTGCGCTTGTCGGGCGCATTCAGCACGACCTCGGCGATGCCGCCTTCGATGGTCAGGTCGATCACGGGACTCTCCTCACACGTCGTAGTCGACGACGACGGTGTCAGTCACAGGATGGGACTGGCAGGTCAGGATGTAACCGCGCTCGAGCTCTTCGGGTTCGAGCGCGTAGTTCTCGGTCATGCGCACATCGCCTTCGACCAGCCTCGCACGGCAGGTTCCGCACACTCCCCCGGCGCACGCGAACGGCACATCGGGCCGCACCCGCAGCGCCGCATTGAGGATCGTCTCGTGGGCACTGTCGGGGCTGTCCACGCTCGCGGATTGCCCCTCCAGCGTGAATCGCACCGTACGCACGTGCTCGTCGGGCCGGGCCTGCACCGGGCGACCGCCGTTCGGTGTCGCCTGCCCGGGCTCGCCGGTCGTGAACAGCTCGTGGCGGATGTGCCGCCGGTCGACCCCGATGTCGGTGAGCACGTCGCGGCACAGCTGCACAAGCGCGAACGGCCCACACAGGAACCACTCGTCGACGGTGTCGGGGCGAATGAGCACATCAAGGATCGTCCGCAGCTTGGCCTCGTCGATCCGTCCCGACAGCAGCGGAGCCGCCCGCTGCTCGCGCGAGAGCACGTGGTGCAGCGCAAGCCGGGCGGGGTAGCGGTCCTTCAGATCGGCGAGATCGTCGAGGAACATCACGTCGGAGCGCGACCGGTTCGTGTACACCAGGGTGAAGCGGGATGTCGCGGACCCCGACAAGACCGTGGTCGCCAGCGCCATCAGCGGCGTGATGCCGGAGCCGGCGGCGATGCCGACGAAGTGCTGGCCGTCGACATCGTACTGCCGCGCCGTGAAGTTGCCCTGTGGACTCATGACATCGAGCGTGTCGCCGGGGTGCAGCTCGGTCTGCGCCCACGTCGAGAAGCGGCCTCCGATGTCACGCTTGATCGCGACGCTGAGGGTTCCTGCCGCCGGCGGACGGCACAGCGAATACGACCGGCGCAGCTCGTGACCGTCGAGCCGGGCACGCAGCGCTACATGCTGTCCGGCCAGGTAGTCGTACTCGGCCTGCAGCTGGTCGGGAACGGCGAAGGTCACCTCGACGGCGTCGTCGGTGAGCCGGCGCACCTCGGCGACGGTGAGGGTGTGGAACCGTGCGGCGCGGCCCCGCGGTCCTCCGACGGCCGAGGCGAGCAACGCGTCGGCGACGCGCTCGGCGCTGGCTGCGGCATCCGTCATCAGTGCGCCTTGAAGTAGTCGAACGGCTCACCACACGCGCGGCACGCGTAGAGGGCCTTGCATGCCGTGGAGCCGAAGTGCGAGATCTCACGCGTGTTCAGCGAGCGGCAGTGCGGGCAGCGCACGTGCAGGCCGCCCTGGATCGGGCCGACCGGGCGCGTTCCCGTCGGCGGGGCGATGCCGAACTGTTCGAGACGGCGGCGCCCGTCGTCGCTGATCCAGTCGGTCGTCCACGCGGGGGTCAGCGTCGTGCGCACCCGGACCTCGGCGAACCCGGCCGCGCGCACGGCGGCGCGCACGTCGCGCTCGATCACCTGCATCATGGGGCATCCCGAGTATGTCGGCGTGACCGTGACGGTGACCACGCCGTCGTCGATGCGCACCGCACGCAGCACGCCGAGGTCGGCGATTGAGAGCACCGGCAGCTCGGGGTCGCAGACGGTGGATGCCGCAGCCCGCGCGCGCTCGAGAGCAGTGCCGGTCTGATCCTGTGGCGTCTCGTTCCGCTCTTGCTGCGGCGGTGCGGGGGCGCGAGCAGCCCAGGGCCCGAGCACGGCCTCCAGCGCCTCGGCGCGTGTGGGCCGGGGTGCTCGTGCGGTCGAGGTCACCATGTCGCCCCCGGATGCTGCCGCGCCAGCATCTGCATCTCGGCCAGCAGATACCCGAGCGTCGGAAAGTGTTCTCCGCGCCGGCCGCCGCCGGAGGCGACGAAACGGGTCGGGGCCTCAAGCTCGGCTTCGGCGAAGACGGCTGCGATGGTCTCGTCGAACGATGCGCGCAACGTGGACGGCCGCACCGCGGCATCCCCCAGCCGGTCGATGAGCGGTTCGTCGCCGAACAACTCGTCGACGTACGGCCAGATGTCGTCGATGGCCGTGATCATGCGCCGTCGTGATTCGTCGGTGCCGCCGGCCAGCCGCTTTGTCCACTGCACGGCGTGGTCGCGGTGGTAGGCGACCTCTTTGACGGCCTTGCCGGCCACCGCGGCCAGCACCGGGTCGCTGCTGGCCTGCAGCCGTTCGTACAGGGCGAGAAGGTAGGTGGATGCCGCCAGCTGGCGGGCGATCGTGTGAGCGAAGTCGCCGTTGGGCTGCTCGAACAGCCAGGCGCTGCGGAAGTCGGGCTCGTCACGAAAGTACGCGAGATCGTCTTCGGTGCGTTCGTCAGCCGTGCCGGCGTAGCGCAGCAGGCTGCGCGCGTGGCCGAGCAGATCGAGGGCGATATTGGCCAGGGCGACGTCTTCTTCCAGCTCGGGGGCATGGGCTATCCACGCGCCCAGCTGCTGGGCGAGGATCAGCGCATCATCGCCGAGCCACAGCGCGTATTCGGCGATGTCGGGGGTCGCTGTGCGGCCCTGCTCGCCGACGAGCTCTTCGGCGAGTTCGACTTCGTCGACCGAGATGTGCACGGCCCTCGTCATAGGTGCGGCACCCCCTCGCTGGCGGTGTAGTAGGTCGCGTGCCGGTAGTTCTTGCCGGCGGGGCTCTCGAAGAACGCGCCCTTCGCGTCGGGGTCGCTCGCGGTGATCGCCTCGGAGGGCACCACCCAGATCGAGACGCCCTCGCCGCGACGCGTGTACAGATCGCGCGCGTTGCGCACGGCCATGTCGGCGTCGGGCGCGTGCAGGGAGCCGACGTGCACGTGCGAGAGACCGCGGCCGGCACGCACGAACACCTCCCAGAGGGGCCAGGACTCGGTCATGCCGCGGTCTCCTTCACCTGCTGCTTGCGGGCGTACTCGGCGGCGGCCTCGCGCACCCACGCGCCCTCTTCGTGGGCGGTGCGCCTGTTCTGAATGCGCACGGCGTTCATCGGCCCACGGCCCTTGAGCACCGCCATGAACTCGTCCCAGTCGATAGGGCTCATGTCGTACTGCTGCGTCTGCTCATTCCAGCGCAGCGCGGGGTCGGGCAGCTGCACGCCGAGTACCTCGGCCTGCGGCACGAGCATTCCGACGAAGCGCTGGCGCAGCTCGTCGTTGGAGAAGCGCTTGATCTTCCAGGCCATCGAGCGCGCCGAGTTCGGCGATTCGTCATCGGGCGGGCCGAACATCATCAAGCTCGGCCAGTACCACCGGTCCACGGCATCCTGTGCCATCTTCTGCTGCGCGTGGGTGCCCTTCATCAACTGCAGCAGAATCTCGAACCCCTGCCGCTGGTGGAACGACTCCTCTTTGCAGATGCGCACCATCGCGCGCGCGTACGGGCCGTACGAGCAGCGGCACAGCGGCACCTGATTGACGATCGCGGCGCCGTCGACGAGCCATCCGATGGCGCCCATATCGGCCCAGGTCGGCGTCGGATAATTGAAGATCGACGAGTATTTGGCCTTGCCGTCGATGAGCTGCTCGGTCATCTCGTCGCGGGTGATGCCGAGCGTCTGCGTCGCCGAGTACAGGTACAGGCCGTGGCCGGCCTCGTCTTGCACCTTCGCCATCAGGATCGCCTTGCGCTGCAGGCTGGGCGCGCGGGTGATCCAATTGCCCTCGGGCTGCATGCCGATGATCTCGGAATGCGCATGCTGTGACATCTGCCGGATCAGGCTCTTCCGGTAGTCGTCGGGCATCCAGTCCTTCGGCTCGATGCGGGCATCGGCGTCGATGAGCGCATCGAACGCCTCTTGTTCGTCGTGCGTGGTCACGGTCGTCATCGTCGACACCTCCGGCAATTACCTACCGCTCGTTCAGTAATTATGACATACTCGTGCCGTCGCAAGGGTGCGGGAGGGACGATGACGGTGATCCGGCCGATGATCAGGAAAGACCGTGCCGCCGCGGCTCTCGGGTTGCAGGTGGCCGTCGACGAACCAGGCCGGGCGGTCGTGTCGATGCGTGTGCGGGGCGACATGCTCAATGGCTTCGCCATCACCCACGGCGGGCTCGTGTTCGCCCTCGCTGACACCGCGTTCGCGATCGCGTGCAATGAGGATGAGCATGTCACCGTGGCCGCGGGCGCGGACATCACGTTCTTGAAGTCGACGCGCGCGGGCCAGACCCTGACTGCGACGGCGGTGCGTCGAGTGGTCAGCGGGCGCACCGGCCTGTACGACGTGACGGTGACCGACGAGACCGGCGACGTGGTCGCGGAGTTCCGCGGGCGGTCGCTGACGACCAATCGCACTTTCGAGGAGGATGCCGGTGACTGAGCTCGATCCGGAAGAGCGGATGCCGCGGCCCGAGCTGCAGGCGCTGCAGCTGAAGCGCCTGCAGTGGACGGTGCAGCACGCGTACGAGAACGTGCCGCCGTATCGACAGAAGTTCGCAGCGGCGGGCGTGTCGCCGGAGGACATTCGCACGCTGGACGACGTGCGCCGACTGCCGTTCACGACAAAGGCCGATCTGCGCGAGACCTACCCGTTCGGCATGTTCGCCGTGCCGATGTCGCAGATCCGCCGCATCCATGCCTCATCGGGCACGACGGGCCGGCCCACCGTCGTCGGCTACACCGAGGGCGATCTGCAGCGATGGGCGCAACTGGTGGCGCGCTCGCTGCGCGCGGCAGGGGTGCGGCCCGGGATGAAGGTGCACAACGCCTACGGGTACGGGCTGTTCACCGGCGGGCTCGGGCTGCACGACGGGGCGGCGCTGCTGGGCGCCGCCGTGATTCCCGTCTCGGGCGGGCAGACGGCGCGCCAGGTGCAGCTGATCCAGGACTTCGAACCCGAGGTCATCACCTGCACGCCGAGCTATCTGCTGACGATCGCCGACGCCATGGAACAGGCCGGGATCGATCCTGCCTCGACGTCGCTGCGCATCGGCGTGCTGGGCGCCGAGCCGTGGACGAACGAGCTGCGCGGCGAGATCGAGCGGCGCCTGGGCATCGACGCGGTCGACATCTACGGGCTGAGCGAGGTCATGGGCCCGGGCGTGGCCAGCGAGTGCGTCGAGACGAAGGACGGCCCGCACGTGTGGGAGGACCACTTTCTGCCCGAGGTGATCGACGCCGACACGGGCGAGCCGGTCGCCGACGGCGAGGCAGGCGAGCTCGTGTTCACCTCGCTCACCAAAGAGGCCTTCCCGGTGATCCGCTATCGCACCCGTGATCTGACCCGGCTGCTGCCGGGCACTGCTCGGCCGGGGATGCGAAGGATCCAGAAGATCACCGGGCGCGACGACGACATGATCATCCTGCGCGGGGTGAACCTCTTCCCCACGCAGATCGAGCAACTCGTGCTCGGCATCGAGGCGCTCACGCCGCACTTCGTGCTCGAGCTGACCAAGAACGGAAGGCTCGACGCGATGACCGTGCGCATCGAGCGCGACCCGAGCCTGTCGGTGGAGGTGTGCGAGGCGGCCGCGGTCGTGCTGCGGCAGCGGGTAAAGTCGCAGCTGGGCACGTCGATCGACGTGCACCTCGAGGAGCCCGGCACGCTGCCGCGCAGCGAGGGCAAGTACAAGCGCGTCTACGACCTGCGGTGAGGGATGCCGGTCACAACGGCGCCCCTTGTCGAAACTCACCTCACCGCGCGAAACACACCGCAACGCGGCCAGTCTCGCGCGCCAGGCCGAGTCTCGCGCGCCCGGCCACGTCTCGCGCGCCGGGCCAAGTCTCGCGCGCCCCTTGTCGAGACTCACCTCACCGCGCGAAACACACCGCAACGCGGCCAGTCTCGCGCGCCGGGCCGAGTCTCGCGCGCGGCCAGTCTCGCGCGCAGCGCGCTGATGTCCCCAGCGCGCTGATGTCCCCTGCGCACTGATCCCCAACCGTCGTGATCTCCCGCCGTCTGTCCCGCGCGTGAGCACGTCAGCGCCTCGTGTCAAGGTGCTTCCACAACACGCCGGGGCGGCGGCACGCTGACAGTCATGTCGCAGACAGAGCTGAAGACGATCTCGACGACGATCCCCGCGCGCATGGACCGACTCCCCTGGGCGAAATGGCACTGGCTGGTCGTCATCGGCCTGGGCACGGTGTGGATTCTCGACGGGCTCGAGGTCACCATCGTCGGCGCTATCGCGGGGCGACTGACCGAGAAGTCCAGCGGCCTGGGCCTGACAACCGCACAGATCGGGCAGGCGGCGGCCATCTACGTCGCCGGTGCGTGCGTCGGCGCCCTCGCCTTCGGTTACCTCACCGATCGGTTCGGTCGCAAGAAGCTGTTCATGATCACGCTGGGCATCTATCTGGCGGCCACCGTCGCCACGGCGTTCTCGTTCAACCCGGTGTACTTCTTCATCTGCCGGTTCTTCACCGGCTCGGGAATCGGCGGCGAATACGCGGCGATCAATTCCGCTATCGACGAGCTGATCCCGGCACGCCGCCGCGGCGTCGTCGACCTCGCCATCAACGGCTCGTACTGGCTGGGCACGGCATTCGGGGCGGTGCTGACGGTCTTTCTGCTGAACACCGCCATCTTCCCCGCCGATCTCGGGTGGCGTCTGGCGTTCGGCCTGGGCGCGGTGCTCGGGCTGACGATCCTGCTCGTGCGACGCAACGTTCCGGAGTCACCGCGCTGGATGTTCATCCACGGCCGCGATGAACAGGCCGAGAACGAGGTCGCGGCAATCGAGCGCACGATCGAGCAGCAGACCGGCGATGACCTTGAGCACGTGCCCGACGACACGGCGATCGAGATCCAGCAGCGTCGCTCGACCGGCTTCGGCGAGATCGCGCGCGTCGCAATCACTCGGTATCCGAAGCGGTTCGTGCTCGGCCTCTCGCTGTTCATCGGCCAGGCCTTTCTGTACAACGCCGTGTTCTTCACCTACGCCCTGGTGCTCACCCAGCTGCTCGACGTGCCCGACGACATCGCCCCGTGGTCGCTCGTGCCCATCGCCGTCGGCAACTTCCTCGGCCCGCTCCTGCTGGGCCGTCTATTCGATTCGATCGGGCGGCGCGTCATGATCTCGTTGTCGTACATCGGCAGTGGCGTGCTGCTGGTGGCCACCGGCATCCTCTTCGATCTTCGAATGCTGGATGCCACGTGGCTGACCGTCTGCTGGGTCATCGTGTTCTTCTTCGCCTCGGCGGGAGCGAGCGCGGCCTATCTCACGGTGAGTGAGATCTTCCCCATGGAGACGCGGGCGATGGCGATAGCGTTCTTCTACGCCATCGGTACGGGCCTGGGCGGCATCATCGGACCGCTGCTGTTCGGCAGCTTCGTCGAGCAGGGCATCTCGGCGGTCGCGATCGGCTACTTCCTCGGCGCAGGGCTCATGATCGCCGCGGGCCTGGTCGAGGTGTTCCTCGGGGTGGATGCGGAGCGCAAATCGCTCGAAGACATCGCCGACCCGCTCTCGAAGACCGGCTGAGCGCTACTGCTTGGCCACCAGGGTCAGCACGTCGTACGACGCGACGAGCTCGTCGCGCTGGTTGCGGATCACGGCATCCCAGCGCACCTCGCCGTAGTCATCGGTCTCTCGCGGCGTGATCTGCTTGGCGGTGAGCTCGACGCGGATGGCGTCGCCCGGTGAGACGGGCGTGACGAAGCGCAGATCCTCGAGTCCGTAATTGGCCAGCACCGGGCCGGGCGCGGGGTCGACGAACAGCCCCGCCGCAAACGAGATGAGCAGATAGCCGTGCGCGACCCGTCCGGGGAAGAACGGGTTCGCCGCTGCGGCCTGCTGGTCCATGTGCGCATAGAACGTGTCGCCGGTGAAGTGCGCGAACGTCTCGATGTCGTCGAGCGTCACCTCGCGCTGACCCGACGCGAACCGGTCGCCCACACGCAGCCGTGACAGCGGTTTGCGGAAGGGATGCTCGCCGTCGGTGTGCACCCGGGCGCCGGAATACCACACCCCGGTCAGTGCCGTGAGCATGTCGGGCGAGCCCTGCACGGCCGTGCGCTGCATGAAGTGCTGCACCGCGCGAATGCCGCCCAACTCCTCCCCGCCACCCGCGCGCCCCGGGCCGCCGTGCACGAGGTGCGGCACCGGTGAGCCGTGCCCGGTCGAGGTGCGTGCGTCAGCGGAGTCGAGCATCAGCACGCGGCCGTTGTACGGCGCGACGCGCTCGAACAGCTCGCGGGCGACGCCCTCGTCGTCGGTGGCGACGCTGGTCACGAGCGACCCGCCGCCCCGGTTCACCAGCGCGGCGGCTTCTGCCACCGAGCTGTACCCGATCACCGTCGACACCGGCCCGAACGCCTCCACCTCGTGCGCAGCATCGGGCGCGTCGGGCCCGAAACCGATGAGCATCGGCGCGACGAACGCCCCGTCGGGGGCGGGCCCGGTCGTCCCGTCGGCGCGCACCACATCGGGCGCGTCCGTCGAGCCGAGCAGCAGCCGGCCCCCCGCGCTCACCAGGTGATCAACCTGAGTGATCACCTCGTGAGTCTGCGCGAGAGAGACCAGCGGGCCCATCGTCACGCCCTGGGCCCGCGGGTCGCCCAGCACAAGTTTTTCGTCGAGCCGGGCGCGCAGCGCCTCCACGACGGCGTCGATGGATGCCGCCGGCACTATCGCACGACGGATGGCCGTGCACTTCTGCCCGGCCTTGGCCGTCAGCTCGGTGAACAGCTGGCGGATGTATGCGTCGAACACGGGCGTGCCGGGCACCGCGTCGGGGCCGAGCACCGACGCGTTGATCGAGTCGGTCTCGCTGAAGAACCGCACCCCGTCGGGTGTCTGCGCGCGCAGCGCCGCTGCCGTGGATGCGGAACCGGTGAAGGCCACGGCATCCCCCAGCCGCAGCAGCTCGAACACCCCGGGCAGTGGTCCCGAGACGAGTTGTAGGGCGCCGTCGGGAACCAGACCCGAATCCACGAGGATGCGCACCCACGCTTCGGTCAGGTGCGCCGTCGGCGTTGCGGGCTTGATCAACGTCGGCACGCCCGCCAGGAACGCCGGCGCGAGCTTTTCGAACGGGCCCCAGGTCGGAAAGTTGAAGGCGTTGATCTGCACGACCACGCCTGGCAGCCGCGTGTACACGTGGCGGCCGAGAAAAGAGCCGTCCTTCGACAGCTGCTCGGCCGGTCCGTCCAGCAGCACGTGGGCGTTGGGCAACTCGCGGCGGCCCTTCGACCCGTACGTGAAAAGCACGCCGATGCCGCCGTCGACGTCGATCATCGAGTCGCGCACGGTGGCACCGGCCGTCGTGGCCAACTCGTACAGCTGGTCCTTGTGCTCGGTCAGCACCTGCGCGAACTGCTTGAGCAGCAGGGCCCGCTGATGGAAGGTCAACTCGCCCAGCGACCGCTGACCGGCCTCTCGCGCATAGGCGAGCGCACCGGCCAGATCGATTCCCTCGCTGGAGATACGGGCGACCTCCTCGCCCGTGGATGCGTCGCGCACCACCGCTGCATCTACGCCGCTGCGCGGCATCCACCAGTCCCCGTCGACATAGCTCGGCAGCGTTGCATCCATGCCGAATACCTTACCGATCGTTCAGGAAAGAGACGACACGTGCCAGACTGGGGCGGTGACCGAACAGGCCAGACGCGGGCGCCCCGGGTACGACCGGGAGCAGATTCTGCAGGTCGCCGTGATGCTGTTCATCGAGCAGGGCTACGACGCGACCTCGGTCGCGCAGCTCGCCGAGCGTCTCGGACTGACCAAGTCGGCCCTGTACCACCACTTCGCCTCGAAGGAAGAGCTGCTCTCCGTTGCGCTCGAGCAGGCCCTGGGCGGGCTGGAGGCGGTGCTCGAAACCGATCAGGCCACGGCCGGCACGGCCGCCGAGCGCCTGGCCGCCGTCCTGCGCGGTGCGGTGCAGGTGCTGTCGGCGCGATTGCCCGCGGTCACGCTGCTGCTGCGCGTGCGCGGCAACAGCGACACCGAGCGCGCGGCCCTCGCGCGCCGCCGCGCCTTCGACCGAAAGGTCACCTCGCTCGTGCGCGCAGCGCAGCACGAGGGCTCGGTGCGCGCCGACATCGATGCGTCGGTGGCCACCCGCTTGGTCTTCGGCATGGTCAACTCGCTCATCGAGTGGTACCGGCCCACCGGCGGTGAGGGCGCCGACCAGCTGGCCGCCGACGTGCTCGCCGTCGCCCTGGACGGCCTGCGCACGCGCTGACTCAAGAGCTGACGCGACGAGAGAATCGCTCCCATGCCGATTGACGCGTGACGCCGAGGACATCGGCGACCTGTTGCCACGATGCGCCCGCCGTTCGTGCCGTCTTCACCCAACCGACCAATTCCTCGTCGACATGGGCACCCACCTGGGCCACCTCCGGAAGAATCTCCAGGATGCGGCTGAGTCCGAGGGACACCCGGTGATCTGGCGAGAACACACGAGACAGCTCCGTGTCCCCCGGCTGGTCGACGAGCACCGCCGCATCTCGGACGCAATCCGCACAGATGGCGACGCCGGGCCCGGCGACGAGGCGCACACCGGTTCGAGCCCTCAGACAGAACGAGCACATCACATGGACAAGTCTAGAGTGTCAGGGTTACCCTGACACTTGTGACATCCGACATGCGTCTCAGCCTTCGCCACAACCGCCCGTTCCGTGCCCTGTGGACGAGCAGCGTCGGCGAGTCACTCGCAGACGACGTCTCGCGTTCGGTTCTCCCTCTGGTCGCGGCCAGCACACTCGGTGCAGGCTCCTCAGCCATCGGACTTCTGCAGGCGCTCAGCATGGCTGCGTTCCTCCTCCTGGGAATACCGGCTGGCGCCGTGGTCGAACGCGCCCGCATCCGTCGGGTGATGCTCTCGACGACCGGCGTTCGAGCAGTGGCCGTGACCACCATCCCCATCGCGGCATTCTGCGGCGTGCTCTCAATGTGGCAGCTGTTCTGTGCCGTGGCGGTCATCGGCGTTGCGGATGTGTTCTTCTCCGCGGCATCCTCCGCCGCACTTCCTCGCCATGTCGCGGCGCCGGATCTGGGCCAGGCGTACAGCAGCCTTCGGGCCACCCAAGCAGCGACCTCGATCGCCGGGCCGGGCATCGGGTCCGTGATCATTCGTATGTCGTCGCCCGCCGTCGCGGTCTTCTCCGCGTCCGCGGGGTATCTCCTTTCAGCCCTCGCTCTCAGCAGATATCCCGACGATCAACCGTTCCCCACGGAATCGCCTGAGCGTCAACGCCGGTCATTGTGGCGTGATGCGGCGGATGGGCTCTCGTATGCGGCTCGTCACCGGGTGCTCCGACCGCTCTTCCTCGGGAATGCGTTCTGGAACTCTGCAAGCGCGATGGCCAACGCCGTCCTTGTCGTGTTCGCATTGCAGGAAGCGGGACTGCGCGCAGGCGATTTCGCTCTCGTGACAGTGTGCGAGGCAGCCGCCGCATTCGCCGGGGCAACTCTCGCGACTTCGCTTTCTCGGGCGCTCGGTATCGGGCGCGCGAAGACTGTGGCGATGACCGCGAACACCCTGGTCCTGGCGGCATACCCTGTGGTCCCGTCGCTCTTTGGCTCCTCGTTCCTCTGGATCGCGGCGCTGGGATCGCTGTCAACGTTCGCAGCGATGATCTACTCGCTCAGCGCCGCCGGCACGGTGGCACAGGTGACACCCCCCGGGTTGCATGCGCGGGTCATGTCATGCGCTCGATTCGCGGCGCTGGGCCCCATGCCCGTGGCGAGCATCGTGGGTGGCACCGTCGGAGACATCGCCGGGCTGTCGGCCGCCCTCATGTTGGCCGCCGTCCTCAGCGCCATGTCTCTGGCGGTATTCATGACGAACCCGCAGCGGCGGTGGAAAGCCATGCCGACTGCCGAGGAACTCATCTCTGCCGGGTATCTCCCCCGCGAACCGTCGTGACCGCCGCCCCGGGTCCTCTCGCGCAGGGACTCGCGAGATCACGCCCATGCACGCGTCAGGGCGCAAAATCCGTGCACAAGCGCGATCTCGCGGGCAGAAGTGTTGTGTCGTTTCGACTCGCTTCGCTCGCTCAACGACCGGGCGGTTCAACGAGCGGGCGGTTCGGCGAGGTCAGTCCGCGGCCTCCGGCGGCGGGAACATCGCGTCGATGGCGGCGAGGTCGTCGGCCGACGGCGACCAGGCTGCGCCGGCGGCGGCGTTCGCCCGCACCTGCTCGGGCCGGGTCGCACCGGCGATCACACTCGACAGCGAGGAGTGCGACAGCAACCACCCGAACGTCGCCTCGAGCATCGTGATGCCACGCTGGTCGCAGAACGACTGGTACGCGTCGAGGGCATCCCACGGCGCGTTCTCCCACAGCTGGCGCCGCTGGCGCATGATGCGGCTGTCGTCCGGCCCGCCGGCACGGGTGAATTTGCCGGTGAGCAGCCCGTTCTGCAGAGGGAAGTAGGGGAAGAAGCCGAGACCATAGCGCTCAACGGCGCGCAGCACATTGCGCTCGGCATCCCGCCGCAAAAGGCTGTACTCGTTCTGCGCCGAGACGTACGGCACACTGTGCCGCTGAAGCGCGACGAAGTGCGCCTCGGCGATCTGCCAGCCCGAGAAGTTCGAGTGCCCGATGTAGCGAACCTTGCCCTCCCGCACGAGGTCGCCCAGCGCGTCGAGGGTCTCTTCCATCGGCGTCTCGTTGTCGGGCGTGTGCAGCTGGTACAGGTCGATCCAGTCGGTCTGCAGGCGGCGCAGGGATGCCTCGACCGCCCGCCGCACGTACGACCGTGAGCCCTTCGCCCCGCCGCGGATGCCCAGATCGCGCCCGGAGTGTCCGAACTTCGTCGCCAGCACGACCTCGTCGCGACGCCCGACCAGCGCCTGGCCCATCAGCGTCTCACTCAGCCCCGGTTCGGCGCCGTAGATATCGGCGGTGTCCAGGAACGTCACACCGGCATCGATCGCGGCATCCAGCACAGCCTTCGTGCCCTCGAGTGTCTCCGTCGCGGTGCCGGGACGGCCGAAGTTGTTGCAGCCGAGCCCGACGGCGGAAACGAGAAGTCCTGATGCGCCCACACGGCGCTGTGGCAGATCGGTCATCGTCTCTACCGTACCGGTCGCCGTTGCCGGGCAGTGCGTCGGACCGATACCGTGAGCATGCCGTATCTCGGAAGGACCAGCATCATGACGAACCCCCCGAACCCCGGGCAGCCGTATGGTCAGCCCGCCCCGCCGCTCTCACCCGAGGGTGACAAGCAGGCCGCCATGTGGGCCCACATCGGCGGCATCGTCGGCTTCCTGCCGTCGCTGATCATTTGGCTCGTGCTCAAAGACCGTGGCCCGCGCGTGAACGGCGAGGGCAAAGAGGCGTTGAACTGGCAGATCACCGTGACGATCGCCTGGGTGGCCGTGGGGATCGTCCGTGGTCTCCTAGGTTGGCTTCCGTTCATCGGCCCCCTCTTCGTCGGCCTGCTGGGCCTTGTGCTGTTCGCCATCTGGGTGCTCAACGTCGTCTGGTCGATCATGGGCGGAGTCGCCGTCAACAACGGCGGCGGCTATCGTTACCCGATCAACCTGCGCCTGATCAAGTAACGGTCACACCCAGCCGCGGCGCACGGCTTCGGCACCCAGCTGAAACCGCGACAGCACGCCCGCACGCTCGGCGAGTTCGGCGACGCGCCGTTGCACGGTGCGCACCGAGATAGACAGCTGCGAGGCGGCTGCGGCATCCGTCATGCCCAGCACCAGCAGCGACAGCAGATCGCGGTCTGCCTGGCTGACGCTGGGCTCGTCGGGACCCAGCAGCGGCCGCGCCGCCGACCAGTACTCGCCGAACATCGCCATCACAAGGTCGAGCAGTCCCGAGGGGTGCACCAGCAGGGCGCCGCTGACGCGATCGGGGCCGTGCGAATACATCGGCAGCAGCGCGATGGCGTCGTCGACCAGGAAAAGCCGCGTCGGCAGCGACGGCAGCACCCGGATGTCTTCCCCCGCCGCGATCGTCACCCGCGCGCTGTCGATGAAACCGGGCCGCTGAGCGACCTCTGACTCGATGATGACCCGATAGCGTACGCCGCGCCGCAGCGCACGCTCCTCCTCGAGATTGTCCTGCGACGCCATCAGCGCCACCTCGCTGAGCACGAACACATCGACCCGCTCGAGCGCAGACGCCTGCAGTTGAGCCAGGCGCTGGCGCACGGCATCCGGCCCCACGACGACATCGACGACATCGGGCGCCGCGCGCTGCTCGGCTCCGTGCCGATACAGCTCACTGAAGTGCACGAGCGCCTCGTGCGCGGCGGCCAGTCGCCGTTCGCTCTCCAACAGCAACGGACGCAGAGCAAGCGAAGGCGGGGATGCCACCACCCGGTCGGGTGCCGAGGCCTGACGGGCGACCAGCCCGGCACCCTCGAGTTCGTCGACGAGTCGGCGCACCCGCACGCTGTCGAGCCCGGTGACCCGGGCGAGCTCGTCGGGAGCTGCCGACGGCGCGGCCAGCAGGCTGCGGTAGAGCAGAACGTGATCGTCATCGAGCCCGATCGCGTCGAGCATGCGGCCTCCAGATCTGCGGCGTCGATGGCTGGCGGATGACGGCCATGGCGGTTCTTCGCCACCACGTTATACCGCGCGGTATGGGAATGTGGGCCTCGCTCCCCAATCAGGAAAGGGTTCTCATGGATCACCCCCACAATCGCCCCGCACGTCGACGTGCGCGGGCGACGCTGGCCGCCACGACCGGCGTCGCCTTGGGCCTCGGCGGGCTCGGCGCGGCCGCCCTCCCCGCCGAGGCGGCATCCTCGCACCAGGACAGCCCGGCGACCGCCGAGGCCGTGCACAGAGTGACACTCATCACCGGCGACACGGTGACCGTCACCGATCGCTCCGACGGCACCCACACCGTCGACGTCGACACAGTCACCGACGGCGACGGGTACAAGACACTGCAGGTCGGCGACGACCTTCACGTCATTCCCGACAGCGTCGAGTCGTACCTCGCCCATGGCGTGCTCGACGACGACCTTTTCAACGTCAGCCTGCTCATCGAGGACGGATACGACGACGCGCACGTGGATGCCACGCCGATCATCGTGCAGACCGACGGTGGCACCACCCGCTCGGCTCCGGCTCCCGGCCTGACCGTGCAGCGTGCGCTGCCCAGCATCGACGCGCAGGCAGTCACCGCGTCGCACGCCAAGGCCGCACAGACGTGGGAGGCGCTCACACGCACGAGCACGAAGACGCGCTCGGCGGCAGCATCCGGCTTCGCCGGTGGCATCACCGCAATCCACCTCGACGGCAAGGTCAAGGCGACCCTCGACACCTCGGTGCCGTGGATCGGCGCTCCCGACGCGTGGGATGCCGGATACACCGGCGACGGCGTGACCGTCGCCGTGCTCGACACCGGTTACGACGCCACCCACCCCGACCTGAAGGGTCAGGTCCTTGACGGCTCGCAGAGCTTCGTACCGGGTGAAGCCGTGAGCAGCGACCCCGAGGGACACGGCACCCACGTCACCTCGACGATCGTGGGCACAGGAGCGGCCAGCGACGGAAAGTACCGTGGCGTCGCCGACGGTGCGAAGGCGATCGTCGGCAAGGTCCTGGCCAATGACGGCTTCGGTCAGGACTCGTGGATCATCGCCGGCATGGAGTGGGCTGCGAAGAACGCCCCGATCGTGTCGATGAGCCTCGGTTCGACCACGCCCAGCGACGGCACCGACCTGATGTCCGAAGCGCTCGACGAGATCTCGGAACAGACCGGAGCGCTGTTCATCGTCGCGGCCGGCAACGCCACCAACCCCGAGACGATCGGTGCCCCCGGCGCCGCCGCCGATGCCCTCACCGTCGGCTCGGTCGACGACCCGTCGGGCGCGCTGTCGTGGTTTTCCAGCCAGGGTCCGCTGACCCTGTCGGGGGCGATGAAGCCCGATATCGCCGGCCCCGGCAACGACATCACCGCAGCCCGTTCGGCCCAGAGCGCCGGCGAGGGCTACTACGTCAGCATGAGCGGCACCTCGATGGCCACGCCGCACATCGCCGGCGCAGCCGCGATCCTCAAGCAGCAGCATCCGGACTACACCGCCGACCAGCTGCGGGCTCTTTTGACCAGCACATCGCGTGACGTCGGGCTGAACCCCTACCAAGCCGGCGTCGGCGTGGTCGATCTGACCACCGCCATCGACGCGGACGTCGTAGCCTCGGGGTCGGCAGACTTCGGGATGCTGCACTGGGGCGATGATCCGACCACTCTGGAGCGCACCGTCACATACACGAACAACGGCTCGGCCGAGGTGACCCTCGACCTCGACGTCGCCGTCTCCGATACCACGCCCGCCGGCGACGGCGGAGTCGAGCCGCTGTCGGCCGAGGTCGCACCCAGCGATGTCGTGAGTGTGAGCGCCGATTCGCTCACCGTGCCCGCCGGCGAAAGCCGCGAGGTCACCCTGACCGCCGACCAGGCGGCCGTGGCCGCCGGGCATCAGCTCTCGGGCGCACTGGTCGCCTCGATCGAGGGCACCGCAGTGGCCCGCACCGCGATCGGCATCATCGCCGAGGACGAGCGCTACAGCCTGCACCTGACCGCGACCGATTTCGACGGCCAGCCCACCGAGGCCACCGCATGGCTGTGGAATGCCGAGAACCAGGCCTATCAGATCGTCGACGTCGCCGGCCAGGCGACACTGCGGCTGCCGGCCGGCTCGTACAGCGTGTTCTCGTACATGACGCTGAACAAGAGCGCCGACAGCGCCGTCGAGGTTCTCACCGGCGACCCATCGGTCGACCTCACCTCCGAAGGTGCGACCGTCGCACTGGACGCACGTACGGCGAAGAAGGTCTCGGTCGACGTCGGAGAACGAGGGCTTGAGACCACGGTGAACCGGATGGACTTCGCCGTCGACGGCTTCACCGGCAGCGCCTCTCTTCCGGTGACGATGGACGGCTTCTATGCGCAGCCGATGAACGCCGACGCCGACCAGGACTTCACGTACTCGGTGCGCTGGCGGCTGCAGCACCCGACACTCACGGTGAAGGCGGGGAGCCGCAACCTGGACCTCATCGTGGCGGCCGGATCCACCCCTCTCGATGGCAAGCTACGCGCGAGCGCGGTGGATGCGGGCGACGGCTCCACCGACGCCTTCGCCGCCGTGGCAGCGAAGGGCAAGGTGGCCGTGGTCACCCACTCGTCGACCATCACGCCCGGCCAGCAGGCCGAGAACGCTCTGAACGCGGGCGCGAAGCTGCTGATCATCGTCAACGACGCCGACGGTGAGTTCAGCGAGTGGGCAGGCTCGGCCGACTACACGCAGCCGACCAAGCTGGCCGTCGCGCAGATCAGCGGCGTGCAGGGCCGTGCCCTGTTGGCCGACATCACGCGCCACCCCGTACAGGTGTCGGGCACCGGCATCCCGTACTCGCAGGCGATCTGGGACATCTCACGCTTCGAAGACGGCAAGATCTCGGCGAACCAGGCCTACCGGCCGGGCCGGCTGGCTCAGATCCAGACGACGTACTCCGGCGACGACACCCAGACCGTCGCAGAGTTCCGGTACGACTTCGTTCCGGGCGTGGAGTACGGCACCGGTTTCACCTACGCCGTTCCGCGCGGCATGACCCGCACCGAGTGGGTCAGCACGCGTGACGTGAGGTGGCTGCAGGAGCCCGAGATCGTCGAGGCCGCCTGGCAGGTGCGTGACGTTCTGCACAGCTACAAGGCAGGCCAGCGCACCTCGACGTCGTACTTCGACGGCATCGTGCGGCCGTACATCGGGCCCGGCTACTGGGCGCCGTATGCCAGTGGCGACGGCGTGACGCTGAACGTCCCGTCGTGGGCCGACGGCATCTCACCCGAACGCACCGGCACGGCCGACACGTATGCGGCCGATCCGCACACCTCGCAGCAGCTCGACCTGTACGTGGACGGCCAGATGGCGGGGTCGGGCTCGTACCAGAGCCTGTCGGCGTACGGACTGGCCGATGGCGCGCACGATCTGAAGATCGTGAACACCGCGACGCAGGACGGCACGCTGCTGGGCGACCAGTCGACGTCGACCCGCACCGAGTGGACGACGACGGCGACCACCGACGCGTCGAACTACGACCAGCACATGCTGCCGCTGCTGCAGGGGTACTACAGCATCGACGACGACACGAAGGGCCGTCATCGCCCGTCGACGTCCGAGACGCTGAACGTGCAGGTCGGTCATCTGGCCGGTGCCGTGGGATCGGCCAAGGTGACCGGCGCCACGGCGCAGGTGCGGGTGAACGGCGGAAAGTGGCAGAGCGTGAAGCTGACCCTGCGCTCGCGCGACACGTCGGGACCGGGCGAGGCGTCGGGCATGTTCCCCACCGGTCGCGCGTACGTCGCCTCGTACACGGCTGAGGTTCCCACGAACAAGGCCGGCTGGGTCGATCTGAAAGTGACGGCGAAGGATGCCGCAGGCAACACCTTCGCTCAGCAGATCACCCATGCGTTCCAGATCTCCGCGTCGCACCAGGGGCACCCGAAGCCCTGACGCGGTGACACAGCAGCAGGCGGCCCCGGGAGGTGATCCTTCCCGGGGCCGCCTGTGTGTTCACACGACCAGGTCGAGCTCGCCCGCCGCACCTTCGCGCAGCACGACGCCGGCGGCATCCGCCCACCGCCGCAGCGTGTCGATCGACGCGATGCGCGGCCGATCGGTGGCCAGCTGCCGCACCAGCTCGCCCTTGGCGTGCTTGTTGAAGTGGTTCAGCGCACGGGTGGTGCCATCGGCCCCGTCGGTCACCACGCGCAGGTAGGCGTGCGGGGTACCGGCGGGGATCGGGCCGAGCGCCGCGTAGGCCTCGGAGCGCAGGTCGAGGACGAACGAAGGCGCCCGCTGCGCGATTGCGGCCGTCACCGCGTCTGCCCACACCCGGCGCAGCGGCGGCAGACCGGGCAGGGTCGTGCCGGCGGCGAGCCGATAGGCCGGGATAGCGTCGAGGGCGGCCACCGGGCCGAACGGCGCCGAGTGGATAAGCACATGCGCACCGAGCCAGCGCCGCGCCGCGGCATCCAACCCCGAGGCATCCAACGCGTCATAGAGCACGCCGGTATACCGATCGACAGCAGGCATCGTCGGGCCGGTGCGCAGCGCCGCATTGTGCGCGATGTCGCCGCGCTGCCGCGGCGACAGTTTGAGAATCCGGGCGGACTCTTCTTCGTCGGCGGCCAGAGACACCAGCGCGTCGATGACCTGGGCACGCTGGGGTGCGAGCTGCGCGAGAGCGAGAGCATCCAGCCGCAGAGAAGAGCGCCGCCCTCCGGAACGCTTGGTCTCGGAGGGCGGCAGCAGAATCAGCATGCCGGGTCAGGCCACGAGCGCGGCCTGGCCGGCGACGATGGTCACCCGATCGTTCTCGACAGAGACGAATCCGTCTTTCGCTTCGGCCTCGATCTTCACACCGTCAGCGCCGGTGATGCGCACGCGACCTTCGGCGAGGATCGCCAGCACGGGCTCGTGCCCGGCCATGAATCCGATCTCGCCTTCGACGGTCTTGGCGATGACGAGGGATGCCTCGCCGGTCCAGACCTCTTCTTCGGCGGAGACGAGAGTGACCTGCAGGGGCATGATCAGCCGTTCTCCTTCTGGATCTGCGCCCACTTGGCCTCGACGTCGGAGATGCCACCGACGTTGAAGAACGCCTGCTCGGCGACGTGGTCGAAATCACCCTTGACGATGGCGTCGAACGACTCGATGGTCTCCTTGATCGGAACCGTGGAGCCCTCCACACCGGTGAACTTCTTGGCCATGTAGGTGTTCTGCGACAGGAACTGCTGGATGCGGCGCGCACGCGAGACGACGATCTTGTCTTCTTCGCTGAGCTCGTCGACACCGAGGATCGCGATGATCTCCTGCAGCTCTTTGTTCTTCTGCAGAATCTGCTTGACCGCCGTGGCGACCCGGTAGTGGTCCTCGCCGATGTAGCGCGGGTCGAGGATGCGGCTGGTCGAGGTCAGCGGGTCGACGGCCGGGTACAGACCCTTCGACGCGATCTCGCGGCTGAGCTCGGTGGTCGCGTCGAGGTGCGCGAACGTCGTGGCCGGCGCCGGGTCGGTGTAGTCGTCGGCGGGCACGTAGATCGCCTGCAGCGAGGTGATCGAGTGGCCACGGGTCGAAGTGATGCGCTCCTGCAGCACGCCCATCTCGTCGGCCAGGTTGGGCTGGTAGCCCACCGCCGAAGGCATGCGACCCAGAAGCGTCGACACCTCGGAACCGGCCTGCGTGAAACGGAAGATGTTGTCGATGAACAACAGCACGTCCTGCTTCTGCACGTCGCGGAAGTACTCGGCCATCGTCAGGGCCGACAGCGCGACACGCAGGCGCGTCCCCGGCGGCTCGTCCATCTGACCGAACACCAGGGCGGTCTTGTCGAAGACACCCGCCTCTTCCATTTCGGCGATCAGGTCATTGCCCTCACGGGTGCGCTCGCCGACACCGGCGAACACCGAGACACCACCGTGGTCCTGCGCGACGCGCTGGATCATCTCCTGGATGAGCACGGTCTTGCCCACGCCGGCGCCGCCGAACAGGCCGATCTTTCCACCCAGCACATACGGGGTGAGCAGGTCGATGACCTTGATGCCGGTCTCGAACATCTGGGTCTTCGACTCGAGCTGGTCGAAGCTGGGCGCCTGGCGGTGGATGCCCCAGCGCTCGGTGATCTCGATGGTCTCGCCCGGCTGCGCGTTGAGCACATCACCGGTCACGTTGAACACGTGGCCCTTGGTGACGTCACCGACCGGAACAGTGATGGGGCCGCCGGTGTTGCGCACCTCCTGCCCACGGACCATGCCGTCGGTGGGCTTGAGCGAAATGGCGCGCACGAGGTCGTCGCCCAGGTGCTGGGCGACCTCGAGCGTGATCTCGGTCGATTCGCCATCGATCGTGATCGTGGTCTTCAGCGCGTTGTAGATGTCGGGGATCGCATCGTGCGGGAACTCGATGTCGACCACGGGACCGGTGACGCGCGCGACGCGGCCGGTGACCGTCGTCTCGGTCTCCTGTGCGGTGAGGCTCATGGCTTCTTCTCTTTCGATGGGGTCTACTTGGCCGATGCCAGGGCGTCGGCGCCGCCGACGATCTCGGCGATCTGCTGCGTGATCTCGGCCTGTCGCGCGTTGTTGCGCAGCCGGGTGTAGTCGGTGATGAGCTTGTCGGCGTTGTCGCTGGCCGATTTCATCGCCTTCTGCGTCGCGGCATGCTTGGCCGCCGACGACTGCAGAAGCGCGTTGAAGACGCGGCTCTGGATGTAGACCGGCAGGATGGCATCCAGCACGGTCTCGGCATCGGGCTCGAACTCGTACAGCGGGTACACCGGGGCCTTGGCGTCGTCTTCGTCGTCGGCGGCCTCGACGACCTCCAGCGGCAGAAGGCGCACGGTCTCGGGGCTCTGCGTCATCATGCTGACGAAGCGGTTGTAGACGAGATGGATCTCGTCGACGCCGCCGTCTTCGCCGCCCAGCTCGAAGGCGTCGAGCAAGGTCGCGGAGATGTCTTCGGCCCAGGTGAACCGCGGTGTGTCGGTGTCGCCGATCCACTCGGCCGCATGTGCCATCTTGCGGAACTGGAAATACCCGACGGCCTTGCGGCCGATGAGGTAGAACACCGGTTCCCGGCCCTCGGACTTGAGCAGCTCGGCCAGTTCCAGCCCCTCGCGCAGGATCTGCGAGTTGAAGGCACCGGCCAGGCCTCGGTCGGAGGTGAAGATGACCACGGCCGAACGACGGATCTGCTCGGGCTCGCGGGTCAGCGGGTGGTCGACGTTCGAATGCGTCGCCACCGCCGACACGGCCCGTGTCACGGCCTGCGCGAAGGGAGCCGCCGCGCGTACACGCGCCATCGCCTTCTGGATGCGCGAAGCCGCGATGAGTTCCATCGCCTTCGTGATCTTCTTGGTGGTCTCAGCAGAAGCAATCTTCTGCTTGTAGACCCGGAGTTGTGCGCCCATGTCTTACGTCTCCAGCGCTCAGCCCCGACGGCCCTTGACGATCTTCTCCTGGTTGACGTCGGCGGCGTCGGCTGCCTCGTACTCCTCCGAACCCGGGGCGTCGATGGCAGTGCCTGCGCCGCCCTGGAACTCGGGGATGAATGCGTCGGTGACCTTGACGAGCTCGGCGAGCGTCTCGTCGTCGAGCACGTTGGTCTCGCGCAGTCGGTCCAGGATCGTCGTGTTGCGTCGGATGTAGTCGAGCAGTTCGCGTTCGAAGCGCAGCACGTCTTCGACCTCGATGGTGTCGAGCTTGCCGTTGGTGCCGGCCCAGATCGAGACGACCTGCTCCTCCACCGGGTACGGCGAGTACTGCGGCTGCTTGAGCAGCTCGGTCAGCCGGGCACCGCGCTCGAGCTGGCGGCGGGATGCCGCATCCAGGTCGCTCGCGAACATGGCGAACGCCTGCAGCGAGCGGTACTGGGCAAGTTCGAGCTTGAGGGTTCCCGAGACCTTCTTGATCGACTTCACCTGGGCGTCGCCACCCACGCGCGACACCGAGATGCCCACGTCGACCGCGGGACGCTGGTTCGCGTTGAAGAGGTCGGACTGCAGGAAGATCTGGCCGTCGGTGATCGAGATCACGTTGGTCGGGATGTAGGCCGACACGTCGTTGGCCTTGGTCTCGATGATCGGAAGACCGGTCATCGACCCCGCGCCCAGCTCGTCGGAGAGCTTGGCGCAACGCTCGAGCAGGCGGGAGTGCAGGTAGAAGACGTCACCGGGGTAGGCCTCGCGCCCCGGCGGGCGGCGCAGCAGCAGCGACACGGCACGGTAGGCCTCGGCCTGCTTCGACAGGTCGTCGAACACGATGAGCACGTGCTTGCCCTGGTACATCCAGTGCTGGCCGATGGCCGAGCCGGTGTACGGCGAGAGGTACTTGAAGCCGGCCGGGTCAGAGGCGGGAGCGGCGACGATCGTCGTGTACTCCATAGCGCCGGCGTCTTCGAGCGCGCCCTTCACCGAGGCGATGGTCGAGCCCTTCTGGCCGATAGCGACGTAGATGCAGCGCACCTGCTTGTTCTCGTCGCCCGAGGCCCAGTTGGCCTTCTGGTTGATGATCGTGTCGATGGCGATGGCGGTCTTGCCGGTCTGGCGGTCGCCGATGATCAGCTGACGCTGACCGCGGCCGACGGGGATCATCGCGTCGATGGCCTTGATGCCGGTCTGCAGCGGCTCGTGCACGCTCTTGCGCTGCATGACGCCGGGCGCCTGCAGTTCGAGCGCACGACGACCCTCGCTGGCGACCTCGCCGAGGCCGTCGAGCGGGTTGCCCAGCGGGTCGACCACGCGACCGAGGTAGCCGTCACCGACGGGAACCGACAGCACCTCGCCGGTGCGGGTGACCTGCTGGCCTGCCTCGATGCCGGAGAATTCACCGAGTACGACGACACCGATCTCGCGCTCGTCGAGGTTCAGTGCCAGGCCGGCCGTGCCGTCAGCGAAGGTGACCAGCTCGTTGGCCATGACGCCGGGCAGTCCCTCGACGTGGGCGATGCCGTCCGCCGTGTCGACGACTGTACCGACCTCGGTCGCTGCCGCCCCGGTGGGCTCGTACGCGGCGACGAAGTCCTTCAGCGCGTCACGAATGACGTCAGGGCTGATGGAGAGTTCTGCCATTGTCTTCCTTTTGTTCGAGGGGCCTCGGCCCCGAAGTCGCCGTCCCAAGAGGACGGGAAGTCTGTCTCAGCCTGCCAGCCGCTGCCGCAGGTCGTTCAGTCGGGTGGATACGCTCGCGTCGATCACATCGTCGGCGATCTGCACGCGCACGCCGCCCACCACAGAGCGGTCGATCACGGTGTTGACCGAGATCTCGCTGTCGTACTTCGCCGCCAGCAGCTTCGCGATCCGTTCGATCTGCGCCGCCGAGAGCGGCACCGCGCTGGTGACCCGCGCCACCTTGCGTCCGCGAGCGGAGGCCACGATGCGCTCGGCGCGCGCCAGCAGCTCGCGCACGCGCCGCTCACGCGGGCGCTGCACGACCGCCGAGGCGATAAGTGCGGTCGCCGCGCTCGTACGCGAGCCCAGCAGTGCCTCGACGAGGCGGCCCTTTTCGCCGGCTTCGCCCAGGCGGCTGCCCAACGCGAGCTCGAGCTGCGGGTCGCCCGCGACCACGCGGCCGAACTGGAACAGCTCGCCTTCGACGTCGGCTTTCGCGTCGGCCGATGCGGCAGCTCTGATCGCCAGCTCCTCGACGGCATCGACCAGGTCGGCGGCACGCGACCAGCGCTGCGTGCCCACCGTCGACAGCAGCTCACGAGTGACCGGCTGCAGCGTCGCGAACACGTCAGAGACGACCTTCGCTCGTGCCGGAGCGCTCGCTCCCCAATCGGCCAGCGCACCGCTCAGCGCCGGCGTGTCGGCCAGCGCGCGTGCGGCGGCGAAAAGTTCGCCGGCGACGCCGAGGTCGACTCCGGACGCGGCATCCAGCGCCGCGTTCGATGCCGCAAGGGCCTGAGTGGTCGCGCTGCCCATTAGTGCGCTGCCTTGGTCTCGGATGCCTCGAGCTCAGCGAGGAACCGGTCGACGACCGACTGCGCCTTCGCGTCATCGGAGAGGGTCTCTCCGATGACACCGCCGGCCAGATCAAGCGCCAACGAGCCAACCTCGCCGCGCAGCGACACGAGAGCGCTCTGGCGCTCCGCCTCGATCTGCGCGTGCGCGGTCGCGGTCACGCGACTCGCCTCGGCGGTGGCGTTGTCCTTGGCCTCGGCGACGATCTTCTTGGCATCTTCGCGAGCGGCCTCACGGATCTCGCCGGCTTCCTTGCGGGCCTCGGCGAGCTGCGCGGTGTACTGCTCGAGCGCGGCCTCGGCCTGACGCTGAGCCTCATCGGCCTTCTCGATGTTGCCCTCGATGGCGGCGGCGCGCTGGTCGAGCATGTCTTGCATGCGCGGCAGCACGAACTTCCAGAACACGACCAGGATCGCGATGAAGCAGAGCGCACCCCATACCAGGTCGGAGATCTCCGGCAGCAGCGGGTTGTGAGTTTCCTCTTCCGCGGCCAGAGTGACAAGAGCCCGAAGCATCCTGTCTCCTTACGTGAAGAGGCGGATCAGTTGTAGCCGAAGATGAAGCCGGTGGCGATACCGATGAACGCGAGCGCCTCGGTGAACGCGATACCGATCCACATGAGCACCTGCAGACGGCCGGCCAGCTCAGGCTGACGGGCGACGCCCTCAATGGTCTTGCCGACGACGATGCCGATGCCGATGGCGGGGCCGATCGCGGCCAGGCCGTAGCCGACGGTGGCGATCGAACCGGTCACAGCCGCCAGAACCGTAGTAGCTTCCACGGGTTTTTCCTTTCGTTGGGTGGGTCGGCTCGTGCCGATCCCGCTCAGTGCTCGTCCGCGACCGCGAGCTGAATGTAGACCGCGGTGAGGATTGCGAAGATGTACGCCTGAAGGGCGGCCACCAGGATTTCGAAGAGGGTGAAGGCGAAGCCGAAGGCCAGGGTGCCCGCCCCCAGAAGCGCCCACCAGTGCCCGGCGGTGAAGAAGAAGAACCACGTCGCCGTGAAGAACAGCACCAGCATGAGGTGCCCGACGATCATGTTCATCAGAAGACGCAGGGTGAGGGTCACCGGCCGGATGACGAATGTCGAAAGCAGCTCGAGCAACGCGACGAAGATGTTGATGCCCGCGGGAATGCCCGACGGGAACAGCGAGTTGCGCACGAACTTCTTCGGGCTCTTCTTCAGACCCGCGTAGATGAAGGTGACGTACGACACGATCGCCAGCAGCAGCGGAACGGCGATGATGCTCGTGCCGGCGATGTTCAGACCCGGGATGATGCCCGTGAAGTTCATGAACAGCACCATGAAGAAGATGGTGGTCAGAATCGGCAGGAAGCGGTTGCCGTCTTTGCGACCCAGCAGATCGTGGGCGATGCCGTTGCGCACGAAGTCGAGGCCGTACTCGATGACGCTCTGGAAGCGGCCGGGCACCAGCTTCATCCGGCGGGTGCCGACCACGAACAGCACGATCAGCACGATCGTCGCAAGAATCTGGATGAGGTTGATGCGCGTCAGCGCGAACGGGGTGCCCTCGAAGAGAAGGACCGACGGAAAGAACTCGTCGATCGACGGCGGCTGAAACCCGCCATCAGACTCCGCGGCTTTCGCGATCAGTGTCGCAGCTTGAGTGAACAGCGCTGGCTCCAACTTCGGGGCATCGGTCGAAACCGTTGCGACGATGGTCGATGGGAACGCACTCCCCACCTCAGCACGGACAAGCGGCGGGCGGGCGGGTGCTCCTCTACCCTATCAAACTCGGCGAGAAGACAAGTCCGGTTCAGCCACGCCGGTTCTGCTGGTCGTCATCCGACGATGACGGCTCGTCGTCGTCGGATGAGGTGGGCAGCTCGACGGTGACGGTGGGCACCCGCATCCGGGTCAGTACGACCACATCGATGACGAGGGATGCCACCACTCCGGCCACGATCGCGACGAAGAACACCGTCGGCTCGATCCACGGCTGACCGCGCAGCACCAGCAGCACGACGATGAAGACGACGAACTTCAGCAGCCAGCCGCCCAGCACGATGCCGAAGAACACCGGCACGTACAGCGCATCGCCGAACCAGCGGTTCGCGATGAGGATGCTCGCCCCGGTCACGCCGAGGAAGAGCGCGGCCAACACGATTCCGGCCAGAGCACTGAACAGGCCCGGTGTTCCGGCGACGACGAAGCCGATCACCGCGCCGGCGACGGCCAGCACGGCGGTGACCACCGCCGACCACACAAGCGTCGTGCGCAGAACGGGGGTGCTGGAAACGGGGCTGTCACGGTTGGTCAACGGTGTGCTCCTGAGAGGCGGGCGTCTGCGACGCCGGGTGGGATGCCGCGGCCGGGCGCCGCGTGCGACGGTTCGGAATGAAGGTGACCACGAGGCAGGCAGCGATACCGACGACCCCGAATCCGACGCCGAGCCAGTATTGGCCAGGCCAGTCGTGGCCGACGCCGATGTACATCAGCAGCATGGACAGGCCGATGACCGCCGTCCATGCGTAGAAGATGAGCACGGCCGTGCGGCTGGAGTGCCCCATGTCGAGCATCCGATGATGTAGATGCTTGCGGTCGGGCGAGAACGGCGACTTGCCCTGCCACGACCGCCTGATCACCGCACTGCCGAAGTCGAGCAGCGGCAGGATCGCCACCGCCACCGGCAGCAGGATCGGCAGGAACGCACCGAGCAGCTGCGAGCGGCCGAATTCATCGGGATCGAGCGTCGCCGGGTCGAACTGCCCGGTGATGGCGATGGCGCCGGTGGCCAGCAGCAGCCCGAGCACGAGCGCGCCCGAGTCGCCCATGAACATCTTGGCGGGGTGCCAGTTCATCGGCAGGAATCCCAGGCACATGCCCACCACCACGCACGCGATGAACGACGCAAGGTTGAAGTAACTCGACGCTCCCGAATCGCGCACCACGAAGTACGAGTAGGCGAAAAATATCGTGCTGGCGATCAAGCAGACCCCCGCCACGAGCCCGTCGAGTCCGTCGATGAAGTTCACCGCATTCATCACGACGACGATCGCGAACACCGTCAGCGTGAAGCTGACCGCCGCCGACGGCACCGTCATGCCGCCGATCGGCAGCGAGAAGATCTGCAGTTGACCCCACCAGGCGATGATGCCGGCCGCGAGGAATTGGGCGGCGAGCTTGAGCATCCAATCGAGATCCCACAGGTCGTCGGCGACGCCGACGAGCACCGTCAGCCCGGTCGCTGCCAGGATCGCGAAGACCGCTCGCGGGTTGGCCCAGAAGATCTGGAAGTACGGGGTGAACGCCGACACCGTGAACGCGCCGACCATCCCGAGGAACATAGCGATGCCGCCCAGCCGTGGCGTGGGCGTGCTGTGCACATCACGCTCGCGGATGGCGGGGTACAGCTTGTATCGCAGCCCGATGCGCCACACCGCCCACGAGAGGATCAACGTCAGCGTGGCGGTGAAAAGGATCGTGAAGATGTACTGCTTCACCCGTCGTCACCGCTGGGCTCGGGGTCGGGCTCAGGGTCGGGCTCGAGAAGATCGCCGAGCACGCCGCGCAACCGCTCGCGATCGACAGCACCCTCGCGCAGCACCCGCACAACGGGGTGGTCGGTGCCGACCAGACCTGTCGCGTCGATGATGGTCGACGGAACGCCGGTCGCGCTGGCCCCGGCATCCAAATACACCGCGACACTGTCGTCGAGCATCCGCCGCGCGTCGTCGGCGGTGACGGCGGCGGGCTTTCCCGTGAGATTGGCGCTCGAGACCGCCAGCGGCCCTGTCTCGGTGAGCAGCTCGAGCGCCAGCGGATGATCGGGCATGCGCACGGCCACAGTGCCGTGCGTATCGCCGAGGTCCCAGGTCAGCGACGGCTGCGCGGGCAGCACCACGGTCAGCCCGCCCGGCCACAGCTCGTCGACCAGATGTGCGACCGGTTCAGGAACCTCCGAGACCAGCGCCTGCATCATGTCGCGCCCCGACACCAGCACCGGCGGCGGCTGCTGCCGGCCGCGCCCCTTGGCCGCCAGCAGCCGGGCGACCGCCTGCGGGTTGAAGGCGTCGGCGGCCACGCCGTACACCGTGTCGGTGGGCATCACGATGAGCTCACCGCGCACGATGGCTTGGCGGGCCTCGCGCATACCGGCGAGAAGATCGGCCTGAACGGCGCAGTCGTAGAGGGGGGACATGACCCGTCCAGTGTAGCGACGCACACCTGTGCGGCCTCGTGCGGTCAGGGGCGAATCGCCGTCGTGGCGCGGTCGCGTCCGGTGAGGTCGGGGTGGGTGGCCGCGGCGCGCCAGCCGTCGGCGGTCAGCAGCTCGCGGAGCGGTTCGCCCTGCCATTCGCCGTGTTCGATGACGAGCGTTCCGCCCGCACGCAGCAGGCGCAGCGCGGTGCGGCTGAGCACCCGCACCACGTCGAGTCCATCGGGCCCGCCGTACAGCGCCTGGGGCGGGTCGAAAAGCCGCACCTCGGGATCGCGTGGGATCGCCTCGTCGGGAACGTAGGGCGGGTTGGATGCCACGACATCGACGGTCCCGTCCAGTTCGGCCGCGGCATCCGCCAGGTCTGCGTGCACCAGGTGGGTGTTCTCGCCGCCGTAGCGGGCGACATTGCGCGCGGCCCAGGCGTGCGCATCGGCGGAACGCTCGATCGCCCACACCTCGGCGTGCGGCACCTCGGTGGCCATCGCCAGGGCGATGGCGCCGCTGCCGGTGCCCAGGTCGACGGCGCGCGGGTGCCCGCTCGGCACGACCGCGAGCGCATCGATGGCCAGCTGCGCGACGATCTCGGTCTCGGGACGCGGAACGAACACGCCCGGCCCCACCTCGAGCTCGAGGTGGCGGAACGGCGCGAGCCCCGTCAGGTGCTGCAGCGGCTCGCGGCCGGCGCGCCGCGCGACCAGACCGTTGAAACGCTCGAGTTGTTCGGGGGCGAGCGCGTCATCGCGAAGTGCGGCGGCCTGGGCTCCCCCGCGGCTGGCGCCCAGCACGTGCGCGAGCAACAGCTCGGCATCGACGGCCGCGTCGGGAACCCCCGCGGCCGCGAGCGCGCCCGTGGCGGCGCGCAGCGCGGCGGCGGCGCGGGGGGTCGGGGTGGCGTGAGGCGCGGGGGCGTCGTGGGGCGCGGGGGCGTCGTGGGGCGCGGGGGCGCCGTGGGGCGCGGGGGCGCCGTGGGGCGCGGGGGCGTCGTGGGGCGCGGGGGTGTCGGGCATGTCCATGGGCGGCGTCCAGCCTATCGGCCGGGCTGCGGCATCCCCCGCGTCGTGGCAAGCCCCTCGCGGCCCCAGCATCCCTCGCGCTACCCGAATCCGCGTTCGCGCACGCAAATTGCACACGCGAACGCAGAACACGACAGCGCGAGCGTCACGCGCCCCCACAGACCACCCGCGCGAGCAGAACGCGACAGCGCGAGCAGAACACGACAGCGCGAGCAGAACACGACAGCGTACGCAGAACACGACAGCGCGAGCAGACCCACCCCACCCCAGCATCCCTCGCGCTACCCGAATCCGCGTTCGCGCACGCAAATCGCATACGCGAACGCAGAAACCAACATCGCGAGCGACGCGGACCCCCACAGACCACCAGCGCACGCAGAACGCGACAGCGCGACGCGGAAAAGGACAGCGCACGCAGAACACGACAGCGCGAGCAGACCCACCCCCGCCCAGCACCCCTCGCGCTACCCGAATCCGCGTTCGCGCACGCAAATCGCATACGCGAACGCAGAAACCAACAGCGCGAGCGACGCGCACCCCCACAAACCACCAGCGCACGCAGAACGCGACAGCGCGAGCAGAACGCGACAGTGCCAGCAGAACGGCGACAGCGCGAGCAGAACGCGACAGCGCGAGCAGAACACGACAGCGCGAGCCAAGCCACCCCGGCCCCAGCATCCGTCGCGCTACCCGAATCCGCGTTCGCGCACGCAAATCGCATACGCGAACGCAGAAACCAACATCGCGAGCGACGCGCACCCCCACAAACCACCAGCGCACGCAGAACGCGACAGCGCGAGCAGAACACGACAGTGCCAGCAGAACGCGACAGCGCGAGCAGAACACGACAGCGCGAGCAGAACGCGACAGCGCACGCAGAACACGACAGCGCGAGCCAAGCCACCCCGGCCCCAGCATCCCTCGCGCTACCCGAATCCACGTTCGCGCACGCAAATCGCATACGCGAACGCAGAAACCAACAGCGCGAGCGTCACGCACCCCCACAGACCACCCGCGCGAGCAGAACGCGACAGCGCACGCAGAACACGACAGCGCGAGCAGAACGCGACAGCGCACGCAGAACACGACAACGCACGCAGAACACGACAGCGCGAGCCGAGCGCGGGGAGCGCGAGCCAAGCACGGGCAGCGCACGCCGGGCGAGCGCGCACGCGCGACCCCCTAAGCTGGATGCCGCGCCCTCGTAGCTCAGTGGATAGAGCGGCGGACTCCTAAGCCGCGCGTCGGAGGTTCGATTCCTCTCGGGGGCACCAACCCACCCGCCACAGCAGGCTGTACACGCGTCAGCCAGGGCATGCCGGGACCTCCCTGACATGCCGGCGTCGACCTAGCCTGGGACCATGAGCGAGTTCGAACTGGCATTGAACAACGGCGTGATCATGCCCGCCCTGGGCTTCGGCGTGTTCCAGACCCCGCCCGATGAGACCGCGACCGCGGTCGATGAAGCGCTGCGGGTCGGCTACCGACACATCGATACGGCTGCGGCGTACGGAAACGAGCGAGGGGTCGGAGATGCCCTGCGCCGGTCGGATCTGGATCGAGCCGAGGTGTTCCTGGAGACGAAGGTCTGGATCAGCGACTACGGCTACGAGCAGACCCTGCACGCCTTCGACAAGAGCGCCGGCAAGCTCGGCGTCGACCAGATCGACCTGCTGATCCTCCACCAGGCTCTGCCGGGTGAGTTCGATCGCACCATCCAGGCATACCGGGCGCTGGAGAAGCTGCTCGCCGACGGCAAGGTTCGCGCGATCGGTGTGAGCAACTTCATGCCCGAACACCTCGACCGCCTTCTGGCGGCGACATCGGTGGTCCCCGCGGTGAACCAGATCGAGGTCCATCCCTACTTTCGCCAATCGGATCTGCTCGCCAAGAATGCCGAGCTGGGCATCGTGTCGCAGGCGTGGTCGCCGATCGGCGGCATCACGTTCTACCGCGAGGGCGGCAGCAGCACGCTCAACGACGAGACCATCGGGAGCATCGCCACAGCACATGGCGTCTCGCCGGCGCAGGTGATGCTGCGCTGGCACCTGCAGCAGCAGCGCTCGGCGATCCCCAAGTCGACGACACCGTCTCGCATCGCGGAGAACTTCGACGTGTTCGGCTTCGCCCTCGCCGCCGATGAGCTCGCCCGCATCGACGCGCTCGACACCGGTGTGCGCCGGGGACCCGAGCCCGACGACATCACTCTTCAAAGCTACGGCCGCGCCATCCCTGAAGCCTGAAGCCTGAGGTCTGACGCCTGACGCCTGACGCCTGACGCCTGAAGCTGAGGTCTGAAGCTGAAACTGAAACCGAAACCGAAACCGAAACTGAAACTGAAAATGAAACTGAAAATGAGGATGCCGGCCGGCGATGCCCGCGCCATCCCCGAAGCCTGATAGCCGCCCGGCGCACGCTCTCAGCCGAAGATGCGCCGCACGATGTTCACATCGGCAAGATCCAGCAGCTCGTCGCCGCGGCCGCTCATCACGGTGCGCAGCGCCCACAGGGTGAAGCCCTTGGCCTGCGCGGCGGTGATCGCCGGCGGGATCGAGAGCTCTTCGCGAGCAACGACCACGTCGACCAGCGCCGCACCGGGTACTGCGAACGCGCGCTGCAGGGCGTCTTCGAGATCGGCGGGATCTTCGACCCGGATGCCGGTGATCCCGACCGATGTCGCAACGTCGGCGAAGTTCGGGTTGTGCAGATCGGTCGCGAAATTCACGATGCCGGCGGCTTTCATCTCCAGCTCGACGAAGTTCAGCGAGGAGTTGTTGAACACGACGATCTTCACGGGCAGATCGTTCTGCGTGATCGAGATCAGGTCGCCCATGAGCATCGCCAGTCCGCCGTCACCGGCCAGGGCCACGACCTGGCGCGCCGGATCCACGCCCGCCGCACCCAGTGCTTGCGGCATCGCGCTCGCCATCGACCCGTGCACGAACGAGCCGAGCAGCATGCGCTCCCCCGTCATGCGCAGATAACGCGCCGCCCAGATCGTCGGGGTTCCGACATCCGCCGTGAACACGGCATCCTTCGCCGCCAACTCGTCGACCAGCCGCGCCACATACTGCGGATGGATGGGCCTCTTGCCGTCGTTCGCGGCCAGCTCGTCGAGTTCGCGCCGGGTCTTGCGGTAGTGCTTGACGCTGTCGGTGAGGTGCTTGGAAGCGCGACCCTCCTCGATCAACGGAAGCAGGGCGGATGCCGCGCTCTTGACGTCGCCGACGAGTCCGACATCGACCGGGGTGCGTCGACCCAGCTGCGATCCGCGCAGATCGATCTGGATGATCTGGGCCTTCTCGGGGTAGAACTGCCGGTACGGAAAGTCGGTGCCCAGCATCAGCAGCGCATCGCACTTGTCCATCGCTCGATATCCCGACGCGAAGCCCAGCAGTCCGGTCATGCCGACGTCGAACGGATTGTCGTACTCGATATGCGGCTTGCCGCGCAGCGCGTGCACGATCGGCGCCTGCAGTCGTTCGGCGAGCGCGACCACCTCGTCATGCGCCCCCGCCACTCCGGCCCCAGCCAGGATCGTCACCTTCTTGGCCGTATTCAGGATGTCGGCCGCCGCCTGCAGCTCAGCGGCGGCGGGCATCACGCGCGAGACGGCCGCGCGGATGGGTGATGAGGGCCGCCGGTCGGGGGCTTCTTGAAAGAACACATCGCCGGGCACGACGACGACCGCGACGCCACGTTCGCTGACCGCGGCGCGCAGGGCGTTCTCCAGCACCCATGGCAGCTGCGATGCGTCACTGATCAGCTCGCAGTAGACACTGCACTCCTGAAACAGGTCTTGCGGATGGGTCTCTTGGAAGTAGCCGCTGCCGATCTCGGCGAGCGGGATGTGCGAGGCGATCGCCAGCACCGGAACCCGGGTGCGGTTCGCGTCGAACAAGCCGTTGATGAAGTGCAGATTGCCCGGTCCGCAGCTGCCGGCAGCCACCGCCAACTCGCCGGTGACCTCTGCTTCGGCACCGGCGGCGAACGCCGCAGCCTCTTCGTGTCTCATGTGCATCCAGCGGATGCCGCCGTCACGCCGCATCGCTTCGGTGAAGGCGTTCAGCGAGTCGCCCGGGATTCCCCAGATGCGCTGCACACCGGCGTTCTTCAGGGTCTGCACGAAAAGCTCCGCCACGTTCGTCGACATGCCGACAGGGTAGGCCGCCGGTGCGCCCACCGCGAGGGGGTTGCACCGGCGGTGGGTGCACCCCCCGCGAGCGGGTTGCCGGAGTGTGTGAATCCCCTCCGAATGCCGGTGCAGGGTTGCATCCCCGTCGAATTCTCGGAATCGTGGCCGACTCGAAGTCCCTCACGGAAGGAGCTCTCATGCTCACCTTGACTGAGAACGCCCAGACGGCGGTGAAGTCGATCGTCTCGAACGGCCCGGAGGCAGAAACGGCCGGCCTGCGTATTCACGGCTCGGAAGACCCGGCTTCGGGTTTCGCGCTGTCGGTGGTGCCCGCGCCGGAGTCATCCGACACCATCGTCGACGAGTCGGGCGCGCGAGTGTTTCTGGATGCCGGGGCCGCAGCGGCCCTCGACGGACAGGTGCTCGACGCCCAGGTCGACACGGAAGGCGGCGTGCGCTTCGGCCTCTCCGCACAGGTCTGACCGGTGTGGTCCCGGCGCGGGCCGGGACCTCACCGGAAGTCGCGGGAGCGATGATCGACCCCGACCCGGAGGTCTTCGACTGCATCGGCGAGCAGGTTCACAACGCCCTCGGCAGACCGTTCGATGATTCCCCGCACGATCAGTGCCGGCGCATCGCGCACGATGCGTCGGTACCGGGTCCACACCCCCATCGAACAGATCACGTTGACGATCCCGTGCTCGTCTTCGAGATTGATGAAAGTGATACCGGATGCCGTGGCCGGGCGCTGGCGGTGTGTGACAAGTCCCGCCACCTCGACGCGTCGGCCGGTTTCGTGTGTGCGCAGCTCGCGCGAGGTCAGCACGCCGCGGGCATCCAGCGGTGCCCGGAAATGCGTGAGCGGATGATCGTCGGTGGACACACCGGTCGCCCACAGATCGGCGGCCAGCCTCTCGTAGCTCGACGGGTCACCGAACAGCGGCGGCTGCACTGACACCATCGAGTCGGGCAGGAACTCGGCCTTGTCCTGGGCCGCCGAGCCTGCCAGCCAGATCGCCTCGCGGCGGGTCAGCCCCAGGCATTCGAAGGCTCCCGCAGTGGCCAGCGCCTCCAGCTGCGCGGTGTTGACGCCGACCCGGCGCACCAGGTCGCGCAGATCGCGATAACGCCCGTGCGTATCGCGCTCGGTGACGATCTTCTCGGCCAGCGTCGACCCGATGCCCTTGACCGCAGCCAACCCCAGTCGCACGGCGAAGGCCCCGTCGCGACGATGCGCGGCGGACTCGTCGGGCGCGTCGATGTCGAAGTCGCCGACCGGCGGTTGGTGGCGGGACAGGCATGAGTCCCTGCCGGTGACGGCCGTCTCGTCTTGCTGCGCTCGCTCAACGAGCGGTTCGGCACCCGACACGTGCAGGTCGGGCCGACGCACCTCGACGCCGTGCCGGCGCGCGTCGGCGACCAGCGTGGCCGGTGAGTAGAACCCCATCGGCTGCGCACGCAGAAGACCGGCCAAGAACGCGGCCGGGTAGTGCAGCTTCAGCCAACTGCTCGCATAGACCAGCAGCGCGAACGACAGCGAATGCGATTCAGCAAAACCGAAGTTCGCGAACGCCTGGATCTTCTCGTAGATGGTGTCTGCGGCATCCCCCACCAATCCATTGGCCGCCATTCCCTCGTACAGCTTCTGCTTGAGCGACTCGATGCGCTCCACGCCACGTTTGGAGCCCATCGCCCGGCGCAGCAGGTCGGCATCTTCACCCGACAAGCCACCGATGGCCATGCCCATCTGCATGAGCTGCTCTTGGAACACCGGCACCCCCAGCGTGCGCGCGAGCACCGGCTCGAGCTTCGGGTGTGCGTACGTCACCTTCTCGCGCCCGAGTTTGCGACGCACATACGGGTGCACGGCCCCGCCTTGGATGGGACCGGGACGGATAAGCGCTATCTCGATGACGAGGTCGTAGAAGCGACGCGGCTGCAGACGCGGCAGCAGGCCCATCTGCGCACGCGATTCGACCTGGAACACGCCGATCGAGTCGGCACGGCACAGCATGTCGTAGACGGCGGATTCCTCTTTCGGAATGGTGGACAGCTCCCACACCTCCCCCGTGGACGCACGGATGAGATCGAAGCAATACTGCAGGGCCGCCAACATCCCCAGCCCCAGCAGGTCGAACTTCACCAGGCCCATCCACGCCGCGTCGTCTTTGTCCCACTGGATGACGGTGCGGCCGGGCATGCGCGCGTGCTCGATGGGCACGACCTCACCGACCGGCCGCTCGGTGAGCACCATGCCGCCGGAGTGGATGCCCAGGTGCCGCGGGGCTTTCAAGAGCTCTTCGGCGTATTCGATCACCTGGTCGGGGATGTCGTGGCCGTCGCCGGTGGACAGACTCGCACCCCATCTCTCCACCTGCTTCGACCAGGCATCCTGCTGCCCCGGCGAATACCCGAGCGCCCGCGCCATATCGCGCACGGCGTTCTTCGGCCGGTACTGGATGACGTTGCACACCTGCGCGGCACGATCCCGGCCGTACTGCTCGTAGACCCACTGGATGATCTCTTCACGCCGGTCGGAATCGAAGTCCACGTCGATGTCGGGCTCTTCCTCGCGCAGGCTCGACAGGAACCGCTCGAACGGCAGCTCGTAGGCGATAGCATCGACGGCGGTGATATCCAGCAGATAGCAGACGGCGCTGTTGGCCGCCGATCCCCGCCCCTGGCAGAGGATGCCGCGCCGCCGGGCTTCTTGCACGATGCCGTACACGATCAGGAAGTAGCCGGGAAAGTCCTTCTGCTCGATGACGTCGAGTTCGTGGGCGATGCGCTGCCGGTCTTTCGCGATGAGATCGGGATATTTGCGTGGAACCGCCCCCCACACCAGCTGTCGCAGATGCGACATGGGCGTCTGCCCTTCGGGCACACGCAGCTTGGGCAGCGCGGGCTTGGCCATGCGCAGGGGGAACGCCAGCTCGTCGGCGAGGGCGACAGTGCGTGCCACCGCTCCGGGGTACCGGGCAAACCGTCGCTGCATCTCGGCGCCGCTGCGCAGGTGGGCGCCGGCATGGGCGGGCAGCCAGCCGTCGAGCTCGTCGAGACTGCGACCTGCCCGTACGGCGGCGACGGCCGCGGCCAGGGTCCGCCGCCGGGGATTCGCGTAGTGCACGTTGTTGGTGGCCACCGTGGCCAGGCCCCGGTCGGCGGCCAGCTGCGCGAGCAGGTCGTTGACCGTCGAGTCCATCGGCTCGCCGTGATCGATCAGTTCGACATACACGTTGTCCACCCCGAAACCGGCGACCAGCCGGTCGAGCGCGGCGGCCGCGGCATCCCTCCCTCCGGTCAGCGTCACCTCTGCCAGTGCCCTGCGCACCGCGCCCTTGCGGCAGCCGGTGAGAATCGCCCAGTGCCCCTCGGCCTGCGCGGCCAGCTCGTCGAGGTCGTAGACCGGCCGCCCCTTCTCGGCACCACGCAGTTGCGCGTGCGTGATCGCGGCCGCCAGCCGGTGGTAGCCCTCCTGCCCGCGTGCGAGCACGAGCAGATGGGCGCCGGCGGGGTCTGCCTCGCCCTTCTGGGGTCGGGGAAGCTCGAGTGACAGTTCGGCACCGTACACGGTCTTCAACGCCCGGTCGGCTGCGGCTTCGGCGAACCGCACCACGCCGTAGAAGCCGTCGTGGTCGGTGATCGCCAGAGCATGCAGACCAAGCCGTTCGGCCTCTTCGACGAGTTCTTCGGGAGAGGATGCCCCATCGAGGAACGAGAACGACGAGTGCGCGTGCAGCTCGGCGTAGGGCACCACATCGGCGGGCCGCTCGATGGGCGGCGGCACGTATGGTCCACGCTTGTGCGACCACGCCGGGCTGTCGCCGCCGTCGGCACCGGCGGGAACCGAGCGGGGCCGGCGCCGGTCGCTGAGCACACGCTCGAGCTCGGACCACGAGATGGAGGGGTTGTTGAAGCCCATCAGTCGTACCGCGCCTCGGCCGCCCAGCGGCCGCCCTCGCAGACGAGCAGCCAGGCGTTCTGCTCGGCGTCGACGATCTGAAACCTGTGCGCACGACGCGCACGCGCGGCATCCCACCCGCGCTCGTCGACGGTCCACGGCCCTGCCCACGAGACGATGTCGCGGCCTCGCCCGGCTTCGGTCAGCCGCGCCGGCGGGGCGCTGAGCGTTCCGCGCTCGTCGACCTCGACGATCACCCCCGTCTCAGAGACGACATCGACGAGCTGCGGATGCGGGAACACCGTCGCCGGAGCCGGAGGCGGCAGGCTGCCGGGCCACGGCCGCGACCGCTGCGCGGCCACCGCACGATCGCCGCGGTCACCCCAGGGCACGAGCACCTGTCGCTCGCTCAGCCACCGCCCCCCGCCGATCGCGGGGGTGAGCACCCCACGGTGCCCGAGCATCGCCTGCACGCGAGAGAGCGCATGATGCACGCGATCGTCGGGGCCCGAGCCGAAGATGGCGGGCTGATGGGCGGATGCCGCATCCACCGCCTCGGGATGGATCCGTGCGAGCACCACTCCGCTGCGCAGCACATGGTTCTGCGCGTCTTCGGCCAGCTGCCAGCGCACGCGATCGATGACCGCGGCCGCGTCGAACGAGCGCGGGTGCAGCCACACCCGCTCGCTGCGCTCGCCCCGCTCACCGACCAGTTCGACCCGCAGCTCGGTACACACCAGATCGACGGCGCCGAGCCCGCCGATGAACTCATCGGCTGCCATACGCATGCCGAACGCCACCTGCTCGGCCGCTTCCACGGCCGGTTCGAAGGCGACCTCGCGATCGAGCTCGGGCGGCGGCGTGCGCGGCTGCACCGGGCGGGAGTCGGCGCCGCCGGCCAGCTCATGCAGTCGCCGCCCCACCGGCCCGAACCGGTCGTGCACGAGTGCACGGTCAAGATCGGCGAACGCCCCCAGAGTGTGCACCCCGAGCCGGCTGAGAAGATGGGCGAGTCCGTCGTCTTGCAGTGAGGTCACCGGCAAAGGAGCCAGGAACTCCGCCGCCGCGCCGTCGGCGACCACGCGCACGGGCGCGTCGGGGGCGGTGGCACGGGCTGCCTGCTCGGCGGTGAACGGTCCGTCGGCGACGCCCGCGCGCACCCCGGGCAGTTCTTCTGCCTCGGCGAGCAGGTCGAGAATCTCGCAGGCGGCGGCGTTCTCGCCGCCGTAGTACCGCGCCGGCCCCCGGGCGCGCAGCGCGCACAGCCCCGGCCGGATGATCTGCACGCCGGGGGCGAGCTGCTCGATGCGAGTGACGATCGGCGAGAACATACGCGCGTCGCGCTCGGGATCGGCCGGAACGATCTCGAGACGCGGACAGCGCGCCTGCGCGTCGCGGCGCCGCTGACCGCGGCGCACGCCGTCGGCACGGGCCGCCGCCGAGCATGCCACGACGGTGTTGGCGTGCACGATGGCCAGGGCCGCGGCATCCATCCCCGCGACATCCGGGGCCGCAGCATCCACCCCCGCAGCATCCACCCCCGCAGCATCCACCCTCCCGCGCTGCCGGCGCAGCGCCGTGACCGGCCAGTCGGGAAACCACAGCACGAGGCTGCGTGTCGCCGCGTTCATCAGCCCACCGCCCGCATCGGCACCGGCGAGACCTGGGACACGGCGGTCAGTCCCCCGGTCTCGTCGGGCAGCACCAGCCGCGCCCGGCGTGGCACCGCCCAGCGCCGGCTGGTCACACTCACTGTCAGCGCACGTCGGCGCAGAAAGCCGTACCCGTCGCCCACACCCGACCATTCCGACCGGTCGACGGCGATGGATGCCTCGGCCTGCGGCCACACTCCCTGCACGAGCAGCACCCCGCCCCGGTCGCGCAGCCGTGCCGACAGTCGAGACACCTCGCCGGGAGACACCCGCCCGGCCGGACGCACGGCGACCACCGGAAGCACGTCGGCGACCGTCGCAGTCACCGCAAGCCAGCGCGGCCCCGGTTCGGGGATGAGCACCATGCGCGACAGGTCGACGCCCAGCTGCTCGGCCGCCTCGGCGCCGAGCTCGGGCATTCCCACCACACCGCACCATGACCCCTCTTGCGAGGGGCGAGCGAGCAGCGCCAACAGCAGCGAGGCCGACGGCGCCAGCGCATACGCGGCGCCTGCGCGCAACCCGCCCCCGGGCAGCAGGCCGGCGAGGCTGGGCAGGGTGGGCAGCACGGCCGCGCCGAGCCGACGCCCCTGCACCCGCTCAAGCTGGGCACGCAGTCGCGAGATCTCCGTCTGCGCTGTCGCAGCCCCTGCCGACATGATCGCCCCCACTTCATCATCCTAGAACGCATGTTCTAGTGCGTCAATCGTGAGAACGACGATAGACGTAGCCTCCGACATCGGGAACGCGTCTATCCATAGGCTATGTTCGATAGTCCGTGTTCCGCGCCCGTCGCGGCTCGCGCTACCGCATTCTGCGTTCGCGCCCGCAAATCGCATGCGCGAACGCAGAAAACGACAGCGCGAACGAGGGCGCCGCGGGAAACGCCGCGGCGCGCGCCGCGGGGCGGCGGGCGCGAGGCGACGCGCCGACGCGCCGGCGCACGCGCGCGCAGCGCGCGATGCGTCAGCGCCCCGCCGCGCGCGCCGCGGCATCCCCGGCGCGCAGCCCCTCTTCGAATGCGGCGACCGCGTTCAGCCCGGCGGTGTTGCGCGCCCCGCCGACGACGGTGTGCGCGATGCCCCGCGACGCCAGCTGCCCGGCCAGCTGCGCGCGGGGCGTCTGCCCGGCCGCGATCACGACGACGTCGGCCTCGATCAGCTCCTCAGTCCCGTCCACCTCGACCCGCACGCCGCTCGGCTCGATCGCCCGATACGTGACGCCCGTGAGCGTGCGCACCCCGCGACGGCGGATCTCCTGCACGGCCGCCCAGCGCGTGGTCACGCCCATGCCCGCCCCGATCGCGCCCGTGCGGCGCATGATGGTCACGCGCCGACGCGGTGCGGGCAGCGCTCCCACCCGCAGACCGTGCTCGATGAGAAAGCGGTCGGGGCCGGCATCCACCCCTTCCACGAGCAGATGTGCGAGATCGACGGCGATCCCGCCCGCGCCGATCACCGCGACCCGTTCGCCGAGCCGGGCCGCCTCGGCGAACGCCTGCACATAGTCGACAGCGCGCTCGACTCCCGGCAGCTCCACGCGCCGCGGCACGACTCCGGTGGCCACCACCACGTGATCGAAACCAACCAGCTCTTCGGCCGTCGCCTCGTGCCCCGTGCGCACGTCGACGCCGAGCTCGTCGAGCACGCGGGCGAACGAGCGCGCGTTGGCCGCGAAATCGCTCTTGCCCGGCACGGCTCCCGCCAGCAGAAACTGACCACCGATGGCATCGCCGGCTTCGAACAGCGTGACCTGCGCCCCGGCGAATGCCGCCGCCCGGGCCGCCTCCATCCCTGCCGGCCCCGCCCCCACGACCGCGATCCGGGTGCCACGAGGGCGGGATGCCGCAGCCAGCGGGAACTCGAGCTCGCGCCCGGCGCGCGGGTTGACCGTGCACGAGACCGGCTCCAGACCGAACGAGCGGTCGATACACGCCTCGTTGCAGCCGATGCACGGGTTCACCGTCGCCTCGCGCCCCGCGAAGGACGCGGCGACGATGTGCGGATCGGCCAGGAACGGCCGCGCCATCGACACGATGTCGGCCTCGCCCCCCGCAAGCACCCGTTCGGCCTGCGCAAGAGTGTTGATGCGGTTCGAGGCGATCACCGGCACAGTGGCTCCCGCCGCCGCCAGCGCTGCGCGGATGCGCGCCGACACCTGTGTGAAGGCGGCGTGCGGCACCATCGACTGCACGGTGGGCACGCGCGACTCGTGCCATCCGATCCCCACATCGACCGCGTCGGCACCGGCGTCGGCGAGCGCCACCGCCAGCGCGTCGACCTCGTCGGGCGTCGACGACCCCTCGACCAGATCGGCCCCCGAGATGCGCACGAGCACCGGGGCGCTGCCGACGGCCGATCGCACGGCGCGGGTCACCGCGACCGGGAACGCGCACCGCCGGGCGGCATCCCCTCCCCAGGCGTCGTCGCGCAGGTTCGTCACGGGCGAGGCGAACTGATTGAGCAGGTACCCCTCCGACGCCATGATCTCGACGCCGTCGAAGCCGAGGCCGATTCCGATGCGGGATGCCGCGGCGAAATCGGCGATCGTGGCGGCGATCCCCTCGTCGTCCAGGGCGATGGGCGTGGCATCCGAGAAGCGGCTGTACACCGCCGACGGGGCCACCGGCGTCAGCCCGAACGCCCTCGGCAACGCATACCGCCCCGCATGGAACAGCTGCAGCGCGATCCGGCCGCCCGCCTCGTGTACGGCCTGCACCACCGTGTGCCAGGTGCGGGCGAACTCCGGCTCGGCGATGACGCCGTACCCGGCCCCACCGGCACCGACCCGGCTCACGGCCGCCCCGCCGGTGATGATCAGCCCGGCCCCGCCCCGCGCCCGTTCCGCGTAGAAGGCCGCGAGCGCGGCGGGGTCGCCCCGCTCGCGGTTCAGATGCATCGAGCCCATCAGTACACGGTGCGGCAGGGTCAGCGTGCCCACGCGCACGGGCGTGCGCACCCTCGGGTAGCGACGGGGGGATGCCACGGCTCGGTCAGTCGCGTGTGGGGCGCGGCGGCAGCCCGAGCGGGTCGGTCGTGTCGTGCCAGTAGGGGGGTGCGGCCACCGTCATGCCGCCGTCGACGACGATGGTGTGCCCTGTGATGTACCCGGCCTTCTCTGAGAGCAGAAACTCGATGGCGTTCGCCATGTCGGCCACCGTGCCGGGCCTGCCCAGCGGAATCGCGTCGATGACCTTCTGCATCGGTGCCATCCCGGGCATCGAATAGAAGTACTCGAGCGAATCCGAGTCGATGAGCCCGCCGTTGACGCCGTTGACCGTGATGCCGTAACCGGCGAACTCCACCGCCATGAAGCGGATGAACGACTCGACGGCAGCCTTGTACGACCCCAGCGCCGCATAGGTGGCGAACGCCCGCATGCTGCCGTAGCTGGAGACGGCGACGATCCGGCCGCCGCGGTCCATGAGCTTGACGGCCTCTTGCGCGCCCAGCACGAACGGACGCAGGTTCATGGCGTACGAACGGTCGAGGTGGTGCGTCTTCAGATCGGTGATGCGCTTGAACGCGGCCGCAGCCGCGTTGTTGACGAAGAAGTCCAGCCGTCCGTATGCGTCGGCCGTGGCGTCGAAGAGCCGCGCGATGTCTTCGGGATTCTCCATGTCGGCGCGCACCGCTATACCGTCGCCTCCGCGCCGCCGTGCTTCGGCGACGACCTCCTCGGCGAGCTCGGCGTTGGTGCGGTAGTTGACGACCACCAACGCGCCCTTGCTGGCCAGCTCGAGCGCGAGGTGGCGGCCGATCCCCCGCGACGATCCGGTGATCACGGCGACCCGGCCCGAGTATTCTCCGGCGTCGTCGGTTTCGGGCGTGGTCATGCGTCCTCCTTGTGCTGTGCCGCGCGGGCGAACACGTCGCGCGCGACCACCGTCTTCTGAATCTCGTTCGTGCCCTCTTCGAAGCGCTGCGCACGGGCGTCGCGGTAGACGCGTTCGATCGGCGAACTCTTCCAGTACCCGACGCCGCCGTGCACCTGCAGGGCTTTGTCGGTGACGCGTGTGAGCATGTCCACCGCCGTCATCTTGGCCATCGACGACAGTGCGGGGGCCTGCGGTGCATCCCGCTCCCACTCCCGGGCCGCATGCAGCACGAGCTGCTTGGCCGCCTGGATGTCGGCCTCGTTCTCGGCGATCATGAACGATATCGCCTGCCGTGATGAGATCGGCTTGCCGAACGTGACCCGCGTGGTCGCATAGTCGACGGCCAGTTCCTGCGCGCGCTCGGCCAGGCCCACACAGCTCATCGCCACAGAGATGCGGCTCGGGGTGAGAAAGCCCCCCAGCGCTATCTGCAGCCCGTCGCCCTCTTCGCCCACGCGCTGGTCGACGGGCACCGGGGTGTCGGTGAAGCGCAGACTCGCGTGATCGGTGCCGTGCACGCCCATCGTCTGCGAGGTGTCCTCCACCTCGACACCGGGCGCGTGCCGGTCGACGAGCAGCGCGACCACTCCGTCCTTGCCGGCGCTGCCCTCCAGCCGTGCGAACAGCAGCCAGTAGTCGCAGTTCACGCCGAAGGTGATCAGGTGCTTGCGGCCGCTCAGAAGATAGCTGTCGCCCTCGCGGCGCACTGTGCAGCTCAGGTCGGCGCCGGTGCCGTTGCCGGGCTCGGTGAGGGTGAAGGCGACCAGGATGTCGCCGGCGACCATCGGCACGACGAACTTCTCGCGCTGCGCAGCACTCACGTGCGGGTTGATGGCCCGCCACGTGCCGTTGAGCACGTGCACCAGCATCCTTATCGACGCATGCGAACGGGAGAAGACCTCCATCAGCCCCATCCACTGGCTGAAGGCGAGCCCCCGTCCGCCCAGCTCACGGGGTGCTGCCATGCTCAGATAGCCGCGCTGCTTCAGCTGGTCGAACAACTCGCGCGGAACCGTCCCGGTCGCCTCGATCTTCTCGGCCCACTCCTCCCCCGGTCCGCGCACCCAGCGGGTGACTTCTTCGACGAGCGCGTCGTATTCAGGCTGTTCTATTCGGCTTCCACGTCCGTCGAGCGTGACCGGGATGCTGGTCATCGAGGGGGTCCTCCTTGTCGGTGTCGGTCAGGGTGGTCAAGCGCTGCGGCTTGAGCGTGGCGGCGCGTTCGCGCAGCAGGAACTTCTGCACCTTGCCGACGGCGTTTCGCGGCAGGCTGTCGACGATCTCGAGGCGCTCGGGCCAATAGCTCTTGGACACCCGGTTGTCGTCGAGGTAGTTCTGCAGCTTCGTGAAGCTCAGCGTCGCACCCGGTACCAGGACGGCGAAGGCGCAGGCGCGCTCCCCCAGCCGCTCATCGGGCATCGCGACGATGGCGACGTCATCGATGGCCTCGTGCCGGTACAGCAGCTGTTCGATCTCGGAGACCGGCACCTTCTCTCCGCCGCGGTTTATCACGTCGCGCACGCGACCGGTGATGTGCAGGAATCCGTCGTCGTCGATCACGGCGAGATCGCCCGTGCGGTACCAGCCGTCGGCGGCGAAGGCTTCGGCGCTCAGATCGGGACGATCCAGATACCCGCCGAAGACGGTCGGCGAGGTCAGTTCGAAGTTGCCCTCAACACCGGCGGCGACGAGGTGCCCGTCGTCGTCCACGATCCGCAGCCGCACATCGCGCAGCGCTTTGCCGTCGGTGCCCCACGCCTTGCCTGCCGGATCCGCGGGTGTCGACAGTGCTGCCAGCCCCGTCTCGGTGGTTCCGAACGCGCCGCACACGGCCGTTCCCAGCACCCGGGTCGCCCGTTCGGCCAGTGCCCGCGGCACCGCGGCGCCGGTCGCGACGAAGATGCGCAGTGCACGCGGGGCGGGGGCGCCGGCTTCGACCTCGCGCACAAGGTCGGTCAGAAACGGTGTGGCCGCCTGCACGAAGGTGCCCTCCCATGCCTCCAGGATCTCCAGGGCCTGCCGGCCGTTCCACACCCGTTGCACGATCTCGGGCACGCCGAGCACCCAGGCCAGCCACATTCCGTACAGGAAGCCGGTCTGGTGCGCCAGCGGCGAGGGGATGTAGACCGAGTCGGTCGAGTTCAGCGGCAGCTGCTCGATCTCCATCCAGGCCGCCCGGCTCAGGCTCTCGTGCGTGTGCAGCACGCCCTTGGGCTCGCCCGAAGTCCCCGACGTGAAGAGCAGCTGGGCGGCATCCTGCGGCGCGGGCGCCCGTGCGTCGAGGGCCGCCCGATCCACCGTGACCCAGGCCGAGGCGCGGTGCCACGCGTTCCAGGTGACATCGGGGTTGTCGCACGGCGGCAGTACGTGAGCGACCCCGGGGGTCAGGTGCATGACGAGCACGTGTTCGACGGCCAGCTCGGAGGCCTCGGGCCCGGCGAGGATGTCGGCCAGTTCGTGGTCGTGCTGACGCCCGCGGAAGTTGTCGGCGACGATGACGAGCTTCGCGCCCGAGCGCTTCAGCGCGAACGCGACCTCGCGCTGCCGGAAGATCGGCATGATCGGGCAGATCACGGCGCCGATGCGGGATGCCGCGGCGGCGGCGACGACGAATCCCGAGCAGTTCGGCAGCTGCACGGCCACGCGATCGCCGGACTGCACGCCGAGTTCGATCAGCAGGGCCGCCGCTTTGTCGACGGCATGGTCGAGCTCGGACCACGTCATGCGCGTGGTGCGGTCGGGCGCGGCATCCACCAGGGCCAGCGAGTGCGGCCGCTCGTCGGCCCACCGGCGGATCCATTGTGCCCCGGTGATACGCGCGGCCTCGTCGGCAGTGCCGGCGGGCGGGCGACGTCGACCGGTCGGGCGCGCCGGCCCCTTCTCCACCTGCATGTCCACGTGCAGATCTGCCATCGCGTCGAGGAACTGCGGGTACGAGATGCGGTAGGCGTTGGGAAAGGTGAGGGTGGATCGACCGGATGCCGCCGAGGCGGCCACGGCCAGCGACATCAGCACGCGATGGTCGTTGAACGACGACAGGTGCGCGCCGCGCAGCTGCGGCACGCCACGCACCCGCAGGTCGGTGCCGTCGAAGTCGAGCTGCGCGCCCATCTCGTTCAGCTGCAGCATCGCGTGCACCCGGTCGGACTCCTTCAGACGCACGTGCTCGACATTGTGGAAGACGCTCTCTCCCTCGGCGAACGCCGCCATCGTCGACAGCACGGGGAGCATGTCGGGCACGGCGCGGCAATCCACCTCGGTGGCCTGCAGCCGGGCACCGTCGTGGCGCACCCGCACCGCGCCGGCCGCCGCATCCACCTCCATCGGCAGACCCATCGCGCGGACGATCCGCAGGAACTCGGCTTCGGGATGATCCACGTCGGCCGGGTCGATGCTCGGCAGTCCGGTCAGCACGACATCGGCGGGCCGGATGCCGGCCACGGCCAGCCCGAAAGCGGCCGAGCCGATGTCGGGCGGCAGCTGCAGGTCGGCGGGGTGCGCGACCTGGCCCGGCGCGATGTCGTACCGACGTCCGTCCGCCGAGACCGCCACATTCAGGCCGAACTGGGCCATCATGCGCACGGTCAGATCGACGTAGCTGCGCTCGTTGAACGGGCCGTCCACGATCACCGTGGTGTGTGCCGCGGCGAAGGGCGCTATCAGCAACAGAGCCGAGATCCACTGCGACAGGGTGCCGGCGATGTGCACCGTGCCCCCGGTCGGCCGGCCGTGCCGCACCTGAATGGGCGGGCAGTCGGTCGGTGAGCTGACATCCACCCCCAGCTCCCGCAGCGCGCGCAGCAGCGGCCCGATCGGACGCCGGTCGAAATACTTCTGACCCGTCACGAGCACGTCGCGGTCGGCCAGTGCTGCCAGGCCGACCATGAAGTACAGGGTCGTTCCCGAGCTGCCCACCGTGACATGATCGCGCCGCGGCCGATAGGCGCCGCCATGCACGACGAAGGTGTCACCCTCGATCTCGACGGTGATACCCAGCGCACGCAGCAGATCCACCGTGTACTGCACGTGCCGTGCATCGCTGAGCCCGGTGATGCGGCTGGTGCCGGGTGCGAGCGAAGCCAGGATGAGCGCACGATGCGCGTGGTACTTCGAGTTGGGTACCCGGACGGTGCCGTGTACTCGCGCCGTGCTTCCTGCGACCGACAGATGCATGAATCACCCTCCTGTCCGGTACGGGCCGCCCGACCACCGCGCATCGGCGGCAACGGCGGAGCCCGCCAGCAGCGAACATACTCTTCTCGGGATGCGAACGCAGACCCCGCCGCAGGGTGTCACGCCGCGAGTGCGAGATACGGCTCCCAACAGGGATCGGTGCGCTCCGTGCCTCGGATCGACCACGACGGTCCGTGCGGCGGACGCGGCGCGAAGCGCAGCCGCCACGACATCTCCTGCGGTGTGCGGTCACCCTTCACGTTGTTGCAGCGCTGGCAGCAGGCGACGAGGTTCTCCCAGCTGTCGGCCCCGCCACGCGAGCGCGGCTGCACGTGGTCGATCGTGGCCGCGTACCCTCCGCAGTACGCGCAGCGGAAACCGTCGCGCCGCAGCACCCCGCGGCGGGTCACCGGTACACGACCCGACTGCGGCAGGTGGACGTATCTGGTGAGGATGATGACTGCGGGTCTGTCGAACGATCCGCCGGCGGCGAGCACCGGATTGTCCTCGTCGCGCTCGATGATGGCCGCCTTGTCGTTCATCACCAGGACCAGAGCCCGGCGAAACGACACGACCGCCAGCGGCTCGTATCCTGCGTTCAACACCAGTGTGCGCATCCGTCATCCTCACGATCGGTCCGAAACGGCTTTCCGGACGGTCGGGTTCGAAGACGTCTCGTTCCCCGCGCAGGGATGAAAAAAGCGCCGTCTACAGACGGCGCCCGCACGCCGCACGCAGGGTGCGGCATCCGCTCTCATGATGCCGGAGAACGAGCAGCCCGAGCGCATCCATGGTGCGGATGCGGGGTGTGCACACGTTCATCGGCGTCCCTTTCGCGAGGATCTCGGCGTCCGGGAACAGATTAGCCCCGCCACGGCGAGGGTGGGGTCGCCGGCGCGCGGCGGCGTGTCGGAGCGGATGCCTCAGCCGGCGTTGGCGCGCAGCCAGGCCAGCGGGTCGACCTTGGTGCCGTTGAACCAGACCTCGAAGTGCAGGTGGTTCGCTGTGGACTGGCCGGTGCTGCCGACCAGGCCGATGAGCTGGCCGACCTTGACCTTCTGACCCGAGACCACCTGGCGGCTGCCGTAGCGCATGTGGCCGTAGAGCGTGGTGATCTTCTTGCCGTCGATCACCGTCTCGATGGTGATCGCCACGCCGTAGCCGTAGTACCCCTCGCTCGAGACCTTCACCGTGCCCGAGGTGGCCGCGAAGATCGGGGTGCCCCCGTCGGTGAGCAGATCGACGCCGTCGTGCTCGCCGCCGCGGGCGCGGAACCCGTCGCCGATGTGGTTGATCTTGGCCAGCGGCCAGCGGATATCGCCACTGCCGGGCCCGGTCAGGCTCAGATCGACGCTCTGCGCGGTGTACGAGGCGACGCGCGCGGCAGCCTTCGCGCGGGCGGCTGCGGCTTCCTTGGCCTTCTTCTTCGCAATCTCGTCGGCCGTGGTCGCCGAGTAGCTGCTGCGACTGAGCTCGGTGGATTCGTGCTCGGATGCCACCACGAGCGACTGCGCGTCGGCGGCGGCCTGCTGCTGCACGGTGCGCGCCTCGGGGGCGCCTTGCCCGGCGGCGGCGAAGGCCGGGATCGCGACCGACCCGACCAGGGCGGTGATCACACCGAGAACCGCCACTCGGCTGCCCGCCGAGCGGTGCTTTTTCACCGACCCGGCTCGCGTCGCCGATGTGGTCGCCGGCGCCGTCTTCGCGCGATGCGAGACGGGTGCGGCAGCCGCCGCGGCGCGCAGGCTGCGTCGGGAACGCGTCACTGCGGTCGGCTCGTCGTGGTCGGTGGTCGAGTCGTGCTGTTCAGCCAAAAGCTGTCCTCCGTGACCTCCGCATCCGGCCGGAACCGGTTACGGGCTCGTCGGGATGCGGGCAGAGGAATCGGGATTCCCCGGCGATGTGGACTGCAGAAACGACGAGCCGGTGAGGCGATCCCTGCAGACATCCACCGACCGGCTTCTAGCCGGCGGACTGTTCGAGGCTACCCGAAGGTAACGAATAAGTCACGCTCTCGAGCCGGTGGGTGGGCGCAATCAGTCGGTCTCGTCGACCAGGAAGATGTGCGAGGCGACCTCGACGGGCAGCTCCAGGCCTTCGATGTTGCCGTCCATCTGCACCAGCACATAGCCCTCGCTGTACTGGTATTGGCCGGTCGCGCCCGGCACGACCCCGGCCTCGCGCAGCTGATCGAGCAGTTCGGGGTCGACCTGCGCCGGCTCGGCGAGGCGCCGCACGGTGCCGCGAATCGGCCCGCCGTCGGCGTCGAGCTTGCGCACCAGCCCGACGACGCCCTGTTCAAAGGTCATCGAGGCCACGCCCCCCAGCTGATCAAGCCCCGGGATCGGGTTGCCATAGGGCGACTCGGTGGGGTGACCGAGCAGATCGACCAGGCGACGCTCGACCTGCTCGCTCATCACGTGCTCCCAGCGGCAGGCCTCTTCGTGCACATAGGCCCAGTCCAGACCGATCACATCGGAGAGCAGTCGTTCGGCCAGTCGGTGCTTGCGCATGACGTCGACGGCTTTGGAGCGACCCGAGTCGGTCAGCTCGAGGTGGCGATCATCGGCGACGATGACCAGCCCGTCGCGCTCCATGCGACCGACGGTCTGCGAGACGGTGGGTCCGGAGTGGCCGAGGCGCTCGGAGATGCGTGCACGCAGCGGCACGATGTTCTCCTCCTCGAGTTCGAGGATCGTGCGCAGGTACATCTCCGTGGTGTCGATGAGGTCTACCATCGTCTCCTCCGCCTCCGTAGACCTCCTAGCCTACCGGCGGCCCGGCGGCCCGTCGCACGCCGTCACACGTCGGGGCGCGGCATCCCGCCGCCGTAGAATCGCTGCATGGCCCACGTCACTCTGCCCAGCGAACTTCTGCCCGCCGACGGACGCTTCGGGTGCGGCCCGTCAAAGGTGCGCCCCGAGCAGGTGCAGGCGCTCGCAGGCCCGGGTGCCGCCATTCTCGGCACCTCGCATCGCCAGGCTCCGGTGAAGAACCTCGTCGGCAGCGTGCGCGCGGGCCTGGCCGAACTGTTCCGGCTGCCCGACGGGTACGAGATCATCCTCGCCAACGGCGGGTCGACCGCCTTCTGGGATGCCGCCGCGTTCGGCCTGATCGAACGGCGCGCGCAGAACCTGCAGTTCGGCGAGTTCGGCGGCAAGTTCGCCAAGGCCGCCGCCGCTCCCTGGCTGGAGGCGCCCGACGTGCGCACGGCCGAGCCGGGAACGCGCGCGCGGTTCGAGCCGGTGGCCGGCGTTGACGTGTACGGCGGCCCGCACAACGAGACCTCGACCGGCGTGGCCGCGCCTATCGAGCGCGTGCACGGCGACGAGGGCGCGCTGACCGTGATCGATGCGACAAGCGCCGCCGGCGGCATCGACTTCGACGTGACCCAGACCGACGTCTACTACTTCGCCCCGCAGAAGAACTTCGCCTCCGACGGCGGCCTGTGGTTCGCGGCGGTCTCGCCCGCGGCCATCGAGCGCATCGAGCGCATCGCGGCGACCGACCGCTACATTCCGGCGTTCCTCGACCTGAAGACGGCCGTCGACCAGTCGCGGCTGAACCAGACCCTGAACACGCCGGCGGTGTCCACACTGCTGCTGATGGACGAGCAGGTGCGCTGGATCAACGGCAACGGCGGACTGGCATGGGCCGGTGCCCGCACGAAGGAGTCCTCCGACGCGCTATACGCGTGGGCCGAGGCATCCGCCTACGCCACGCCCTTCGCCGCCGATGCCGCCGACCGTTCACCGGTCGTGGTCACGATCGACTTCGATGAGTCGGTGGATGCCGCGGCCGTGGCCGCCTCGCTGCGCGCCAACGGCATCGTCGACACCGAGCCGTATCGCAAGCTCGGGCGCAACCAGCTGCGCGTCGCGACGTTCGTGGCGATCGAGCCCGACGACGTGCGTGCGCTCACGCGCTGCATCGACTACACCGTGGAGCGCCTCGCGCAGTAGCGCGAGAGCGCCCGGTCACTCCCGGTCGGCGTCCTCGTCGAGGTCGTCGTCATCGGACTCCTCGTCGTCGGCCTCGTCGTCGGCATCGTCGTCGTCTGAATCCTCGTCGTCTGCCGACTCGTCGAGCTCGTCGATGTCGACGCCGTCCACATCGCCCGCGTGCAGAATCGGCGAGCCGTCCTCATCGAAATCCGCCGCATCCAGATCATCGACGTCTTCAAGGTCGTCCTCGTCGAAGTCGAGGTCTTCACCGGACTCGTCGTCATCGGAATCGTCGGCGTCTGAGGAATCTTCGTCTTCGGCTGCCGCCTCGGCGGTCGCCGTCTGCTGTGCCTGGTATTCGGCGAGCCGCACGGCCCACGGCACCCATTCCGGTGCCAGAAGCGCCTCGTCGCCGGGCAGCAGCTCGACCTCGAGCACCGTGGGTTCGGCGCCCTCGACTGCGGCCACGCTGACGGTCCAGAACCACCCCGGGTACCCGGGCATCCGGTTGGTGAAGCGCAGCGAGACCACGCCGTCGGACTCGACGGTGTAGCCGGCCGGCTCACCCACCGCCGCCGGGGTGGTCACCTCGTACAACGCGGCGCGGGCGAGATCGTGCGCGGCCAAGAGCCGGTCGTCGGCAACGACGCCGGGCGTCTCGGAGGGCCCCGGGGTCTCAGGCATCGAAGTCATCGGCCACCTTGCGCAGGAGGGCGGCGATCTTGCGGGACTGCCCGCCCGAGGGATACCGGCCGCGGCGCAGGTCGCCGCCGATGCCGTCGAGGAGCTTGACGAGATCTTCGACGATGACGGCCATATCGTCGGCCGGCTTGCGGGAACGCTTGGCAAGGCTCACCGGCGCCTCGAGCAGCCGAACCGACAGTGCCTGGGGTCCACGGCGTCCGTCAGCCAGCCCGAACTCCACGCGTGAGCCCGCCTTGACCACGGCTCCCGCGGGCAGGGCCGTGGCGTGCAGGAAGACATCCTGACCGTCGTCAGAGGAGATGAAGCCGAAGCCCTTCTCCTCGTCGTAGAACCTGACCTTGCCGGTGGGCATGAGTACCTCGCACGAACACGGCGCGCGCCGGAGGGCGCGCGAGCTGAGTGGAACGAAAAGGACCCGCAGGTCCCGCCACCAAGACTACGGCACGCCGAGCGGCGAGTAGGCTGAAAGCGATGAGCGCGCCCACTCCGTCCGGAGACGTCCCGGTTCGCCGGATCGACCGGATCCTGTCCTTCACAGCCCTCGGGCTGCTCGTGCTGTCCGTCGGCTGCTTCTTCGCGATCATGATCGGCTCGGCGATGCACGCGAAGTTCGATCAGGGCGCCTGGCCGGCGGTCGGCATCGCCGTCTACATCGGTCCGATCCTGGCGTTCCTGATGATCCTCGCGGTCATCATCATGAGCTTCGTGCGAAGGGCGCGAGCGAACAAGGCGCGCTGAGACCCACGTGGCCCACACTTCCGATGAACGCGCGCTGGCGACCCAGCTGGCAGGTATCGAGCCCGAGGCGCTCGCCCGGCTGCTGCATGCGCGCGGGGTGCCCGCCTCGGTCGGATGGCACGACTGCTTCGACGCGGCAGAGGCGCTGCTGGATGCCGCATCCATCGACCGTGCGCTGACCCGCCTCGCGCGTCCGGTGCTGCAGGCATTGGATGCCGCAGCCGGCGATCCTGTCACCGGCGACGCACGCGTTCCCCTGGAAGAACTCGCGCTTGTGCGCGCCGACGGCCGCGCGTTCGCGGTCGTGGCCACCCGGCTCGGCGAGGCGCTCACGACGCATCCGGAGGCCGTCGCCACCGGCTCATCCCCGGGCGATCCGGCCCGCGCAGACGAACGTCATGCGGCGACGGTCGCCGAGCAGGTGGCGGCAGCGGTGCGCACCCTGACCGACGTCGTGGCGCTGAGCCGCGACCAGCCGCTGACCGTGACCGGCGCCGGCGCTGTCACCGCGGTCGACCGACGGCGACTGCTCGACGCCCACATCGTGCAGACCGCCACCGAACTCGACGACCTGCTCGCCCTGGCCGATGCGGCCGGGCTGCTGGCCCTGGCCGGGCGCGAATGGCTGGTCACCGACGTCGGCGACGCCTGGCTGCCCGGGGGCCTGGTCGCACGCTGGGCAGCGGTGGCCACGGCGTGGCGCGATGCGCTGCCGGCGGCTGTGCGCACCCTCGGCGACGGGTACCTGCCGCCGGGGGCATGGAGCGCACTGCTCCCCCTCGACGACGACTGGCCCGCCCATGTCGAACTTCTCCGCCGGCGCGCCGAACGCTGGGGACTGTACGACCGTGACGGTGCCGAGCCTGCCTGGACGACGCCGCTGCGCGCGGGCGGTGACCCCGAGCTGGCCGCGCTGACACCGCTCGTTCCCGACGAGATCGACAAGATCTACCTCCAGGCAGATCTGAGCGCGATCGCGCCCGGGCCGCTGCGATCAGGGCTCGACTTGCGGTTGCGCACCATGGCGATCCGCGAGTCGGTGGCCCAGGCATCCACGTACCGGTTCAGCGCCGATTCACTGGCGGCTGCCATCGCCGGCGGTGAGGATGCGGCATCCCTGCGCGCCTTTCTGTCCGAACTGTCGTTGACCGGCATTCCGCAGCCCCTGGAGTACCTCATCGACCAGGCCGAGGCACGGCACGGACTCATCCGGGTCGGAACCGACGTGTCGGGTCGCACGCGGGTCACCAGCGCCGAACCGCGTCTGCTGCACACTCTCGCCGTCGACCAGGCGTTGCGCGCGATCGGGCTCGTCCGCGATGACGACGCCCTCGTCTCGCGCGTCTCGCGCGATGCGGTGTTCTGGACGCTCGCCGATGCCCGCTACCCGGTGATAGCAGTCGACGAGATCGGGCAGCCGGTGCCCCTGCATCGACGCCGCGCCCCGCTGACGGCCGCCGCGCGGTCCGAGCCCTGGGCGGCGCTGCTGCCGGTGGCCTCGGAGCTCATCGCACACTCGGGCGGCGACGCCGACCGTGCCTGGCTGCAGCGCGAGCTCGACCAGGCGGTGCGCGCCCGCAGCGAGATCGTGGTGACCGTGCGGCTGCCCGGCGGCGATGAGCGGGAGTTCGCGATGGAGGCCAGCGGTCTGGGCGGCGGACGCCTGCGCGGACGCGACCGCGGCGCCGACGTCGAACGCACGCTTCCGGTGTCGAGCATCGTGGCCGTGCGGCCCCGGTAGGCCGCAGCGCCCGGGTAGAATAGACCCTTATGTCCAACGGCCCCCTCATCGTCCAAAGCGACCGCACAGTGCTGCTCGAGGTGGCGCATCCCGACGCCGAGACCGCTCGCCACGAACTGGCGATCTTCGCCGAGCTCGAGCGCGCACCCGAGCACATCCACACCTACCGCATCACGCGGCTGGGTCTGTGGAACGCCCGTGCCGCCGGGCACGAGGCCGATGACATGCTGGCGACGCTGGACCGCTGGTCGAAGTTCCCGGTGCCGCCGTCGGTGTCGATCGACATCCGCGAGAGCGTGAACCGCTACGGGCGGCTGGTCATCGAGCGCGACGACGAAGGACTGTTGGTGCTGCGGTCGACGGATGCCGCGGTGCTGGCCGAGGTCACCAAGAACAAGCCCATCCAGCCCCTGCTGATCGGGCACCCCGCCCCGGACGCCTACGTGATCGACGCGTGGGCGCGCGGGGCCATCAAACAGGAGCTGTTGAAGATCGGCTGGCCCGCCGAAGATCTCGCCGGCTACACGCCGGGAACCCCGCATCCCATCGATCTGGTCGAGAACGGGTGGCACCTGCGGCCGTATCAGCACACCGCCGTCTCCACCTTCACCGGCGGCGGCTCTGGCGTGGTCGTGCTGCCCTGCGGCGCCGGCAAGACCCTCGTGGGCGCCGGGGCGATGGCCGAGACGAAGACGACCACGCTGATCCTGGTGACCAACACCGTCAGCGCACGGCAGTGGCGCGATGAGTTGCTGCGCCGCACCACGCTGACCGAAGAGGAGATCGGCGAGTACTCGGGGCAGATGAAGGAGATCAAGCCGGTCACCATCGCCACCTATCAGATCCTCACCGCAAAGCGGAAGGGCCAGTATGCGCACCTCGCCCTGCTGGACGCCCTGGACTGGGGCCTGATCGTCTACGACGAGGTGCACTTGCTGCCGGCCCCCGTGTTCAAGCTCACCGCCGATCTGCAGGCGCGGCGCCGGCTGGGTCTGACCGCGACGCTCGTGCGCGAAGACGGCCGCGAGGGCGATGTGTTCAGCCTCATCGGCCCCAAGCGATTCGATGCGCCCTGGAAGGAGATCGAATCGCAGGGCTTCATCTCCCCCGCCGTCTGCTACGAGGTGCGGGTGGATCTGCCCGAGGGCGATCGGCTCGAATATGCGGCATCCGCCGATGAAGACCGCTACCGTCTGGCGGCGACCGCCCCCGCGAAGATCAGCGTGGTGCGCGACCTGGTCGCCCGCCATCGCGGTGAGCGCATTCTCGTGATCGGCCAGTATCTCGACCAGATCGACACGCTGGCCGAGGCCCTCGATGCCCCCAAGATCACCGGGCAGACCCCGGTGGATGAACGCGAGCAGCTGTACCAGGCATTCCGTGAGGGCAGCATCGAGCTTCTCGTGGTCTCGAAGGTCGCCAACTTCTCGATCGATCTGCCCGAGGCATCCGTGGCCATTCAGGTGTCGGGGTCGTTCGGCTCACGGCAAGAAGAGGCCCAGCGTCTCGGGCGGCTGCTGCGCCCGAAGGAGTCGGGGCACACCGCGAGCTTCTACACCCTCATCGCGCGCGACACCGTCGACCAGGACTTCGCCCAGAATCGCCAGCGGTTCCTGGCCGAACAGGGCTACAGCTACACGATCCTCGACGCCGACCAGCTGGCCGCCGCCTGAGCCTGGCTCACCGCGCGTAGCGCAGGAACACGAACCCCTCGTCGTCGTGGCGCACCCCGCGCAGGGCGAACCCGCGGTCGACCTCGGCCGCTCCCTGCGTGATGCGCCCGGCGACGCCGCCGACCAGCCGCGGCGATGCCGTCAGGCACAGCTCGTCGGCGAGGTCGGCATCCAACAGCGAGCCGAACAGGTGCGGGCCGCCCTCGCAGAGGATCTGCGGCATGCCCCGACCCGCCAGCTCACGCACCATCGCCGGCAGCTCGACGGATTCCTGGCCGCACACCAGCACGTCGGCCACGCCCGCCAGCGCCGCGCGACGGCTCGGTGGCGAGGCCGCCGAAGTCACCACCAGCGGCCGGGCTGCGGCGCCGGCGAACACCGCGTCATCGGGTGAGAGCTCGAGCCGCGCGCTGACGATCGCCACGCGGGGGGCCACGCCGGCATATCCTTCGGCACGAACGGTGCCCGCCCCGATCAGCACGACGTCGGCCAGCTCGCGCAGCACCTGCATCAGGCGGCGATCGGTGTCGCCGCCCAGCGTCCCGCTGCGCCCGCGGAGGGTGACGGCGCCATCGGCCGACGACACGAAGTTCAGCCGCACCCGCGGCGTCTGCCGGTCATCGAGCGCATACGCGCGCCGCAGCTCGTCGTCGGTGATCACGTGTTGCCCTCCGGCCGGGTGTTGTGCAGCACGAACGCCGGTTCGCGCCACCCCAGGATCGCCTCGACCATCCGCAGGGCGTCGACGGTTTCGGCGACGTTGTGCGCGCGCACGATGCGTGCACCCTGCGTCGCGCAGAACACGGCCGCCGCCAACGAGCCCGAGAGCCGCCCGTCGCGGGGACGGTCGAGGGTCTCGCCGACGAAGTCCTTGTTCGAGAGGGCGACCAGCATCGGCAGGCGGAACGCCGTCAGCTCGCCCAGCCGACGGGTGAGCTCGAGCGAGTGCCGGGTGTTCTTGTTGAGGTCGTGTCCGGGGTCGATGACGATCCGCTCGGGCGGCACTCCGTGCGCGAGGGCGAGATCGACCCGCTCGCGCAGGAACGCCACCACCTCGGCGACCACGTCGTCGTAGTGCGGCTGCGGCAGCTGTGTGCGGGGAGCGGCCAGGCTGTGCGCTATCACCAGCGTCGCCCCGGAATCGGCGACCACATCGGCCATCGCGGGGTCGTGCACGCCGGTGGTGTCGTTGATCACCGCGGCGCCTGCCGCGATGGCCGCTTCGGCCACCGCCGGCTGAAATGTGTCGACACTGACCGGGCCCGCCGGTGCGAGTGCGCGCACGACGGGAAGAACCCGTGCGAGCTCTTCGTCGACGGGCAGTGGCGGTCCCGGAGCGAACTTCACGCCGCCCACATCGACGAGATCGGCGCCCGCGTCGAATGCCGCCGTGCCCGACGCAACCGCCGCCTCGAGCCCGAACGTGGCACCGTTGTCGTAGAACGAGTCGGGGGTGCGATTCACTATCGCCATGACGGCGATCCGCCGCGAGAAGTCGATCTCCCTCTCCCCCAGACGCCGCACCGGCGTCGTCAGAGCCGGCTCGACGATCACGCGGTGACCAGACTGTCCAGGCTCACCTCGGTGTCGGCAAGGGCACGCGGGTCGATGCCCGCGCCCGAACGGATCAGCTGCTGCACCGTCTCGTTGACATCCCAGATGTTCACGTTCATGCCGCCGACCACGCGCGCGCCCTGCATCCAGAACGCGATGAACTCGCGCCGGGCCAGGTCGCCGCGAATGACCAGTTCGGCATCGCGCATCAGCGGCGGAAAGCCCGACAGCTCCATCCCCAGATCGAACTGGTCGGTGTAGAAGTACGGGATCATGTCGTGCGCGGCATCCTGTCCCAGCATCGCCTTGGCCGCCACCGGACCGGCGCCCAGGGCATTCGCCCAGTGCTCGCTGCGCAGCCGATGCCCGAGCACCGGATGCAGGGCGTTGGCGACATCGCCGGCCGCGAACACATCGGTCGCGCTCGTGCGCAGGGACGCATCGGTGAGGATGCCGTTCTCGACGTCGATGCCGGCGGCTTCGGCCAGAGCGGTGTTGGGGATCGCCCCGACGCCGATGAGTACCAGGTCGGCAGGCACGCTCTGCCCATCGACGACCACACCGGTGGCCCGGTCGGTGCCCTCGATGCTTTCCACGTTCACCGAGGTGCGCAGATCGACGCCGTTCTCCTCGTGCAGCCGGCGGAAGACGCCTCCCATCTCGTCGCCGAGAGCCACGGCCAGCGGAATCGGGTCGCGCTCGAGGATCGTCACCTCGTTGCCGAGCTGACGCGCCGTGGCGGCCACCTCCATGCCGATCCACCCCGACCCGATCAACACGAGCTTTGCGCCACCGGCGCCCAGCCGTGCCTTCAGCGCCTCGGAGTCGTCGAGCCGACGCAGCATGTGCACGCTGGCAAGATCGTGCCCGGCGATCGGCAGCACGCGCGGCGACGAACCGGTCGCCAGCAGCAGCTTGTCGTAGTTCAGCTGCGTGCCATCGTCGAGGTCGACGGTGTGCGCATCGGGATGCACCGCCGTGGCGCTTGTGGCGGTACGCACGTCGATCCGCTGCTCGCGGTACCAGTCGTCAGGGTGCAGGATGACCGCGTCGAGTCCTTCATCGCCCTTGAGAAAGCCCTTTGACAGTGGCGGGCGCTGGTAGGGAGTGTGTGCCTCGTCGGTCACCACGGTGACCTCGCCGTCATATCCCTCGCTGCGTAGCGTCTCGGCGGCGGTGCCTGCGGCCAGGCCTCCTCCGATGATGACCATGCCAGCCATGATGGGCTCCTCTCGTCGTACGCCTGATCTGACGGTATGACCCCGCGATTCTTTTGTCAAGATTCAGATTTTTAGAGTAATCTGGGACGATGAGCGTCCTCGCCGTCAACCGCGCCGCGGCCCTCGCTGCCCTGGCCGACCCGGTGCGCCGGCGCATCTACGACATCGTGGCGCGAGGGCAGGATGCCGTGGGCCGAGATGTCGCGGCAGCCGAGGCTGCGCTCCCCCGCTCGACGGCCGCCTTCCACCTCGACCGGCTTGTCGACGCGGGGTTGCTGACCGTCGAATACCGTCGCCTGTCCGGCCGCAGCGGGCCGGGAGCGGGCCGTCCGGCCAAGCTCTATCGCGCGGTGACCACCGAGCTCATCGGGTCGATCCCCGAGCGGCACTACGAACTGGCCGCCGAGCTGCTGGCCGCCGGCGCCGAGCGCGCCGACCGCGAGCATACGAGTGTGGCCGCCGCCGCGGCATCCGAAGCCCGCGACCTCGGGCGCGAGATCGGCGCCGACTGCGGCACGATCGAGACCGCCCTCAGCGTGTGCGGATACACGCCCGATGCCGGCGACCGCGACGGCATCACCCTGCGCAACTGCCCGTTCCACGCCCTGGCCGATCGACACCCGACCCTCGTCTGCACCGTGAACGCCGCCCTCATCGAGGGCTTGCTCGAAGGATCAGGAGATGCCCGATGCGCTCATCCGGTGCCCCGAGATGGCGGCTGCTGCGTCGAGATTCGCAGCGCAGGCATAAGCGCTGACGGCGAACCTCCCACACAGACCGAGACTCAGTCACCATAATGGGCACATGACCGCACCGCGCATCCTTGTCGTCGATGACGAACCGAACATCCGCGATCTGCTGATCACGAGCCTGAGATTCGCAGGCTTCCAGGTGCGCGCCGTCGCCAACGGCGCGCAGACCATCTCCGCAGTCCTCGAAGAGGAGCCGGACCTCATCATCCTCGATGTGATGCTGCCCGACATGAACGGATTCAGCGTCACCAAGCGCCTGCGCGGCGCGGGGTACACCGCACCCATCCTCTTCCTCACCGCGAAAGACGAGACCGAAGACAAGATCGAGGGCTTGAACGCCGGCGGCGACGACTACGTCACCAAGCCGTTCAGCCTCGACGAGATCGTCGCACGCATCCAGGCGATCCTGCGTCGCACGATGCAGACCGACGAAGAGTCGGTGATCCGCGCCGGAGAGCTGACGATGGACCAGGACACGCATGATGTGTTCGTCGGCGACACGCAGATCGACCTGAGCCCCACTGAGTTCAAACTGCTGCGCTACCTGATGCTCAACCCGAACCGCGTGCTGAGCAAGGCGCAGATCCTCGACCATGTCTGGGAATACGACTTCAACGGCGACGCGGGCATCGTCGAGAGCTACATCTCGTATCTGCGACGCAAGATCGATCCGCACTCCACCGAGCCGCTGATCCAGACCAAGCGCGGCTTCGGCTACATGCTCAAGGCGGGCAAGTCGTCGTGATCGACCGCGGGGGTGTGCACTGACCAGCCGACAACCCGATGTCGTCACCCGGGGCTGGCGCAGCCTGAGCCTGCGCGCCAAAGTCACCGGGGTGACGGTGGCTGTGCTGGCGATCGGACTTTTCATCGCGGGCCTGGGCACGATGATCTTCCTGCGCAATGCCCTGGACGCGAACCTCGACGCCCAGGTGCAGCAGCTGGCCGGAGCCGACCTCGCCAAGAGCGTCTTCGACATCTCGGCGACCGATGACTCGGTCACCTTCACCCCGAACTCGTCGGCGCCGGTCGACTACTCGGGCTACTTCATCGCGGTGTATGCCGCCGACGGCTCGCTGGTGGCCTCCACCGGGCCGCGCGCACTGAACACACCCGTGCTGCCGACACAGCTGACCCTCCCGCAGGCCACGATCCGCGGTTCGGCGCCGTTCACCATCGAGGGCAGCACCGGGGTGCCGTTCCGGGCGGCGGTCGCCTCGTTCCAGGTCGACACCCGGCCCGCACTGTTCACGCAGCTTGTCGCGCTGCCCATCTCCTCGGTCAACCGCATCATCGGCACCTTCCTGGGCATCTACAGCATCCTCGCGTTGATCACCGTCATCGCCGGTGCCCTCGTGACCCGCTGGCTGGTCACCCTCGCTTTCCGCAGTCTCGGCCAGGTCGAGGCCACCGCCATGGCCATCGCCGGCGGCGACTTCAGCCAGCGCATGACGAACATCGAGCCCGAGCACACCGAGGTGGGGCGGTTGAAGATCGCCATCAACGCCATGCTCGGCCAGCTCGACGCGGCGATGAAGCGCAGCGACGGCGCGGTGCTGCAGATGCGCCGCTTCATCGGCGATGCGAGCCACGAGCTGCGCACGCCGCTGGTGACCGTGCGCGGCTATGCCGAGCTGTACCGGATGGGCGCCATCCGCAACGACGAGGACGTCGCCCAGGCCATGGAGCGGATCGAGAAGGAGGCCACGCGGATGGGCGCCCTGGTCGAAGACCTGCTCGCTCTGACCCGCCTCGACGATCGCCGCGAAGAGGTGCAGATCGCCCCGGTCGATCTGCGACCCATCGCACATGACGCCGCCCTCGACCTGGGCGCGACCGCGCCGACCCGTCCGGTCAGCGTCCGCGACACCACCACCGGTGACACCGGCGCTGCGCCGGCCGAGATCACGGCCCCGCAAGAGCCTCCTACCACCACCGGCCGCCACCGGCGGATTCCGAGCGCGGCCCGGCTGCTGCGGCGCCGCCCGCGCCCCACCGATGCCGTCGCCGACGCCGATGACGAGATGCCGCCCACCGTGCCGATCCGCGTGCCCGAGGCTGCGGCATCCGCCCCTCAGCCCATCGTCATAGGCGAAGAGAACCGCATCCGCCAGGTCGTGACGAATCTGCTGGCCAACGCCCGCCGCTATACGCCCGAGGACTCCCCCATCGAACTGGTGGTGGGAACGGATGCCGCAGCCGGCACGGGTTGGATCGCCGTGGTCGACCACGGCGAGGGGATCCCCCCGCAGATCCGCGAGCAGATCTTTCAGCGGTTCTGGCGCGCCGACACCTCGCGCACCCGCGAGACGGGCGGGTCGGGACTGGGACTGTCGATCGTCGCGTCGATCGTCGAGGCGCTGCACGGGTCGGTCGCGGTGCTCGAGACGCCCGGCGGAGGGGCGACGTTCCGCGTCTCGTTCCCCCTCGCCGAGGCCCGGTAGCGTCTCCTCCCCAACCGGGGCCGCACCGCGCGTTGTCCACGGATCGTCTTTTCCGGGCGCGAGGATGCTGTGCGCGCTCCTAACGTGGAAGCACCCACTCGATGAAGGGATGCACACCATGGCCGTCTATTCCGTCGACAGCGACGCCGTCTTCTCCGCCACCGCCGCCGTACGCGGCACCATCGACCGGCTTCAGGGCGAGACGCAGGCGATGCTCGCCCAGCTCACCGATCTGCAAGCGACGTGGACGGGCGCGGCCTCGGCGGCGTTCGGCGGTGTCGTCGACCAGTGGCGGGCCACGCAACTGCAGGTCGAAGACGCGCTGTCATCGATCAACCACGCGCTGAGCGCGGCCGGCCACCAGTATGCCGAAGCCGAGCAGTACACCACGAGCCTGTTCCGGTGAAGCCACGTGCTCCGATTGCTGCGCGAGGGGCCGGCGAGTTCGTCACCGACGACACGCGGCAGGCCGATGCTGCGGCATCCTGCGGCGTCGCGCCGCGCTGATTCCGGCGTACACGACGAAGCGCCCCTCCCGAAGGAGGGGCGCTTCGTGTGCGGCTTCTGGGATCAGAAGTCCATGCCACCGGTCGGGTCGCCGGCCGGGGCGGCCGGAGCCTTCTCCGGCTTGTCGGCGACGACGGCCTCGGTCGTCAGGAACAGGCCGGCGATCGACGCGGCGTTCTGCAGCGCCGAGCGGGTCACCTTGGTCGGGTCGATGATGCCCTGCGCGAACAGGTCACCGTACTCGCCGGTGGCCGCGTTCAGGCCGTGACCGTCTTCCAGGCCCGCCACCTTGTGGGCGACGACGCCCGGCTCGAGGCCGGCGTTCGCTGCGATCTGCTTCAGCGGCGCCTCGATGGCGACCTTGACGATGTTCGCCCCGGTCGCCTCGTCACCGGTCAGCTCGAGCTTGCCGAACGCCTTGGCACCGGCCTGGATGAGCGCGACGCCACCACCGGCGACGACACCCTCCTCGACGGCGGCCTTCGCGTTGCGAACGGCGTCTTCGATGCGGTGCTTGCGCTCCTTGAGCTCGACCTCGGTGGCCGCGCCCGCCTTGATGACGGCAACGCCGCCGGCGAGCTTGGCGAGGCGCTCCTGCAGCTTCTCGCGGTCGTAGTCGCTGTCGGTGTTCTCGATCTCGCGACGGATCTGGGTCACGCGACCCTCGATCTGGTCCTGCTCACCTGCACCCTCGACGATGGTCGTCTCGTCCTTGGTGACGATGACCTTACGCGCACGGCCGAGCAGGTCGAGCGTGGTGTTCTCGAGCTTGAGGCCGACCTCTTCGGTGATGACCTGGCCACCGGTGAGGATAGCGATGTCGCCGAGCATGGCCTTGCGGCGGTCGCCGAAGCCGGGAGCCTTGACGGCCACCGACTTGAAGATGCCGCGGATCTTGTTCAGCACCAGGGTCGCCAGCGCCTCGCCCTCGACGTCCTCGGCGATGATGACGAGCTCCTTGCCGTCCTGGATCACCTTGTCGACGACGGGCAGCAGGTCCTTGATGTTGCCGATCTTCTGGTTCGCGATGAGGATGTACGGGTCTTCGAACACCGCCTCCTGGCGGTCGGGGTCGGTGACGAAGTAGGGGTTGATGAAGCCCTTGTCGAAGCGCATGCCCTCGGTGAGCTCGAGCTCGGTGCCGAAGGTCTGCGACTCCTCGACGGTGACCACGCCCTCCTTGCCGACCTTGTCGATCGCCTCGGCGATCAGGTCGCCGATGGTGGAGTCGGCCGCAGAGATCGACGCGGTGGCCGCGATCTGCTCCTTGGACTCGACCTCCTTGGCCGAAGCGTGCAGCTCCTCGATGACGGCTGCGACGGCCTTCTCGATGCCCTTCTTGAGCGAGATCGGGTCGGCACCGGCCGCGACGTTGCGCAGGCCTTCGCGCACAAGCGCCTGGGCCAGAACAGTGGCGGTGGTGGTGCCGTCACCGGCGACGTCGTCGGTCTTCTTGGCGACCTCCTTGACCAGCTCAGCGCCGATCTTCTCGTACGGGTCGTCGAGCTCGATCTCCTTGGCGATCGAGACGCCGTCGTTCGTGATCGTGGGGGCTCCCCACTTCTTCTCGAGCACGACGTTGCGACCACGGGGACCCAGGGTCACCTTGACGGCGTCGGCCAGCGTGTTCAGGCCGCGCTCGAGGCCGCGGCGGGCCTCCTCGTCGAAAGCGATGATCTTTGCCATGTGTGTGTCGTCCCTCCCGGACGTTGGCTGACGGTCTATTAGCACTCACTCTACGCGAGTGCTAATTCATTCTGGCACTCGCCCCTACCGAGTGCAAGCCGACGACGGGGGTGTCACGGCGTGGGCGAGCCAGACGGCGCGACCAGATCGGTGCCCAACACGACAGTGAGCTGCTTGCCCTTCGCGTCGGTCGTGGACTGGTACTGGTCATCGAGCACCACCGACGAAGCCCCCACGATCTTGGCAAGCCCCGCGGCGGCGGCCTGATCGGCGGCATCCGCGTAGTAGACGGTGGTGGTCGGGTAGGTCGAGCCGGCCTCGCTGGGCAGGACGTCGGCGACATCCCAGCCTGCCCGCACCACGGCATCCTGCGCCACGGTGGCTTGCCCACTTTCACCGGTGGCGTTCAGGATCAGCACCGTGAACGAGGTGTCGATCACGGGAGTCACGCTCGTGGTGGGTGCGGCCGTCGTGGGCCCTGCTGCCGGAGTGCCGAAACGCCCCGTGAGCGCGAGTGTGCCCACCACGCCGACCGCGATCAGCACGACGGTGGTCACGGCCGCCCAGATCACGATGACTCCGGCGCGCAGATGCGGGTTCTCGGCGCGGTGCGCGCCGACCCGATCGACCTCGACGGGAGCATCGTCGAAACGATCCCGCGGATAGCTCGGCTTCGGCACCCCACGATGGTACCTGTCGCGCTGATGCTTGCCTGGATGCACGCCCCGCGTCGTCAGAGAGCACCCGACGCGCGGGCCAGGCGCGAGCGCTCCCGGTCGTCACGAATGCGCTGCAGCCGTTTGACGAGCATCGGGTCGTGCGCGAGGGCGTCTTCAGTGTCGATCAGGCGTCCCAACAGCTGGTAGTACCTGGCCGGAGTCAGGCCCAGTTCAGCGCGGATCGCTTCCTCCTTCGCGCCGCCGTGGCGTTGCCACGCGGCCTCGAAGTCGAGCAGAGCGCGAGCGCGGTCGTCCAGGGGCACATCTCCACGCTATCCGTCTGTCGACGCGTCGACGGGATGCCACTCCCGGTCGGCCCCGATCGGCTCGACGATCGCGCCCAGCGGGTCGACGGCGGCGATCACCTCGCCGTCAATCGCGAGCGCGAACACGCCGTTGGGCCACTGCGCAGACTCGGGTGCGGGATGCCGCGCGCCGTGCTCCGTCGGATCTCCAGGCGCCGTCGCTTGCCCCGCGGCAGGTTCGGGCGCCGCCCACCGCCCGGCGACCGAAGAGTGCAGGCCCGCGGCATCCATCGTGATCCAGTGATCGCCGCTCTGCGCCGCCGCCACGATCAGCTCACGCCCTTCACGCGGCACGAGCGCGAGCACACCGGGAGTCGTCACGACAAGCGCGGCGGTCTTGGGCGCCTCGGCCATCAGCCCCGACAAAGCCGTCGTGGCGTCACCGGCGACGAGCCGCGGCGGATCGGCGGCGACGATATCGAGCGCGGCGCGTATCCGCTGTGCACGGCCTCCCTCACCCGGCCACACCAGGCCGGTCAACCACGAGCGATCGGCGGGGTCGGCCGCGTCGCGGGGCTGCAGGTCGATACCGGCGCGCCAGACGATCTGCGGCATGCGCAGCGTCGGAGCCTCTCCTCGCCACTGGGCCTCGAGCACGACCGCGCTCGGCCCGTCGTGGGGGTCGACGGTCACCACGCGCGTCGGGGTGCGGTATCGGTACGAGTAGCGATCGGGATACAGGCACAGTCCGGCGCTGGCCCCGACCTCGAGCAACGCGATCGGACCTTCGATGCGGCTCAGCGCCGGCAGCAGCGCCGCGCAGCGCAGGGGTTCATTCGTCTGCACGCCGCGTTCCGATGCCGCCTCGACGACGGCGTCGGCATTCGCGATCATCCACGCGGCCCATTTCTCGGGCGCGCAGAGCCCGCACCCCAGCATCCGCGCGACCGCGAAGACCAACGGCGGCGATCGATGCGCTGCCGGAACACGGGCAAGCACGGCGGCGAGGGTGGCGTCGTGGGCGACGCGAGCCGCCCACTGCGCGTACAACGGCGAGCGGTGCGGCGCCTCATCGACGGCGAAGCGGCGGTAGCGTTGCTGCACGGCATCGATCTCGGGGTCGCGGGGCACTCTTCCATTGTGGAGGGACCGGAACACTCTGCGCTGATGTCGGGTTGAATGGTGGTGCAGGAGGTTTCCATGACATACGCCGTGAACAAGACCGATGAGCAGTGGCGCGAAGAACTGGACTCGACGCAGTACGCCGTGCTGCGCGAAGCCGCGACCGAGCGGCCGTGGACCGGTGAACTGCTCGACGAGCATCGCGCGGGGCTGTACACCTGTGCCGCGTGCGGCGCCGAGCTGTTCCGCAGCGGTACCAAGTTCGATTCGCATTGCGGGTGGCCGAGCTTCTACGAATCGGTGCGCCCCGAAGCCGTGCAGCTGATCGAAGACCACTCGCTGGGCATGGAACGCACCGAGGTGCGGTGCGCGGCCTGCGGCTCGCATCTGGGGCATGTGTTCCCCGATGGCTTCGGCACGCCCACCGGCGACCGGTACTGCATGAACTCCATCTCGCTGCAGTTCACGCCCGAAGAGGATGCGTGAGCGCGATCGATGCGGTGCACGCGCGCCGCTCCTGGTCGAAGGTGACCGACGCGGCGCCGTCGCACGACGAGCTCGCTGAGCTCGTCGCCGCCGCCGGACGCGTGGCCGATCACTCGTCGCTGCGGCCGTGGCGGCTGATCGAGTTGCGCGACGGCGACCGTGAAACCCTTGGGCGCGCGATCGCCAAGGCCAACGGCGACAAGGAGATGTCGTCCAAGCCGCTGCGCGCTCCCCTGCTGATCGCGATCGTCGTCAGCTATCGCCCCAGCGGCAAGGTGCCGCGCTGGGAACAGGCGGCCACGGCAGCCGGCGTCGCGCATACGCTCAGCCTGCTCCTGGACGAGGCAGGGTGGGGTGTCATCTGGCGCACCGGTCACTACACGCGTGACGAAGCCGTTGCGAAGGTGCACGGTCTGCGCGACAACGAGAAGCTGCTTGGCTGGCTCTATGTGGGCGGCAAGCCGGCGGGCAAGGACAAGGGCCACCACAAGAAGCTCGACCCCGAGCGCTTCCTGTCGTCGATGCCCCAGCCGCGCTGAGCCGCTCGGCGCCGGCGCGCCGCCGGGCTTCGCCGCGTCGGGCGGCGCCCGGCGCGCCGCCCGGCGTCACTGCCGCGCCTTGCGTCGCACCCGCCTCACCGAGGCCGCCTCCCCTCGCGCTACCCGAATCCGCACTCGCGCACGCAAATGACACCCGCGAACGCAGAAACCAACAGCGCGAACAACCACACACCGCAGAAACGACCCGCGAACGCAGATCACGACAGCGAACGCAGAAAACAGCCGCGCAGCCCACCCCCGCGACCTCCCCCACAGCCCGCGCTACCCGAATCCGCACTCGCGCACGCAAATAACACCCGCGAACGCAGAAACCAACAGCGCGAACAACCACACACCGCAGAAACGACCCGCGAACGCAGATCACGACAGCGAACGCAGAAACGACCCGCGAACGCAGAAAACAACCGCGCAGCCCACCCCCGCGACCTCCCCCACAGCCCGCGCTACCCGAATCCGCACTCGCGCACGCAAATAACACCCGCGAACGCAGAAACCATCCGCGCGAACAACCGCACACCGCAGAACACGACAGCGAACGCAGAAACGACCCGCGAACGCAGAAAACAACCGCGCGCCCCACCCCCGCGACCTCCCCCACAGCCCGCGCTACCCGAATCCGCACTCGCGCACGCAAATGACACCCGCGAACGCAGAAACCAACAGCGCGAACAACCACACACCGCAGAAACGACCCGCGAACGCAGATCACGACAGCGAACGCAGAAAACAGCCGCGCAGCCCACCCCCGCGACCTCCCCCACAGCCCGCGCTACCCGAATCCGCACTCGCGCACGCAAATAACACCCGCGAACGCAGAAAACAGCAGCGCGAACAACCACACACCGCAGAACACGACAGCGAACGCAGAAACCATCCGCGAACGCAGAAACGACCCGCGAACGCAGAAACCATCCGCGAACGCAGAAACGACCCGCGAACGCAGAAGACAACCGCGCAGCCCACCCCCGCGACCTCCCCCACAGCCCGCGCTACCCGAATCCGCACTCGCGCACGCAAATAACACCCGCGAACGCAGAAACCAGCAGCGCGAACAACCACACACCGCAGAACACGACAGCGAACGCAGAAACCATCCGCGAACGCAGAAACCAGCAGCGCGAGCCCGGGATGGCCGCGACCCACCCTCGCGCTGCGACCGCGCCTGCGGCGACAGCGAGCGCAGAACCAACAGCGCCACGACCCGCGTCGATCACCGCCCGGCGCGCACCATCCGAATCTCGCCAACGCCGTCATCGACCTTCGACGTTCCGTCGGGGGCGAACCCGTGCTTGCGGTAGAACGCCTGGGCCCGCGGGTTCGGATCGGCGACCCAGAGCGCCGCGGGTTCGCCGGGGTCGATCACGGCGTCGAGAAGTCCGCCGCCGGCCCCTGAGCCGTGGTGCGCGGCGTACACGTACAGCACGTACAGCTGTGCGCTCCACGACGCATCGGCACCGGCATCCATCGGCGGACCCGCCATCGCGATGCCGATCAGTTCGTCCCCGCGGTGGGCGACGGCGATCCGGTTACGCGCGAAGCGCGGGTCCGTGATCGCCGCCGTCCAGAATTTGTGACGGGATGCCTCGAACCCAGGACGATCGAGCACCTCGTCGCGCATCAGTCCGCGGTAGGTCTCGCGCCACGTCTCCACGTGGACGCGCGCCATCCCGGCGGCATCGTCTGCCACCGCTGGGCGGATGCGCACCTCGTCCATCAGGAATCCATCAGGACAGGACTTTGGCCTTCAGCGCCTCGTATTCGGCCGACGTGATCGTGCCGGCATCCAGCAGCGCCTTCGCCTTGGCGATCTCGTCCGCGGGGCTCGAGCCCGCAACCGAGCGGATGTACTCGTCGGCGGCGGCCTGCGACTCCTTGACCCGAGCCGCGTTGCGCTCGGTCATGCCGCGTCCACGCGCGATGAGGTAGACGAGCAGGGTCAGGAACGGCACGAAGATCAGGAAGATGATCCAGATCGCCTTCGCCCAGCCGTTCAGCTTGCGGTCGCGGAACAGGTCACCCAGCACCGAGAACAGGGCCATGAGGTAGGCGAAGAAGATGAAGACAGTGAAGAACCACCAGATCAGGTCACCGAAAGATCCCCAATATCCGTGGTACTCCACGGCGTCGTCGAAGAAGCGCATAACTGCCTTTCCCAAGGTCGATGAGCGGCAGAACACCGCCTGACGCACACACTAGCGGTCAGACGCCCGCGCGCGCGTGACGAATGCTGCTCGCTGTCGCAAGGGGGTTCTCGAATCGGGATGCCGCGGGTAGACCGGCCTCGTCAAAAGGGGCGGACGATGACAGAAGGGGCGAACGATGACCGAAGGTGATATCGAGACGTTTCACGAAGACGGCGTCTGGCGCAACAGGATCGAGGGGCACCAAGTGCTCGACGATCGATTCGAGCGCAAGAGCGACGCCGTCGAGGCGGGACGCGACCTGGCCCAGGTCTTGCGCGTCGAGCACATCGTCCGAGCTCTGCACGGAAGAATCGTCGAGCGCACCTCGTACGGTCATGTTCCCCGCGACATCCCGGGGTGAACGGTCGCGGCGGCGAGGTGCGAAGTGGTGCCGGCTACAGGACTTGAACCTGCAACCCCCGTATTACAAGTACGGTGCGCTACCAATTGCGCCAAGCCGGCAGAGCGTCCAGTCTAACGGGACGCCGATCACTTGCTGGTGGAACTCGGGCTCGGTGACGATGTCGTCGACGGTGTCGACGACGGCGTGGGCAGTGTCGACCGGTAGTACGCGTCGCTCGAGATCGTCAGCACGAACTGCGCGAACTCCTTGGGGTCGTCGAGGGCGCCCGCGTAGGGGGTGCCGTTGACGAGGATCATCGGGGTGCCGGTCAGCGAGACGTCCTTGGTGTCGGGAATGCCGACCAGGGCACGCTCTGTGGCGTCTTTGACCCAGCTGACGTAGTCCTCGCCCTCCACGCAGTCGCGCACGACCTTGGGTTCATCGGCACCCGAGGCTATCGCCAGGTCGGCGAGCTGCTCGTCGGTGAAGCCGTCGTCACCCTGAGCCGGCTGCTGCGAGAGCAGCGCGTTGTTGAAAGCGAAGAACGAGGCCGGCGAGTGGGTGGCGACGCAGGCCGAGGCGCTGGCGGCACGCAAGGAGTACTTCGTGCCGTTCGACTTGGCCGAGAGCATCGCGACGGGGTAATAGCTCAGAGTCGCGGCATCCTGATCCACCCAGCGGGTGAGCTGCTGCACATTGGCGACCTGGAACTGCTTGGCGCCCGGCGCGTAGTAGTCGACGTACACCCGAATGTCGACGACGCCGGTGCCCGTCGCGGTCGGATCGGGGCTCGCCGCCGTCGAGGTCGCTTTCTCGGATGCGGTGGGAGTAGGCGACGGCGTCGCGTCGACGGCGCCCGGGTCGGACTCGACCGCGACGCCGTTCACGCTGGTGACGGCGAAACCGTCGTCGACGAGGTTCGCCGGCGACATGTCGGGAAGCGCCGTCTGCGACGTGACGGCCATCGTCACGCCGGTAGCCACACCGGCGACCACGATCACGGCACCGACAGTGATCGCAGCAGTGCGGATCACACGCGCGCGCCTCTGACGGGCATGGACGAGCTGTGCCTTCTCGCGGACCGCGCTGCGGCGGTCGTTCGGATCAGGAACGTTCGATGACTCGTCGTTCGACATGGGACCTCTTGACGGACTGATTCTCCGGCGAAAACCGGGATGTCGCGCGGGTGCCGCGACGGATTCGATGCTAACCAGACAGCCTGTGAAATCCCCACAGACAAGCGTGCACGATTCGTCTGGCATACTGAGGGAGCGCCCGAGGGCGGGCGCACGGGCCTACGGGTCCGTCATCCATTCACTACGGATCGTCCGGCACGTACCTGCCGGTGAAGGAGAAAAATCATGGCGTCCGTCACGTTCGACAACGCAACCCGCCTCTACCCCGGAGGCACCCGCCCCGCGGTCGACAAGATCAACCTCGAGGTCGCCGACGGCGAGTTCCTCGTTCTGGTCGGTCCCTCCGGCTGCGGTAAGTCCACCACGCTGCGCATGCTGGCCGGCCTCGAAGAGGTCAACGAGGGCCGCATCCTCATCGGCGACCGCGACGTCACCGACGTGCCGCCGAAAGACCGCGACATCGCGATGGTGTTCCAGAACTACGCGCTGTACCCGCACATGACCGTCGCCGAGAACATGGGCTTCGCCCTGAAGATCGCCGGTGTCAAGAAGGAAGAGCGCGCCGCGCGCGTGCTCGAAGCCGCCAAGCTGCTCGACCTCGAGGAGTACCTCAGCCGCAAGCCGAAGGCCCTCTCCGGTGGTCAGCGTCAGCGCGTCGCCATGGGCCGCGCGATCGTGCGTCAGCCGCAGGTGTTCCTCATGGACGAGCCGCTGTCGAACCTCGACGCGAAGCTGCGCGTGCAGACCCGCACTCAGATCGCGTCGCTGCAGCGCCGCCTAGGAGTGACCACCGTCTACGTCACGCACGACCAGACCGAGGCGCTGACCATGGGCGACCGCATCGCGGTGCTCAAGGACGGCGTCCTGCAGCAGGTCGGCAGCCCGCGCGACCTGTACGAGCAGCCGAACAACGTCTTCGTCGCCGGCTTCATCGGCTCGCCCGCCATGAACCTGTTCACGGTCGACGTGGTCGAGGGCGGCGTGCAGTTCGGCAACCAGCTCGTTCCCGTCGAGGCATCCACCCTGTCCAAGGTCACCGGCAAGCAGGTCACCGTCGGCATCCGCCCCGAAGACATCACCGTCAACTCCGCCGGTGGTCAGGGCCTGTCGGTGGCGGTCGACCTGGTCGAGGAGCTCGGCGCCGACGGCTACCTGTACGGCCACTCCGAGATCGAGGGCAAGCGCAACGACCTCGTCGCGCGCGTCGACGGACGTCAGCACCCGAACGCCGGTGAGACCGTCGTGCTCAGCCCGATCGCGGGCCGCGTGCACGTGTTCGACCTCGAGAGCGGCGAGCGCCTCACCGAGAAGGCGATCGCCTCGGCGTAACACCACATCACGGTGCGACGGCGCGGACTCGGTTCACCGGGTTCGCGCCGTCGCCGTTGCGAGAAGGGGAGGATGCCGTGACCGAGTCGCTGAGCATCACCGCAAGCGCCATCGACCCCGGCTTGCTGGCGCTGCCGTGGTCGACGCCCCTGGCGGATTGGACCAGCGATGACATCGTCTACCTGCCCAAGGGCATCTCGCGACACCTCGTGCGCTTCGCGAATCTGTCCGGGCGGGTGGTCGCCATCAAAGAGACCACCGCCGAGATGGCCCGTCGCGAATACGACATGCTCGGCAGCCTCGCGCGGCTGGATGTCCCGTGCGTCGAACGGGTCGCCGTCATCGACGGGCGTGCCGACTCCGCAGGCCGGTCACTGCCGTCGGCCCTGGTGACCGCGCACCTGCGCTTCTCGCTCCCCTACCGCGCGCTGTTCACTCAGGTGCTGCGTCCCGACACCGCCAATCGGCTCGTCGATGCGCTGGCCGTTCTTCTCGTGCGGTTGCACAACGTGGGCTTCTTCTGGGGCGATGTCTCGCTGTCGAACACGCTTTTCCGGCGCGATGCCGGCGCCTTCGCCGCCTATCTCGTCGATGCCGAGACCGGGGAGCTGCACGAGAGCGGGCTCACCCGCGGGCAGCGCGAACACGACCTCGAGGTCGCCCACACCAACATCGCCGGCGAGATCCTCGACCTCGCCGCCGGTGGGCGGCTGGAGCGCGGCATGGATGCCGTCGAGATCGCCGACGGCATCATCTCGTCGTACCGCTCGCTGTGGGCGGCACTCACCGACAAAGAGACGTTCGCCGCGAACGAGTCGTGGCGCATCACCGAGCGCGTGCAACGGCTGAACACCCTCGGGTTCGACATCGGCGAGATGTCGATTCGCGCGACGCCCGACGGCACGCGGGTCTCTATTCAGCCGAAGGTCGTCGATGCGGGGCATCACCAGCGCCGCCTCATCCGGCTGACCGGGCTCGACGTCGAAGAGAACCAGGCACGGCGGCTGCTCAACGACCTCGACGAGTATCGGGCGCGCACGGGTGCCTCATCGGACGACGAGGAGATGGTCGCGCACGAGTGGCTCACCCGGGTGTTCGAACCCGTCGTGCGCGCGATCCCGTTCGAGCTGCGGGCCAAGCTCGAACCCGCCGAGGTGTTCCACCAGGTGCTCGAGCACCGCTGGTACATGTCGCAAGGGCGGGGAACCTCGGTGCCCCTGGCCGAGGTGATCAGCAGCTACATCGACGAGGTGCTGCGGTATCGGCGCGACGAGGCCACGGTCATGGGCCCGGCCACCGAGACGCTCACCGTGCCGATCGACCTGGATGAGGCATCCCTCGCCTCCGACGACGACGAGCCCACCGGCGACTGGCGCGACCTGGTCTGACCGCGACGAGCGTCAGTACCCGACCGTGAAGCGGGCGCGGTGGTGGCGGCCCTGCTCGATCTCATCGACGACGGCGATCGCGAAGTCGGCACCCGAGATGAAGGACTTTCCGTCGGCATCCTCGACGACCACGTCGCCGCCGTCCCGGTAATGGCCCGTGCGCTCCCCGGGCACCCACGCGCCGAACTCCTTCGGCGGGTGCACCAGGAACCAGTCCAAGCCTTCATCCGAGGCCTGCAGCAGCTCGAGCGAATCGACGCCGACCTTCGGCTCGACACCGAACTCCGGCGGCACACCCAGGTCGTAGAGTCGCGGGCCGCCCGGCGCCGCGAGGCTTCCCATCGCACCGCCCACCACCCCCAGGCGCGTGTTGGTGCCGGTCAGCTTCGCCGCGAGCGCACGCAGGGCGTCCACGGCCGCGTCGACCATGTCACCACGCGGCGAGACGGCGTCCACAACGGCATCCGCCCCCTCCAGCACCTCGCTCAGCGATTTCAGGTCGCGCAGATCGCCCTGCACGTAGGTGACCGCGTCGACCTTCTCGTCGGGCGCCTTGCGTGCGACCGAGACGACATCGTGGCCGCGCGCGGCGGCCTCTGCGACGATGTGTCCACCGGCATAGCCGGTGCCTCCGATGACGACGATGCGTGCCATGAGCGTTCCCTTCAGCTGAATAGATCTTCGTGGAGTGCAATTCAGCCGCGGGGCGGTTCATTCCCCCTGCTGCGCCGCCCGCATGGTCGCAACCTGGTAGAGCGCCACGGATGTCGCGATCCCGGCGTTCAGCGATTCGGTCGCCGCCTCGATCGGGATCGACACGATCTGGTCGCAGGTCTCGGTGACCAGGCGCGAGAGGCCCTTGCCTTCCGACCCGCACACGATCAGCACGGGCCGATCAGCCAGTTCGAGTTTCGGCAGTTGAACGTCGCCGGCGCCATCGAGCCCGAGAACGAAAACGCCCTGCTTCTTGAACTCCTTGAGGGTGGAGGTCAGGTTCGAGGCCATCGCGACCGGCACGCGTGCCGCCGCCCCCGCGCTGGTCTTCCACGCCGTCGAGGTCACACCCGCCGATCGCCGCTGCGGAATGATCACGCCCTGTCCGCCGAACGCCGCCGTCGAGCGGATGATCGCACCAAGATTGCGCGGGTCGGTCACGCCGTCCAGCGCGACCAGCAGGGGCGTGGCCCCGGTGTCGAAGATCTGCTCCAGAAGGTCCTGCGGGTGCGCGTACGTGTACGGCGGCACCTTGAGTGCCACGCCCTGGTGCACCCCGTCGATGCCCGACATGCGGTCGAGTTCAGGCCGCGTGACCTCGAGCACGGGAATCTCGCGATGCGTCGCGATCGCCAGCATCTCTTTGACCCGGTCGTCCATCTCCACGCGCTGCGCGATGTAGAGCGCCGTGGCGGGGATCTTCGCCCGCAGTGCCTCGAGCACGCTGTTGCGGCCGGTCACGGTCTCGGTGTCGTCGTTCTTCTTCGCCCGGGCGGCACGGTTCATGTCGACCGGCTTGGCCTTCGGCTTGCCGCCGGCAGCCACGTAGCGGTCCTGCGCCGCCTTGCGCTTGCCGGCGACATGCCAGCTGCGGTCGGCGGCCTTGGGCGTGGGCCCCTTGCCCTCGAGCGCCTTGCGGCCGTGGCCGCCGGTGCCCTTCTGGGGACCCTTCTTCTTGCTGTTGCCGGTGTTGCCGGCACGTTTGGGCTTAGCCATTCTGCACACTCCAATGGGTCCCGTCGGGACCGTCTTCCAGAGCGACCCCGGCCGTCGCGAGCGCGTCGCGCACCCGGTCGGCTGCCGCCCAATCCTTGTCCAGACGCGCCTGTGCGCGCTGGTCGATCATCGTCTGCACCAGGCTGTCGAGGGCGGATGCCTCGGGCCCTGCCTGCCCGCGCTGCCACTGGGGGTCGAGCGGGTTGATGCCCAGGACGCCGGTCATCAGGCTGACCGCGTCACACGCCGCTGCCGCGGCATCCTGCTCTCCTGCATCGAGCGCGGCGTTGCCCGCGCGTACGGTGTCGTGCACCACCGCCAGCGCCTGTGGCACGCCGAGGTCGTCGTCCAGTGCAGCCTCGAACGCGGGGGGAAGCGGGGCGTCGCCGACCCTGGGAGGCTCTGCGCCTGCGCGCCGGACCCGCTCGAGGAAGGTGCGAATACGGTCGAGGGCGGCCTCGGCCTCGTCGAGCGCCTTGTCTGAGACATCCAGGCTCGACCGGTAGTGGGCGGCGGCGAGTGCGTACCGTACGACGAGCGGGTCACGCTGGGCGAGCAGATCGGCCGCGAGCACGAAATTGCCCAGGGACTTCGACATCTTCTGCCCGTCGACGGTGACAAGACCGTTGTGCACCCAGTAGCGCGCGAAACCGTCGCCGGCCGCGGTCGACTGCGCGAGCTCGTTCTCGTGGTGCGGAAAGCGCAGGTCGAGCCCGCCGCCGTGGATGTCGAACTGCGGGCCCAGGTAGCGTCGCGACATGGCCGAGCACTCGATGTGCCAGCCGGGGCGTCCTGCCCCCCAGGGTGACTGCCACGCGGCATCCTGCGGTTCATCCAGCTTGGCGCCCTTCCACAGCGCGAAGTCGTGCGGGTCGCGCTTGCCTCGCGGGTCGGCGTCTTCGGCCGGCTCCATCGCGTCGAGAGCCTGCCGGGTCAGGGCGCCGTACTCGGGCCATGAGCGCACGTCGAAGTACACATCGCCGGCGGCTGCGTAGGCGTGGCCGCGCTCGATGAGTTCGGCGATCAGCTCGATCATCTGCGGGATGTGCCCGGTCGCCCGTGGCTCATACGTCGGAGGGCGGATGCCGATCGCGGCATATGCGGCGGTGAACTCGCACTCCATGCGGTAGGCGAGCGCCCACCACGGCTCGGTGTCGGTCGCGTTGGCGAGCACCTTGTCGTCGATGTCGGTGACGTTGCGCACGAGGGTGACGCGGCCGAGGCGATGCTCGAGCCAGCGGGAGAGGATGTCGAAGCTCAGGGCTCCGCGCAGGTGGCCGACGTGCGGGCCGGACTGCACGGTGGGGCCGCAGACGTAGATCGTGACGTTCTGCGGGTCGCCGGGCACGAAGTCGCGCAGCGCTTGCGCCTTGGTGTCATAGAGCCGGAGAGTCACCCGTCAAGCCTACCGGCGCGTGTCTGCGCGCACCGTGTGCCCGCGGCTTGTCCCCGCGTTGTGTGCCGCGGCCCATGCCCGTAGCGTGTGCCGCGCCTTGTCCCCGCGAGTTGTCCCCGCGTTGCGCGACCTGACCTCGCGTTGCGCGACCTGACCTCGCGTTGCGCGCCTTTACCCCATGGCCCGCGGCCCATGCCCGCGAGTTGTCCCCGCGTTGCGCGACTTGACCTCGCGTTGCGCGACTTGCTCCCCCCTGGCCCGCGGGTCGACGTCGGGCGGGCGCGCGAGCTCACCGTTCTCGACCGAGTCCGTACTCATTGCCCCGGGGACAACTCGAGCAACCGAGGACAACTCAGGCAACCCGAGGACAACTCGGGCAACCCGAGGACAACTCAGGCAACCCGAGGACAACTCGGGCAACCCGAGGACAACTCGCACAACCCGAGGACAACTCGCGCAACCCGGGGACAACTCGGGCAACAAGAGGACAACTCGGGCAACCCGAGGACAACTCGCGCAACCCGAGGACAACTCGGCGGGACGGGGCGGGGCGGGGCGTCAGGACGGGAGGACGAGGGCCACCGCGTGGGCGGCCACACCCTCACCACGACCCGTGAACCCCAAGCCGTCGGTCGTCGTGGCCGACACCGATACCGGGGCGCCACCGAGCGCGGCCGACAGCACCGCCTCGGCCTCGGCCCGGCGCGGCGCGAACCTCGGCCGCTCAGCCTGCACCTGCACCGCGACGTTGCCCACGGTGAACCCCGCCGCCTGCACGAGCTCGAGCGTGCGTACCAGGAAGACGTCGGCGTGGGCCGAGCCGTACTGCGGGCGATCCACGCCGAAGTGCGTTCCGATGTCACCGCACCCGGATGCCGACAGCAGAGCATCCACGATCGCATGCGCTGCGGCATCCCCATCGGAATGCCCCGCCAACGCCGGCTCTCCCGGCCACTCGAGCCCGGCCAGCCACAGCGTGCCGGCACCGCCGAAGCGATGCACGTCTGTGCCGATGCCGACGCGCGGGATCGCGCTCAGGAGGCGAGCACCTCGTCGAGCAGGCCGCTGGCCTTCTCTTCGTCGGTCTTCTCGGCCAGCGCCAATTCAGAGACGAGGATCTGCCGGGCCTTGGCCAGCATCCGCTTCTCACCGGCCGACAGGCCACGGTCCTGGTCACGGCGCCACAGGTCGCGAACGACCTCGCTCACCTTGATGACATCACCAGAAGCGAGCTTCTCGAGATTCGCCTTGTACCGACGAGACCAGTTCGTGGGCTCCTCGGTGAACGGCGCACGCAGCACCTCGAAGACCTTCTCGAGCCCCTCCTTGCCGATGACGTCGCGGACGCCGACCAGGTCGACGTTGTCCGCCGGGACCTCGATGGTCAGATCGCCTTGAGTGACGCGTAGCTTCAGGTAGACCTTCTCTTCGCCCTTGATGACTCGGGTCTTCACTTCCGCGATGGTCGCCGCTCCGTGATGCGGATAAACGACCGTCTCGCCAACCTCAAAAAGCATGCAGTTATATCCTTTCGGCAACTACCAGGATACCACAGCGGGTATGCACTAAGGTTTGCCCAGCACCTGGGCGATCGGCCTCGGTCGGCAGCGCATACACGGACACCGTAGAATGCTAGAGCCTGTTGTCTGCTCTGGGAGGAACCGTGAAATCGCGCCTGCTCGCGTCCATCGCCGTCTGCGCCACCGTCATTCTCGGTGCCACCGGTTGCTCGATGATCTCTCCGCAGGGCACCACCATCCCCTACTCACCCAGCGACGGCATCAACATCGCCGACACGACAGGTGCGCCCCTGCAGGTGCGCAACGCACTGATCGTTGCCACCGATGACGGGACCATCGGCAACCTCATCGCCGCGGTCGTGAACACCACCGCCGAAGATCAGACGCTGACCGTCGAGGTCGACGCTGCTTCGGGCAAGATCACCCAGACCGTGCGTGTGGCCGCCCACAGCGTCTCGAGCCTCGGTCAGAACGTCGACCCGCTGCGCCTGGACAACCTGGGCGTGAAGCCGGGCCTGACGGTGCCCGTGTACTTCCAGTCCGGTGACGCCGAGGGCGCGCTGGCGAACCTGCCCGTGCTCGGCGGCGACGAGCAATATCTCTCCGGCCTCGTGCCCGAGCCGGCCCCGACGCCTGACGCCACGCCCGCGTCCTGATCGCCGCTCACACCTCGAACCGGTAGCCCAGCCCCCGCACGGTGAGCAGCATCGCCGGGTCGCGCGGATCCTTTTCAATGCGCGAGCGGATGCGCTTGACGTGCACATCGAGGGTCTTGGTATCGCCGAAATAGTCACTGCCCCACACCCGGTCGATGAGCTGACCGCGAGTGAGCACCCGCCCGGCATTGCGCATCAGCACCTCGAGCAGCTCGAATTCCTTCAGCGGCATACTTATCTGCTCGCCGTCGACCGTCACGGTGTGACGGTCGACGTCGAGCCGCACGCGACCACCGTCGAGCACCCGCTCGTCGAGGTCTGCCTCGGCCGCCGCCGTGCGGCGCAGCACCGCCCGCATCCGCGCCAGCAGCTCGCGGGTCGAGTACGGCTTGGTGATGTAGTCATCGGCGCCGAGTTCGAGCCCCACGATGATGTCGACCTCGGTGTCTTTGGCGGTGACCATGATGATCGGCACCGCGCTGCTCGCCCGAATCTGGCGACACACCTCGGTCCCCGGCATCCCGGGCAGCATGAGGTCGAGCAGCACGATGTCGGCGCCGTGTGCGGCGAACTCGCCGACCGCCGCCGGCCCGTCGTCGGCGATAGCGACCTCGAAGCCCTCCCGGCGCAACAGGTAGGCGAGCGGGTCGGCGAGGTCGGGTTCGTCTTCGACGATCAGTACGCGGGTCATGCGACGCTGTCCTTCCGTCGGTGGTGCTTCTTGTTCGGGGACTTCTTGCCGGGATGCCGCAGCGCGGCCTTGTCCGCCGCGTCGGGCACCGCACGCGGCAGCCGGATCGTGAACGTCGAGCCTTGACCGAGCCGCGACCACAGACGCACCTCGCCGCCGTGGCGTTGTACAGCGTGCTTGACGATGGCCAGGCCCAGGCCGGTACCTCCGGTGCGCCGAGACCGCGCCCGATCGGCGCGGAAGAAGCGCTCGAACACGCGCTCCTGGTCGCTCTCGGCGATGCCGATCCCCTGATCGGCCACCGAGATCTCCACGACCCGCGCGACGGTCTTCACGCCCACCCCGACGCGCGATCCCGGCGGCGAATACGCCACCGCGTTCGCGACGAGATTGCCCAGCGCCTCGGCCAGCAGCAGCGGGTCGCCGTGCACCAGAGCGCCGCTGTCACCACCGCGTGCCAGCGCGACATCGGCGGCGTCGGCCTGGGCACCGTGCGCCTCGATCACGTCGTCGATCAGCTCGTCGACCGGCACGTCGCGCATCGCCAGCGGCTCGTCGGCCTCGAGCTGCGAGAGAGTCATGATGCGGCTGGTCAGCGTTCCCAGCCGCTCGGCCTCGGCGCGCAGCCGCCGGGCGAATCCGCGCACCTCGTCGGGGTCGTCAGCCGCCGACTCGATGGCCTCACCCAGCAGACTCACCGCGCCGGCGGGGGTCTTCAGCTCATGGCTCGTGTTGGCGACGAAGTCGCGGCGCATCTTGGCCACGCGCTCCTGCTCGGTCACGTCGTGGAGCACCAGCAGTACCAGGCGCGGTGTCAGCGCCCGCGCGTGCACGGCGACGGTGCGCGGCTGACCGGTCGTGCGCATCGGCACGATGACGGGGGTGGATGCCGTACCCGCCCGCGCGGCGCGGGCCAGAAGTGCCAGCTGCTCATCGGGAAGAGCGCGGCCCTCGCGAAGACCGGCGTCGCCGGCCGGAGGGGATGCCACGACCACGATGCCTGACCGATCCACGACGACGGCCGGGTCGTCCATGCCGGCCAGCACCGTCCGGATGCCGGCCGGGATCCCCGCCGACGCTCTTTGCATGGCGCGATCGCGCGCGCGGTACGCGGCGGCGACCACCAGTGCGACGGACACGCCCAGCACCACGCCGATGAGCAGCGCGAACAAAGCGAGCTGCGCGGCATCCATGTCTCCAGAGTATGGGCCACCGACATCTGCTGTTCACCATCTGTACACCGCGGCAGAAGAGTTCACCGGCACGGCACCGTCCGTTAACCTTCGATGGCGATGATCGCTGAGAACCGCCCACCGAAGAAACGGGAATCTGCATGCGCGAGGTGTTCCACCAGTCCCTCGAAGAGCTCCAATCGGGGCTCGTCGAGATCGCCGAGCTCGTGGCGACCGCGATGGAGAAGGCCACGACGGCATTCGGCACGAGCGATGTCACGCTGGCCGAAGAGGTGATCGACGCCGACAGCGTCATCGACGAGCGGGCGCTGGCCCTCGATGAGCTCGCGATCGAGATTCTCGCCCGTCAGCAGCCGGTGGCACGCGATCTGCGCATCGTCGTGATGAGCCTGCGGGTGAGCGCCTCACTGGAGCGGATGGGCGATATCGCCGAGCACGTGGCGCAGCTGACGCGCATGCGGTTTCCCGAGCGCGCCATCCCGAAGGGGCTGAAATCCACCTTCACCCGCATGGGCGAGCTGGATGTCGCGCTGGCGCGCGATCTCGCCGAGCTGCTGCGCACCGAAGACCTCGACCTGGCCGAGCGCATTCGCAATGCCGACGATGACATCGACGAACTGCACATAGCGGTGTTCGAGAAGGTGCTCAGCGACAGCTGGCAGGGCGAGGCGTCGGCCACGGTCGATGCGACACTGGCCAGTCGCTACCACGAGCGGTTCGCCGACCACGCCGTGTCGGTGGCCAAGAAGGTCGTCTACCTGGCCACCGGCGACTGGGCGGCCGACCCGCCCGCCTGAGCTACTTGCCCTGGTTGGCCACGGCGGCGGCGCCGGCGGCGGCGGCTTCGGGGTCGAGGTACTCGCCGGGGCCCAGCGGCGCCAGGTTCTCGTCGAGCTTGTAGACGAGGGGAATGCCGGTCGGAATGTTCAGGGCGGCGATGTCATCGTCGCTGATCTGGTCGAGGTGCTTCACGAGCGCGCGCAGCGAGTTGCCGTGTGCGGTGACCAGCACCGTCTTGCCGGCCTGCAGGTCGGGGACGATCTCTCCGTGCCAGTAGGGCAGCAGACGGTCGATGACGAGCTTGAGCGACTCGGTGCGGGGCACCCCGCCGTCGATGTCGGCGTAGCGCGGGTCGTTGGCCTGGCTGTACTCGGCATCGTCGGGCAGCTCGGGCGGCGGCACGTCGAACGAACGGCGCCAGAGCATGAACTGCTCCTCACCGAATTCGTCGAGGGTCTGCGCCTTGTCTTTGCCCTGCAGCGCGCCGTAGTGGCGCTCGTTGAGGCGCCATGACCGCTTCACCGGAATCCACAGCCGATCCGCGGCATCCAGCGCGATGTTCGCGGTCTGGATCGCGCGTGACAGCACGGACGTGTAGAGCACGTCGGGGTGCAGCCCCGACTCGGCGAGAAGCTCGCCGCCGCGCTGGGCCTCGGCCTTGCCCTGCTCTGTGAGGCGCACGTCCACCCATCCGGTGAACTGGTTGGACTTGTTCCACTCGCTCTGTCCGTGACGGAGCAGGATCAGCGTGTACGGGGCGGTCATGATTCCACCTTAGCGATCCGGCGATGAGATGATGGAGGTGATGACATCCTCCCCCGTCGGGCGCCCGACGCGCGGCACGACGGGGACCAACCGCTTGCGCCGTGTCGATCGCTGGATAGCCCGCCACCCTACCCTGCGTCGCGCCGCCGACCCGCTCGTCGTCGACCTCGGCTACGGTGCGAGCGGGGTGACAGCGCTCGAGCTCGAGGCGCGGCTGCGCCCGGTGCGCCGCGACGTGCATGTTCTCGGCCTCGAACTCGATCCCGGCCGGGTCGCGCGGGCGCGAGACCAGCTGGCCCGGGTGCGCTCGGGGTGCACACCGTTCGCCGCCGACGCGCGCGTGTCGTTCGCGCGTGGTGGCTTCGAAGTGCCCACGCCCGCCGGGCGGCGGCCGGCCGCCATTCGCGCTTTCAATGTCTTGCGCCAGTACGACGAGAAAGACGTGCGGGATGCCTGGGCCCGCATGGCCTCTCGGCTCGATCCCTCGGGACTCGTCGTCGAGGGAACCTGCGACGAACTCGGGCGCGTGGCCACCTGGGTGGCGATCGGCCCCGATTCACGGGCGGTGTCGTTCACGGTGTCGCTGCGGCTGGCCGGGCTCGAGCATCCCTCGATCGCCGCCGAGCGGCTGCCGAAAGCTCTCATCCACCGCAACGTTCCCGGCGAGCGCATCCATGACTTTTTGATCGCGCTCGACCGGGAGTGGGAGCGGGCCGCGGGCATGTCGGCGTTCGGCCCGGTGCAGCGCTGGCGTGCGGCGATGCAGGGACTTGTGGATGCCGGCTGGCCGCTGCGCGATCGCGCGCGCTGGCGTCTGGGCGAGGTCACCGTGCCGTGGGAGGCCGTCGCGCCGCGGGTGTGAAAGCCCGCCTCGCGCGGCGTGACACGACCGCGCTACGCGCGTCGGCGGCCGAGCTTGGGGATGCGCGGCACCGACGCGGTGGCCCCCGCCTCGGGCGGCACTATCACCTCTTGGGCGGCGGCGACCGGGCCGTCGGCGGTGGCCACGGCCAGGTCGACGTCGACGGGCGTGTTCCGACGAACGAGCGCCAGGGCGATCGGGCCCTGCTCGAAGTGCTGCGCGGCCGCGATCACCGTTCCGACCTCGGCGTCGCCGTGGAGCACCGCGTCGCCGCGGGCGGCCGGTGCGCCATCGAGCTGCAGCGCCACGAGTCGCCGGGGCGGATGCCCGAGGTTGTGCACCTTTGCCACCGTCTCCTGCCCGCGGTAGCACCCCTTGTTCAGGTGCACGGCGCTGCGCAGCCAGTCGACCTCGTGCGGCAGCATCCGCTCATCGGCGTCGGCGATGCGCGGACGCCAGGCGGCGACGCGCAGGGCGTCGGCAGCTATCGAGCCGGCCAGGTGCAAGGCACCGGATGCCGCAGCCGTGGCCAGTCGCGAGACCCCCTCGGCATCGACCAGGGCTTCGGCCCAATCGCGCTCGGCGCCCGGGTGCGGGTCGGCGGCCGAATACGCCCAGCCGCCCTCGGTGATCCCCGGCCACGGGTCATGCCAGACCAGCGGCGCCGGCAGCGCGGCCACCGCCCCCGCCGTTCCCCCGACGACCGCGTACTCGTCACGCGCGTCGCGCGGGTCCACGCGCAGGCGGAACCGCATCTTCTTCAGAAAATCGAGCAGGCCCACGGCATCCGATCTGTCGACGATCAGCCACGCCGTCTGACCGTCATCGATGAGGGATGCCGCGTGCTCGACGTGCCCGTTCGGGTCGAGGATCAGCAGCTCGGCGCTCTCGCCGGGCACCAGCACGCTCAGCCGCTGGGTCGAGAACGACTCCAGCCAGGTGAGGCGGTCTTCGCCGGGCACGGCCAGCACGACGCGGTCGCCCAGCGGCGCCAGCGCGGCGCCCGAAGCAAGGGCGCGCTGTTCAGCGATCGGGTTGCCGACGTGCTCGAGCACGCCGTCGGCGACGACCGCGCCGTCGGCGGCGCGCAGAAGAGCGGCGAATGCGTCCATCACTGAACCTTCGCCAGGCGGGCGGAGGCATGCGAGGCCATCGGAGCACCCAGGGCCGCGACATCCCACGCCCACAGCAGATGGCCCTCGACCAGCCCGTACATGCGGGATGCCGCGGTGTACGCCTTCGCGGTCGCCGGGCGCACCACGGCGTCGGTGGCCACGTCGATGCGCGGACCGCGCACCTGCCCGAGCGAGAGTTCGCTGGTGCCGTCGGCATGAACCAGCGCCACCTCGATGTCGAAGCCGCCCTCGGCGTTGCGGAGCTTCTCGATGTCGTCGGCGGTCAGGGCGACCGGGGCCGTGCGCGCCGGCAACAGGGCCGGCCCGGGGTCGGCCGCAGTCTGCGGGCGAGCGAGCCGCCAGTAGCCGACCTCGGCCAACAGGGGCGCCCGCTCGTCGCCATCACCCGTCCAGGCGTCGGCCGAGTAGTTGAGATAGCCGCCGTCGCCTGTGCTGAACGAAACGCGGTGGGTGAACTCCGCGGAGAAGTGATGACCGTCTGCCTCGTAGTCGATGACCCCGGTGCCCTCCCACACCCCCCGCAGCCAGGCGAGGGGCGCCAGCTCGGCGGGCAGATCGGTCGGGATCTCGATCACGACGCGCCCGTTCAGCGCTGGCCGCGATACAGATTCTTGATCACGACGGCCGTGCAGAAGAGGATCGCGAGGGAGGCCAGGCCCAGCAGGCCGACGAAGAAGAGTTCCAGCGCCATCGTGTCCATGGTTCTACTCTATCCCGGTTCTACCCGGCCGCCGCGGCGACCAAGCCGAAGACGGCGCTGATCGCTCCCAGAACGACGAGCGAGCCAAGTATGCTCAGCGCGACCCGCGAGATGAATCGCTGGGGGCGACCTGCCCACAGCTGCACCGCGAAGGAGAGGACAAGACAGCCGGCCAGCCCGATGGCGAACCACTGTGCGCGCTGCCCCGAGGGGGTGAGCACACCCACCAGCACGCCGATGACGACAGCGGCGACCCACACCGCGATGACCCCGCCGAAAGGCGTTCGGCCGACGCGCTCTGCTTCGCTGGACATGCGCCCATTCTCGCACGGCCCTAAAATGTCCCCACAACACTTCGGCCACCGTGGTCCGGCAGGTCGCAGGAGGTCGCGTGGTCCATATTCTCGTACTCAGCTCGGCTCGCGATGCCGCCCTGCCCACACTCGAACTGCTCGGACACCACGTGCAGACGATTCCGGCCGAGCCCGCGCAGCTGGTCAAGGCACCCCGTGTCGATGTCATTCTGCTCGACGCACGTACCGACCTCGTCGCGGCGAAGTCGCTGTGCCGCATCCTGACAACCACCGGACTCGAGGCGCCGTTGCTGCTCGTGGTCACCGAAGGCGGGATGGCGGCGGTCGCCGCCGATTGGGGCGTCGCCGACGTCATCTTGAGCACCGCGGGACCCGCCGAGACCGAGGCCCGCCTGCGCCTGGCCGTCGGGCGCAGCCAGGCAGCGGCCGCCGAGCCGGCGCGCGTGCAGACCTCGGGGCTGAGCATCGACGAGTCGTCGTACTCGGCCAAGCTGCACGGCAAGCCGCTCGACCTCACCTACAAGGAGTTCCAGCTGCTGCATTTTCTCGCGATGCACCCGTCCCGTGTGTTCACCCGCGAGCAGCTGCTCAGCGAAGTGTGGGGGTACGACTACTTCGGCGGCACCCGCACGGTCGACGTGCATGTACGGCGCCTGCGCGCCAAGCTCGGCGAGTTCGAACAGCTCATCGGCACCGTGCGCAACGTCGGATATCGCTTCAATGTGACCGACGATGACGAGAGCGAGGCCGCGTCGGCGCCCACGCGTTGACGCGCACGTAACCTCGGCCTGCAATGATGTGAAGATGATCGAACACGAGGTCCTGGACACCGGGCTGGATGACGGCGAGGATGACGATTTCGACCTGGAAGAGGTCTACGATTCCGAGCTGCCCGAGGGCCGCTACCTCGACCGCGAACTGAGCTGGCTGGCGTTCAACCAGCGCGTGCTCGAACTGGCCGAAGATCCGGCCCAGCCGGTGCTGGAGCGGGCGAACTTCTTGGCGATCTTCGCCAGCAACCTCGACGAGTTCTTCATGGTGCGCGTTGCGGGGCTTCGCCGCCGCATCCTCACCGGCCTGGCGGTTCCGACGAACGTGGGCCGCTCGCCGCAAGACGTGCTCACCGACATCTCGGGTGATGCGCACCGGCTGCAGCTGCGCCACGCCGACGCGTGGACCCAGCTGGTCAAGCCGGCCCTGGCCGAGGCGGGCATCGACTTTCTGACGTGGGACGAGCTCAGCGACGGCGAGCGCGACGATCTCTACCGGTACTTTCAGGAGAAGGTCTTCCCGGTGCTCACCCCGCTCGCGGTCGACCCGGCGCATCCCTTCCCCTACATCTCGGGGCTGTCGTTGAACCTCGCCATCCGGATTCGCAACGCCCGCACCGGCCGCCAGGATTTCGCGCGACTGAAGGTGCCGCCGATGCTGCCGCGCTTCGTGCGGGTGGGTGACGACTCCGCTCGCATCCGCTTCCTTCCGCTGGAAGACCTCATCGCCAACAACCTGGCCGACCTCTTCCCCGGCATGGAGGTGCTCGACCACCACGCCTTCCGGCTCACCCGCAACGAAGACGTCGAGGTCGAAGAGGACGAGACCGAGAACCTCATCCAGGCACTGGAGGCCGAGCTTCTGCGCCGCCGGTTCGGACCGCCCATCCGCCTCGAGGTCACCGATGACATCGACGACATCACTCTCGACCTGCTCGTGGACGAACTCGACATCACCGAGCAGCAGGTGCACCGACTGCCCGGCCCGCTCGATTTGGGCGGACTTTTCGGCTTAGGACGCATCGACCGCCCCGAGCTGCGCTACCCCCCGCATGTGCCGGTGACTCCGTTCGCGCTGCAGCCGGCAGAGCAGAACGGCCGCGCCGACCTTTTCGCCGCTATCCGCAAGAGCGACGTGCTCGTGCACCATCCGTACGAACCGTTCGCGACGAGTGTGCAGGCCTTTCTCGAGCAAGCCGCGAAGGATCCGCACGTTCTGGCCATCAAGCAGACGCTGTATCGCACTTCGGGCGACAGCCCCATCGTGCAGGCGCTCATCGACGCGGCCGAGGCCGGCAAACAGGTTCTGGCCGTGGTCGAGGTCAAGGCGCGTTTCGACGAGGCCGCCAACATCACCTGGGCGAGAAAGCTCGAAAAGGCCGGAGTACACGTCGTGTACGGGCTCGTCGGTTTGAAGACGCACGCCAAGCTCGCCCTCGTGATCCGCGAAGAAGAGGGCACGCTGCGCAGCTACGCGCACATCGGCACCGGCAACTACAACCCGAAGACCAGCCGCATCTACGAGGACTTCGGCCTCTTCACGATCGACGAACAGGTCGGCCGTGACCTCATCCGGCTTTTCAACGAGCTGAGCGGCTATGCGATCGAGAAGAAGTTCAAGCGCCTGCTGGTCGCGCCCCGCTACCTGCGCAAGGGCCTGCTGCGCCTGATCGAGAAGGAGCGCCGCAACGCCCTCGACGGCAAGCCCGCGCGTATTCGCATCAAGGTGAACTCGATGGTCGACGAGCAGATCATCGACGCTCTCTACCGTGCGAGCCAGGCGGGGGTGCCGGTCGAAGTCTGGGTGCGAGGCATCTGCAGCCTCAAGCCGGGGGTCGAGGGAATGAGCGAGAACATCACCGTGCGCAGCATCCTGGGCCGCAACCTGGAGCATTCGCGTATCTTCTCGTTCGCGGGCGGCGGCGACCCGCAGGTGTACATCGGCAGCGCCGATATGATGCACCGCAACCTTGATCGACGGATCGAGGCGCTGGTGCGGGTGACCTCACCCGCACAGCTCAAGTCGCTGGAGGACCTTTTCACCCTTGCGATGAGCGACGGGACCAGCTCGTGGCATCTGCAGCCGGATGGTGACTGGGTCAGGCACAGCGTCGGCGAGAACGGGAAGAGGCTGGTGGATCTGCAGGACAAGACGATGGCCAACGTGCAACGTCGGCGGCGGGCGCGAGCGGTGCGATGAGCGAGACGGCCGTCTATGCCGCCGGGGGCGTCGTCTGGCGCCTGGTCGAGGGCAAGCTGAAGGTCCTCGTGATCCACCGCACCGCCTACGCCGACGTCACCCTGCCCAAGGGCAAGGTCGACGCCGGCGAGATGCTGGCGGGCACCGCCGTGCGTGAGATCCTCGAAGAGACCGGCATCGCCGTCTGTCTCGGCGTGCCCGTCGGCGTCTCGCGCTACGCGCTGCCCAGCGGCCGCACCAAGATCGTGCACTACTGGTCGACCTTCGCCTCCGATGAGGCGATCCGGGCGTCACGGTTCGTGCCGAACAAAGAGATCGCCGCGATCGAATGGATCTCGCCGAAGAAGGCCCTGGCCCGCATGAGCTATCCGGTCGATGTGGAGATTCTGGAGAACTTCCTCGCACTGGTCGACGACGGGGTGCGACACACATTCCCCGTCGTGGTGCAGCGCCATGCGAAGGCCGCCGCGCGCGAGGAATGGGCCGGCGAAGACGCTCTGCGTCCACTGACCGCTCGCGGTACGAAACAGGCAAAGGCCATCGCCGCTCCGCTGCAGGCCTTCGGCGTGCGAAAGATCTACTCGTCTGACGCCGTGCGATGCGTGACCACCGTCGCGCCGTTGGCCGCTGCCACCGGGCATCGCATCCACCGCACCCCCGAGATCAGTCAAGACGCCTGGGAAGACGGCACCTCCGACGTGCGCGCCGCCGTCGGTGCACGCGTGCGCGCCGGCAAGGCCTCGGTGCTGTGCAGCCACGGCCCGGTGCTTCCGGACATCATGCGAGAGCTTGCCCTGGCCACCGGCACGCTGCGCGGCTCGTATCTCGACGATGCCGCCGCCCTTCCGGTGGGCGCTTTCTCGGTCGTCCATCTGTCGGCCAGCAACCCCGGATCGGGCATCGTGGCCATCGAGACGCACGAGCCGAAGATCTGAGTCTCCGGCCGTTCACCTTCCGTTCACTCGCAGAGCCCAGTCTGGTCACCGACGCGCTTTAGGTTCGTGGCGAGCCCCGCAGAGCGGGGCCGACAACCCGACAACGTGAAGGATTCACACTGTGAAGCTCACCCGCATCGCTCCCCTGGGCGCCCTGGTCGCGGCATCCACCCTCGTCTTGGCCGGCTGCGCTGCCAACGAGGCATCCGCCGACGGCTCCGGCCCCTCGCCCACCGGCGACTCTTCCGCAGCACTGTCCGGCACCATCAACGGCATCGGATCGTCGGCGCAGGGCACCGCGCAGCAGGCCTGGATCGCCGGCATCCAGACCGCGAATCCCGAGCTGAACATCAACTACGACCCCCAGGGTTCGGGAGCGGGGCGCAAGAGCTTCATCTCGGGCGCCGCCGACTTCGCCGGCTCCGATGCCGCACTCAGCGACGACGAACTGGCCGGCACCTTCGCGATGTGCGCCGATGGCACCAGCGCCATCGACCTGCCGGTCTACATCTCCCCCATCGCCATCGCGTACAACATCGAGGGCGTCGACGAGCTGAAGCTGGATGCCGCGACGATCGCGGGCATCTTCTCCGGCACGATCACCCGCTGGGACGACGCGAAGATCGCCGCGCTGAACGAGGGTGTGTCGCTTCCGGATGCCGCTATCACAGTCGTGCACCGCTCCGACGACTCAGGAACGACGCAGAACTTCACCGAGTATCTCGCGGCCAACGCGGCGGACGTGTGGACCGAAGAGCCGTCGCAGACATTCCCGTTCGCTGTCGGCGACGCCGCCAAGGGCACCTCGGGTGTCGCCGAAGCCGCCAAGAGCGCGAAGAACTCGATCACCTATATCGACGAGTCGGGAGCGGCCGGTCTGTCGATAGCGCAGCTGAAGGTCGGCGACACGTTCGTGAAGATCTCGGCCGACGGCGCCGCGGCCGTGGTCGCCGACTCGCCCCTGGTCACCGGGCGCGCCGCCGGCGATCTGGCCATCGCGATCAACCGCACCGACACCCAGGACGGCGCCTGGCCGCTCGTGCTGGTGTCGTACCTGATCGCCTGTCAGCAGTATCAGGACGCCGACAAGGGCGCCCTGGTGAGCTCGTACATCCAGTACGTGGCCGGCGACGCGGCCCAGCAGGCCGCGGCCGCACAGGCAGGGTCGGCACCGCTGTCGGCCGAGCTGTCGGCGAAGGTCATCGCCGCGGCGCAGACCATCAAGTAGTGGGAATCGAATGACGACGAAAGTCACCGTCCGCGTCGGCGACCGGGTGTTCTCCACGATCACCGTGGTCGCCGGCGCGGTCATCCTCGCCACCCTCGCCGCCGTGGCGATCTTCCTGGTGATCCAGAGCATTCCCGCGCTGGGCGCCGGCGAGGGCGATCTTCCCAACTCGGCCACGAACTTCTGGCAGTACGTCGGGCCACTCGTGTTCGGCACGGTGTGGGCGGCGTTCCTGGCGCTGCTGTTCGCCACCCCGCTGTCGGTGGGCATCGCCCTGTTCATCTCGCACTACGCGCCGCGGCGCGTGTCGCAGACGCTCGGGTACATCATCGACCTGCTCGCCGCCGTTCCCTCGGTCGTGTTCGGCCTGTGGGGCATCGTCGTGCTGGCGCCCCTGGTGCAGCCCCTGTATCAGTGGCTGGGCGACAACCTCGGGTGGATCCCGCTGTTCGCCGGCCCGGTCTCGGGCACCGGCCGCACGATCCTGACCGCAGCGATAGTCCTCGCGGTCATGGTCATCCCGATCATGACCGCCATCTGCCGCGAGGTGTTCCTACAGGCGCCGCGGCTGCACGAAGAGGCGGCTCTGGCGCTGGGGGCCACCAAGTGGGAGATGATCCGGATGTCGGTGCTCCCGTTCGCGCGCAGCGGCATCGTCTCTGCGATCATGCTGGGTCTGGGCCGGGCGCTGGGCGAGACATTCGCCGTGGCGATGGTGCTCTCCCCGGCGTTCGTCGTCAAGTTCGCCCTGTTGCAGGCGCAGAACCCCAACACCATCGCCGCGAACATCGCCCTGCAGTTTCCCGAAGCCACCGGCATCGCGGTCAACACCCTGGTCGCCTCGGGCCTGGTGCTGTTCGCCGTCACCCTGCTCGTCAACGTTCTCGCGCGCTGGATCGTCAGCCGCCGCGCCGCCTTCTCGGGAGCCAACGGATGACCACCACCGTGACAGATGCTCCCGCCCTCGCCTCGGCCGACGGCATCCCCTCCTCCGCGCCGCTGACCGGGGCCACGCTCCCGCGCGGCACCGCCTGGATGGTGCTGGCCGGCGGCTGGATCTTTGCCGGCGCCTTCTTCATGCTGCTGTGGGCCGCGGGGGTGACCACGACGTTCAGCCTGGTGGGCACGGTGTTCTTCGGCACCGTGCTGTTCGACATCGTGCTGTATGCGCTCTCCCGCATCGTCGAGGGCTCGCGCCGGGCGCTGGACCGCCTGGTCACCTCGCTGGTCTCGACGGCGTTCATCATCGCCCTGCTACCGCTGGTCTCCCTCGTCTGGACGGTCGTGCTCGGCGGCCTCGCCCGCCTCGATGTGGATTTTTTCACGCAGTCGATGCGTAATGTCGTCGGCTCCGGCGGCGGCGCACTGCACGCCATCATGGGCACGCTGCTGATCACGCTTGCCGCCGCCGTCATCTCGGTGCCGATCGGCCTGCTCACCTCGATCTACCTCGTCGAGTACGGCCGCGGCGCATTGGCGAAGGCCATCACTTTTCTCGTCGACGTGATGACCGGCATCCCGTCGATCGTCGCGGGGCTGTTCGTGTTCGCACTTTTCGCGCTCGTCGCCGGGCCCGCCGTGCGCAATGGCTTCATGGGGGCCGTCGCCCTGTCGGTGCTCATGGTCCCGGTCGTGGTGCGCTCCAGCGAAGAGATTCTGCGCCTCGTGCCCAACGAGCTGCGTGAGGCCTCGTACGCGCTCGGGGTGCCGAAGTGGCTGACGATCCTGAAGATCGTGCTGCCCACCTCGCTCGCAGGCATCGTCACCGGGGTGATGCTGGCGATAGCCCGCGTCATCGGCGAGACCGCGCCACTGCTGCTGGTGACCGGCTTCACCTTCAGCATGAACTACAACCTGTTCGACGACCGGATGATGACGCTGCCGGTGTTCGTGTACACGCAGTACACCCAGGCCGCCGGCGTGGGTGCACAGGCGTCCATCGACCGAGCGTGGACGGCCGCGCTCACCCTCATCGTCATCGTGATGGTGCTGAACCTCGCCGGTCGGCTCATCGCCAAGATCTTCGCGCCCAAGCGCGGCCTGTGATTTCCGAAGGAGACCCGTGTCCAAGAGCATCGACGTCACCGAGCTGAACGTCTGGTACGGCGACTTCCTCGCCGTCGAGGGCGTGAGCATGCATATCGCCCCGCGCAGCGTGACGGCCTTCATCGGCCCGTCGGGATGCGGCAAGTCCACGTTCCTGCGCACGCTGAATCGCATGCACGAAGTCGTTCCGGGTGCCCGCGTGGGCGGCGAGGTGCTGCTGGACGGAGACGACCTCTACGGTCCCGGAGTCGATCCGGTCGCCGTACGCCGCCAGATCGGCATGGTCTTCCAACGGCCGAACCCCTTTCCGACCATGTCGATCCGCGACAACGTGCTGGCCGGGGTCAAGCTCAACAACAAGCGCATGTCGCGCAGCGACGCCGACGAGCTGGTGGAGCGGTCGCTGCGCGGCGCGAACCTGTGGAACGAGGTCAAGGACCGCCTGGGCAAGCCCGGGTCGAGCCTGTCGGGCGGGCAGCAACAGCGCCTGTGCATAGCGCGCGCCATCGCCGTCTCGCCGCAGGTGCTGCTGATGGACGAGCCCTGCTCGGCGCTCGACCCGATCTCGACCTATGCGATCGAGGAGCTCATCGCGCAGCTGAAGACCGAGTACACGATCGTCATCGTCACCCACAACATGCAGCAGGCCTCGCGTGTGTCGGACAGGACGGCGTTCTTCAACATCGCCGGCACCGGCAAGCCGGGAAAGCTCATCGAGTACGGCGACACGGCGACGATGTTCACGACACCGCAGCAGCAGGCGACCGAGGACTACGTCTCGGGCCGATTCGGATAGTCAGTCGCGCGGGCTGAGCAGATAGTCGTTGATGGATGCCGTCAGCGCGCTATCGGCGGAGAGTTCGACGCCGTCGACGGCGCTGATGGGAGCCGCCAGCCGAACGCTGGAGACCAGCCACGCGGCATCCGCCCTCATCAACGCCTCGACCGGAAGCGTCTCGTACGCCGTCGAATGCCCGAGCTGTGCGAGGTGCTCGAACAGGCTGATCTGGGTCGTGCCGTGCAGGATGCCGCTGCCCGCGGCCGGCGTGACGAAGCGGCCGTCCTTCTTGAGGATGAGCGAAGCTGTCGGCGCCTCGAGCAGGATGCCGTCACTGGAGACGAACACCGCGTCGTCGGCTCCGCGCCGGTGCGCCTCGCGGATCGCCGCCATGTTCACCGCGTACGACAGCGTCTTCGCGCCCAGCAGCAGCCATGGCGCTCGGTCGGCGGCGCCGCTGTCGATGCCCCGGTCGAGGGTGACGACGCGGATGCCGCGCTCGCGCACCGCGCTGTTGTCGGCCGCTGTCGCGGCGGTCACCCAGGCTGTCGGGGCGGGGCCGTGCTCGACTCCGCGGCTGAGGATGAGCTTTATCACCGACTCGCCCGCGCCGCACGCGGCCGCCGCGCGCCCGATGGCCTGCCGCCACTGGCCGAGGTGCGGCGCGGGCAGATCGCACAGCGCCGCGGAGTGCGCGAGCCGTTCGAGGTGCGCCGCGACCTCTTGCGGATGACCGTCGACGACGCCGATCGACTCGAAGATGCCGTCGCCGCGCTGCGTGCTCAGTTCGCTGACGCTCAGCGCCGGCGCTGCCGGGTCGAGCACCGTGAACGTCGCCGCGAAGTCATCGCAGGCATCGTCGGAGGCTGCCGGGTCGATGAGCAGGGCGAAGTGTGCGGCCATGGCTCGAGCTTAGGACGGCGGCGACCCGGCCCCGGCGCGTTCGTCTCGCAGGACGTTTTTTGCGATCCCGGGAGTGTCGGCGGCGTGTCGGGGCCCCTGGCGCAGATCTTCCTGCGAGACGAACGCCGCCGGCCGACCCGGGAGGGGAATAGGGCGGGGATGCCGTCGGTTAGACTTGATCGGCCGGGCCGCAGTAACCCCGGGCTCCATCTTCTGCCGCTTCGAGCGGCCTCGCGCCGAGAGGCGTTCTGCGGCCCGGCATTTTCCTGCCCGCGCGCCACCCCGCCGAGTCAGCTCAGCGCGTCCATCCGCCACAGCGCCGCGGCCGCTGTCAGGTCGCTCGCGATGGTGGCCAACCGCGCGGCTCGCGTGGTCAGCGTCGTGGCACGCTCGGGCTCGGTGCCCTCGTAGTCGTCGGCGACGTGGGTGGCCCCGGATGCCTGCACCCGGCTGAACGCGGCGGCGCGCTCGAGCGCCACGGCGAAGTCGCCGTCGAACACCCCTCGAAGAATCCGGTCGACGGTGGCGACGAGCTCGTCGGGCCCCGACGGCACCGGCGCGCCGGCGATCACCGGGTCGACCGAGGTGATCTCGACGCGGCCGCGCTCGTACAGCAGCGCGGCCGTATCGGGGTCGCGGTGGATCATCAGCTGCAGCAGATACAGGTTCCACAGCGCACCGGGAAGGCTGCGGGCGGGCGACCGTGACCACAGCTCGGCGATGTCGTCGATACCGTGCGTGCGGGTGAAGTCGACGAGCCGGTCGACGATCTCGGATTCGGGGTCGGCGCGCACTCGCGAGAGCAGCGCCGTCGCCGTGGAGTGCGCGACCCGCGTCGCCTCAGCAGGATCGTGCGCGCCGAACAGCCGGTCGAGTTCTTCACCGGCGCGCCGCACCGGCTTGTGAAACTCCCTGCCCGATTGCTGCACGCGTCAAGGCTACGCCGTCATGCCGTTCCGTTGATCCGCACGAGGTTGCCGGCCGGGTCGCGAAAAGCACAGTCGCGAGGACCCCACGGCTGGTCCATCGGCTCTTGCAGCACCTCGGCACCGGTCGCCCGGATGCGCTCGAACGCGGCATCGAGGTCGCTCGTCGCGAACACGATCGGCCCGGGACCTGCGCCCTTCGCGACCAGTCGGGCGAGCACTTCGGCGTCTTCCGGCGAGCGGCCCGCGCCCGGTGCCGACAAGACGAGCACGACGCCCGGCTGATCCGGCACCCCCATGCTCAGCCAGCGCCATCCGTTACCCGAGACGTCGTTGAGCACACTCAGGCCGAGGGCATCCCGATAGAACTCGAGAGCGGTGTCGACATCGTCGACGGTGAGTGGAAAATATCCGAATGTGATGTCTGTCATGCCGGTAACGGTACGCGGCGGCATCCCACCGTGCTTCTCCGATCCTGCTCGATCAGACATACCTCGTCGGCCGGGTGAGAACCCTCGCGAAGCACTCCGGCAGAGCCTCAGCGTCGTCGTGTTTGCGCGCACGGTACGCGCTGGGCGTCTCGCCGACGATCTCGGTGAACGTCGAGCTGAATGACCCCAGTGATGTCGCGCCCACGGCGGTGCAGGCATCCGTCACCGACATGCCCGCGCGCAGCAGCATCATCGCCCGCTCGATGCGCCGGGTCATCAGATACGCATACGGTGTCTCGCCGTACGCGGTCTTGAACTCGCGCGAGAAGTGCGCCGGCGACATGAACGCGCGCGCGGCCATCGTCGGCACGTCGAGCGGTTTTGCATAGTCGCGGTCCATCAGATCGCGGGCGCGACGCAGGTGTGCGAGCGTCTGGGGTGTCTGCGGGGCGGATGCCACGGTTCGAGGCTATCGGCGCCGCGTTCAGAACTCATCCCATCGGGTGCAGAACGGGCCCGACCGCGTCGTTCGGGCACCCCCGCGGACGAGATCGGATGAGTTTTGAACGCCCGACCGACGCGTCCGACCCGCAGTAGCCTCGAAGCATGCGCATCGCCATCGCCGGAGGCACCGGAACCGTCGGGCGCCTGGTCACCGACCTCGTGCGCCGTCATGGCCACGAACCCGTCGTCATCTCCCGCTCGACGGGCATCGACCTGCTCAGCGGAGACGGGCTCGACGCCGTGCTGGCCGGCGTCGATGCGGTGATCGATGTCACCAGCACGGCATCGATGTCGGCAGCGGCATCCATTCGGTTCTTCGAGACCGCGACCCGCAATCTTCTGGCCGCCGAGCAGCGCGCCGGGGTGCGGCACCATGTCGTGCTGTCGATCATCGGGATCGACAGCGTCGAGAAGGGGTACGGCTACTACCAGGGCAAGCGCGCGCAGGAGCACATGGTTCAGACCGGGCCGATTCCCTCCTCGCTTCTGCGTGCCACGCAATTCCACGAGTTCGCCCGGCAGATGTTCGAGCGGATGAAGGTGGGCCCGTTCGTGCTCGTGCCCACCATGCGCTCGCAGCCGATCGAGGCGGCCGAGGTCGCCGCCCGACTCGTCGAGCTGGCCGAGGGTGTGCCTGCCGGACGGGTGACCGACATCGCCGGACCGCGTGTGGAGCGCATGGCCGACCTCGCCCGGCGCTATGGCCGCGCGGCCGGACTGCCGGGGCGCGTCGTCGAGCTGTCGCTTCCGGGTGGCTCGGGACGTCAGATGCGCGACGGAAGCCTTCTGGCCGGCACCTCGGCGCAGCTGCGCGGACAGGACTTCACGACATGGCTGCGCCAGCAGACAGGGTCAGACGGCGAGGCGAAGGCGCAACGTCCGATGGGGGTGGCGGGCATTCCGCTCGTGCGCGCCCCGCTCCCCCAACCGCCCGAGCCGTCGCTGACGAACGCCCGCGAACTGATCGCGGGGCTGCAGACGGCCGGAATGCCGATCACCCTGACCATTGACGGCGACGAGCGCCGGTTGCCCGTAAACATCGACGAGGCCGCGTTCCGCGCGCTGCAGGAGGGCGTCGGCCTCGTGCTCACCCGCACGCGCGGGGTGGATGCCGCGGCCACGGTGCGCTATCTGGCGCAGGCGGTCGAGATCGAGGTCAGCCACGGGCCCGGCAGAGTGACCCCGCACGCCCAACTGTCCGCGACGCTCAGCCGCTCGCGCACCGAGATCCGTCGGCTGGGCGGGGCCGTGGCATCCGGCCCCACCGCCGACGGCGGGTTTCGCGTGTCGGCGACGATCCCGACACCCGGCTGAACGAGCGGTGCCACTCACACCGGTTGAATTCCGTCAATGGTTTAGACTGCCGACAGGTGCCGCACATCTTGTACGGCACTTATGTTCGCCCCCGTAGCTCAGAGGCAGAGCAACCGGCTTTTAACCGGTGGGTCGAGATATCGTAATTCTCCGGGGGCACCATATTCTCGTTGTACGCCATGGCTCCGACATCGCGGAACCTCGGCGACAGCAGGAGGCAATGTTGTTCACACTCACCGACGACGCGTGCGTCATCGTGAAGGCGATCGCCGCGCAGACCGCAGGCGGGCGCGAAGCCGGGGGCATCCGCGTCTATGACGGGTCTGACCGCGGCACCGACTTCGCTCTCGAACCGGCAGACGGCCCGGAATCGGGCGATGTCGTGCTCGAGCAGTCGGGCGCGCATATTTTTCTGGCTCCCGACGTCGTCGACGATCTCGAAGACTTCGTACTTGAGGCAAGCGTGGGCCCCCAGGGCGTCGTCGACTTCTCGTTCGGCACGAACGGACCGCAGGGCATGACCGACGTGCGCTCGACCGGTCACGTGCACTGAGCCACGCCGACCCGGCGCGTGTCCCCGTCCAGGCGAGGCCACCGGCGACACCTCGCTATCCACCGCCGGCCAGCGTAGCCTTCGGGTATGTGGACACTCATCGTGATCCTGCTCATCGTCTGGGCCGTGCTGTCGGTCGTGGGGTTCGCCATCAAGGGCCTGCTCTGGCTCGCGGTGATCGGAATCATCCTGTTCGTGGGCACCGTGGTGGTGGGCGCAATCCGTCAGCGAGCTCGTCGCCGCCCGTAGGCTTCGACATGTGAGCGAGCAAGACACAGAGCCGCAGGATTCGGCGGCACCTCGTCGAGCTGCCGTCATCGTGAACCCGGTGAAGGCCGATGTCGCGCGCCTGCGCGCCGCGGTGCACGCCGAAGAGCAAAGCAACGGCTGGGCATCGTCGACGTGGTTCGAGACGACCGCGGCCGACCCCGGTGGCCAGGCCGCCCGAGCAGCTTTGCAGAGCACTCCGACTGTGGTGATCGTCGCCGGCGGCGATGGAACACTGCGGGCTGCGGCCGAGGAACTGCACGGTTCCGGTGTGCCGATCGCCATCGTCGCCTCAGGCACCGGAAATCTGCTGGCGCGCAATCTCGATCTCGTCGCCGATATCGAGACCGGTGTGCACACCGCGTTCACCGGCGAGACGCGCCCGATCGACGTGGGCGTCGTGCGCCTCGAACGCGGCGATGAGCCCGCGACCACCCACGTGTTCCTGGTTATGACCGGCGTCGGGTTGGACGCCCGCATGGCCACCGATACCAATGAGGCGCTGAAGAAGCGCATCGGCTGGCTCGCCTATGCCGATCCGATCAGCAAGTCGGTGATGGGCAACAAGCGCTTCACTCTGCACTACCGTGCCGATGGTGGAGCCGAGACCGCGGTGCGTGCGCACACCGTGATCGTCGGCAATTGCGGCACCATCACCGCCGGCATCCTTCTTCTTCCGGATGCCGCCCCCGATGACGGCCTCCTCGACGTCGTGCTGCTGCGCCCGAAGGGATTCTGGCAGTGGCTGCGCGTGGGGTCCCGGCTCGGGCTCAACCGGGTATTGCATCGCACGCACAGCGCCCGTGCGGCGACGCGGCCCGGCGGCAAGTGGCGCGAGATGCGCTACCTTCAGGCACGAACGCTGAGCGCCCGGTTCGACGTCCCCGAGCCCACCCAGTTGGACGGCGACGCCTTCGGCACGGCAACCGGCGCCGAGATCACGGTGCTGCCTCAGGCGCTCGGCATCGTTCGCGCCCAACCCTGAGAGTCCACCCCGATCGGCCCGCCGGCACCCCACCGCGCGTATGGTCAGACTATGGAGCTGTGACGAGTCCCAGCATCGGTTCGTCGGTCGGCCCCACCTCGCGGACGAGGGGAGCGACAAATGTCCGACATCCGCACCACTCATCCTTCGCCTCTCGGCGCGAAGGGCTCGCGCGGAGCCAGTGAGTACACCGAACTGGCCAAGACGATCCGAGCGACGGGCCTTCTGCGACGGCGCTACGGCTACTACTGGTCGAAGCTGATCGCCCTGCCACTGACCCTGGGAATCGGCATCACGGCGTTCGTCTGGATCGGCGACACCTGGTGGCAGCTTTTCACCGCGGCTGTGCTGGCGATCGTCTTCACGCAGATAGCATTCCTCGGTCACGACGCCGCACACCGGCAGATCTTCGTCTCCGGACGCTGGAACGACTGGATCAGCCTCATCCTGGGCGACCTGTTGGTCGGCATGAGCTACGGCTGGTGGCAGCACAAGCACACCAGCCACCACGCCAACCCGAACAAGCTCGGATCCGATCCTGACGTCGAGCTTCCGGTCATCGCACTCACCGCCGACAAGGCCGCCGTGCCGCACGGGGCCCTGTTCACGTGGTTCCGCGCGCACCAGGGCATCTTCTTCTTCCCGCTGCTGCTGCTGGAGGGTCTTTCGCTGCACGCCTCGGGGGTGCGGCGGGTCACCAGCGGCCGTCACCTCGATCGGCGCTGGGTCGAGATCGGCTTCATGAGCGTGCGGTTGATCGGCTTCACAGCCTTGGTGTTCCTGGTGCTCTCGCCGGGCATCGCGTTCGTGTTCCTGGCCGTGCAGCTCGGGTTGTTCGGCTTCTACATGGGCGTCTCCTTCGCTCCCAACCACAAGGGCATGCCGATAGTGCCGGCTGACGTCACGCTCGATTTCCTGCGCCGTCAGGTGATGATGAGCCGCAACATCCGCGGCACCCGCTTGCTGGATGTCGCGATGGGCGGATTGAACTATCAGATCGAGCATCACCTGTTCCCGTCGATGCCGCGTCCGCATCTGCGCCGCGCCGCGCCGATCATCTCCACGTACTGCCGTGAGCACGAGGTGCCGTACATGCAGACCGGGCTTCTGACCTCGTACGTGATTGTGATCCGCTACATCAACCGTGTGGGCCTGGGTGAGCGCGACGTGTTCAGTTGCCCGCTCGTCGAGCAACGTGCCTGCTTGACCACCGAGTGACCGGGCCGCAGCGTCGTCAGCGCAGCGTCGTCAACCCAGGCCCGTGGCCAGTTCGGCCCCGGCATGGGCGAGTTCGGCCATAGCCGCCTCGCTCGATTCCGCGGCGACGCCGGCGATCAGGTCGGTGAAGATGCGCACGTGCCGGCCGCGTGCGAGAGCGTCGAGGGCCGAGGCCCGCACGCAGTAGTCGGTTGCGATGCCCGTGACGTCGACGTCGACGATGCCGTGCTCGTCGAGCAGCTGCTCGACGGTGCGCCCGTCGTCGGTCACGCCCTCGAACAGCGAGTAGGCAGGCTTGCCCTGCCCCTTCTTGACGTGATGGGTGATGGATGCCGTCACCAGGCCGGGATCGTAGGCGGCGCCCTCGGTGCCGGCCACGCAGTGCACCGGCCAGGTGTCGACGAAATCGGGCTCGCCGGTCGCGAAGTGCCCGCCGTTGTCGTTGTCCGCGTCATGCCAATCGCGTGAGGCGACGACGATGTCGTACGCACCGGCCCGGTCGGCCAGCAGCTGTGAGACGCCGGTGGCCACGGCATCTCCGCCGGTCACGCCCAGCGCCCCGCCCTCGGTGAAGTCGTTCTGCACGTCGATGATGAACAGTGCGGTGCCCATGCCTTGAGACTACCCATCACGTTCGGTCGCGGCATCCACTCCCCTGCGCCAGAGTTTCGAGGGCCACCAGATCGCCCGGCCGATGTCGTACGAGACAGCCGGCACGAGAAGCGAGCGCACGAGGAAAGTGTCCAGCAGCACGCCGAACGCCACGATGAAAGCTATCTGCGCGAGGAACAGGATCGGGATGACGCCCAGAGCCGCGAACGTCGCCGCCAGCACGAGCCCGGCCGAGGTGATGACCCCGCCGGTGGCCACCAGGCCCCGCAGAATGCCGGGCCGGGTGCCGTGCCGGCGCGACTCTTCGCGCACGCGCGTCATCAGGAAGATGTTGTAATCCACCCCCAGCGCCACCAGGAACACGAAGCCGTACAGCGGCACGGCCGGATCCGCCCCCGGAAAGTGGAAGAGATGGGTGAACACCAGCGCCGAGACGCCCATCGCCGCCACGAACGACACGATGACCGAGGCCACGAGCAGAATCGGTGCCAGCACCGCCCGCAGCAGCAGCATGAGGATCACCAGGATCACCGCCAGCACGATCGGGATGATCAGGGTGCGATCGCGGATCGAGGTGTCGTTCGTGTCGATGTCGGTCGCGGTCACCCCGCCCACCTGGGCGGCGTCGGCACCGACGCTTTCGGCGAGGCCGGCACGCAGGTCACGCACGACGTGCTCGGCGGCGGACGAGTCGGCGGGATCGGCCAGGGTGCCGATGAGCAGCACCTGAGAGTCCGAGACGGTCGGCTCGGGTGAGGGAGTGCCGGGCGGGCCGGCTGCAGTGAACACCGGCTCGCCGTCTTTCAGCGTGACCGCCGCCTGCCCGGAGGCGGAGTCGGCGGATGCTGCCGCGAGCGATTCGATGCCGGGCGCGGCATCCATCGTCTGCAGCGCCGCGGTGAGATCGTCTTTCGCGACCAGTACGTACACCGGGCTGCCGCTGCCGGCGTCGAAATGGTCGCCGAGCACGTTCTGGCCGTCGCGGGCCTCGGAGTGACCGATCACCAGATCGCTGGTGGGCACGCCGTCTGCCTTCAGTTGCAGGATGCCGGTGCCCGCCGCCAACAGCACCACGAGGCACAGCATCCACACCGGGCGAGCATGCCGCGCGACCAGGCGGGCTTGGCGAGCCCAGAACCCTTTCACCGGCACCGTGAGGTCGTCGGGCACGGTCGCTGCCGGCGCGCGCGGGATGAACGGCCAGAAGGCCGCGCGACCCACCAACGCGAGCAACGCGGGCAAGAAGGTCAGTGCCGACAGCATCGCGAACGCGATGCCGATCGAGGCGATGGGGCCCAGTGCACGGTTGGTGGCAAGATCGCTGAGCAGCAGGCAGAGCAGACCCGCAATCACCGTGCCGCCCGAGGCCAGGATGGGCTCGAACGCCCCCCGCCACGCCCGCAGTGTGGCACTCCACCGGCGTGCCCCGTCGGCGACCGCCTCGCGATATCGCGCGACGTACAACAGGGCATAGTCGGTTGCCGCGCCGATGACGAGGATGAAAAGGATCCCCTGCACCTGCCCATTGAGTACGACCACGCCCGCTTTCGCGAGCCACCACACCGTCAGCAGCGCCACGCACAGGGCGAAAGATGCCGTGGCCAGCACCAGGATCGGCAGCAGCGGCGATCGGTAGACGATCACGAGGATGACGAACACCGCCAGCAAAGCCACGCCCAGCAGCAGCCCGTCGATTCCGAGGAAGCCCTGCACGAGGTCGGCGGTGAACCCCGCCGCACCCGTGATCCACGCCGTGGTGCCCTGCGGCAACCCCGCATCGAGCGCTGTCCGCACGGCGCCGACCGCATCGGAGACCTCTTCGGTGGTCAGCGGCACGAACATCTGAGCGGCCTCGCCGTCGTCGGAGACGATCGGCGGCGACACACTGCCGACCACTCCGTCGACATCACTCAGACGGTCGGCCAGATCGCGCAGACCCGAGATCTGGTCGTCGGTGAGCTTTCCGTCACCGGTGACCACGACCACCGCAGGCATACTGTCGCTGCCGGTGAAGTCGGTGAGTCTGTTCTGCACGACGGTGGACTCGGCCGAATCGGGCAGATATGCGGCGTGGTCATTGGTGGACACCTCGCCGACCTTGCCGAAGTACGGTCCGCCGACAGCACCGCCCACCAGCCACACCAGCACGAGCAGCACCGGGATGCCGATGCGCACCCATCGCGTCGGATCGTTGTTCTGCTGACGCAGCTGACGTCGCGTGAGCGGCTCGGAACTGCGCGGCTGTGAATCGCGCGATGTCATCTCGCCAGCCTATCGAGCCGGTTGTGGACCGCGCCGCGGCAGCCTGAGGAGGCAGCGTGCTAAGCTGAACTGTCCACTCCGGACTTTCGCACGTCGTGATCCTGTTCCTCGCCGTCGAGCAGCAGACGGAACGACGTTCCCAACCGGCCATGATGCCGCATCCACCGATAATCTTCCCGCGCGTGATCAGCCCGCGCTTCTTCACCAAGGTTCCCATGTCTTCCGACTTTCCCCTCTCCGTCCCGGCCGTGCACTGGCGCCAGGCCGACGACGACGTGCATGTCGCACACTTCGGTGTCGGCTATGCCGGCTTCATCGAGGTCACCCCACGCGGATTCGCCGCTCACGGTGGCCGCGGTGAATCCCTCGGCCTGCACGCCACCCGCGACGACGCGGTCGCCGCGGTCGAGGCATCCCTCGACCTCACCCCCTCGACTCCGACGGAGGACACCATCCGCCGTCGCACCCGCCGTCCGCTCCGCACTCGTCGGCGCGGCACCCCCGGTCGCTCAGGCGGCCCGAACAACAGAAGGAAAGACACGATGGCCACTGGCACCGTGAAATGGTTCAACACCGAGAAGGGCTACGGCTTCATCGCTCCCGACGACGGCTCCGCCGACCTGTTCGCGCACTACAGCGCGATCACCGGCAACGGCTTCAAGGAGCTGCGCGAGGCGCAGAAGGTGGAGTTCGACGCCGAGCGCGGCCCGAAGGGCATGCAGGCGGCCAACATCCGCCCGCTCTGATCCTCCCCATCGGTCGGGGGCCTGAGATGGCCCCCGACCGATGATCATCTGTGCAGGGCCTGCGTATTCCCCTTGGCGCACACAACGCCGCGTATGGTGGGCAACAAGCGATCGGCGTCCGCCCTTGGCTTTCCGGCCTCGGGGTCCTGATCGAAAGCACAGGTGCATCTCATCTCCTCCACCGTTTTGGAGTCCCGCCTGGGGCCCGTTCGTCAGACGTACGCCGGCACCGCGGATTTCCCGCCGATCGCGCGAGCATTCACCGACATCTCCCACGTCGTGCGCGAGAGCGGCCTCTTGCGCCGCACCCCCTGGTTCTACGCCCTCGTGGGCGCAGCCATCGCCGTCGGCTTCGGCGGCTGCATCACCGGGTTCATCCTCTTGGGTGAGAGCTGGTTCCAACTGCTGATCGCGGGTGCCCTCGGCATCCTCTTCACCCAGGTCGCCTTCCTCTCGCACGAAGCCGCCCACCGCCAGATCTTCGCCTCCGGGCGCATGAACGACCGGGTGGCGCGCATTCTCGGCAACGCCATCGTCGGCATGAGCTACTCGTGGTGGGACAGCAAGCACAGCAGGCACCACGCCAACCCCAACAAGGTCGACAAGGATCCCGACATCCAGGTCGACACGATCTCGTTCCTTGACGAAGACGCCGCCCAGGCGCGCGGCATCCGCCGGATGATCACTCGGCGTCAGGGCTGGCTGTTCTTTCCGCTGCTGACTTTCGAGGGCCTCAACCTGCACCGACTGTCGCTGCAGCACCTGTTCGCCCGGGGGCCCGTGAAGGGCCGATGGACCGAGCTGGGCATGCTGGCGATCCGTTTCACGGTGTATCTGGTGCCGGTGTTCCTGTTGCTTCCGCTGGGCATGGCCTTCGCGTTCCTCGGCGTGCAGCTGGCCGTGTTCGGCGTGTACATGGGCGCGTCGTTCGCTCCCAACCACAAGGGCATGCCGGTGATCGCCCCCGATGCGAAGCTCGACTTCTTCAGCAAGCAGGTGCGCACCTCACGCAACGTGGGCGGTGGCTGGTGGGCGACCTGGCTGATGGGCGGCCTCAATTACCAGGTCGAGCACCACCTGTTCCCGAACATGCCGCGGCCGCATCTGGCACGCGCACGCGAGATCGTCATCGAGCAGTGCCGCACCTTGAACGTGCCGTATGTCGAGACGTCGCTGTGGCGCTCCTACGCCATCGTCATCGCGTATCTGAACCGCGTGGGATTGGCCGCACGCGACCCGTTCGAGTGCCCGATGGTCTCGTCGTACCGGCGCGCCTGAGCGTCGCCCGCAACGGCAGAAGGCCCCCTCTTGCGAGGGGGCCTTCTTTGCGGAGCCACCTAAGGGAATCGAACCCTTGACCTGCTCATTACGAGTGAGCCGCTCTGCCGTCTGAGCTAAGGTGGCGTGCGGTGTGCACGATCATCGATCTTACATGGTCGTCACCCGCCTCGCGAACGCGGGGGCCGGATGCGGCATCCCCCGCACCCGCTGCTGCCGGATGCGGCATCCCCTGCACTCGCTGCGGGCGCAGCTGTCCGGGCTCAGCCCTCGCAGCGGATGTCGCCGTCGGGAACCGTGCCGTCGACGAAGTAGTCGTTCACCGCGTCGTCAACGCAGCTGTTGCCCTTGTTGAAGCCGGTGTGGCCCTCGCCGACGCGTGTGATGAGGATGCCCGAGTCCAGCTGCTTGGCCAGCGACTGGGCCCACGCGTACGGCGTCGCGGGGTCGTTGGTCGTGCCGATCACGAGGATAGGTCCGGCGCCGGCAGCGTGGATCTGCTCACGCACCCCGGTGGCCTCAGCCGGCCAGCTCTCGCACCCGTCGATGTCGACGCTCCAATACGGGGCGATCGTGGGGGCCTTCTCCTTCAACGTCTTCTGCGCTGCCGCGATCTGCGCGTCGGTGGTGTCATCGGGGTAGTCCATGCAGTTGTAGGCGGTGAAGGCCTCCTGCGAGTTGTCCTGGTACTTCCCGTCGACACGGTTGAAGTAGAAGTCGGCGAGTTGGAAGGCGATTCCCGGATCGCCCTTGGCGATACCGGCCAACGACTGAGTGAGGTATTGCCAGCTGTCCTGCGAATACAGCGCTGCGACGATCGAGGTGACCATGGCGTCGGCCCCCAGCATCCGGCCGTCGTTGTTGCGCAGCGGAGACCTGTCGACCTTGGCCAGCAGCGCGCCCAGATCGGCCATCGCATCATCGACGGATCCCGCGAACGGACAACCCCGGGTCTTCAGACATGACGCCATATAGGCGCGCAGCGCCGATTCGAATCCCACCGCCTGCGTCACGCTGACGTCGATACTCGAGGTCGACGGGTCAAGGGCGCCGTCGAGCACGAACTTGCCGACCTTCTCGGGGTACAGGTTCGCGTATGTCGCTCCGAGGAAGGTGCCGTAGGAGTAGCCGAGGTAGTTCAGTTTCTTGTCGCCGAGCACCGCACGCAGAAGATCCATATCGCGCGCGGCGAATTCGGTGGTGATGTAGGGCAGGATGCCGTCGCTGTTCTTCTCGCAGGCCTGTGCGAAGCTCTTCGCCGAATCGAGCACCTCTGTGCGCCACGCCGCCGTGCCGCGCGGTGCGGACGGGATGTCGAACAGGAAGGCGTCCATCTGCTTGGCGTCGAAACACTTCACGGCCGTCGAACCGCCGACTCCCCGGGGATCGAACCCGATCACGTCGTAGTGCTTCGACAGCTCATCGCCCACCGCGTAGTCGAGCGAGTCGCGAATGAGTTCCACGCCGCTGGCTCCGGGACCGCCCGGGTTCACCAACAGCGACCCCTGCGACGAACCGGTCGCCGCATGCCGGATGATCGACAGCGAGATCGCCCGCCCGCCCGGATCGTTCCAATCCAGCGGCGCCTCGACCTTCGCGCACTCGTCAGAGCCCGTGCACGGCGACCAGTCGACGGTCTGCGTGTAGTACGGCAGCAGTTCGGGCGCCACGCCCTCGGCGTCGGGAGACGCACTCGAGGTCGGCTGCGACGTTCCTTCTCCCCCGTCGGGGATGAACGTGAAAAGGCAGCCGGTGAGGGCGATGGATGCCGCGGCCAGGCCGGCGACGACGGTCAGCAGACGGGTCTTGGTGTTCACGGGGTCCTTCCGCTGGCGACGGTGATCAGCATGCTCTCCAGTGCGAGGGCCGGAGCCACATTCTGTTCGAGGTTCTTGCGCGTGGCCGCAATCGCGTCGAGCACGGTCAGCGTGCGGGCCGGTCGCCACGCCTCGGCGACCGCGCGCAGCTCGGTCTCGAACTCGAGGTTGATGAGATCGACGGTGCGGCCGAACTGCACCATGAGCACGTCTCGATACAGCGACTGCAGATCGGTGAGCACCCGGTCGATGCCATCGCGCAGACTGCGCGTCGCGCGGCGCTTCTGGTCGTCTTCGAGCGCCTTCACCTGCGAGCGCACAGCCGGGGGTACCGCCGCCCCTTCAGCGACCCCCATCGTCGCCAGCAGCTGAGCCCGCTCAGCCTCATCGCGCTCGGCCGTCAGCGCCTTGGCGTCGTCGGTGGCGCCGGCGACGATCTGCGCAGCCGCCTCGACCGCCGTCGACACTCCGCGCACGCCGAGAACGGCGCGCATCATCTCGTCGCGCCGTGCGCGGGCCGCGGCATCCGTCGCCAGCCGCTGCGCCATGCCGATATGCCGCTGCGCGTGGCGCGCCGACTGCTCGGCGGTCTGCGCGTCAACCCCGGTGCGTTCGGCGATCAGCGCGGCGACATCGGCGATCTCGGGGTCGCGTAACCGCAACACGCGCACGCGGGAACGGATCGTGGGCAGCAGATCAGCGTCGCTGGGAGCACACAGCACCCAGATGGTGCGCTCGGGCGGCTCTTCGAGCGCCTTCAGCAGCACGTTCGAGGTGCGCTCGCTCATGCGGTCGGCGTCTTCCATCACGATCACGCGATAGCGGCCGAGCGACGGCGCGAAGTACGAGCGCTCGACGAGCGCGCGGGCGTCTTTGATCGAGATGATGACGCCCTCGGTGCGCAGCGCCGTGTAGTCGGGGTGGGTGCCGGCCAGCACCTGGCGCATGACGATCTCGTCGCCGGGCTCGGCGATGAGAGCGGCGGCGAACGCTCGAGCGAGCGTCGACCGCCCCGAGCCGGGAGGCCCGGTGATGAGCCACGCGTGGGTCAGCTCGGCCGGGTCTGCGGCGGCGGCCCGCAGGGCGCTCACCGCGGCATCCTGCCCCCACACCTCACCCCAGGGCACCGTGCGCTCGGAGGCTGCGCCGTCGGGGGTAGTGGTGGGGGTGGTGGTGGCGGCAGGGGTGGCGGCCGGGGTGGCGCCGTCAGGGATCCGGGGCACAGTGGGAGTGGCGGCATCCATGCCGACCAGCCTAACCGCCGGATCCGACACGCGCCGCCGTGCCGGCCGCGCCATACTCCCTTGCCTCACCCGCGGCGGTGCCGGCACTCCTGTTCCCTTGCCGGCCGCGCCACGCTGTCTTACCCACCCGCGGCTCCGCCGCCACCGCGCGTGCGGTGGTGCCACCGGCGCCCCACGGACCCGCGTGTCACGGAACATGCGGGATATCCCGGGTGAGGTCACCGCTACCGGGACACGCCCCACGGCGGTGTCACACAAGATGCGGGATACCGCGCACCAAGCCGCCAATACTGTGACATCCCCTGCCGCCCCACCCGAGGCGACGCCGCCGCCCTGCCCGCGGCGGCGCAGCCACCCTGCCCGCGATGGTGCCGCCACCGGCGCCCTACCCGACCCGCGTGTCACAGAACATGCGCGATATCCCGGGTGAGGTCACCCCTACCGTGACACGCCCCACGGCCGTGTCACACAAGATGCGGGATGCCGCGCGCCAAGCCGCCGATACTGTGACATCCCCTGCCGCCCCACCCGAGGCGACGCCGCCACCCTGCCCGCGGCGGCGCAGCCACCCTGCGTGCGATAGTGTCGCCGCCGCGCGTGCGGCGGCGCAGCCACCCTGCCCGCGGCTCCGCCGCCGCCCTGCGTGCGGTGGTGCCACCACCGGCGCCCCACGGACCCGCGTGTCACAGAACATGCGGGATATCCCGAGCGAGGTCACCGCTACCGTGACACGCCCCACGGCCGTGTCACACAAGATGCGGGATGCCGCGCGCCAAGCCGCCAATACTGTGACATGCGGGCGGGGGCACAACAACAGGCGCCGACGACCCACCCGTCTCACACCCACAGCACGGATATCGCGCGAGTCAGCCCAACCGCTCAACCCAAGCAGTCAGCCCAACCGCTCAACCCAAGCAGTCAGCCCAAACCCGTCAGCCCAACCGCTCGGCCACCCGGGCTTGCACGAGCGCCGCGATCTGCTCGACGGGCTGGGCGGCATCCACGACGAGAAAGCGCTCGGGCTCAGCCTCGGCCAGCGCGAGGAAGGCCGCGCGCACGCGCGCGTGGAAGTCGTCCGTCTCGGCTTCGAGCCGATCGAACGGCTTGTCGTCGGCATCGCGCCGACGACGGGCGGATACCTCATCGAGATCGAGCAGCACTGTGACATCGGGCAGCAGGCCGTCGGCGGCCCACAACGACAGATCGCGGATCTGGTCGGCATCGAGCACCCGTCCGGCACCCTGATAGGCCACCGACGAATCGAGGTAGCGGTCCTGAATCACCATCGCACCCCGCGCGAGCGCCGGCCGCACGACCGAGGCCACGTGGTGCGCACGATCGGCCGCATACAGCAGCGCTTCGGCGCGCGGGTCGATGTGCCCGCGATGGTGCAGCACGATCTCGCGGATGCGCTGGCCCACCTCGGTACCGCCCGGCTCGCGGGTACGCACGACCTCTTCACCACGCGAACGCAGCCACTGCTCCAGCAGCGCTGCCTGCGTGCTCTTGCCGACGCCGTCGCCGCCCTCAAACGTGACGAAGAGGCCGGTCACTTCTTCTTCGCCGGGCTCTTGCGCGTCGTCGTCTTCTTCGCCGCGGGCTTTTTCTTCGCCGGCCCCTTGGCTCGCTTGTCGGCAAGCAGCTGCACGGCACGGGCGAAGTCGACCTCCATCGCATCTTCACCGCGCGGAACTGTCGCGTTGGTCTCGCCGTCGGTCACATAGGGTCCGAACCGTCCGTCGCGCAGCCTGATCGGCTTGCCGCTGACCGGGTCGGCCTCGAACTCCTTGAGCGCGCTCGACGCACGGCGCGCTCCATACTTGGGCTGCTTGTAACGCTCCAGCGCTTCGTCGAGGGTGATGTCGAACAGCTGCTGCTCGGAATCGAGCGTGCGCGAATCGGTGCCCTTCTTCAGATAGGGGCCGTAACGGCCGTTCTGCGCGGTGATCTCTTCACCCGACTCGGGATCGGTTCCCACCACGCGCGGCAACGAGAGCAGCTGCAGCGCCGCGTCGAGATCGATCGTGTCGACCGACATGCTCTTGAACAGCGACGCGGTGCGCGGCTTGGGCGCAGCGGCGGCCTTCTTCGTGCCCTTCTTGGCAGGCGCGGCGGCCTTGGCGGGCGCGGCGGGCGCGGCGACCTCGCCGGTCGCGGCATCCACTTCTTCATCGGCGTTCGGCTCGACTTCTTGCACGTACGGGCCGTAACGACCGTCTTTGACGACGATGAGCTTGCCGTTGGCAGGGTTCTCGCCGAGCACCCGGTCGCCGGCCACCGGCGCGTCGATGAGTTCCTGGGCCTTGGCGGCCGTCAACTCGTCGGGGGCGAGCTCTTCGGGAATGTTGACCCGCCGCGGGTCGGCATCGGGATGCTCGGGGTCGGTGACCTCGAGATACGGGCCGTACCGCCCGATGCGCAGCACGGCGTTGTCGGTGACGCGCGTCGAGTTCAATTCGCGGGCGTCGATCTCGCCGAGGTTGTCGACGATCGTGCGCAGGCCGGCGTGGTCGGCCGAGCCGAAGTAGAACTCCTTGAGCCAGTCGACCCGCTTCTGCTCGCCGCGCGCGATGGCGTCCAGATCGTCTTCGAGCGCAGCCGTGAAGTCGTAGTCGACGAGTTCGGTGAAGTGCTGCTCGAGCAGGCGCACGACGCTGAACGCGACCCAGCTGGGCACGAGGGCCTGGCCGCGCTTTGTGACGTAGCCGCGCGCGAGGATCGTGTCGATGATGCTCGCGAACGTCGATGGGCGGCCGATGCCCTTCTCCTCGAGTGCCTTGACGAGGGATGCCTCGGTGTAGCGCGGCTTCGGGCTGGTGGCGTGACCCTTCGGCTCGACGTCGCGCACGGCCAGCACATCGCCGACGGCCAGCTGCGGCAGCGACTGGTCGTCGTGCTTGTCGGCATCGGAACGCTTCTCGTCGCGGCCTTCTTCGTACGCCTCGAGGAATCCCTTGAAGGTGTAGACGGTGCCGGATGCCGTGAACTCGACGTTCTGGTCGGCGAGGGCGATCGCGAGGGTGACCGTGGTGGTCTCGTACGTCGCGTCGGACATCTGGCTGGCGACCGTGCGCTTCCAGATCAGGTCGTACAGGCGCTGCTCGTCGCGGTCGAGGGATCCCGCGACCGACGCCGGGGTGCGGAAGTGCTCACCCGACGGACGGATAGCCTCGTGGGCCTCCTGCGCGTTCTTGCTCTTGCTCTTGTACACCCGCGGGTTCAGCGGCACCGCCTTGGCGCCATAGAGCTCCACCGCCTGCTCGCGCGCAGCCTGCACGGCCTGCGTCGACAGCGCCGTGGAGTCGGTGCGCATATACGTGATGTACCCCTTCTCGTACAGCCGCTGGGCGACGCTCATGGCGTGCTTCGCGCTCATCGAGAGCTTGCGGCCGGCCTCCTGCTGCATCGTCGAGGTGGTGAACGGCGCATAGGGGCGGCGGGTACCGGGCTTGGACTCGAGTTTGGTGACGGATGCCTCGCCCACGGCGGCGACGCGGGCGGCAAGCGCGCGCGCCTTGGCCTCATCGAGCACCACCACAGCCTTCTTCAGCTTTCCGGCGTCGTCGAAGTCAGAGCCGCGGGCGATCGGTGCGCCGTCGAGCCGCACCAGCTGCACGCCGAAGGCGTCGGTGTCTTTCGCGGCGACGGCGGCGACATCCCAGTACGAGGCCGACACGAACGCGATGCGCTCACGCTCGCGGTCGACGACGAGCCGAGTCGCGGCCGACTGCACGCGCCCTGCCGAGAGCCCCTGCTGCACCTTCAGCCACAGCACGGGCGAGACATCCCACCCATAAAGCCGGTCGAGAATGCGCCGGGTCTCCTGCGCGTCGACGAGGTTCAGATCGAGTTCGCGGGTCTGGTCGACGGCCGCGCGGATGGCGTCTTTCGTGATCTCGTGGAAGACCATCCGCTTGACCGGCACCTTGGGCTTGAGAGCCTCGAGCAGATGCCACGCGATGGCTTCGCCTTCGCGGTCTTCATCGGTGGCCAGCAGCAGTTCGTCGCTGGTCTTCAGCGCCCGCTTCAGCTCGGCGACGGTCTTCTTGCCGCGTTCGGATTCGACGTAGTACGGCGAGAAGTCGTTCTCGATGTCGATCGAGTAGCGTCCCACCGAGGTCTTCTTCAGCTCCGCAGGAATCGCCTTGCGATCGGCCAGATCGCGAATGTGACCGACGGAGCTGAGCACCTCATAGCCGTCGCCCAGGTATCCCTGAATCGACTTCATCTTCGTCGGGGACTCGACGATGACGAGCTTCTTGCCGTGTGCCAAAGGGGTGGTCCTTTCTTCGAAGCACACCATACACACAGAATCCTGAGTGCGGCGCCGCATCCGTCTCAGGAGTCCGAGGCAAAGGCGCGGCGCGCGACGCGCGGGATAGCACTCGCGGGCACCGGATGCCGCCCCGTCGGCACTCGCGCGCACCGGATGCCGCCGTCGGCACTCGCGCGTGTCCCGCGACCGTCACGGCGCCGGACCGACCGTCACGACGCCGGACCGACCGTCACGACGCCGGACCGACCGTCACGGCGCCGGACCGACCGTCACGGCGTCGGACCGACCGTCAGGGAGCCGGACCGGCACGTGCCACCGCCGTCGCAGACAGCGCACCGAACGGCACCGACACCGTGACAGTGGCGATAAGTCCATCGACCGCACACGCCGTGACAGCCGCCCCGCCGGCGCGCGCGACCTCTGCGGCCCGATCGCACGGGATGCCGGTGACCGCCCCCGAGGCTGCATCGGCCGCCGCCAGCGCGGCGGCATCAGCGGCATCGGCCGCGCGCTGCGACTGCACCGCCGCCGACCCGACCGCGGCCAGTGCCACGGTGAGCGCGGCAGCGGCGCCGATCGCGCCGACAGCGAGCACAGCGCCGGCCATCAGGCGCTGCCCCGCGACACGTCTCGGGTGCGCTCAATCGCGACGCGCGCGGTCACAGCCCACCCGCCAGGGCGCAAGAACTCGCCTGCAGCATCGGCACGGGCAGGGGCACACCGGCGTCGGCAGACACCTCGACGCAGACGAGGTCGCCGCGCCGTGTGACTCCGGCCTGGGCCCGGGCGACGGCTGCCGTGACAAGTGCCAGGGCATGCGCTTCGGGCTCGCCCCGAGCGACCAGCCGGGCGGCATCGGCCGCGGCATCCTGCATGCGCACCTGCCGGCCGCACGCACCAAGCACCCCCGCGCCCAGGGCGAGCACGAGCACGACGGCCGGAAGGACGACCGCGAACTCGGCGGTGACCGATCCGCGGTCGCCCTGCCGGATGGTCATGACACCGTCAGCGCGCGCCGGATCAGGTCGGTGAGGATGCCGCGCACTTCATCGGACCGCATGATGACCACGAGCAGGCCGGCGAAGGCGACCGCCGCCATCGTGGCGATGGCGTATTCGGCGGTCGCGGCTCCGATGTCGTCGGAGCCGCTCAAGAAGAGCCGTGCGGCGCGACGGCGGGTGAGAGTGGGCAGATTCATGGTGTTCTCCTTAATAAAGAGGGACGGATGGGCACGATTTCTCACAGCGAAAGTGGGGTGGTCGACAGCACACTGAGCAGCATCGGTGCCACACCCAGCAGCAGAAAAGCCGGCAGCGTGCACACGCCCAGGGGCACCAGCAGCTTCGATGACAGTCGCGCCGCGCGCAGCCGCCCCTCGGTGCGAGCCCGGTGGCGGGCGAGTGCGGCCGCCGCGCGCAGCAGTTCGGCGGCCGGCACTCCGGCGCTGTGCGAAAGGGCGAGGATGCCGCGGGTCTCGGCATCGGGCGTTCCGGCGCCGGCAGCAGCGACGATCTGCTCCGCCCGCTGCAGAGACACGCCGCCCGACAGCGCGATGGCCATGAGATCTGCGCCCAGACCCGCCACGGCGTCATCGGGATCGGCTCGGCGCACGAGTCGGGCGTTCCAGCGCCGGGCGGCCAGGATCAGGCCGATGCCGGCGAGGGCACACACGATGCCGATCGGGTTCGTCACGAGGGTGCGCAGCGTGTCGAATCCCAGAAGCGCGCCCAGCGCCACGGCCACCAGCGGCAGCCACGACATGAGCCGGGCCGTGCCGGCTGGTTCGGCCAGCGCCACCTGCACCTCGTCGCGGGTGCGGGCTGCGTCCTGCAGCGCCGCGGCGATTCCCCGCAGGCTGTCGGCCAGCGGCGCCCCCACGGTCTCGGCGATGCGCCAGGCCGCGCCGACATCGCGCCACCCCGGCGTGGCCGCGATGGCCGTCGGCACGTCGGCGCCGTCGTCGATACGCGCGGCGACCAGGTCGGCCGCGGCATCCCCCGCCTCTGCCAGGTACCGCCATGCCGCAGCCGGCACGACACCGGCCTGCAGCAGCACCGCCAGCCGCAGCACGGTGCCGGCATCGGGGGTATGATCAGCGGCGGTGCCCCGCTTTCTCAGGCCCATGGCAGCCCCTCCATGGCCAGGCGGCCCTCGCGCACGACCGGTCTGCCGGCCCCGGCAACGCGACGCACCCCGTCGCGCCCGCGGTGCAGATGGATGACGCACCCGATCGCGCTGGCCACTTGCCGGGCGAGCGCCGTATCGCTCATTCCGGCGAGGGCACCGAGCGCCTCAAGCCGCGCGGGCACATCGTCGAGGCCGTTCGCATGCAGTGTGCCGGCGCCGCCATCGTGGCCGGTGTTCAGGGCGCTGAGCAGCTCGCGGACTTCTTCGCCACGGCACTCGCCGACCACCAGTCGATCGGGACGCATGCGCAGCGCCTCACGCACCAGCCGGGCCAGCCCGATGCCGCCCGCGCCCTCGAGGTTGGCCTGCCGCGCCTCCAGCGCCACGTGGTGCGGGTGGTCGGGCGCCAGCTCGGCGACGTCTTCGATCGTCACGATGCGCTCCGTGGACGGCACCCGTGACAGCAGGGCCGACAGCAGCGTGGTCTTGCCGGTGCCCGCCGCACCGGTGATCAGCAGATTCTCGCGAGCCGCGATGAGCTGCTCAAGGCGCACTCGCCCGCCCGCATCGACCACGCCCGCTGCTTGCAGGCCCGGCAGGTCGAGCCGCGTGCGTCGCGGCACACGTACCGAGATCACTGTGCCGCCCCGTGACACGGGCGGAAGCACCGCGTGCACGCGCATGCCGTGCTCCAGTCGCACATCCACGGCAGGATGGGCGTCGTCGATGTGGCGGCCTCCGAGCCCGATGAGCGCGACGGCGAGCTCGCGCACATCGCGCTCGGTCGCCCGCCAGCGCCCGGCGCGCTCGGCCCCGCGCCCGCGATCGACGAACAGCCCATCGGCCCCGTTCACGAACAGGTCGGTGACGTCGGGATCGTCAAGGTATTCGGCCAACGGTTCCAGTACGGGATGCCGCGGCGCGGCCTCTGCCGCAACAGGAGCCACCGGCTGCGCGCCGCGCACGAACCCCTCGCGGGGGCGGACGACGAACGGCTCGGGCATGTTCCCGAATCTAGGCAGTCGCAGGGTGCGCGCAGGGGCGGATCGGGACATCCGTGGACAACTCGCGCACGGGCCGCGTCTGGGGAGGAAACCCTGCGCGGCGGGGAAACGCTGCGGGGAAACGCTGCGCAAGAGCGGGCGGAAAAGGAGGGCGGCATCCCATGGGGGGAATGGGATGCCGCCACGCGCAGCACCACAATCGGGGGGTGGTCGGGTGCCGCAATGCCAGAATCGAATGTTCGGCCGAGGATGAGCTTACGCACTTTCTGCCTACCCGCCAAACATATCCGCCGACCGGGGTGCGATATATCGGGTTCCGATTTCCTCATCTCCGAGGGGTGGACAGCGACAGCGGCCACCCACTATCGGAGGTAGTCGCACCCAGAGACCCGGAGTAGATTGACCCCGGCCCGGGCGACACCTGACGTCGCCACATGCCCGTCCATTCGCAAAGGAGCGCACAATGAGCAGCACGATCGACCATCTCCTCGACGAAGAGCGCCGCTTTCCCCCCTCACCCGAGTTCGCGGCGAGCGCCAACGGCTCGGCCGAACTGTACGAGCGCGCCGCCGCCGACCGCGAGGGGTTCTGGGCCGATCAGGCGCGTGAACTGCTGCACTGGCACAAGCCGTTCACGCAGGTGCTGGATTGGTCGAACCCGCCGTTCGCGAAGTGGTTCGACGACGGCGAGCTCTCGGTCGCCTACAACTGTCTCGACCGTCACGTCGAAGCCGGCAATGGCGACCGCGTCGCCCTGCTGTTCGAGGGCGAGCCCGGCGACCAGCGCCGCATCACCTACGCCGAGCTGACCACCGAGGTGAAGAAGGCCGCCAACGCCCTCGAGGGTCTGGGCATCGGCCACGGCGACCGCGTCGCCATCTACATGCCGCTGATCCCCGAGGCGGTCATCGCGATGCTCGCATGTGCGCGCATCGGCGCCATCCACTCGGTCGTCTTCGGCGGGTTCTCCGCCGACAGTCTGCGATCGCGGGTGGATGACGCGGCCGCCCGCCTGGTGATCACCGCCGACGGCGGTTACCGCAAGGGCAAGGTGTCGCCGCTCAAGCCCGCCGTCGACCAGGCGCTGGCCGATCGCGGCAGCGGCGCGCAAGAGACCGTCGAGCACGTCATCGTCGTGCGCCGCGGTGGCAACGACGTGGAGTGGACCGACCAGCGCGATCTGTGGTGGCACGACGTGGTGGATGCGGCATCCGATCAGCATGAAGCCCTCGCGTTCCCGGCCGAGAACCCGCTCTACATCCTGTACACATCGGGCACCACCGGCAAGCCGAAGGGCGTGCTGCACACCTCGGGTGGCTACCTCACCCAGGCCGCGTTCACGAACAAGTACTCGCTGGACATCCATCCCGAGTCCGACGTGTTCTGGTGCACCGCCGACATCGGCTGGGTCACCGGCCACACCTATGTGGTCTACGGGCCGCTCGCGCTCGGGGCGACGCAGGTCATCTACGAGGGCACGCCCGAGTTTCCCCGACCCGGCCGTTGGTGGGACATCGTCGCGAAGTACGGCGTGACCATCCTGTACACCGCCCCCACCGCCATCCGCTCTTTCGCGAAGCAGGGCCGGCAGATTCCGCAGGAGCGCGATCTGTCGAGCCTGCGCCTGCTCGGCTCGGTCGGCGAGCCGATCAACCCCGAGGCCTGGATCTGGTACCGCAACGTCATCGGGCACGGCGAGACCCCGATCGTCGACACCTGGTGGCAGACCGAGACCGGTGCGACGATGATCGCCGCGCTCCCGGGTGTGACCAGCGCCAAGCCGGGTGCGGCACAGGTGCCCTTGCCGGGCGTTCTCGTCGATGTCGTCGACGAGAACGGCGAACCCGTCGAGAACGGCAACGGCGGGCTGCTGGTGGCCACCGCTCCCTGGCCGTCGATGCTGCGGGGCGTGTGGGGCGATCCCGAGCGCTTCACCGAGACCTACTGGGCCAAGTTCGCGAAGCAGGGCTACTACTTCGCCGGCGACGGAGCCCGTAAAGACGAAGACGGCGACATCTGGCTGCTCGGTCGCGTCGACGACGTGATGAACGTGTCGGGCCACCGCCTGTCGACCACCGAGATCGAGTCGGCGCTGGTCGCGCACGAATCGGTCGCCGAAGCCGCTGTGGTCGGGGCGACCGACGAGACGACCGGCAGCGCGGTGGTCGCCTTCGTCATCATCAAGGAGAGCTACCTCGCGGCGCACTCCCCGAGGGCCTCGCCGGCAATCTGCGTGGCTGGGTCAGCGAGCAGATCGGCGCCATCGCCCGCCCGCGCGACATCTACATCGTCAGCGAGCTGCCCAAGACCCGGTCGGGCAAGATCATGCGGCGGCTGCTGCGCGACGTGGCCGACGGACACGATGTGGGCGACACGACGACGTTGGCCGACACCGCCGTGATGAGCGTGATCTCGGCGCAGGTGAAGTAACGGCGCACGACGGCTGAGCGGCGGCGGGGTCTGGAGTCACGGCCCCGCCGCCGCTTTGCGCAGCGACCACGGTCAGGTGACAGCCCGGGACGTGCACCAACTCAGTCTGGGCGAGGCCGGGGTGGCTGCCGAACCGCGAAATCCTGCCGCGCACGTCGCGGCTGCCTCGCGTTCAGACTGAGTTAGTGCACGGGGCGGGCGCGCAAGACCTGCGGCGGCGCACCGTCAGCGGTCGAAGCTGAAGACGACCTCGACCTCGACGGGGGAATCCAGCGGCAGCACCGGGGCGGCAACGGCAGAGCGCGCGTGACGTCCAGCCTCGCCGAACACGTCGCCGAGCAGGTCACTCGCGCCATTGATGACACCAGGCTGCCCGGTGAAGTCGGGAGTGGATGCCACGAACCCGACGACCTTCACCACACCGGTCAGGCGGTCCACGCCCCCGACGGCAGCGGCCGCCGCGGCGACGGCGTTCAACGCCGACTGACGGGCATAGCCTCGTGCGTCGTCGGCCGAGACCTCTGCACCGACTTTTCCGGTCGCCGGCAGCTTGCCGCCGACCATGGGCAGTTGACCCGAGGTGTAAACGAGGTCGCCGTGCACCACGGCGGGGATATAGGCGGCCACCGGCGGGACCACCTCGGGCAACTCGATGCCCAATTCGGCAAGCGTCTGGGTCACGGTCATGTCAGTTCTCCTCGAACTGCCGCGCGGCGTCGGCCGCGGCACCCAGTCCGGCATTCGCCGATCCGCCGCCGGCCGGGCGTTTGAAGTAGGCGACGAGGCCGCCCTCGGGTCCCGGGACGACCTGCACGAGCTCCCAGCCCTGCTTGCCCCAGTTGTTGAGGATGGCCGCGGTGTTGTGGATCACGAGCGGCGTGGTCAGATATTCCCAGGCGGTCATCGCGGCGGTGGCTCCTTCGTCGTGGTGATTTCACAGGACTTGCGACGGGGATGCCTGGAGGCTTCGCCCAGCAATCTCCTTTACGATCAAGCCTATGCCCCACTCGAAACGGACGGCTTCTGGCGTGCTCGGCGGCGTTCTCGGCCTCATCGGTCTGAGTGCTGTCGCCGGAGTCCTGATCACTGCGACGGTCACCCCCGCCGTCGCCGTCACCAGTGCCGCTGCCAGCGGCGCGATCGACATGTTCAACAACCTGCCGAGCGTGCTGAACATCGACAAGCTGATCCTGCCGTCGAAGATCTACTACACCGACGACAAGGGCAAGAACACCCTGATGGCGACGTACTACGACCAGAACAGAACTCCGGTGGAGTTCGACGAGGTCAACACCGTCATGTACGACGCGCTGCTCTCCAGCGAAGATCCGCGTTTCTACGAGCATGGCGGCATCGACCTGATGGGAACGGCGCGAGCACTGCTGTCGAACATCAAGGGCGGCTCGCAGACCCAGGGTGGCTCCTCGATCAGCCAGCAGTACGTCAAGAACGTGCAGTTGAACAAGTGCTACTGGGAAGCCGAAGACGACGACGCGCTCAATGCCTGCTGGCTCAAAGCCAGTGACAGCGACGGCGCCGACGGATACCAGCGCAAGCTGCAGGAGATGCGGTACGCGATCTCGCTCGAGCAGCGCTATTCGAAGAACGACATTCTGCTGGGCTACCTCAACATCGCCAACTTCGGCGGAACGACCTACGGCATCGAAGCCGCCGCATGGCGCTACTTCGGGGTGCACGCGAAGGATTTGAACCTCGCGCAGGCGGCGACCCTGGCCGGAATGGTGCAGAACCCGAACACCTATCGCATCGACATGAAGGACGGATCGGTCACCGACGCCGACGGCAACGGTGTGAACTCTGAGGCCGACGGCTACAAGCTCACCAAGGCACGGCAGGTCTATGTGCTGGATCGCATGCTCAAGGACGGCAAGATCACGCAGAAGGAGCACGACGAGGCGGTCAAGGCGAAGATCGTCCCGAAGATCAAGTCGGCCAAGAACGGATGCGCGGCCGGGTCGGCAGCCTACTTCTGCGCCTACGTCACCGCCGTGGTCAAGAACGACAAGTCGATCGGCGCGGATCTGCTTCAAAAGGGCGGTCTGAACATCTACACGACGCTGGACCCCGCCGTGCAGAAGGCTGCACAGAAAGCGCAGGACGACTGGGCGCCGTCGTACCAGGACAACATGCAGTTCGGGGCGACCTCGGTCAGCGTCGAAGTCGGCACCGGTCGCGTACTGGCGATGGCGCAGAACACCGACTACGTCGCCGGCGGCAAGGCCAAGAATGGCGAGTCGTCGATCGTCTATGCCGGCTCATCCAAGCTCGGCGGCTCAGGCGGCTTCGCCGCCGGGTCGACATTCAAACTCTTCACCCTTCTGGACTGGCTCGAACAAGGGAAATCGCTCAACCAAGTTGTTGACGGCCGAACGATCACTCGAACTGACTGGACCGACCGCTGCGTCGCCGGTGGCACATGGAAGGCCGCGGCCGATACCGGAAACTACAACAACGAGGCCGGACGGTTCGGCACTCCGATGTCTTTCACGAAACAGTCGCTGAACTCGGGCTTCATGGGGATGGCGTACCAGCTCGATCTCTGCGATATCGGTAACGTCGCCGAGCGACTGGGCGTTACCCTCGCGAATGGCAAGCCGATTCCTCTGACGTTGGATGGCACGAGCACGGACCCGGCAGAAAAGCCTGCCCCCAACGAGGTCATCGGTTCAGACAATGTGTCCCCGCTGGCGATGGCTGCTGCCTACGCCACTGTCGCGAACAAGGGCGTGTACTGCCAGCCGAAGGTCATCGACAAGATCACCGACTCCGACGGAAACGACGTGGAGATCCCGAAGACCACGTGTGAGCAGGTACTCGACCCGAAGGTCGCCGCCACCGCGGCATACGCCTTGAAGGGCCCGCTGTCACAGGGTGGTTCGGGTGCTCTCGGCAACCCGTGGGATGGCACCGAACTCATCGGCAAGACCGGTACGAACGAATATACGCAGACCTGGCTGATCACCTCCAACACGAAGGTGACCACAGCCAACTGGGTCGGCAACGTCGACGGTGGTTTCAAGACGAAACCCGACATCTTCCACCGCTACTACAAGGGGTACCAGCTGTCGAGCCTGCGCTATCCGATCGCGAAGAGCATCCAGGCTGCCATCGACAAGATCTACAAGGGTGGCTCGTTCCCCCAGCCCGATTCGACCCTGACCCGTCAGGTGCTGGTGAATCTGCCCGACGTGGTGGGCATGTCGGTCGATGACGCGACGAAGAAACTCGAGAACGCCGGTTTCCAGGTGAAGGTCGGCTCCGATGTCGACTCCGATCAGGCAAAGGGCCTGGTGGGTGAGCAGAGCCCGAAGGCAGGCAAGACCGCGGGCGGCACCACCGTGACGCTCAGCCCGAGCAACGGTCAGGGCATCAAGGTGCCGGATGTCTCCGGCCAGCAGCCAGAACAGGCTGTCGCCTACCTGCGCAGCATCGGGTTCAGCACCGTCACCGCGACCTGCGAACAGAAGGACGATGCCGACGGCACCGTCAACGGCACCGATCCGGCCGCCGGCACCATGGCCGGACCCACCACCGCCGTTACGGTGAAATACGCCTCCGACACGTGCGGCGGCGGGCCCGGCGGGGCCCCCGGCGGCGGCGGCAACGACGACGGCGGCCGCGGCCACTGATGGCCGGCACCTCGAACGCCCGCACCGCCCTCACCGTGCTCGGCACGGTGGGGGCGGTCGGTGTCGGCGCTGCAGTGTGGGGCATCGGCATCGAACGCCACCTCTACACCGTGCGTCACCATGAGCTGCGGGTACTCCCCCAGGGCGCCGCGCCGATTCGGGTGCTGCACCTCTCCGACGCGCACATGGCCCCCTGGCAGCACCGCAAGCAGCGCTGGATCGCCTCGCTTGCGGCCTTGCACCCCGACGTCATCGTCAACACCGGTGACAACATCGGCCATGTCGACGGGCTTGACGGCATTCGCGCCGCGTTCGCGCCGTTCCGCGGCATCCCGGGCCTGTTCGTGCACGGGTCGAACGACCATGTCGCACCGGCACCACGCAATCCGTTCAAGTACTTTCTCGGCCCCAGTGAGCACATTCCACGAGCGCAGAACATGGATGCCGCTGCCCTCGACGCTTTCCTCACCGATGACCTCGGCTGGACCGACGTCAACAACGCCGCCGGCTCCCTCGTCGTGAAGGGGCTGCGCATCGACGCGTTCGGCGTCAGCGACGCGCACCGCGACTGGGACCGGCTCGAAGACCTTCCGCCGGCCATCGACAGCCTCGGCGCCGGTGCCGACCTGTCGTGGGGCGTCACGCACGCTCCCTACCGGCGGGTGCTCGACACCTTCACCGACCTCGGCGCCGACATCCTGTTCGGCGGGCACACGCACGGCGGCCAGGTTCGCATTCCGTTCTCGCCGAAGGCGCTCGTGGCCAACTGCGACATCCCGCTCGACCAAGCACGCGGACTGTCCGCCTGGACCCATGACGCACGCACGGTGCCCTTGAACGTCAGCGCGGGTATCGGTCACTCGATCTATGCTCCGGTGCGGTTCGGGTGCCGCCCCGAGGTGTCACTGATCACACTTCGTGCGCGGTGACACGGCGCGGCATCCACCCGACACTCAGCATGCGGGAATAACGTCACAGAGGTGTCATCCAGCAAGTGGCCGAGCTTTCGCCGCACCACCGCCGGGGTCATCGGCGGTCTGGTGGGCCTTGTCGCGCTCGGTGTGATCGCCGCCATGCTGATCACCGCCGCGCTGACACCGGCGATCGCGTTGACCAGCGCCGGCGCCACCAGCGCCATCACCACGTTCGACAATCTGCCCAGCAAACTGCAGATCAACAAGTTGCAATTACCCACGACGATCTACGCGAAGGATCCGTCAACGGGAAAGCAGAAGGTTCTCACGAGCTTCTACGATCAGAACCGGGTTCCGGTCACATTCACGCAGGTCGCCCCGGTCATGTACGACGCCATCCTTTCCAGCGAAGACCCACGCTTCTACAACGAGGGCGGCATCGACCTGAACGGCACAGCCCGGGCGATCCTGTCGAACGTGCGTGGTGACAGTGACCTGCAGGGCGGTTCGACCATCAGCCAGCAGTACGTGAAGAACGTGCTGGTGCAGGACTGCTATGCCACAGTCGAAGACCAGAAAGGCCTCACTCAAGACAAGCGAGAGGCCGAGCTGCGCGATTGCTATGTGCAGGCGACGAACGACGAGGGGCCCGACGGGTACGCCCGCAAGCTGCAGGAGATGCGCTATGCCATCGCCCTCTCGCAGCGGTACTCGAAGAACGACATTCTCGTCGGCTACCTCAACATCGCCAACTTCGGCGGCGTGACCTACGGCATCGAAGCGGCAGCGGAGTACTACTTCGGCGTGCACGCCAAGGATCTGAGCCTGTCGCAGGCGGCCACCCTGGCCGGCATGGTGCAGAACCCCAACACCTATCGCATCGACTTGAAGGCGAACGAGGCCAACGGCGAGGCGAATCACTACGCGCTGACCAAGAAGCGTCAGCAGTACGTACTGCACCAGATGCTCGAAGAAGGCAAGATCACCCAAGATCAGTACGAGAAGGCAGTGAAGGCTCCGATCACGCCGCACATCACGTATCCGAAGTCCGGATGCGCTTTGACCGATGCCCCCTACTTCTGCGAATACGTCACCTCGATCATCCGGAACGATCCGGCGTTCGGCAAGACAGCGGCAGACCGCGAGCAGGCTCTGCGCCAGGGCGGACTGAATGTGTACACGACCCTGGACTGGCGACTGCAGAGGGTCGCGCAGTCGACGGTGTCGAAGTACGCACCGGCGAAGCAGTCCGGTTTCACGTACGGATCGACGATCGTGAACGTGCAGCCGTCGACGGGCGCGATCATGTCCATAGCGCAGAACACGCACTACGACGTGAACGCGGCGCCGGGCAAGACCTCGATCGTGTATGCCGGGGGGTATGACCAGGGCAACAAATACGGTTTCGCCCCCGGATCATCGTTCAAGCTGTTCACTCTGTTGGCGTGGCTGCAGGCCGGACACTCGCTCAACGAGGTCGTGAACGGCACCGTACGGGTCATCCCACACTTGAAGAACTCGTGCCAGGGTGACTGGACGAACTTCTCGAACACTGTGGTCGGCAATTATCGGAACGAGCCGGGCGTCTACAGCACGCCGATGAAGTTCACCGCGGAGTCGCTGAACTCCGGCTTTTTCGGGATGGCAACAGAACTCGACCTGTGCAAAGTGGCCAAGGATGCCACGGCTCTGGGTGTCACCTACCCGAACGGCGACCCCGTCGAGATGACGACACAGACCTCAGTCATCGGGAACACGAAGTACGGCGTCTCACCGATAGCGATGGCCGGCGCATATGCGGCGATCGCGAACCACGGCACCTTCTGCAAGCCGTTCGTCATCTCCAAGGTCACCGACTCCGACGGCAAGGACTTGCCGGTCCCTGACCACAGCTGCAAGCAGGTGATCGACCCGAAGATCGCCGCCACTGCCGAGTACGCGCTGCAAGGCGTCATGCGGGGCATCGGCACGGCGGCCATCGCGAACCCGAACGACGGCACCCCGGTGTTCGGCAAGACCGGCACGAACGAGGGAAATCAGACGTGGCTGATCACCTCGAGCACCGCGATGACATCGCTCGTGTGGTCGGGCGCCGTCGACTCAGGCTCGAGGAAGATGGAAGACATCGATCTTTTCCACAACTGGTATCGCGGCAATGATCTCGCCGACATCCGGTATGCGATGTCCCGCAAGATCCAGAGCACAGCCGACGAATACTACCCGGGCGCGGCGCTCGACAAGCCTGATGCGAAGCTGCTCGTCTACTCGAATCCGTACTACGTGCCGCCCGTACACAAGCCCAGCAAGGACAAGGACAGCGACAAGGGCAAAGACAAAGGCAGCGACGACAAGGGCAAGGACTCGGGGTCGTCGGACGACTCTGGCGGGTCGCACGGTCACGACTGAGTTGCGCTCAAGGCGCCGCGGCGTCTGGTTTTGCAGCCGCCTGTCACGGGCCGTTCGATTTCAGCCACGGCCCCGTTCGGGGTAGACTCGAACGGTTGCCACGGGGTGTGGCGCAGCTTGGTAGCGCGCTTCGTTCGGGACGAAGAGGCCGCAGGTTCAAATCCTGTCACCCCGACGTAATGCGAAAGGAGTCGGTCCGCAAGGACCGGCTCCTTTCGCATTGCTCGCGGTGGCCAAGGCGGGCCCCGCTCGCCGGAGGCTCCACGCGCCGCGCAGCGGCGGGTGGAGTGGCGAGTGGACGCACCCCGGCCACGGCGGGCCCCGCTCGCCGGAGGCTCCACGCGCCGCGCAGCGGCGGGTGGAGTGGCGAGTGGGCGCACCCCGGCCAAGGCGGGGCCCCGCACCCCGACCCGCCCTCCCCCGACGGGTAGACTCGACACGGTGAGGCTCCGCCACGGCGGAGCCTCTTCTCTGACACCCGAGGAGCCCTGCAATGCCCGCACCCCGCCTCGTCGCGTTCGACCTCGATGACACGCTCGCGCCGTCAAAGAGCGCTATCGACCCGCGCATCGCCGCGTTGCTGATCGCCCTGGCTGAGCGTGTCGAGGTCGCCGTCATCTCGGGCGGGCAACTCGCGCAGTTCACCACTCAGGTCGTGGATCGACTGCCGGATGCCGCGCCCTCCGTGCTCTCTCGCATCCATCTGCTTCCCACCTGCGGCACCCAGTACTACCGTCTGGAGGCCGACGGGGTGCGCACCGTGTATGCGCACGCCCTCACCGATGACGAGAAGGCGCGCGCGTTGGCCGCCATCGAGCACGAGGCCCGGCGGCTGGGCTACTGGGAGTCGGAGACATGGGGGCCGATTCTCGAGGACCGCGGATCGCAGATCACTTTCTCAGCACTGGGGCAGCGCGCACCTCTCGAGGCGAAGAGCGTGTGGGACCCCACCGGCGAGAAGAAGAACGCCCTACGCGGCGCCGTGGCCGCGGTGCTCCCCGACCTCGAGGTGCGCAGCGGCGGTTCGACGAGCGTCGACATCACGCACCGCGGCATCGACAAGGCCTACGGGATGCGGCAGCTGGCCGAACAGACCGGCATCCCGCTCGACGACATGTTGTTCGTGGGCGACCGCCTCGACCCCGACGGCAACGACTACCCGGTGCTCGCGCTGGGCGTGCCCTGCCACGCCGTCACCGGGTGGGAGGACACCGCGGCGTTCCTCGACGGGTTGATCCCGGCGCTGCCGTCGCGCTGAGGCGCCCGGGGCGGCATCCCGCGCGTTTCGACTCGCCTACGGCTCGCTCAACGACCGGCACACGCGAGCCCCGTACGCTGCGGCTCGCTCAACGACCGGCACAGGCCACCCCCGCGCGCTACGGCTCGCTCAACGACTGGAGGCTGCCCTCGCGCGCGGCGCACGCGCCGGCGCCGGCGCGCCGACCGGGGTCAGGCGGGTCAGTTGCGTGACATGCTTCGGCTCGAGCTCACCGAGCGACGAGACGCCCAGCAGCTTCATGGTGCGCTCGATCTCGCTGCGCAGAATCTCGATGGTGCGATCGACGCCCTGCCGTCCGCCGGCCATCAGCCCGTACAGGTAGGCGCGACCGATGAGCGTGAACTTCGCGCCGAGGGCGAGGGATGCCACGATGTCAGCGCCGTTCATGATGCCGGTGTCGACCATCACGGTCGCGTCTTTGCCGACTTCGCGCACAACCTCGGGTAGCAGCCGGAACGGAATCGGCGCGCGGTCGAGCTGGCGTCCGCCGTGGTTGGAGAGCACGATGCCGTCGACACCCAGATCGATGAGCTTCTTGGAGTCTTCGACGTTCTGCACGCCCTTGATGACGATCTTGCCGGGCCACATCCCGCGGATGATTTCCAGGTCGTCATAGCTGATGGTCGGGTCCATCGCGGCATCCAGCAACTCGCCGACCGTTCCTCCGGTCGTCGACAGTGACGCGAACTCGAGCTTGGGCGTGGTGAGGAAGTCGATCCACCACCACGGCCGCGGAATCGCGTTGATGATCGTGCCCAGGGTCAGCTGCGGCGGAATCGAGAACCCGTTGCGCTTGTCGCGCAGGCGGGCCCCGGCCACCGGTGTGTCGACCGTGAAGAACAGCGTGTCAAAGCCCGCGGCGGCGGCGCGGCGCGTCAGAGCGTACGAGATCTCGCGCTCGCGCATGACGTAGAGCTGGAACCAGTTGCGCCCCTGCGGGTTCGTCTTCTTCACGTCTTCGATCGAGGTGGTGCCCAGCGTGGAGAGGGTGAACGGGATGCCGGCAGCCCCTGCCGCGCCGGCACCGGCGATCTCACCCTCGGTCTGCATGAGCCGTGTGAAGCCCGTGGGGGCGATGCCGAACGGCAGCGCCGACGGGCCGCCGAGGATCTCGGTGGACATGTCCACCGAGGGGGCGGGCTTGAGGATGCCGGGGTGGAACTCCACGTCTTCGAATGCCTGGCGCGCCCGCGCGATTGACAGCTCGCCCTCGGCGGCGCCGTCGGTGTAGTCGAAGGCGGCAGCGGGCGTGCGCCGCTTCGCGATCGTGCGCAGATCGTAAATCGTCAGCGCGGCATCCAACCGCCGCTTGCGGGCGTTCAGTTCGGGCTTCTTGAACTGCATGAGTTCGAAGATGTCGTGCAGGTTGGGCATCTGCCTGGTGACCATCGTGGTCCTTTCACTCGTGAGTAAGCCCGGCGTGTGCGTAGTAGCCGGTGATGTGATCGTGGACCAGCCGCCGCGCCATGACCGCATCCCCGCGCTCGAGCGCATCGATGATGTCGCGGTGCTGGGCGCGCAGGCGGTTCGCGGTGTCGTTCCAGTCGGCGACCCGGTCGGCTCCCGCAAGCACGTAGCCCTCGATGGCCTCGCGCAGGCCCGCCATCATCGCCGCGACGACGACGTTGCCGGCGGCGCCGGCCAGCGCCAGGTGGAATTGCGCATCGAGCGCAAGGAACTCGGCGGGGCTCAGGCCCTCGGCGTCCATCGCCGTGAGAAGCCGCAGCGGGCCCGCGAGCGCGTCGGCTGCGGCATCCCGCGTCTGCCGCTGGCGGCGCGCAGCGCCGATGCGTGAGGCGAGGTCGGCGGCCATGGCTGTCTCGAGGATGAGGCGGGTGCTGACGACATCGGCGATCGGGAACCCTTGGGCGGCCACCTGCAGGCGCAGCAGCGCCGACATTCCGCCCACCGGCGTCGCGATGACGATGGCCCCCGCCGACGGGCCTGAGCCGGTCGCCGTGCGGATCAGCCCCATGACATCGAGCACCCGCAGCGCTTCACGCACGCTGGAGCGGCCAACCCCCAGCGTCGCGGCGAGCTCGCGCTCGGGCGCCAGGTGGTCGCCGGGTTTGAGGGTGCCCTCGAGCAGATCGGTCTCGATCTTCTCCAGGACGACGCGCCAGGCGCGCGCGGGAACTGCTTCGTCGGCCACGCGGACTCCTTTTGTGGTCTGACCACCATACCTCCTGTGGTCAGACCATGCAAGCGGGCGACTCGACCGGATAGCCTGGGCCCGTGAACTCCCTGGGTGTTGTCATCATCGTCGCCGCTGTCGTGTGTGCGTTCTGCTGGGTGGCCTCTCTGATCACCAAGGACACTTCGTGGGTCGACCGGCTGTGGTCGATAGCGCCGGTGGTCTACGCGTGGATCTTCGCTCTGGCCGCGCTCATCGGCGGCGGCCACAGCGCCCGCGTCGTGGTGATGGCCGTGCTCGCCACACTGTGGGGTGCCCGGCTCACTTTCAACTTCGCCCGCAAGGGCGGATACACCGGGATGGAGGACTACCGCTGGGCGGTCCTGCGCGGCCGAATGAAGCCCTGGGCGTTCCAGGTGTTCAATCTGGTGTTCATCGTGCTGTACCAGAACGCTCTGCTCGTCTTGATCACCCTGCCGGCGTGGCTTGCGCTGCGGCATCCCGCTCCTCTGACCGGCTGGGACGCGCTGTTCACCGTGCTGTTCTTGGGGGCGCTGGTGCTGGAATTCACCGCCGACCAGCAGCAGTGGCGGTTTCAGCAGGCCAAGAAGCGCGCGGGCGGACACCTCGAGCCGGGCTTTGTGAATACCGGGCTGTTCCGATACAGCCGGCATCCCAACTTCTTCGCCGAGCAGGCGCAGTGGTGGATGTTCTACGCGCTGGGTGCGACCGCCGCTGTCACGGCGGGACTCGGGTTCTGGGGCGGCGTCGTGAACGTGACGGTCATCGGCGCGGTGCTGCTGACCGCACTGTTCGTCGGATCGACCGTTTTCACCGAATCGCTCTCGTCGGCGAAGTACCCCGCCTACGCCGGGTACCGCCGCACGACGTCGATGATCGTGCCGTGGTTTCCGCGGCGCCGGGCCTCGGCGCAGCCGGCCTGATCAGCCGAGGCGCCCACCCGATTCGCGCAGGTAGCACTCCGCGCACATCGACTCGTAGGTGACGCGCTCGGCAGTCAACTCGTCGATGGCGACCTGGTCGCCGTCGAACACGAAGCGGCCGCCCACGAGCCGGGCGTTGAACAACGCCTTACGCCCGCACCGGCAGATCGTCTTGAGCTCTTCGAGGCTGTGCGCGAGCTCGAGCAGACGCCGCGAGCCCGGGAACGTCTGCGTCTGAAAATCGGTACGGATGCCGTAGGCCAGCGACGGCACGCCGTCGAGCACGACGATGCGCAGCAGATCGTCGACCTGCTCGGGAGTGAGAAACTGGGCCTCGTCGATGAGCAGACACGCCACGTCGGTGGATGCCTCGGGAATGAGGGCTTCGGCATCGCCGCGCACACTCGCCCGGTGCTCGGCGAACAGCGCTCGCAGGTCGTCGTCGGGACGGATCAGGAAGTCCACGGGGCGGCTCACCCCGAGGCGGCTCGAGATGCGATCGGCGTCTTTCGTGTCGATCACCGGCTTTGCCAGCAGCACGTGCTGGCCGCGCTCTTCGTAGTTGTACGCGGCCTGCAGCAGGGCGGTCGACTTGCCGGAATTCATCGCCCCGTAGCGGAAGTACAGTTTGGCCACCGGACGAGTCTACGGCCGGCGCCGCGCCGGCGAGGCGACGGCGGTCAGAGCGCGATCTTGAGGTCTTGCGCTGTGCCGGTCAGCGTCTGCAGAGCCAGCGCAGGCTGGTCGTTGAGGCTCTGCCCATACGTGGGGATGAGCTCGCGGATCTTCGGCTCCCACGACGCGAACTGATCGGGGAAGCACGTCTTGAGCAACGTGAGCATGATCGGCACGGCCGTCGATGCCCCCGGAGACGCGCCCAGCAGCCCCGCGATCGAGCCGTCGGAATGGGCCACCACCTCGGTGCCGAACTTCAGCTGCCCCTGGTGCATCACCTGCGCGCGCTGGCCTGCCTGCAGCAGCTTCCAGTCCTCATCCCGAGCCGACGGCATGAGCTCCCGCAGATCGTCGACCTTGCGGTGATGGTTCTTGGCCAGCTCGCTGAACAGGTAGCGGATGAGATCGAAGTTGGTGAAGGCGACCTTGAGCATGCTGAAGATGTTCGAGAAGCGCACTTGGGTCACGAGATCCCACATCGACCCGTTCTTCAGGAACTTCGGGCTGAAGGTGGCGAACGGTCCGAAAAGCACGGATGCCTCGCCGTCGACGACGCGCGTGTCAAGATGCGGCACCGACATCGGGGGCGCACCCACGGTGGCCTTCGAATACACCTTGGCGTGGTGGGCGGCGACGACCTTGGGGTCGGTGGTCTGCAGCCACTGCCCGCCGATCGGGAAGCAGCCGTACCCCTTGATCTCGGGGATGCCCGATTTCTGCAGCAGCTTCAGCGCCCAGCCCCCGGCACCGACGAACACGAATCGGGCGTTGATGCGCCCCGGAGCCCGCCCGATCGTGCGGCGGTACTTCACCTGCCACGTGCCGTCTTTCTGACGCTTCAGATTGCGCACCTCGGTGTCGGTGCGCACTTCCACGCCGTCTGCGCTCAGCTGCGCGAACAGCTGGCGGGTCAGCGAACCGAAGTCGACGTCAGTGCCGCCGCTGACGCGGGTGGCGGCGAACGGCTCGTCGGCCTTCAGGCGCTCCTGCATGAGCAGCGGCGCCCACGTGTTGATGACACGGGAGTCCTCGCTGTACTCCATGTCGGCGAACAGCGTCTGCTGCTTGAGAAGCTCGTACCGCCGCTTGAGGAAGTCGACGTTCTTCTCACCACGCACGAACGTCATGTGCGGGGTGGTGTTGATGAACGTGTCGGGGTCGCTGAGCACCCCGCGCTCGACCAGACTCGACCAGAACTGCCGGCTCAGCTGGAACTGCTCGTTGATCGAGATCGCCTTGCTGATGTCGATGCTGCCGTCGGCTGCCTGCGGCGTGTAGTTCAGCTCGCACAGTGCAGAGTGCCCGGTGCCGGCGTTGTTGAAAGCGTTCGAGCTCTCTTCGGCGACATCGCTGAGCCGCTCGATGGCGGTGATCTTCCAGTCCGGCTGCAGCTCGTGGAGGAAAGCACCCAGGGTGGCACTCATGATGCCCCCACCGATCAGTACGACATCGACGGTTTCAGTCACGATTCTCCAGTCTACGTGGCGTGGTGGGATGCCTCGTCCACGCCGGTCGCGTCAGACGGTCGCGTCAGACCGCGGCGGTGATGCGCGCGGCGACGAGTTCCGCGATCTGCACGGCGTTCAGCGCGGCTCCCTTGCGCAGGTTGTCGTTGCTGAGGAACAGCACGAGGCCCTTGCCCTCGGGTGCCGATTGGTCGGCTCGGATGCGGCCGACGAAGCTGGGGTCTTTGCCGGCGGCCTGCAGTGGAGTGGGCACCTCGTCGAGCACGACTCCGGGCGCGTCGGCGAGGATCTCACGGGCCTGGTCGGGGGTGATGTCGCGCGTGAATTCGGCGTGGATCGACAGCGAGTGCCCGGTGAAAACGGGCACGCGCACGCAGGTGCCGGCCACGAGCAGGTCGGGCAGCTCGAGGATCTTGCGGCTCTCGTTGCGCAGCTTCTTCTCTTCGTCGGTCTCGTTGTCGCCGTCGTCGACGAGGTTGCCCGCAAACGGGATGACATCGAATGCGATCGGGGCGACGTACTTCTCCGGCTGCGGAAAGTCGACTGCTCCCCCGTCGTGCACGAGGCCGATGGTGTTCTGCGCGACGGCGGCCTGCGCCTGCCCCAGAAGCTCTTCGGCCCCCGCCAGACCCGAGCCTGAGACGGCCTGGTAGGTGCTGACGATCAGCCGCTGCAGGCCGGCTGCGGCATCCAGGGGCTTCAGAACAGGCATGGCGGCCATCGTCGTGCAGTTGGGATTGGCGATGATGCCTTTGTGTGCCTGGGCGATGGCGTGCGGGTTCACTTCGCTGACGACCAGCGGCACCTCGGGGTCCATCCGCCAGGCGCTGGAGTTGTCGATGACCACGGCGCCCGCCTCGGCGAAGCGGGGTGCGTGGGTGCGGCTGCCGGTGGCCCCGGCCGAGAAGAGCGCGATGTCGATGCCTACCGGATCGGCGGTGGCGACATCTTCGACGATGACGCTCTGACCGCCGAACTCGACCGCGCGGCCGGCCGAGCGCGCCGTTGCGAACAGTCGGAGTTCGCGAATCGGGAACGAGCGCTCGGCGAGGATCTCACGCATCACGGCGCCCACCTGGCCGGTGGCGCCGACGACGGCGACGGAGAGTCCTGAGTCAGAGATACGGGTCATGTCGATCCTCGAAGAACAGGCGCAGCGCACCCGCACAGCGCACAGGCGCTGGGCGGAATGCGACGTCGCGGGGTTTCGCCGATTCTACCGGGACCGGGTGGGGCGAGCGCGCATATTGCGGCGCTGCGCTCGCGGTGGGGTCAGCGCCCGGTGCCGGCGTAGACGGTGGCGTCCACCTCGCCGTCGAGACCGAAGGCGGTGTGCACAGCGCGCGCCGCCTCGGCGAGATCGTCACCGCGCAGGACCACCGAAATGCGGATCTCTGAGGTCGAGATCATCTCGATGTTGATCCCGGCGGCGCTGAGTGCGTCGAAGAGGGTCGCCGAGACCCCCGAGTTCGAGCGCATGCCGGCTCCGACCACCGAGAGCTTGCCGATCTGGTCGTCGTGCACGAGGCTCTCGAAGCCGACGTCGTCCTGCTCGGCGGCGAGGGCGCGCAACGCGAGGGCGGCATCGGACTTGGGAAGGGTGAACGAGATGTCGGTGCGACCGGTCGTGGCTGCCGAGATGTTCTGCACGATCATGTCGACATTGGCACCCGACTTGGCGACGATCTTGAAGATCTCGGCGGCTTTGCCCGGAATGTCGGGTACGCCCAGAATCGTGATCTTGGCTTGGCTGAGGTCGGTCGCGACGCCGGCGACGACGGGCTCTTCCATGTGATCTCCCTGAAGCTGCGGGAACAAGGTGGACAGCTCTTCGCGGCGCGCCTCGTCGACGACCAGGGTTCCCTCGGTCGAGCTGAACGTCGAGCGCGCATGGATGAGCACGCCGTGCCGGCGGGCATATTCCACTGCGCGAATATAGAGGACTTTGGCGCCGTTCGCGGCGAGCTCGAGCATCTCTTCGCTGGAGATCACCTCGAGTTTGCGGGCCTTGGGAACCACGCGCGGATCGGCCGTGAAGATGCCGTCGACGTCGCTGTAGATCTCGCAGACGTCGGCATCGAGAGCCGCCGCCAACGCCACGGCGGTGGTGTCAGAACCGCCGCGACCCAGCGTGGTGATGTCGCGGGTGTCGCGGTTGAAGCCCTGGAATCCGGCGACGATGACGATCGCCCCCTCGTCGAGCGCCTCACGCAGGCGAATGGGCGTGACATCGACGATGCGCGCGGCACCGTGGTGGGCGTCGGTGATCATGCCGGCCTGGCTTCCGGTGAACGACCGCGCCTCGAATCCCATCGAGTGGATCGCCATGGCCAGCAGCGCCATCGAGATGCGCTCCCCACTGGAGAGCAGCATGTCCAGTTCACGCGGCGCAGGGATCGGCGCTACCTCTGAGGCCAGTTCGAGCAGCTCGTCGGTGGTGTCGCCCATCGCGCTGACAGCGACGACCACATCGTGTCCGGCACGGCGCGTGTCGACGATGCGTTTGGCCACCCGCTTGATGCTCTCGGCATCGGCGACCGACGATCCGCCGTACTTCTGGACGATCAGCGCCACGAACCCACTCCCGTACTGCGTTTCACGGGCACGGATGCCGCGCCCGACATCCCATCTTACGGATCGGCCGACTCGCGAGCCGACCGTGTGACGTCGTCAAGGGCGCCGGCGCCGGCCGCACTCACCGGTTGCGGAGCTGCCGCGGGGCGCCACCTTCCGCCAGTGGCGGCCAGCCAGCATCCCGCCAGAACCAGCGGGAAACCGAGCAGCAGCCACGGTGACAGCGGTTCACCCAGGATGATGATGCCCAGCGCTATCGCGACGATCGGGTTCACATAGGTGAACAGCGGCGCGGTCACCGGCCCCACCTCGCCGATGAGTGCGAAGAAGGCGACGAACGCGACGGCGGTGCACAGCACCGCCAACGCCGCGAGCGCCACGATGCTGCGCGGTGCCGGCACCTCGTGCTGAGTGAGGAGCGCGAAAGGCAGGTAGACGAGACCGACGGCCACCAGTGCCAGTGAGATCGGGCCGAGCGAGGGCACATCGCTGAGCTTGGCCGAGACGATGAACGGCGCGATGGCGTACAACAGGGCGGTCAGCAGCACCTCACCCACCGCGACGAAGGTGGATGCCGCATCGGTGACCGCCATTCCCTGCCCACCGACGACCACCGCCACGCCGCCGAAGCCGACGAGCAGGCCGATGATCCGCCACGGGCTCACGCTGCGATGCGTGCCGATGGAGAAGCCGATCACCACCGCCCAGAGCGGCACGGTCGACACGAGCAGCCCGGTCAGTCCCGACGGGATGGTGCGCTCGGCGTCGCTGAGAAGAAAGAACGGGCCGCCCATCTCGATCGCTCCGAACGCCAGAACCCAGGGCCAGCGGCGCAGCGCGGGACCGAGGGCTCTGCGGTGCAGTGCGATGGGCAACAGGATCACGGCGCCGCCCAGGGTGCGCCCGCTGACGACCGCGGCGGGCGAGAACGACGCGACCGCCTCGCTGATGAACAGGTATGGCACACCCCACAGGACGGCCATGGCGGCGAACAGCCACCAGCCCTTTGCACTCACTCGTGCATTGTCACACGGACCGCCGACCTTCGAAGGCGCGACCGAGGGTCACTTCGTCGGCGTATTCGAGGTCGCCGCCCACCGGCAGCCCCGATGCCAGCCTCGTCACAGAGATCTGCAGCGAGTGCAGCAGGCGCGACAGATACGTCGCGGTGGCTTCGCCTTCGAGGTTCGGGTTGGTCGCGAGGATGACCTCTTGCACCGTGCCGTCGGCCAGACGCTGCATCAGCTGGGCGATGCGCAGGTCGTCGGGGCCGATTCCTGCGATCGGGCTGATGGCGCCGCCGAGCACGTGGTAGAGGCCACGGAACTCGCGCGTGCGCTCGATCGCGGCGACGTCTTTGGCGTCTTCGACGACGCAGATGAGCGTCTGGTTGCGCCGCGGATCGCGGCAGATCGCGCAGCGGTCGTGCTCGGTCACGTTGCCGCAGATCTCGCAGAAGCGCACTTTCTCGCGCACTTCGCCCAGCAGCTGCGAGAGCTTGGAGACGTCGAAGCCGGGGGTCTGCAGAATGTGGAACGCAATGCGCTGCGCCGACTTCGGGCCGATGCCGGGAAGGCGGCCGAATTCGTCGATCAGGTCCTGGACGATGCCGTCGTACATGGGCTAGTGGAACCTCGTGGCTGACTCGTAGGGCTCTTCACGGACGAAGCGGGCACCCAGCACCTGGCGGACGACGGCTTCGCCGACGCGCTCGATTCCGTCATCGCGAATGGATGCCGTCGGCGCGATCGGCGCCGCGACGACGGGCACAGCCGCCTCGGGCGCGTCGAACTCGTCGGCGTCGTCGCCGTCGTCATCGGGTTCGGGGGCAGGAGCGACGACGGATGCCGGGAGCACATCACCCTCGCGCGGCGGCGCCAGTGTCGTCACACGCAGCGACGTGGCGTCTTCGGGGTCGTCGTCGACGGCGAGCTGGTCGGCGCCCGGTGGCTGGTCGGGGTCGGACGGGATCGCCGCAACCGCCCAGTCTGTGACCGGCGTGGCAGCTGGGCGGGTCGTGGCCGGTGCGGGCGCGACGGAGGATGCGGGCGCGGCCGGCGGCGGGCCGGCCGGATCGGGGTCGTCGTCGGGCGGGGGGATGTCACCGGGGTCGGCCTGTCGCGGAGACGGGGCGCCGCCGCCGTGACGGGCGATGTACTTGACGCGGATGCCGAGCACGGCCTGGATCGCCTGGCGCAGGTCTTCGCTCGGCCCGGCTCCTGCCTGGAGCTTCTTGAACTTGCCCACGTCAGCGGCGCTGGCGAAGTTCAGCGTGAGCACGTCGTCGGCGAAGCCCGCGACCGTCGCGGTGGTGGCCACCAGCCATGAAGAGCGACTCACCGACTCGAGACGGGCCAGGATGTCGGGCCAGGCCGCCTGCACGCGATCAAGTGTCACGGGCGCGTCGGGTTCGGGTGCCGCCGGGGTCGTGTCGACGCGCTGTGCCGGCGGGGTCGTGTCGACGCGCTGTGCCGGCGGGGTCGTGCCGACGCGCTCTGCTGCTGGGGCGGCGACCGGGGCGGGCGTCGGGGTGGGATCGGGGGCCGTGTCGACGCGCTCTGCTGCGGGGGCGACCGGGGCTCGTTCCGCTGCGGGGGCGACCGGGGCGGGGCCGTGGGGCGGAGGAGGGGCCGTGTCGACGCGCTCTGCTGCCGCGGCGACCGGAGCGGGCGCAGATGCGGTGACCGCTCCCCCACCGTGCGCGAGCACTCGCGCGATCATCAGCTCGAGTTGCAGCCGCGGTGAGGTGGCGCCGCTCATCTCGTCGAGCGCCGAGACCACGATGTCGGCGATGCGCGAGAGTCGCTCGGCGCCGAAGGCAGTCGCCTGCTGCGACATGCGCGCGAGCTCATCAGAGGGCACGCCGCGCAGCACCGCTGTCGCGCCCTCGCCGGTGGCGGCCACGACGATAAGGTCGCGCAAGCGCTCGAGCAGATCGTCGACGAAGCGACGCGGATCTTGACCGGTTTGCACCACGCGGTCGACCGCAGAGAAGGCGGCTGCGGCATCCTGGCTCGCAAACGCCCCGACGACCTCGTCCAACAGCTCTGCGGGGGTGTAGCCGAGCAGCGCCACGGCGCGGGCGTAGGTGACCGTCGCCTCTTCTGACCCGGCGATGAGCTGGTCGAGCACCGACAGGGTGTCACGCGGAGAGCCGCCGCCGGCCCGGACGACCAGCGGCAGCACACCGGCTTCGACCTGCACGCCCTCTTGCCCGCACAGCTGCTCGACGTACTCGAGCATGGCCGCGGGCGCCACCAGCCGGAACGGGTAGTGATGGGTGCGCGAGCGGATAGTGCCGATGACCTTCTCGGGCTCGGTGGTCGCGAAGATGAACTTGACGTGGTCGGGCGGCTCTTCGACGAGCTTGAGCAGCGCGTTGAACCCTTGCGGGGTGACCATGTGCGCTTCGTCGAGGATGAAGATCTTGAACCTGTCGCGCGCCGGGGCGAACACGGCCCGCTCGCGCAGATCGCGTGCGTCATCGACGCCGTTGTGGCTGGCCGCGTCGATCTCGACGACATCGAGCGAGCCCCCGCCCCCGCGGCCCAGCTCGATGCAGCTGTCACAGGTTCCGCACGGCGTGTCGGTGGGCCCCGCGGCACAGTTCAGGCAGCGGGCGAGAATGCGCGCCGAGGTGGTCTTGCCACAGCCGCGCGGACCCGAGAACAGATAGGCGTGACCGACCCGGTCGGCGCGCAGAGCGGTCATCAGCGGATCGGTGACCTGGGATTGCCCGATCATCTCCGCGAACGTCTCGGGCCGGTAGCGGCGGTACAGAGCTGTGGTCACCGCTCCAGCCTACGGCGTGCGTCCGACACCCGGACAGTGCCGCCGCGCTGCGGCATCCGCCGCCGGCCCACGACGGCGCTCAGTGCGCCGTATCGATCGTGGGAACGCTGTCGGTGATCACCGGGATGGTCGTGGTGAATGTGGTGGGCACCGAGGCCGAGAGCAGCGTGCCGTCTTCGCGACGCTCGCCGATCAGTTCCCGCAGCGTCGGCCGGCCCGCGACATCCGGTCCCTGATCGGCCAACGCCACCACGACCTCGCCACCGGGCTCGACGGTGTATCCCGTTCCGCGCACCTCGAACGACACCGGCGCGCCGGCGCCTGCGCGCACCGTCATGCGCTCACGCTCGAGTCGGATGCGCAACGGGGTGCCCCGCCAGTGGATGACGTACTCGAGGTCGTCCCATTCCTTGGGCAGCCGCGGATCGAAGATGAGCTCGCCGAGGTAGTCGCGCATGCCACCGAAGCCCGACACCAGCGCCGTCCACACGCCGCCGGCCGAGGCCACGTGCACACCGTCGGCGGCGTTGCGATGCAGGTCTTCGAGGTCGACGAACAAGGCGTGCTCGAAGTAATCGTGCGCCAGCGACTGATAGCCCACCTCAGCGGCCAGGACCGACTGCACCACCGCCGACAACGTGGAGTCGCCGGTGGTCAGCGGGTCGTAGTACTCGAAGTCGGCGAGTTTCTCTTCGGGGGTGAAGTGATTGCCCTGCAGGAACAGCGCCAGCACCACATCGGCCTGCTTGAGCACCTGATAGCGATAGATCACCAGGGGGTGGAAGTGCAGCAGGAGCGGACGCTTCTCGGGCGGCGTGTTCTCGAGATCCCAGACCTCCTTCTCGAGGAACACCTCATCTTGTGGATGGATGCCCAACTGTGAGCTGTACGGAATGTGCATCGCATCGGCCGCCCGCTCCCAGGCATCCGGCTCGGCAGGATCGAGACTCAGCCGCGCCACCATGCGGCGATAGACCTCGCCGTCGCGCTCGGCCATCGCCCGCACTGTGCGCGCCGCGAAACGCAGGTTGAATCGCGCCATCACGTTGGTGAAAAGGTTGTCGTTGACCACCGTCGTGTACTCGTCGGGCCCGGTCACGCCGTGGATGTGGAACTCCTCAGCCCCGTCGTGCGCACGCCAGAACCCCAGGGTCGCCCAGAGCCGCGCCGTCTCGACCGCGACGTCGACACCTTCGCGCCAGAGGAAGTCGAGGTCGCCGGTCGCCCGCACGTACTTGGCCAGCGCGTAGGCGATGTCGGCGTTGATGTGGTACTGCGCCGTTCCGGCGGCGTAGTAGGCGGATGCCTCTTCTCCGCTGATCGTGCGCCACGGGTAGAGGGCTCCGGCCTCGGTCATCTGGTGCGCGCGGCGCCGGGCGGCCGGCAGCATGAGCGAGCGCATCCGCAACGCGTTCAGCGCCCACTGCGGGGTGGTGTAGGCCAGGAACGGCAGGATGTATATCTCGGTGTCCCAGAAGTAATGACCGCTGTATCCCGATCCGGTCACACCCTTGGCGGGGATCCCCAGCTCATCGGAGCGCGATGCCGCCTGCGCGAGTTGGAAAAGGTTCCAGCGCACGGCCTGCTGCAGATCGTCGCGCCCGCCGATGCGCACGTCGGAGCGCTCCCAGAAGGAATCCATCCATGAACGCTGGCGCGCGAACTGCGTGGCCAGATCCACGCTCACCGCCCGATCGAGCGTGCGGCGGCAGCGATCGACGAGCTCACGAGCGGGAACTCCGCTGGCGGAGGTGTGATAGCTCGCCAGCTTGACGACCCGGATCGGCACACCTGCCTTGGCCTGCACGCGGAACACGTTCTTGGCGATGTCGGGTTCGACCAACGTGCGCAGCGTGTACGGGTTCTCGGTCTCGATGATGTGGTCGGCCGCGACCGCGAGCGTCATCCGCGAGTGGGCGACCGTGTAGCTGAGCACCGAGCGCAGCTTGTCCTGCCAGTACTGCTCGGGCAGCAGCACCCGCTCGGCGAATCGTTCGGTTCGGCGCGGGTCGAAGCCGGCGCGGCGCGGGGCGATCGGCGTGCCGCCATAGACGTCTTCGCCGTCTTGACGGTTCACTATCTGGCAGCTGATCGTGACCGGGGCATCGGCGTTCTCGACGGTCACGTCGACGGTCATGATCGCCAGATGCCGCTCTTCGAACGAGACCATCCGCTCGAAATCGACACGCACCCGCTTGCCGCTGGGAGTGACCCAGAGGATGCTGCGGCGCAGCACGCCGTCACGCATGTCGAGCACGCGCTCGTACTCGCGCACATCGGCCAATCCGAAGGTGAGCGGCTCGTCATCGACGTAGACGCGCATGACCTTGGCGTCGGGGGCGTTGATGATCGCCTGGCCGACTTCGGCGAAGCCGTAGGCCTGCTCGGCATGGCGGATGGGGAACGTCTCGTGGAAACCGTTGATGAAGGTGCCCTGCTCGTGCGCATGACGCCCCTCGGGGTGATTGCCGCGCATGCCGAGGTAGCCGTTGCCCACGGCGAACAGCGACTCGGTGACACCGGCGTCGTCGAGGTCGAATTCGGTCTCGATCAGCCGCCACGGGTCGACGGGAAAGCGGTCGCGATTGATCATTCGGGTCCTGTCTGAAAAAGGTACGACCTCACGAGTCTAGGAACCGTGCGGACGTGTTTCGACCAGTTCGGCCAGATCGTCGACCACGAGATCGGCGCCGGCCTGCCACAGCGCCTCTGCGCCCACTCCGCGGTCGACGCCGATGACGAGACCGAACCCGCCGGCGGCGGCCGATCGCACGCCGCTGAGGGCGTCTTCGACCGCGGCCGCGCGTGACGGCTCGACCTGCAGCATCCGTGCCGCGGCAAGGAACATGTCGGGCGCGGGCTTGGAGGCCAGCGCGGCGCGCTCGGCGGTGACGCCGTCGACGACGACCACGAACCGATCGCGGATACCGGCCACGCCCAGCACCTCGTCGGCGTTCTTCGAACTGGAGACGACCGCCACCGGCGTGCCCGCCTCGCGCAGCAGGTCGAGGACTCGCAGCGACCCGGGGTAGGGCGCGATGCCGTCGGCGCGCAGCGCCGCTTCGAAATACCCGTTCTTGCGATTGCCGATTCCGCAGACGGTGTCGGCGGTGGGCGGGTCGGCCGGATCGCCCCAGCGCACCTCGACCGAGCGGCTGCGCAGCACCGCGGCCACTCCGTCGTAGCGTTTCTTGCCGTCGACGTGCTCGTAGTAATCGCGGTCGGTGTAGGCGGGGGTGATCTTCCACGCGGCGAACAGCTCGTCGAAAAGACTCTGCCAGGCGTGCATGTGCACCTCGGCGGTGGGGGTCAGCACGCCGTCGAGGTCGAACAGCACGGCGTCGTACGCGGTCAGATCGATCTGCTCGGCCACCCCATGTCCCTTCGTCGGCGGGCGGACCCGCTCTCCCCAGCGTAACGACGCCGGCGCCGGGCTGAGGCCCCACCGCGGCAGGAGATGCCTCAGGCCCTCGCGGCCACCAGCGTCTGCCGGGCGATCTCGAGTTCCTCGTTGGTGGGCACGACGAGAACTGTGACGGCTGAGTCGTCCGTGGAGATGACCCGGATGCCGCGGTCTGCCGCCTCGTTACGCTCGGCATCGATCTGCACACCCGCGAAGCCGAGCGTCGACAGCGCCGCCGCGCGCACCTCGGGCGAGTTCTCGCCCACTCCGGCGGTGAACGAGATGATGTCGGCACCATCGAGCTGTGCGAGGTACGAACCGGCGTACGCGCGCAGGCGATGCACGTAGACGTCGAATGCGAGCGTGGCTGCGGCATCGCCGCGGGCACGACCGGCTTGCACATCGCGCATGTCCGAGAAGCCCGACAGTCCCTTCAGTCCACTGCGCTTGTTGAGCAGGTCGTCGAGCTCATCGATGCCCAGACCGGCACGGCGGGCGAGCTGGAACAGCGCCGCCGGGTCGACATCACCCGAGCGTGTTCCCATCACCAGCCCTTCCAGCGGCGTGAACCCCATCGACGTTTCGACCGACCGCCCGCCATCCACGGCGGTGACGGATGCGCCGTTGCCGAGATGGAAGACGATCTGCTTCAGCTGTGCGTACGGCCGGTTCACGAACGCCGCGGCCGCCTCGCTCACGAACTTGTGCGAGGTTCCGTGGAACCCGTAACGGCGGATGCGGTGGTGGGCGGCCAGTTCGGCGTCGATCGCGTAGGTGTAGGCGTCGGGCGCGAGGGTCTGATGGAACGCGGTGTCGAACACCGCCACATGCGGCACGTCCGGGAATGCGCGCTTGGCGGCGACGATCCCCGCCAGATTCGCCGGGTTGTGCAGCGGCGCGAGCACCGAGAGCTCTTCGATGTTGATCTCGACGAGCGGCGTGATCAGAGTCGGCTCGAAGAACCGCGCACCTCCGTGCACGACCCGGTGCCCCACCGCGTCGGGCGGATTCTCGTCGAGACTCGGTCCGTGCGCGGCGAAGTCTTCGAGCATCGCCGCGAAGCCGGCGAAGTGATCGGGAATCGGCAGCTCGCGCTCGTAGGTGGCATCGAGCATCGTGGGCACGCCCTGGCCGGGCTCGCCCGGTACGGCATGCACGGTGTGCCGGCAGCGGCCGCTCTGCTGCCCGATGCGCTCGACCAGCCCCGAGGCGAGCACGCCCTCACGCGCCATGTCCAGCAGCTGATACTTGAACGAACTCGAACCGCTGTTGACGACGAGGACGATGCTCATGCGGATTCCCCCGTGGTGGTGGATGCCTCGCCCTGAGCCTGGATGGCGGTGATGGCGATGGTGTTGACGATGTCGTCGACCAGCGCGCCGCGCGACAGGTCGTTGATCGGTTTGTTCAGACCCTGCAGCACCGGGCCGATGGCCACAGCGCCGGCCGAGCGCTGCACGGCCTTGTAGGTGTTGTTGCCGGTGTTCAGGTCGGGAAAGATGAACACCGTTGCACGGCCCGCGACCTGCGAGCCCGGCATCTTGGCGGCGGCGACGGCGGCATCGGCGGCCGCGTCGTACTGGATCGGCCCCTCGACCAGCAGCTGCGGGGCACGTTCGCGCACGAGGGCGGTGGCGGCTCGCACCTTCTCGACGTCTTCGCCGGCACCCGACTCTCCCGTGGAGTACGACAGCATCGCCACTCTCGGGTCGATGCCGAACTGCGCGGCCGTGGCCGCAGACGAGATGGCGATGTCGGCCAGCTGCTCGCTGGACGGGTCGGGGATCACCGCGCAGTCGCCGTACACCAGCACTCGGTCGGCGAGCGCCATGAGAAAGACGCTGGAGACGACCGAGACACCCGGCTTGGTCTTGATGATCTCGAACGCGGGCCGGATCGTGTGCGCGGTCGTGTGGGCAGCGCCCGAGACCATCCCGTCGGCCAGCCCCAGATGCACCATGAGCGTGCCGAAGTACGAGACGTCGGTCACCGTGTCGGCGGCGCGTGCGTACGTCATGCCCTTGTGGGCGCGCAGCCGCTCGTACTCCCGTGCGAACCGGTCGACGTGCGCGGCGTCGAACGGGCTCAGAATGTCGGCGGACCCGATGTCGATTCCCAGTTCGGTCGCGCGGCCGCGGACGGCGTCGGGGTCGCCCAGGATCGTGACATCGGCGATGCCGCGTGCCAAGACGGTTGCCGCGGCCCGCAGCACGCGGTCATCGTCACCTTCGGGCAGCACGATGCGCTTGCGGTCGGCACGGGCGCGCTCGACGAGCTCATAGCCGAACATCAGCGGGGTGACCGCCGTGGAACGGGCCAGGCCCAGCGCGCGCGTGAGCTCGTCGACGTCGACGTGCTGCTCGAACATCGCCAGCGCCGTGTCATAACGGCGCTGCGAGTCGGCGGCCAGGCGGCCGCGGGTGCGCATGATGCGCAGCGCCGTCTCATACGTGCCGTATTCGGTGCTGATGATCGGCAGCGACGAGCCGAGCCCGTCGATCAGCCGGTCGATGGCCTCGGGCAGCGGAAAGGGCCCGTTCAGCGCGATGCCCGCCAGCGACGGGAACGTGCCCGACGCGTTGGCCAGCAGTGTCGCCAGCAACACATCGGTGCGATCGGCGGCGACCACGACGACGGCGCTGTCTTCCAACCGTGGCAGCACGTTGTCCATCGACATCCCGGCGACCACGACATCGAGCACCTCGCGGGTGAGCAGTTCGGGATCGCCCTTGAGCAGGGTCGCATCCAGCGAGCGCATCACGCCGCGCATCGACGGGGCGACCAAGAAGCGATCCTCGGGAAGAGCCCACACCGGGATGCCGTCGCGCAGAGCCGAGGCATCCACCACCGCCTTCACCTCGGCGATCGTCTCGACCAGTGCGTCGGGGTCGGTGCGGTTGGCGACCACCGCGAACAGTTCTGCCCGCCCGTGCGCCAGTTCGGCGAGGGCGAGAGCGGCGATCTGTCCCATCTGTGCGGGCGTGCGCGCCTGCGTCTTGCCGAGCTGCTCGCCCAGCCCCTCCTGCGAGCGGCCACCCAGGACCAATAGCACCGGCGCGCCGAGATTCGCAGCGATGCGGGCGTTGTAGCCCAGTTCGGCCGGGCTGCCCACATCGGTGAAATCGCTGCCGAGAATGACCACGGCATCGCATTGCGTCTCGACCGACTTGTACCGCTCGACGATCACTCCCAGCGCCGCCTCGGGGTCGGCGCGCACATCGTCGTAGGTCACCCCGATGCATTCGTCATAGTCGAGCTCGACCCCGTCGTGTTCGAGCAGCATCTCGAGCACGTAGTCGCGTTCGGCGGTCGACCGCGCAATCGATCGAAAAACGCCCACACGCCCGGTCGCGTGACTGAGCGCGTCGAGCACCCCGAGAGCGATCGTGGACTTGCCGGAATGGCCTTCTGCCGACGTGATGAAGATGCTCTGCGCCACGGGTCCAGCCTAGGGGCGGGCAGGGCCGCGTGGGTGGGATGCGCCGGTGAAAAAGGGGCGCAGAAGGGATGCTGCTCAGGACTCGGGGATCGGCTCGCGTGGCAGCCGGCGCACGCGTTGACGCCGCCGTCTGCGCTCGGGGATCATCGAGCGCATCTCTTCGAGCTTGCCGAAGCACAGCAGCCGGTCGCCCACTTCGAGCACGACGCCCTTGCGCGGGTTCGGGATCACGGTGGCCCCGCGATGCAGCGTGAGCACGGTGATGTCGCGCTCCCACAGGCCCGACTCGCCGAGGTTCTGTCCGACCAGTCCGGCATCGGCGTGCACGAGCAACTCCGCGACGCCGTACCCGGTCGAGACCGTGAGCCGCTGGCGCACATCGATCTCGGGAAATCCGACCTGATTGGCCATGAAGTCGATGATCGCGCCCGCGACATCCAGTTTCGTCGCCGTCTCGATGCCTTGCAGCCCCGGTGACGAGTTGACTTCCATGACCAGCGGGCCGTCTTCACTTTCGAGCATGTCGACGCCGGCCACCCGCAACCCCATGATCTGCGCGCTGCGCACGGCGGCCTCTTCGAAGGCCGGGTCGAGCGTCACGGGCTCGACGGTGCCGCCACGGTGCACATTCGAGCGGAACTCGTCGCCGCCTGCCACCCGCCGCATCGCAGCCACGACGCGGTCGCCGACGACCAGAGCGCGGATGTCACGGCCCCGGCTCTCGGCGATGAACTTCTGGATGAGCACGTTCTGCTTCGTCGAATGCAACGTCTCGATGATCGCCTCGGCGACCTTGACCTGCGGGGCGAGGATCACCCCGATCCCCTGCGTGCCCTCGAGCAGCTTGATCACGACCGGCGCTCCACCGACCCGCTCGATGGCGGGCCGCACGTCGGCGCGGTTTCGCACGAAGGCCGTCGGCGGCAAGGCGATGTTGTGCCGCGAGAGGATCTGGTTCGCCCGCAGCTTGTCGCGCGCGTTGGCGATGCCGTTCGCGGTGTTGGGCGTGTACACGTCCATCTGCTCGAACTGGCGCACCACCGCGGTGCCGAAGTAGGTGATCGAGTTGCCGATGCGCGGCAGCACCGCGTCGTAGTCGCTGAGCGGACGACCGCGGAACCACAGGTCGGGTTCTGAGCTGGCGAGGTCGATCGCGAACCGCAACGTGTTGAGCACCTTGACCTGGTGTCCGCGCTGCGCGGCGGCGGTACGCAGCCGCTGCGTCGAATACGACTGCGGCGCGCGGGAGAGGATCGCGATTTTCATGAGGGATGCCCTGCCAAGATGGACGGATGACCGAGGTTATCCATCCAAGCACCATCGCGGGGTGGCGCGAATGGGTCGGCCTGCCCGAACTCGGCATCGGCTGGATGAAGGCCAAACTCGACACCGGCGCCCGCTCATCGTCGCTGCACGCCTTCGACATCCAGCCTGTCGAGGGAAGCCCTGATCGGGTGCGGTTCCGCGTGCTGCCCTGGCAGGAGTCCGACGACGACGCGGTCGACCACGAGTGCGCGGTGCACGACCGGCGCATCGTGCGCAGTTCATCGGGGCACACCGAGGAGCGCTACGTCGTTCTGATGGATCTCGTGCTGCTGGGCCGGCGGATCAGCGCCGAGGTGACCCTCTCGAACCGCGATGAGATGGGCTTTCGCATGCTGATCGGGCGCGAGGCCCTGCGCCAGGGCTTCATCGTCGATCCGGCGCGCTCGTACCTCGGCGGCCGTGCTCCACGGTCGGCCCGCCGACGCAATCGCGGACAGGACTGACCCCGGCATGGGAAAAGAAAGACTCTCCGCGAACCCGGCAGAGCCTGGTTACCCTTGCTACGTTTCCGTCCTGGGGGAGTTGGCCTGGATGCCGCCTCGCGGAGAGCTGTCACCAGTCTAACCGAACGCCGGTGCCGCATTCGCACAGCCGGTTCTCGGTGACTCGGGCGCCGTCTGCGGGTTACGATCGGAGAACACGGGCGACGGCGCCCGCACCCGATTCGCGAAGGACTGCCGATGCAGCAGACGACGACATCCTCCCCCGCGCCCTCCGACGCCCCGCAGATGAGCCCGACCGATTTCGCAGAGACCACGGCACGCATCGTCGCGGAGGTGTCGCGGGTCATCGACGGCAAGCCCGACGCCGTACGCAGTGCCCTGGTCACGCTGCTGGCCGAGGGTCATCTGCTGATCGAAGACGTGCCGGGCGTGGGCAAGACCATGCTCGCACGGGCATTGGCGGCGACCGTCGATGCGACAGTACGCCGCATCCAATTCACCCCCGACCTTCTGCCCAGCGACGTCACCGGGATCTCGGTGTTCAATCCGGGCGAGCGCGAGTTCGAGTTCAAGCCCGGCGCGGTGTTCGCCAACATCGTGATCGCCGATGAGATCAACCGTTCTTCGCCGAAGACCCAGTCGGCGCTGCTGGAGGCCATGGAAGAGGGGCAGGTCACCGTCGACGGACGCACGCATCCCCTCCCCGATCCGTTCCTGGTCGTCGCCACGCAGAACCCGCTCGAGATGGAGGGCACGTATGCCCTGCCCGAGGCCCAGCGCGATCGATTCATGATGCGCATCTCAATGGGCTACCCCGACGCCGCCGCCGAGGCGCAGATGCTGCGTGAGCGCGACGTCGCCAACCCGCTGACGGCCATCACCCCGGTCACCGACGCCGCCTCGGTGCGGGCCCTCATCTCGTGGGCGCGACGTGTGCACGTCTCGTCTCCGGTCGAGCAGTATGCGGTCGCGCTGGCGCAGGCCACCCGGGTGCACCCCGACCTGCGCCTGGGTGCCAGCCCCCGAGCGACGCTGCAGCTCGTGCGGGCCGCGAAGGTCTGGGCGGCACTGGACGGCCGGGCCTTCGTCATTCCCGACGACATCACCGCGCTGCTGATTCCGGTGTTCGCGCACCGGCTCATCCCCGCACGCGCGACCAGCGTGCGCGGGCGCAGTGGCCCCGATGCCGTCACCGCTATCCTGCAGCGCCTGATCTCCACGGTGGCGGTGCCGCTCACACCCGGAGCATGAGATGAGACGCGCCTGGCCGCTCACCGTCCGGGGCACCGCCGCAGGCGTGCTGGCCCTGGCGTGCTTCATCGCGGCAGCCCAACTCGGTTCGGTGCAGCTGCTGGCCTTCGGGGTGTTCCTGGTGGCGCTGGTGGTGGTCAGCCTGATAGCCCTGCACATCACGCGGCGTGACGTGTCGCTGAGCCGCACCTCGTCTCCGGCCACCGTCGCCGTCGGCGACGACACGCGGGTCACCGTGCACGTGGGCGTGCGCACCGCGCTGCCGACGACGCCCGGAACCTGGGAAGACCGCGTGCCCGAGGGCCTCGACGGGCGCTCCGACGGCCGCTTTCCCGCACTCGGGTCGGGGCTGCGCGGCGGTGACCGCGCTGTCGACCTGGTCTATGAACTGCATGCGACCCAGCGCGGCATCCATTGGCTCGGACCCCTCGATCTGACCATCCGCGATCCGTTCGGCATCGCCCGCCGCGTGGCCGAAGTGGGCGAGACCACGCGCCTCATCGTCACACCGCAGTGCATCGACCTGCCACCGCTGACCGCTTTCGCCGGGGCGACGGGTGGGATGCTGCAGGCCACGACGACGCGTTTGGGCCAGGGCACCGACAACCTGATAGCACGCCCGTATCAACCGGGCGATTCGATGCGACGCATCCACTGGCGGGCCACAGCACATCGCGACATGCTCATGGTGCGGCAAGAAGAGCAGGAGTCGACGCCCGAGGCCACGGTGGTCCTGGACCGCGCGAAGAGCCGATGGGGCGAGGATGCCGCGGCGCGGCCGGGTGCCGACGCGTCGTTCGAGGCGGCCGTGGACGCCTGCGTGTCGGCCGTGAATGCGCTCGTGCGCGACGGCTATGCCGTGCAGGTGGTCGATGTTGACGGTTCGCCGTTGTCAGAAGTCGTGCCCGGCGGTGAGCAATCGGCCGTGGCGGTTCTCGTGGCCCGGTTCGCAACTGTCACGGCGGCCGGCTCGCTGAGCCTTGCCGCCCTGACCCGACTGTGGTCGGGATCGACCACAGGGCCGCTCGTGCTCATCACCGGCGCGCTGACCGCCGCCGACGTCGACGTTCTCGCGCCGGTCCCCGCGCACAGCGCACATCCCGTGCTGCTGAGCACCGAGCCCGCCGACGAGGTGATCGAGCGCGCCGCCGCGACCGGTTGGTATGCGGCATCCATCGCCCCCGGCACCTCACTGCGCGACGCATGGCTGCGCGTCTCACACGCCGACGTGACCGCCGCCGAGGCGGCATCATGAGCGCGCCCAGGCGACCGCGACGCAGCGGGGCACACGTGTCCCTGGCGATCGCATCGTGGGTGGCGCTGCTGGCGGCCCTGGTGCCGCTGGCGAGCGTCATAGCACCGGGCGCGTGGATCGCCGGAGTGCTCGTGGTCTCGCTCGCCGTGCTCGCGGCCGGCTTCATCGCACGCCGGGCGACTCTGCCGGCCCTGGTGGTCAGCCTCATCGAGGCAGCGGTGTGGGTGGGGCTTGTCACCGGTATCTTCCTGCGCGAGGCGGCCATCGTCTTCGTCGTGCCGACGCTGCACGCATTCCGGCTGGTTCCCGAGCTCATCGCCGACGCCATGCAGCAGATCCAGACCGGCGTCGCGCCGCTGCCCGAGACCACCGCGCTCGCGTTCTGCATCGTGACGGCCGCGGGGCTGATCATGATCGTCGTCGACCACGTCGTGATCACCGCGCGGATGCCGCTGGCAGCCGCCATCGCACTGATTGCGGTGTCGTTGATCCCGTCGCTGGCCGTTCCCGGGCCGTTCGACGTCATCGGGTTCGTGGTGCTGGCCGCCGCGATCCTTTTCCTGCTGCGGGCCGAGACCGGCACCCGATATCAGCCGCCGCGGGCAGCGCCGACCGCGCCCGGCAGCACGTCGGCGATCGCCGCGTCGATCGGGCTGGTGGCGGTGCTGGTCGCCGTGGCCGCCACCCCGTTGCTGCCGACGCCGCCCTCGCGTGCCTCGTGGGGTCCGGGCGGATCGACCATCAACGCCTCGCTCGATCTCGGGCGCGATCTGCGCCGGCCCGACCCGGTCACCGTGCTCACCCTGACCACGACCGGCGTCGGGGCGCCCTATCTGCGCGCGGCCAGCCTGTCGTCGTTCAACGACGACATCTGGAAGCCGGATTTCACCGCGACCGCGCCGCTGGGCGACGGCGATGGCCTGGGCATCTCCGACGCCGGCGCGGACATCGCCGTCAAGAAGACGACCACGAAGATCCACATCGAGCACCTCAGCGCCCGCTATCTGCCCGTTCCGTACCCGGCGACCGACGTGACCGGCGTCGGCGACGGCTGGCTGGCGATGACATCGAACCGCACCATCGTCAGCAACGGCACGACATCGACCTCGGGAGCCGACTACACGGTGACCACCGAGGTGCCGGAGCCGACCCTCGAGCAGATCGAGGCGAGCACAGCACACAGCGGCGATGCCGACACTCTCGGACTGCAGGCGGTCATTCCGACGATCATCACCGAGGACGCCCGCCGGGTCACGGCGGGGACGACCACCGACTACGACGCCCTGCTCGCGCTGCAGAACTGGTTCCGCGGCCCCGATTTCCAGTACTCGCTGTCCGCACCCGTGCAAGAGGGCTTCGACGGTTCGGGCGTGTCGGCGATCGCCTCGTTCCTCGAAGCGAAGAGCGGTTACTGCGTCCACTTCGCGTCGGCGTTCGCGATGATGGCGCGGGTGCTGGGGATGTCGTCGCGCATCGTCGTCGGATATCTGCCGGGCACGCCCGACACCTCGGGCATCGTCAACGGCGACTCCGTCGTCTACACCGTCTCGAGCACACAATTGCACGCGTGGCCCGAGGTCTACTTCTCGGGAATCGGCTGGGTGGCGTTCGAGCCGACGAAGAGTCTGGGCGCCCCGACCGGTTTCCTGCCCGCCTCTGCGGGCGGCGGCGACGATGTCAGTCCCACCGACGCGCCGTCGGCGACACCGACCACCGCGCCCAGTCCCTCCGACCGGGCCGACCCCGACGGTCTGCGCGCCGACGACGCGAACACCGGCGACAGCGCGCACGCGGGCGTGAATCTGCTGCCGTGGGCGCTGGGCGCGGCCGGCGTCGTGCTGCTGCTGCTCGTACCGCTGCTGTGCGGCACGCTGCGTCGGCGGCGTCGGGATGCCGCGGCTCACCACGGCGACACTCTGGCCGCCTGGAACTCCGTGCGCGATGCGGCGATCGACCTGGGCATTCCGGTGCCGGTCTCGGAGTCGGCGCGGGTCTTCGGCGCGCGCCTCGTCCGTGATCACGGGGCGCCTGAGGCCGAGACGCTGCGCCTCGTGCACGCGGTGGAGCAGGCCGCTTACGCGGATGCGGGCGGCACACGCGACGGGCGTGCGGTGGTGGATGCCGCAGCCGCGGTGCGCACCGGGCTGTATCTGTCGGTGAGCGGCGGTGCACGGACGCGGGCGTTGCTTTTCCCCCGCTCGCTGTTGGTGCGGCCGGGCAGCGTTTTCGCTCGGGACGGGGCTCGGGATGGAGCATCCACGCCGACCCGGTAGGATGGTCTGCGGCCCTCCAGGGGCTGCTGGAGGATTCGCCTAGTGGCCTATGGCGCACGCTTGGAAAGCGTGTTGAGTGAGAGCTCTCAGGGGTTCGAATCCCCTATCCTCCGCCGAACGAATGAGCGCTGCCCCGTAAGGGGTGGCGCTCATTCATTATGGGCAGGGCGCGATTCGAGCAGCGGCGCGCCGTTCGATGGGCCTACGGTCAGCGCGTGAGCAGCCCGTCCAGCAACACCTCGGTCATGCGCGATACACGACCCTCTGCGCACGCACCACCCTCTGCGTCGACACCGGCTGTGGGAGCGTCGGCCAGCCGGCTGAGCGCATGGATGAGGTCCTCGGCACGACACGGCACTCTCCGACGAGCTGCTCGACCGAATCGATGCCATCGTCGCGCCGGGCACCGGCGTCGGCCGCATGGATCTGGAGTACAACACCCCGCCGATCACCTCGGCGACACTTCGGCGGCGGCCTGTACCAGAGCGGTCGGCGGCCTAGCCGCGATCACCCTCACGTGAACAGCTCGTCATAATCGGCGACGCGCACCCGGGCTTCGGCGGCGGATTCGAGGGTGGGGTCGGCGGTGATGAGAGCGTCCGCCTGCAGAACAGCGACCGCCAGATACTCCGCGGGGCCGAGCTCGTCCCACCCCAGCTCGTTCGCGATCTTCCACGCCGCGGCGCGCGAGCCGCGGTCGCCGAGCAGACGGATCTTCAGCTCGGCGACGCGCTCCAGCAGATCGCGGCCCGTTTTCGGCTCGAGCTCGCCGGTTCTGACCCGCCGATACAGCTGCGCGGAGGTGTGCGAACGCAGGACGGCCGCGCCCACAAGCGAATGGCCCGCGGCGACCTGACGATCATCGAGGATGATACGCAGTGCCGTACCGGCATCGATGGCGTACCTGGTCATGCACGGCACCCTACTCGCGGGTCACGACAGTGCCACGACAGTGCCGTGAATGCGGGCACGGGCACCATCGATCCATGAGCACGTTCACGACCCATTCCGTCCGCTCATCCGACGGCACGCCGATCGGCTTCCGTCGTACGGGATCAGGACCGCCGCTCGTACTGGTGCACGGTGGGCTCCTGGCCTCCCAGCACCTCGTCGCGCTGGCGGCAGAGCTCGCCGACGAGTTCGAGGTCATCGTGCCCGATCGACGCGGCCGCGGCATGAGCGGCCCGTACGGCGACGGCGCCTCGCGCATCGTCGACCGTGAAGCAGCCGACATCCGAGCCGTGATCGATGACGCCGGCGCCCACGACCTCTTCGCGCTCAGTTCCGGCGCTCTGGTCAGCCTGGAGGCTGTGCGCACCACCGACAGCATCACCCGCCTCGCCCTCTACGAGCCGCCACTGTCGATCAACGGCTCCGTACCTCGCGCCTGGGTCGACCGGTACGAGGCCGAGGTCTCGGCCGGCAGGATCGCAGCGGCCCTCATCACCGGCATGCGTGGTCTGCGGATCGATCCGGTGATGTCACGCATTCCGCACCTCGCCGCCCCGATGCTCGAATTCGTGCTGCGTCACGAAAGCCTCGCCGAGGGCGAGGTCTCGATCAGGGATCTCGTACCCACCTGGCACTACGACGTCGCGATCATCGATGAGCTGGCCGATCGGGCGCGCGACTACGCAGGCGTCACCGCCGACGTGCTGCTTCTGGGCGGCGGAAAGAGCCCCGCATTCCTCACGCGTGCGCTCGACGAGCTCGAGCTGGTGCTCCCGCGCGCACAGCGCATCACGTTTCCCCGGCTGCGCCATCAGGCTGCGGTCGACCAGCCCGATCAGGTGGCCGCGGTGCTGCGAGAGTTCTTCGCGCGCGGGATCTGATCAGCAGCACGATGTTCTGCGCGACGACGCTCAGCCCGGATGATTTCCGATCCCCAGTGTCGCCACGAGCTCGTCGATCAGCGAAGGGTGGGCCGCCACCGTCCATCCCTCGAAGGTGCGCACGGCGGCACCGGCCTCGCGGGCCAGCAGCACTCCCCCGATGCGATCCCACTCCTCCGACCGGTACGCGACCATGCCGGCCACTGTCCCGCTGATGATCAGCCCCCAGTCCACGGCGGGGCACCACGTGCGCAGCACGCGCCGCGCGCGATACTCGAGCGATGCGAAAGCCGCGTTGCGCGGCTCGTCATAGGGCGAGGTGTTGTAGCCCTGCGTCCACGCCACCGTCGCCCGTTTCAAAGCCGCGGGCGCGGGCATCGTGAGGGGATGCTCGTCGACGAGGGTGCCACGGCCGGCGACCGCGGAGTACGTGTGCCGCGAGGTCGAGTTGTGCATCACCGCCACGATGGCCTCGTCACCGCGGCACAGGGTCACGCACGACCCGAAATAGTCGATGCCGAGCACATAGTTGTTGGTGCCGTCGAGCGGATCGATGAGCCACCGGTACTCTGCATCGGCCGGGCCGTGCGTGCCGGTCTCCTCGCCGAGGATGGCATGGCCCGGATACCTCTCGAGGATGCGCTCGACGATCCTGCGCTCGCATTCGCGGTCGACGTAGGTGACGACGTCACCGCACTCGCCCTTCAGCTCGACCTCCGCGCGGTTGCGCTCGGCCACCGCGAAATCCCCGGCCTCACGTGCGAGTTCGACCGCGAGCAGGCGTGCGTCTTCGAGATCCACCTCGTCAGACTACCGATCCGCCCCTACCCCTGCGCGTCGGTCTTTCGGCCGCCGGCTTCGAGCACGTCGCCGGTGGGCAGCTCGGTGTGCCCGCCGAACTGCAGCCGCATCGCCGACAACAGCTGGTTCGCGTAGTGGTCTTCGTCGCGCGAGGCGAAACGTTCGAAGAGGGATGCCGCCAGCACGGGCGCCGGCACACCGACATCAACGGCGGCCTTGACGGTCCAGCGCCCCTCGCCCGAGTCCGACACCCGCCCGGCAAGACCGTCGAGATCGTGATTCTCCTCCAAAGCGGCGGCGGTGAGATCGAGCAGCCACGACGAGATCACCGATCCGCGCCGCCACAGCTCGGCGACTTTGGGGGTCTCGATGTCGAACTTGTAGAACTCCGGTTCTTCCAGCGGCGCGATCTCGGCGGAGTGCTCGGCCTCACGGGTGCCGGCATCGGCGTTGTGCAGAATGTTCAGTCCTTCGGCGAGCGCGGCCATGATCCCGTACTCGATGCCGTTGTGCACCATCTTGACGAAGTGCCCGGCACCGCTGGGGCCGCAGTGCAGGTACCCCTGCTCCTCGGGTGCGTAGTCGCCTCCGCGGCCCGGGGTGCGCTCGATCTCGCCGGCGCCGGGGGCGATGGTCTTGAAGATGGGCTCCAGACGCGCCACCGCGGCATCCGGCCCCCCGATCATTAGGCAGTAGCCGCGCTCGAGGCCGAACACGCCACCCGAGGTGCCCGCATCGATGTAATCGATGCCGCTCTTCTCCAGCGCTGCCGCCCGCCGCACGTCGTCGCGGTAGTTCGAGTTGCCGCCGTCGATGATCGCGTCGCCGCTCTCGAAGGCAGCAGCAAGCTGGTCGACGACCTTTCCTGTGATGGATGCCGGAACCATGACCCATGCGGCGCGCGGCGCGCTGAGCTTGCCGGCGAGGTCGTCGAGGCTGTCGGCGCCGGTCGCGCCCTCGGCCACGAGAGCGGCGACGGCGTCGGGATTTGTGTCGAACACCACGCATTCGTGCCCGTCGCGCATCAGTCGACGCACGATGTTGGCGCCCATCCGTCCGAGTCCGATCATTCCCAGTTGCATAGTTCTTCCTCCCTCGCGCGCGCCGTATGGGCACGTCGGCAGTCTAGAACCGGCCGCGCGGTCTCATCGCTGTTCGGCCACCGGAACCCCCAGCCACTGCGCGAGCTCGGCGATCTCGGCGCGGATCATCTCCATCTCCTCGGGCTCGAGCGGTATGAGCTCATGGATGGCGTCGACGCGCAGCATCCCCTCCTTCTTGTCCACCGCCGCGTCGAGCAGGCCCACGAACCGGTCGCCCATCAGGATCGGATGCGCGAAATAGCCGTACACGCGTTGCGCCTTGGGCTTGAACTGCTCGAGCACGAATTCGAACTCGAACACCTCTTTGAGCCGTGGCCGATCGGCCAGCATCCCGTCATACGGGTTGAGGAGGGCCACCCGCCCGTCGACCTCGTCGTCAACGCGTTCGAGTGCCTGCGGATCGACCCGCCACTTCCACGTCGATCCCTCGACGCGCGCAGCTTCACCGGCATCGCCCACGCGCGTCCACGGGGAGTTCTGCTTCGCGAGACCTGCCGCCTGCAACCTCCGTTCGCGCAGCATCCGGTCGGCTTCATCATCGGGATATGCCGGCAGATCCTGCGGAAAGACGCGCTCGGCGACATCCCACACGCGCACCCGCCCCTCGCGCGCCGTCACCGCGACCACACCCTGCCGACTGAGGGCCTCGAGCATGCGCGGAACCTGGTTGGGCCCGTACCAGCCGTCGGACGTGTCGAGCATCACCGCCGCCGTATCGGGGATCTGCTCGGCCCGCAACGGCCCCTCGGCGCGCAGCCGTGCCACAACCTCCTTCGCGAACGCCTCGTTGGCCTGCATCCACTGCCGCCACCCCGCGTGCTGCGGCCAACGTCGCATGCCCGCGCGCATGAGCGGCAGCAGGCTCGTGGGTCGATACGCGCCGTCGAGCTCGAAGAGCAGCCGGTCGTCTTCGACGGCCTTCTTGAGCTGCCCGGTCTCGTACGACCAGCCGATCCGGCTCCACAGCGTGGTGTGCTCGCACGGCGCTATCACCGCGGTCGGATCGATCTTGAGGTAGCCGAGCTGTTCGGCCACCTCTACGACATCGCCCGGGCGATCCGCATCGAGCAGCTGGGCGCGCACGATGATGCGCCGCGCCTGGTCCCGTGTCAGCTCATGCACCACGCGCCTGAGGCTAGTGCGGGCCTCCGACGTTCGGAAGAGACGGATGCCGCGGCGCGCGCGCCGCCACGGCGTCAAGGGTCGCCGCATCCAGTCTCTGCGTCGTCCACTCGTCCAGGGGCTGGGCACCCAAGCTCCGGTAGAAAGCTATCGAGGGCGCATTCCAGTCGAGCACTGTCCACTCCAGGCGGGTGTAACCGCGGGCGATGCAGAGGTCGGCGAGGGTGGCGATCAGCGCCGTGCCATAGCCGCGTCCGCGCTCGGACTCGTACACGAAGAGGTCTTCGAGCCAGATGCCGTGTCGGCCGGTCCAGGTCGAATACGTGAGGAACCACAGCGCGATGCCGACGATGCGCCCGTCACGCTCGACGACGTGCGCGAAAGCATGCGGATCGGTGCCGAACAGCGTCGTGTGCAGCATGTCGGCAGTGTTCTCGACGGCGTCGGGCTCGCGTTCGTATTCGGCCAGCGCCTGGATGCACGCGAGAATGCCGGGCTCGTCGCCCGGTCGGGCCTCGCGCAGCATCGCGCCGTCGGACAGGGTGCGGGGTGCGGCGGATTCGGTCACCTGAACAGCCTATGGGGGCACCCGACCGCGTAGAACTCAGCTCATCCGCGCTCTCCCACGCCGGAAACGGGCCGATCGGCCCGGTCTGCATCGAATTCGGCTGACGTGTAAATGGGGAACGTGCGGGCTGCTCCTGGTTGGGTCAGGCGGCGGGTGCGAGGGTGACTTTGTAGCCGAGGTGTTCGAGTGCTCGGAGGTGCGATTTCTTCTGGCGTTCGGTATTCGCTGGCGGGGGTGTCAGATCGGTGAATGCTTCGCCGCGGGAGAGCATGTTCCATACCGCGGTAAGGATCGCGTGTTCGGTGGCTACGAGGGCTCGCATTTTCCCGCGGCGCGCGGAGATGCGGCGTTGACGGCGAGCGAGGTACGTGTTGGAGCCCTTCTTCGCGTTGCTGCTGGCTGCGTTGCCGAGCGCTTCTTTGAGGTAACGGTTCCCGGGCCGGGTGGTGCTCGATTTCCGTTTCCCGGCGGACTCGTGCATCCCGGGCGATACACCCGCCCAGGACGCGAGGTGGGCCGCGGTCGGGAAGATCGACATGTCCCCGCCGGTCTCGGCGATGATCACATCAGCGGTCGGTTCCGCGATTCCCGGGATCGTGGTCAACAGCTCCCGGGCGAGACGAAAGGGCGCGATCTCCTCCTCGATACGCGCCGTGAGCGCATCGATCTGACCGGTGAGCAAGTCGTAGTGCGTCAGGTGCTGGCCGACCATGAACGCGTCATGTTCCGTGAACCTGCCGGTAAGCGCGGCGGCCAACTCGTCCTGGGTCGCTCTCATGCGCGGGTGCGCGAGCGCGGCAAGCGAGCGGGGGTCCCGTTCCCCGGCCACGAGCGCGTCCAGCATCCGGCGCGCGGAGACACCATTCAAATCGGCCACCACGACGGACAGTTTCGTGCCGGACGATTCCAGCGACTTCTCCAACCGCTGCTTGACCCGGGTGCGGTCATGGACGAGCATCTGACGGGCCCGGGTCAGGTCCCGCAACCGGCGGATATCCGGCGCGGGCACGAACGAGGCCCGCAACAGCCCGTGCGCACCCAGATCCGCCAGCCATGCCGCATCAGACACGTCCGACTTCCGGCCCGGGATGTTCCTGGCCTGCCGGGCGTTGACGAGCATCACTGGCAGCCCGGTCGCTTCCATCGGATAGTAGAACGGCTTCCAGTAATCACTGGTCGCTTCCATCACCACCGTGGTCACCCCCTGCGAGCGCAGGAAATCGGCGAGTTCGAGGACCTGACCCGTCATCGAGCCCCACGTCGTGACCTGCGTGGACACCTTCCCACCCTCGGACTGCACCCGAATGGCTACCTTGGCATCCCTCTTTGAGATATCGATCCCCGCCGCTCGAGGATGCAACAGATCCATCCCAATCTCCTCTCACCTGTTCATTACTGGTGGCGGGGAGTCAGAAAGGTCAGGAGTCTGACGCGCGTGCTCTAAGGCGACAATCCACGGGTCCCGTGGCGGCTTCCCGTACCAAGCTGAGTCACGGACTTTCCGCACCACAGTTGAATCGGCATCAGCCACCAGCTACCAACAGCATCCGCGCCTCGCGACCGCACCACAAGAGGCGACCACCTCACCACATTTCCCATCCGCCACGGCCCACCCCGCCGCGCATAGCTGAGTTCTGAACGCGCGACGTGGGCAACACCGCCGACAGCCCCACAGGCAGCCACACCGGCAGCCCCGCCGCCCGCGGCCACACCGGCAGGGCTGGGGATGCACCGAGAATGACCGAGAGGCACCGAGCCGCTTGATCCGCGATCAGAACTCAGCCCAAACCACCGCCAGCCCACCCAAAACACGCCCTAACTGCCGGTCGCGGCCGAAATGAGCTGACGTGTAAATGGGGAACGTGCGGGCTGCTCCTGGTTGGGTCAGGCGGCGGGTGCGAGGGTGACTTTGTAGCCGAGGTGTTCGAGTGCTCGGAGGTGCGATTTCTTCTGGCGTTCGGTATTCGCTGGCGGGGGTGTCAGATCGGTGAATGCTTCGCCGCGGGAGAGCATGTTCCATACCGCGGTAAGGATCGCGTGTTCGGTGGCTACGAGGGCTCGCATTTTCCCGCGGCGTGCGGAGATGCGGCGTTGACGGCGGGCGAGGTACGTGTTGGAGCCCTTCTTCGCGTTGCTGCTGGCTGCGTTGCCGAGCGCTTCTTTGAGGTAACGGTTCCCGGGCCGGGTGGTGCTCGATTTCCGTTTCCCGGCGGACTCGTGCATCCCGGGCGATACACCCGCCCAGGACGCGAGGTGGGCCGCGGTCGGGAAGATCGACATGTCCCCGCCGGTCTCGGCGATGATCACATCAGCGGTCGGTTCCGCGATTCCCGGGATCGTGGTCAACAGCTCCCGGGCGAGACGAAAGGGCGCGATCTCCTCCTCGATACGCGCCGTGAGCGCATCGATCTGACCGGTGAGCAAGTCGTAGTGCGTCAGGTGCTGGCCGACCATGAACGCGTCATGTTCCGTGAACCTGCCGGTAAGCGCGGCGGCCAACTCGTCCTGGGTCGCTCTCATGCGCGGGTGCGCGAGCGCGGCAAGCGAGCGGGGGTCCCGTTCCCCGGCCACGAGCGCGTCCAGCATCCGGCGCGCGGAGACACCATTCAAATCGGCCACCACGACGGACAGTTTCGTGCCGGACGATTCCAGCGACTTCTCCAACCGCTGCTTGACCCGGGTGCGGTCATGGACGAGCATCTGACGGGCCCGGGTCAGGTCCCGCAACCGGCGGATATCCGGCGCGGGCACGAACGAGGCCCGCAACAGCCCGTGCGCACCCAGATCCGCCAGCCATGCCGCATCAGACACGTCCGACTTCCGGCCCGGGATGTTCCTGGCCTGCCGGGCGTTGACGAGCATCACTGGCAGCCCGGTCGCTTCCATCGGATAGTAGAACGGCTTCCAGTAATCACTGGTCGCTTCCATCACCACCGTGGTCACCCCCTGCGAGCGCAGGAAATCGGCGAGTTCGAGGACCTGACCCGTCATCGAGCCCCACGTCGTGACCTGCGTGGACACCTTCCCACCCTCGGACTGCACCCGAATGGCTACCTTGGCATCCCTCTTTGAGATATCGATCCCCGCCGCTCGAGGATGCAACAGATCCATCCCAATCTCCTCTCACCTGTTCACTACTGGTGGCGGGGAGCCAGAAAGGTCAGGAGTCTGACGCGCGTGCTCTAAGGCGACAATCCACGGGTCCCGTGGCGGCTTCCCGTACCAAGCTGAGTCACGGACTTTCCGCACCACAGTTGAATCGGCATCAGCCACCAGCTACCAACAGCATCCGCGCCTCGCGACCGCACCACAAGAGGCGACCACCTCACCACATTTCCCATCCACCACGGCCCACCCCGCCGCGCATAGCTGAGTTCTGAACGCGCGACGTGGGCAACACCGCCGGCACCGCCGACAACTCGCCGGCAGCCGCACCGCCGGGAACCCCGCCGCAGCCGTCAGTCGCCGAAGCCCTCGGCGATCAGCTCGATGAGCTCTTCGCGCTCCTGACGTGTAAATGGGGAACGTGCGGGCTGCTCCTGGTTGGGTCAGGCGGCGGGTGCGAGGGTGACTTTGTAGCCGAGGTGTTCGAGTGCTCGGAGGTGCGATTTCTTCTGGCGTTCGGTATTCGCTGGCGGGGGTGTCAGATCGGTGAATGCTTCGCCGCGGGAGAGCATGTTCCATACCGCGGTAAGGATCGCGTGTTCGGTGGCTACGAGGGCTCGCATTTTCCCGCGGCGTGCGGAGATGCGGCGTTGACGGCGGGCGAGGTACGTGTTGGAGCCCTTCTTCGCGTTGCTGCTGGCTGCGTTGCCGAGCGCTTCTTTGAGGTAACGGTTCCCGGGCCGGGTGGTGCTCGATTTCCGTTTCCCGGCGGACTCGTGCATCCCGGGCGATACACCCGCCCAGGACGCGAGGTGGGCCGCGGTCGGGAAGATCGACATGTCCCCGCCGGTCTCGGCGATGATCACATCAGCGGTCGGTTCCGCGATTCCCGGGATCGTGGTCAACAGCTCCCGGGCGAGACGAAAGGGCGCGATCTCCTCCTCGATACGCGCCGTGAGCGCATCGATCTGACCGGTGAGCAAGTCGTAGTGCGTCAGGTGCTGGCCGACCATGAACGCGTCATGTTCCGTGAACCTGCCGGTAAGCGCGGCGGCCAACTCGTCCTGGGTCGCTCTCATGCGCGGGTGCGCGAGCGCGGCAAGCGAGCGGGGGTCCCGTTCCCCGGCCACGAGCGCGTCCAGCATCCGGCGCGCGGAGACACCATTCAAATCGGCCACCACGACGGACAGTTTCGTGCCGGACGATTCCAGCGACTTCTCCAACCGCTGCTTGACCCGGGTGCGGTCATGGACGAGCATCTGACGGGCCCGGGTCAGGTCCCGCAACCGGCGGATATCCGGCGCGGGCACGAACGAGGCCCGCAACAGCCCGTGCGCACCCAGATCCGCCAGCCATGCCGCATCAGACACGTCCGACTTCCGGCCCGGGATGTTCCTGGCCTGCCGGGCGTTGACGAGCATCACTGGCAGCCCGGTCGCTTCCATCGGATAGTAGAACGGCTTCCAGTAATCACTGGTCGCTTCCATCACCACCGTGGTCACCCCCTGCGAGCGCAGGAAATCGGCGAGTTCGAGGACCTGACCCGTCATCGAGCCCCACGTCGTGACCTGCGTGGACACCTTCCCACCCTCGGACTGCACCCGAATGGCTACCTTGGCATCCCTCTTTGAGATATCGATCCCCGCCGCTCGAGGATGCAACAGATCCATCCCAATCTCCTCTCACCTGTTCACTACTGGTGGCGGGGAGCCAGAAAGGTCAGGAGTCTGACGCGCGTGCTCTAAGGCGACAATCCACGGGTCCCGTGGCGGCTTCCCGTACCAAGCTGAGTCACGGACTTTCCGCACCACAGTTGAATCGGCATCAGCCACCAGCTACCAACAGCATCCGCGCCTCGCGACCGCACCACAAGAGGCGACCACCTCACCACATTTCCCATCCACCACGGCCCACCCCGCCGCGCATAGCTGAGTTCTGAACGCGCGACGTGGGCAACACCGCCGGCACCGCCGACAACTCGCCGGCAGCCGCACCGCCGGGAACCCCGCCGCAGCCGTCAGTCGCCGAAGCCCTCGGCGATCAGCTCGATGAGCTCTTCGCGCTCCTCGATCGGCAGGAACGCCGCGGCGGCGGCGTTCAGCTGGAACGTCTCGAGGTCAGCCAGGTCGTAGTCGAACGTCTCGGCCAGCAGCGCCAGTTCACGGGTGAGCGAAGTGCGGCTCATCGTGCGGTTGTCGACGTTCACCGTCACGGCGAAACCCACCTGGTAGAGCAGGTCGAACGGGTGGTCGGCCAGCACGTTGCCCCACGCCGCGATGGCACCGGTCTGCAGGTTCGAGCTGGGCGAGAGCTCGAGCGGAATCTCCCGATCGCGCACCCACTGGGCCAGCGACCCCAGCCGCACCTGCACATCGTCGCCGTCTTCCGAGATCGTCTCGATGTCTTCGGCCACGCGCACGCCGTGGCCCAGCCGCAGCGCGCGCCCGTCGATCAGCGCCGAGCGGATCGAGTCGACGCCGGCTGCCTCGCCCGCGTGCACGGTGGCCGGGAAGAATTCCGCGGCGAGATAGTCGAACGCCTCACGCAGCCGCGACGGAGGAAAGCCGTCTTCGGGTCCGGCGATGTCGAATCCGACCGCTCCCCGGTCGCGCCACGACACGGCGAGCTTCGCGATCTCGAGAGCGCGGTCGGTGTGGCGCATGGCACTGATCAGCTGCCCCACGCGGATGTCGCGCCCGGCCGCGTGCGCGGCATCCTGCCCCTGCTCGATGCCCTCCTGCACGGCGGCGACGGCCTCGTCCAGGCTCAGCCCACCGTTCAGGTGCTGCTCGGGCGCCCAGCGCACCTCGGCGTAGATGACGCCGTCGGCCACGAGGTCGTCGACGAACTCGCGTGCCACACGGGTCAGCCCCTCGCGGGTCTGCATGACAGCGATCGTCAGGTCGAAGGTCTTCAGGTACTCGACCAGCGAGCCGGAGTCGCTCTGTCGGGCGAACCAGTCGCCCAGCGCTGCCGCGTCATGCTCGGGAACCTCGATGCCCGCGGCATCCGCGAGCTCGATGATGGTCGCCGGACGAACGCCGCCGTCGAGGTGGTCGTGCAGCGAAATCTTCGGAAGGCTGCGCAGTGAGACGCCGCCGATGCGGGCGTCGCCGTTCTGGTCGATGGGCATGATGCTCCTTGCACGTGGTGGGATGCCGCGTCACGCGGTGATGCGCTCGACAATGATCGAGCGAGGTTCGGTGCTCTCGCCGATGCTGTACGCATTCTCGAGGGCTTCGAGGGCGCGCGGCAGACGCGAGGCGTCGTCGGCGCCGAGCGTGAGCAGCGGCTGACCGGCGACCACGCTATCACCCGGCTTGACGTGCAGTTCGATGCCGGCGGCGTGCACCACGCGATCTTGCGGCCGCGCGCGGCCCGCACCCAGCCGCCAGGCGGCGATGCCCACGGCCCACGCGTCGAGGCGGGTGAGCACGCCGGATGCCGCGGCCGTGACCGTGTGCGTCTCGCGGGGCGTGGGCAGCTCGGCGTCGGGATCGCCGCCCTGCGCACGGATCATCGCGCGCCACACGTCCATGGCACGACCGTTGTGCAGAGCGGCTTCGACGTCGGCGTCGGGCTGCCCGGCCAGAGCAAGCATCTCGCGGGCCAGCGCGACGGTCAGTTCGACCACGTCGGCCGGTCCCCCGCCGGCGAGCACCTCGATCGACTCGCGCACCTCGTTGGCGTTGCCCACGGCCCGCCCGAGCGGCGTGTTCATGTCGGTGATCAGGGCCGTCGTCGACACTCCCGAATCGGTGCCCAGCGCCACCATCGTGCGGGCCAGTTCGCGCGCGCGTTCAAGGTCGTGCATGAACGCGCCCGAGCCCACCTTGACATCGAGCACGAGCGCGTCGGTGCCCTCGGCGATCTTCTTCGACATGATGCTCGAGGCGATCAGCGGCACCGCTTCGACCGTGCCGGTCACATCGCGCAGCGCATACAGCCGCTTGTCGGCCGGGGCCAGGCCCGAGCCGGCAGCGCAGATGACGGCCCCGAGATCGCGCAGCTGGTCGCGCATTTCGTCGTTCGAAAGCGCGGCCCGCCACCCCGGGATCGACTCCAGTTTGTCGAGCGTGCCGCCGGTGTGGCCGAGCCCGCGGCCCGACAGCTGCGGAACCGCGACGCCGAACGAGGCCACGAGCGGCGCCAACGGCAGGGTGATCTTGTCGCCCACTCCGCCGGTGGAGTGTTTGTCGACGGTGTGCTTGCCCAGTCCGGCGAAGCTCATGCGCTCGCCCGAGGCGATCATCGCGTCGGTCATCACACGGATCTCGTCACGGCTCATGCCGTTGAGCAGCACCGCCATCGCGAACGCCGACATCTGCGCATCGGTGACGTATTCGCGGGTGTACGCGTCGATCATCCAACGCAGTGCGTCTTCGGAAAGCCCGGTCTTGTCACGCTGGGCGCGAATGACGTCGACGGCGTCGAACGGCTCGGTCATGATTGTCTCTTCTCCATCGTGTCGGCCCGCCGACGCTCGCTCAACGAGCGGCATCCTCGCTCACGTGCGCTCAACGCGCGGCCGCTTCCAGATCACGAGGGCCGAAGGCGTCGGGCAGCACTTCGTCGATCGTGCGGATGCCCGAGACCGTGTCCAGCAGCATCCCGGTGATGGCGTGCTCGAACAGCAGCTGACGGCACCGGCCGCACGGCATGATCGTGTCGCCCTCGCCGTTGACGCACACGAACGCCACGAGGTGCCCGCCACCCGACATGTGCAGGTGAGAGACCAGCCCGCACTCCGCGCACAGCGTGACCCCGTACGACGCATTCTCGACGTTGCAGCCGGCCACGATCCGTCCGTCGGTGACCAGTGCGGCCGCGCCCACGCGATACCTCGAGTACGGCGCGTAGGCGCGCCCGGCGGCCTCGCGCGCCGCCGCATGCAGTGCGTCCCAGTCGATGTCGGTCACGATCTCCTCCGCTGTTCTGGATGCCGCAGCCGCGGTCATCCCTTGATGTAGGGTTTTCCGTCGGCGGCCGGGGCCGTGATCTTGCCGGCGAAGCCCGCCACCGCGAGGATCGTCACCACGTACGGCAGCATGAGCATGAACTCGCTGGGGATCGGGGTCTTCAACACCGTGAGCAGGTTCTGCAGGTTCGTCGCGAAGCCGAACAGCAGCGCGGCCAGGGTCGCCTTGATCGGATCCCACCCGCCGAAGATGACGGCGGCCAACGCGATGAAGCCGAGGCCCGCGGTCATGTCCTTCGTGAATTGCGGCACCGACACCAGCGTGAAATAGGCACCCCCGATGCCGGCGATCGCCCCGGCCAGCAGCACATTCCAGAACCGCGTCGGGTTGACCTTGATGCCCACGGTGTCGGCGGCCTGCGGGTGCTCGCCGACCGCACGCAGTCGCAGTCCCCAGCGGGTGCGGTACATCCCCCAGGCGACCACGGCGATCACCACGTACATCAGGTACACGATGAACGTCTGGTTGAAAAAGACCGGGCCGATCACCGGGATGTCGCCCAGCAGCGGGATCTTCCACCGCGGAAAGCCGACGGCCGTGTTCAACGCGGCCTCGTTGGGCGCCAGCAGGGCACCGTAGAGAAAGCCGGTCAGCCCCGACGCGAACACGTTGAGCACGACGCCGACGATGATCTGGTCGACCAGGTACTTGATGGCGAACGCGGCCAGGATGAAGGCGACGAACACGCCGCCGATCATCGCGCCGATCAGGCCCACGAACGGGTTGTGCGTGATGCTCGAGAGAATCACCGCCGCAAAGGCGCCCAGCAACAGCTGCGCCTCGATGGCGATGTTGACCACGCCGCCGCGCTCGCCGATCACACCGGCCAGAGCGCCGTAGACCAGCGGCACCGACAGCGAGAGCGCGCCGGCGAGCGTGCCGGCCACCGGCACGACGCCGCCGTCTTGCGCGGCCCAGGTGAGGAAGGCGAACATCGCCATCACGGCGAAGACGATCGACAGCCAGAGCCCGGTGCGGCGGTAGGCCGCGGCATCCCACCACGTCCACGCGGTGAGCACGGCCAGGATCACCCACGCGATCCAGACGGTCGGCGCCGACGGCACGTGGATGTCGGCGAGGTCGAACGAGACGCGATCGCTGATCTGGAAGATGCTCTCGCCGGTGACCGGCGAGAGCAGGAACAGCACGCCCAGCAGCACCGTGACGATCGTCAGGGTGATCGGCAGCTTGAAGTGCCGGGTGCGCACGACGGTGAAGTCGGCGGCGTTCGTGGCGGTCAGCGCGGTCATGAGGCCACCGCCTTCTTCTCGTCGTCGCGCGCTCGGGCCTTGGCCAGTCGGGCGCGTTTGCGAGCCGAACGCTCGGCCTCGTCTTTGGGCAGGAAGAAGATCGTGCGCACCAGCGGCGGCGCGGCGATGAACAGCACGATGAGCGATTCGACGACGAGCACGATGTCGACGGGGATGCTCTGGGCTGCCTGCATGTTGAACGATCCGGCCTTCAGCGCCCCGAACAGCAGACCGGCCCAGAACGTGCCCCAGGCGCGGGAGCGACCGAGCAGGGCCACCGTGATGGCGTCGAAGCCGATGCCCGCATCGATCCCGTCGCCGAAACCGCTGGTGACCGAGCCGAGGATCTGGTTCATGCCGGCAAGGCCGGCCAGACCTCCGGCGATGAGCATCGCGTAGACATACATGCGCTGCACGCTGATGCCGGCAGCCCGGGCAGCATGCGGGTTCTCGCCGACCGCACGCAGACGAAAGCCCAGGCTGGAGTGCTCGATGAGCCACCACACGATCACCGTCGCGATCACAACAGCCGGGAACCCCCAGTTCAGCAGCGGGAACTGCGCACCGAACAACGAGGGGAACTGCGCCGATTCTGGCGTGGCCATCGAGATCGGCTGATTCGAGCCGGGCTTCTGCAGCAGCCCCGGGGTGCGGATCATCCAGCGCACCAGGTACAGCGCCACATAGTTGAGCATGATCGTGAGGATCACCTCGTGCGCGCCGGTGCGCGCCTTGAGCAGGCCGGCGATCGCTCCCCACACCGCACCGCCGACGATGCCGGCGACGATCGTCAGCGGCAGGTGGATCCACATCGGCAGGTCGAGGCCGAACGTGGCCAGCGCCGCGGTCGCGCAGGCGACCAGGATCTGGCCGCGGGCACCGATGTTGAAAAGGCCGGAGCGGAAGGCGAGCGCGACGCCGAGGCCGGCGGCGATCAACGGAGCCGCGAACCCGAGGGTGTTGGTCAGCGGCAGGATGAACGCCGTGAAAGTGTGGGCCCCGGGGTTGACCACCGCGCCCTGGAACAGCGCGTAGTAGCCACCGGAGACCGCCTGCCAGATGGCGACAAGCATGTCCTGCGGCCGCGCGAAGAAGTACCCCGCGGTCTTCTGCACGTCTTCATCGGTGACGGCGATGAGAATGCCGCCCACGATCATCGAGGCGACGATGGCCAGGATCGTGGTCACGACCGATCCGCGCAGGATCTCACGCATCAGCTGATTCGAGCGCGGCGCCGGGGGGATCTCTGCGGAGGCCTGACCGGTGAGGGGGCCGGATGCCGCGGGCAACTGCTCAGGCGGAAGCCCTGACGGCTCGGATGCTGCTCCGGGAACGCGGTCGCTCATGCGGCATCCTCCGTCGGGTTCTCTCCGGCCATCATGAGGCCGAGCACGTCGCGCGGGGTGTCGGCGGGGACGATCCCGACGATACCGCCGCGGTACATCACCGCGATGCGGTCGGCGAGCGCGACGACTTCGTCGAGCTCGGTGGAGACGACCAGAACCGGGACTGAGGCATCCCGGGTCGCGATGATGCGTTTGTGGATGAACTCGATCGAGCCGACATCGACGCCTCGGGTCGGCTGCGAAGCCAGCAGAAGCTTCAGCTCGCGGCTGAGCTCGCGGGCGATGACGACCTTCTGCTGATTGCCGCCCGACAGTGACCCGGCGGGGCTGGCCGGGCCCTGGGTGCGGATGTCGAACTCGGTGATCTTCTCGCGGGCGAAAGCGTCAAGCGCAGCCCGTCGGATCGTTCCCGCGGTGCGGAACTGCGCATCGCCGCTGCGGTCGAGGATGAGGTTCTCGGCCACCGTGAAGCTGCCCACCAGTCCGTCTTCCTGCCGGTCTTCGGGCACGAAGCCGACTCCGGCGTCGAGCACATCTCGCACGCTGCGGCCGACGAGCTCTTCGCCGCCGAGCGTGACCGAGCCGGTGACCCGCTCTTGCAGGCCGACGATGGCTTCGGCCAGCTCGGTCTGGCCGTTGCCCTGCACCCCGGCCACGGCCAGGACCTCACCCGGGTGCACGTCGAAATCGATCCCGTCGACCACGACGGTGCCGTCGGCGGCGAGCACGCGCAGATCGCGCACCTGCAGCCCGCCTGCCTGCGGCTGCGAGGGCCCCTTCTGCACGGTCAGCTCGACCGCACGGCCCACCATCATCGAGGCCAGCTCGGTGTTGGTGGCGGTCGGGCTGGCCTCGCCGACGACCTTGCCCAGGCGCACGACGGTGATGCGGTCGGCGACCTCGCGCACCTCACGGAGTTTGTGCGTGATGAACACGATGGCCGTGCCCTCGTCACGCAGCTGGCGCATGATCGCCATGAACTCGTCGGTCTCTTGCGGGGTCAGCACCGCGGTGGGCTCGTCGAAGATCAGGATCTTCGCGTCGTGGGCGAGCGCCTTGACGATCTCGACCCGCTGCTGCACACCCACCGGCAGGTCGCCCACCCGGGCGTCGGGGTCGAGGTGGAATCCGAACCGATCGGCCAGTTCGCTGACACGGCGACGCGCGGCGCCGATGTCGAGAGCGCCGAGCGCCCTGGTCTGCTCGTGGCCGAGCATGAGGTTCTCGGCGACGGTGAACACCGGGATGAGCATGAAGTGCTGATGCACCATGCCGATGCCGGCAGCGATGGCGTCACCGGGCCCGCTGAAGTGCTGTGTGACGCCGTCGAGCAGGATCTCGCCCTCGTCGGCCTGATAGAGGCCGTAGAGAACGTTCATCAGGGTGGATTTACCGGCCCCGTTCTCGCCGAGCAGCGCATGGATCTCACCGCTGCGCAACTCAAGATCGATGTGATCGTTGGCGACAAGGCTTCCGAAGCGTTTGGTGACGCCCCGCAGCTCCAGCTTCATAGTGTGCACCCTATCGAGCGAACGGCCGTCGGGCGAGGGCTGTATGCCCCCGCCCGACGACCGGATGGACTGCCTACTTCGTGGGCGAGTTGGCCGAGGTGACCTTCAGATCGCCCGAGATGATCTGCTTCTGCAGGTCGGCGATCTTGTCGGTCAGGCCCTCGGGCAGCTTGCTCTCGAAGTCGTGGAACGAGCTCAGGCCCACGCCTTCGTTCTCGAGCGTGCCGATGTACGGCGTGACGTCGAAGTCACCGGTGGCCGCCGACATCACGGTGTCGTACACGGCCTGGTCGATGCGCTTCATGATCGAGACGAGGGTGACGTCGGCGACCGAGGGGTCGGCCACTGCCAGGTCGGAGTCGACCCCGAGCATCACCGTGTCTTTGCCCGAGTCCTTGATGGCGGCCGCAGCGCTCTTGTAGATCGGGCCGCCGACCGGAAGGATCACGTCGACGCCCTGGTCGAGAATGCCCTGCGCGGTCTGCTTGGCGGTGTCGTTCGCGGTGAAGCCACCGGTGAACGAGCCCTTCTGCGCATCGACGTCCCAGCCGTAGGTGGCGACATTGGCGCTGTTGTCGTCGTTGAACTTCTTCACACCGTCGATGAAGCCGTCCATGAAGATGGCCACCGACGGGATCTGCAGGCCGCCGAAGGTACCGACCTTGTCGACGCCGTCCTGGTGCGACCACGCGGCGGCGGCGTAGCCGCCGAGGTATGCGGCCTCGACCGTGTTGAAGAGGATGGGCTTGATGTTGGGCGCATCGGTCTTGCCGTCGCCGATGTCGTTGCCGTCGGCGTCTTTCGCGCCCGTGTTGTCGGCGGCGTCGTCGATGATGGCGAAACTGAGGTCGGGGTGCGCGAGCGCGGTCTTGACCGTGTCGGCCGAGAGCTTGAAGCCCACCGAGATGATCAGGGTGCAGTTCTGGCTGACGGCGCTGGCGAGGTTCGGCGCGTAGTCGCTTTCTGAACTGGACTCCAGCTCAAGGCTGTCGACGCCGAGCTCGGACGCGGCCTTGTCGATGCCGTTCTTGGCCGATTCGTTGAACGACTTGTCGTTCCAGCCGCCGTCGTCCGAGACGATGCAGGGCTTGAAGCCTTCGACAGCGGTCTTGCCGCCGTTCGTGGGCGTTGTGGCTTCGGGCGCGGCCCCGCAGCCGGCCAGTGCGACGATGAGACCCGCGGCAACGGTGATGCCGGCGAGCTTGCGAGTAGATGAGATGGTCAACTCGGCCTCCACAGAGATGGACCGCGGACTTCGCGGCATCTACGAAGTTACCCAGTATGACGAGGAATTTGCATACCGGCAGGCCCTGTGCGGGCGAATGGTTACCAAGCCGAAACGAAGGGATGCCGCATCCGGCGCCGATCGCTCAGAGCACCTCGCCCCGCCCCGAGAGCTTGAGCGCGTCCACGACACCCTTCACGCGTTGCGCGTTCTCGCTCGTGGTCACCAACAGCGCATCGGGCGTGTCGACGACCACGATGTCCTTGACGCCGATCAGTGAGATGACCCGGTTCGTCTGGCTCACCACGATGCCGCTGGCCGCGTCGGAGAGAATGCGCGCGTTCTCGCCGAGGATCGCCAGATCGTTGGGCCGGCCATGCGAGTTGAGCTTGGCCAGGCTCGCGAAATCTCCCACGTCGTCCCAGTCGAAGTGGCCCGGGATCACGGCGAGCCGCCCACGGGCGGCCGCCGGCTCGGCGACCGCGTAGTCGATGGCGATCTTCTCGAGGGTCGGCCACACCCGGTCGACGACCGGGCCCCGGGCATCCCGGTCGTCCCATGCCTCGGCGAGGTCCATCAGACCCGCGTACAGCTGGGGGCGGCTCTCGGCGATCTCACCCAGGAGCACGTCGGCGCGCGAGATGAACATGCCCGCGTTCCAGAGATAGGAACGGTCGGCGAAGTACTCCTTCGCCGTGTCGAGATCGGGCTTCTCGACGAATCGCTCGACCGTGGCAGCCTCGGGCGCGCCGTCGACGATGAGCTCGGCGGCCTTCTTTATGTACCCGAAGCCGATGGAGGGTTCGGTGGGCGGGATGCCGATCGTGCAGATGTATCCCTCGCGCGCGACCGCTATCGCCTGCTTGACCGCCCAGTCGAACAGGTGCGGCACGCGGATCACATGGTCGGCGGCGAACGACCCGATGATCACATCGGGCTCGCGACGGGCCAGGATCGCGGCGGCCAGGCCGATGGCCGCGGTCGAATCGCGCGGCTCCGACTCGAGGATCACATTCTTGTCGGGGATGCCGGGAAGCTCCTTCTCCACCGCGGCGCGGTGCGCCCGCCCGGTGACGACGGCGATCCGATCGGGACCGGCCAGCGGCTCGAGCCGATTCCAGGTGTCCTGCAGCAGGGTGTGCCCCGAGCCGGTCAGGTCATGCAAGAACTTCGGCGCATCCGCACGGGAGAGCGGCCACAGCCGGCTGCCGATCCCGCCGGCAGGGATGATGGCATGGAAGTCCGAGACGGGCGTCGACATGCGTCAAGGGTATCTGCCGCGGCTGCGGCATCCCACCCCGCACGGGCCAGGACAGACGACAATGGCTTCCTCTCACTGTGTGAGAGCGCGTCCATGTCCAGGTAAGGCCTCCCTAACCCGTCTCGGCCACAGGAGGGGAATAGGATGGACCCGCGCCCGTGTGTGACGCCGGGGTCCATCGGCCTCGGGGGGCATCGCCTGCCCCCACTCGAGTTCTACTCTGGGAGGACGACCGTGTCTGCATCTGCACGCGTGACACCGTCGGTTTCCGAGACCACATCCCGTACCCCTCGCGGCACTCTGTACCGCGGTCATGAGGGTATGTGGTCTTGGGTGCTGCACCGTATCACCGGCATCGGGATCTTCTTCTTCCTGCTGGTACACATTCTCGACACGGCGCTGATCCGCGTCGCGCCTGAGGCCTACGACGCCGTGATCGGCACGTACAAGAACCCCATCATGGGCATCGGCGAGATCATTCTCGTCGCCGCCATCGCGTACCACGCCTTCAACGGCCTGCGCGTGATCGTCGTCGACTTCTCGAAGTGGGGGGCGAAGTACCAGCGTCAGCTGTGGTGGGGGGTCATCGGCCTGTGGGTCGTCGTCATGCTGGGCTTCGTCCCGCGTCAGTTCATGGTCATCATGGCCGAGATCACCGGGGGGCACTGATCATGACCGCCGACACCATCGCCGACCCGCGCACCCCGCTCGCTCCGCGTCGCAAGGGCCTCAACCTCGAGAAATGGGGCTGGCTGTTCATGCGCGGCTCCGGCGTTCTCCTGGTCGTGCTCATCTTCGGGCATCTGATCGTCAACCTCGTCCTGGGCGAGGGCGTGCGCCAGATCGACTTCGCCTTCGTGGTCGGAAAATACGCCACGCCGTTCTGGCAGTGGTGGGACGTCATCATGCTGTGGCTCGCGCTGATCCACGGCACCAACGGCATGCGCACCATCGTCAACGACTACGTCACCCACAACGGCACGCGCCGCGTGCTGATCTGGGCGCTGTGGATCGTCGCCGCTCTGCTCATTCTTCTGGGCACCCTCGTGGTGTTCACCTTCGACCCCTGCCTCGGGGTCACGCCCGACAGCTCGCTCTGGCAGATGTGCCAGGGTTAGCCCGCACGCTCGCCAGACATCCAGACACGGAGGCATCCGACACGTGAGCACCCAGACATCCGGTGACGTCGTCAAAGACGGCGTGCACTACCACCAGTTCGACATCGTGATCGTCGGCGCCGGCGGCGCGGGCATGCGCGCGGCCATCGAGGCCGGACCCGGTGCCAACACCGCGGTCATCTCGAAGCTCTACCCGACCCGTTCACACACCGGTGCGGCACAGGGTGGCATGGCCGCAGCGCTATCGAACGTCGAGGAGGACAACTGGGAGTGGCACACCTACGACACCGTCAAGGGTGGTGACTACCTCGTCGACCAGGACGCGGCCGAGATCCTCGCCAAAGAAGCCATCGACGCGGTCATCGACCTGGAGAACATGGGTCTGCCCTTCAACCGCACCCCCGAAGGCAAAATCGACCAGCGCCGGTTCGGCGGCCACACCCGCGACCACGGCAAGGCTGCGGTGCGCCGCGCCTGCTACGCCGCCGACCGCACCGGTCACATGATCCTGCAGACGCTCTACCAGAACTGCGTCAAGCTGGGCATCAACTTCTTCAACGAGTTCTACGTGCTCGACCTGATCATGGCGCCCGACGACGAGGGCACGGACCAGATCGCGGGTGTGGTCGCGTTCGAGTTGGCCACCGGCGAACTGCACGTTTTCCAGGCCAAGGCGATCATCTTCGCCACCGGCGGGTTCGGCAAGATCTTCAAGACGACGTCCAACGCCCACACTCTCACCGGTGACGGCGTCGGCATCATCTGGCGCAAGAAGCTGCCGCTCGAAGACATGGAGTTCTTCCAGTTCCATCCGACCGGACTGTACGGTCTGGGCATCCTGCTGACCGAGGGTGCCCGCGGCGAGGGAGCGATTCTTCGCAACGCCTCGGGCGAACGGTTCATGGAGCGCTATGCGCCCACGATCAAAGACCTCGCACCGCGCGACATCGTGGCGCGGTCGATGGTGCAGGAAGTGCTCGACGGTCGCGGCGCCGGACCTCACAAGGACTACGTCTACCTGGACTGCACGCACCTGGGTGCCGAGGTCCTGGAAACAAAGCTGCCCGACATCACCGAGTTCGCCCGTACCTACCTGGGTGTCGACCCGGTCGTCGAGCCGGTGCCGGTGATGCCCACGGCGCACTACGCCATGGGCGGCATCCCGACCAACAACGACGCCCAGGTGCTGCGCACCAATACCGATGTCGTGCCGGGTCTGTACGCGGCCGGCGAATGCGCGTGCGTCTCGGTGCACGGCTCGAACCGCCTGGGCACCAACTCGCTGCTGGACATCAACGTGTTCGGTAAGCGCGCCGGGCGCAATGCGGTCGAATACGTCAAGTCGGTCGAGTTCGTGCCGCTGCCCGACGACCCCGCCAAAGAGGTGCGCGAACTCATCGAAGGGCTGCGCAACAACACGGGCACCGAGCGCATAGCGAGCCTGCGCAAGACGCTGCAGAACGACATGGACCTCAAGGCCCAGGTCTTCCGCACCGAAGAGTCGCTGGGCGAAGTGCTCGGAACGATCGAAGAGCTGCGCGAGCGCTACAAGAACGTGCACGTCGACGACAAGGGCCGCCGGTACAACACCGATCTGCTCGAGGCTGTCGAACTCGGGTTCCTGCTCGACATCGCCGAGGTCGTCGTCTACGCCGCACGCAACCGCAAGGAGAGCCGCGGCGGCCACATGCGCGACGACTACCCGACGCGCGACGACGAGAACTACATGAAGCACACGATGGCCTACCTCACCGGCGATCCGCACTCCTCGGATGCCACCGACCACATCAAGCTTGATTGGAAGCCTGTTGTGTTCACCAAGAACGAGCAAGGCGAGCTGAGGTACCCGCCGTTGGAGAGGAAGTACTGATGGCTGCTGTCATCGATTCTGATCAGTCTGCACCGGCGGGTGAGGCGCCGATCCAGTCGTTCCTGGTCACCTTCATCATCCGTCGCTACGATCCCGAGGTCGATGCCGAGCCCCGCTGGGTCGACTACGACGTCGAGATGTACCCCACCGAGCGCGTGCTCGACGCCCTGCACAAGATCAAGTGGGACCAGGACGGCTCGCTCACGTTCCGCCGCTCGTGTGCGCACGGCGTGTGCGGGTCTGATGCGATGCGCATCAACGGTCGCAACCGGCTGGCGTGCAAGACTCTGATCAAGGACCTGGACATCTCCAAGCCGATCTACGTCGAGGCGATCAAGGGCCTGCCGCTGGAGAAGGACCTCGTCGTCGACATGGACCCGTTCCTTGACGCGTACAAGGCCGTGCAGCCCTTCCTCATCTCCCACTCGCACCCCGAGAAGGGCAAGGAGCGGCTGCAGTCGGCCGAAGACCGCGAGCGGTTCGACGACACCACCAAGTGCATTCTGTGCGCGGCATGCACCTCGTCGTGCCCGGTGTTCTGGACCGATGGACAGTACTTCGGCCCGGCGGCGATCGTGAACGCCCACCGGTTCATCTTCGACTCGCGCGACGACGCCGCCGATGTGCGCCTGGACATCCTCAATGACAAGGAGGGCGTGTGGCGGTGCCGCACGACCTTCAACTGCACCGAGGCGTGCCCCCGCGGCATCCAGGTCACCCGTGCCATCGCCGAGGTCAAGCAGGCTATCCTGCGCGGTGGCCGCTGAGCGGCATCCGTCCCTCTTCTGCAGCGAGCGTCCATCCTCCGGGGCGGGCGCTCGCTAGTCTGTGAGCGTGGACCAGACGCGTGCATGGGCAGACGACGCGCGTCGGCGCACGCCGCAGGAGTTCGCCCACGCCGAGGAAGAGTCGCTGCGCGAGCGGTGGGATGCCGCCGCCACGGCGCTGCGCGAACGCTTCGATGAACCGCTGACCCGCGCTTCGGAGATCACCCAGCGCACACTCGGGTGGTTTCCGATCCGGGTGTGGCGGCATTTTCTGCGGAGCAACGGCTTCTTGCTGGCGGCCAGCATCAGCTATCAGGCGTTGTTCGCGATCTTCGCGGTGGTCTACATGGCGTTCGCCGTGATCGGGATCTGGCTGGGAGCGAGCACTCCCGCCGGCAGTCGATCGATCGACGCGATGATCCGCATCATCAACCTGTACATCCCCAACCTCATCAGCGATCACGAGGGCGCCCTGATCTCGCCCGACGCGGTGGCCGAGGTGGCACGCAATGCCAGCGGAGTGCTCGCCATCACCGGTGCCGTCGCCTTGGTCGTCGCCATCTGGACGGCGATCGGGTTCGTCACCTTCACGCGCCGAGCGGTGCGCGACATCTTCGGGCTGCCCTTCGACACGCGCAACTACATTCTGCTGAAGGCCCGCGATCTGGGTGCCGCCGTGCTGTTCGGTCTGGGCTTGATCGCCGGCGCGATCGTGAGCTGGATCACCAGTGGGGCACTGGATGCTCTGCTGGTGGCCTTCGGGATGGCCGACCGCTCGATGCTGTCGCAGGTGGGCGTGAAAGCACTGTCGGCGCTGGTGGCGTTCATCGTCAACGCCGTCGCCCTGGTCGGCCTGTTCCGGTTTCTGGCCGGCACATCGCTCCCGTGGCGACGGATCTGGCCCGGGTCGCTCCTGGGCGGTGCGGCCATGGCCGTGCTGCAGGTCGCGGTGGGCCTGCTGCTCTCATACACACCGTCGAATCCGCTGCTGGCCACGTTCTCGGTCGTGGTCGCGTTCCTCCTGTGGTTCCGGCTGGTCGGTGTGGTCATCCTCGTCGCGGCCTCGTGGATAGCCGTCTCGGCGACCGATCGGGAGCTGCCCCTTGCCACGCCCAGCGCCACCGAACGCGCGCTGGCCGAGCATGAGGCACTGCTGCTGGCCGCGCATCTGCATCTGCGCGACGCCCGCGCCGCTCGTGCTGTTGCCCCCTGGTACCGGCGTCGACGCCTCGACCGCATGGTGAACGACGCGCAGGTCGAACTCGCGCGGGTCGAGGCATCCGCACCGCCCAGCACATCTTCGAACGGTGTCGCACGTCGCCATTAAGGTGGAGGGCGTGCCCGCACCCGAACGTCCTACCGGAACCGCCCGCATCGCCTCGATAAACGTGAACGGCATTCGCGCCGCCGTGCGCAATGGAATGCTCGCCTGGCTCGACGAGGCCGATGTCGACATCATGGCGCTGCAAGAGGTGCGCGCAACCGCCGACCAGCTGCGCGAGGCGCTGCCCGGGTGGCAGCTGGTCAACGACGAGGCACTCGCCAAGGGGCGTGCCGGTGTCGCGATAGCCTCGCGTGCGCCCGTCACCGAAGTGCGACGCGGACTCGACGGTGACGGTGTCGATTCGGCGGGGCGGTGGCTCGAGGTCGAGACCGAACTGGGTGGGACCCGCCTCACACTGGTCAGCGCCTATGTGCACAGTGGCGAAGTCGGCACGCCCAAGCAAGACGCGAAGTGGGCTTTCCTCGACGCCATGGAACGGCGCATGCCGCAGTTGGCCGCCGGTGGAGCACGCGCGCTGATCATGGGCGACCTGAACGTCGGCCATCGCGAGCTCGACATCCGCAATTGGCGGGGCAACGTGAAGCGCGCCGGCTTCCTGCCGCGCGAGCGCGCCTATTTCGACCGTTTCACCGGCGAGCAGGGAGCCACGGTGGAATGCGTCGACGGCACCAGCGGCACCGGTCTGGGCTGGGTGGATGTCGGGCGCCGCTTCCACGGCGAGGTCGACGGGCCGTACACCTGGTGGTCGAGCCGCGGCAAGGCTTTCGACAACGACACCGGGTGGCGCATCGACTACCACCTCGCCACACCGGCGCTGGCCGAGCGCGTGCGCAACTACTGGATCGGGCGCGCCCCGTCGTGGGACACCCGGTGGAGCGACCACGCTCCCGTCGTCGTCGACTACGCGGTGTGAGGGTGCCGCATCGGTTCCTCCACAACTGCCGCGTCGTGCCGAGTTCTCCACAGATCTGCTGCGCGGCACCCTCCACAGGCCTGTGAAACGCTAGCGTCGATGCCGTCGGCGAATCCCGCCGTCATCTGATCCCCGGCCGCGTCGAACGGTCGCGAAAGGAGCAACGTGACCCTCATGACCGAACCCGTTGCACCGACGCTGCCGGCGATCGCGCGAGGCCTCGATCAGAACGCCGAGCAGCTTGATGCCCTCCGCTCCCGACTCGACACCCACATCGACGCCACCGGCCTGTATTTCGCCGCGTTCGAGAAGCAGTTCGACGGCCTGCGCGATACGCTCAGGCCGCAGCACATGCTGGTGTCCGGCGATATCGCCGCTGCTCGTCGTGACATCGCCACCGTCGAGGAGCACGTCGGTCTTCTCACCACGATGGCGACCGCGAACGCCAAACGACTCGACCGGGTCGAAGAGCGCCTCGAGCGGGTCGATGAGCGCCTCGAGCGGGTCGAAGAGCGCCTCGAGCGGGTCGATGAGCGCCTCGAGCGGGTCGAGGAACGCCTCGAGCGGGTTGAAGAGCGCCTCGAGCGGATCGATGAACGCCTCGAGCGGGTCGAGGAACGCCTCGAGAACATCGACACCCGGCTCAACGCCATCGACGCGCGGTTCGACACCATCGACGCGCGGTTCGACACCATCGACGCGCGGTTCGACACCATCGACGCGCGGCTCGATACCCACGACAAACGATTCGACACCATCGACGCACGGCTCGACACCCACGACAAACGATTCGACACCATCGACGCACGGCTCGACACCCACGACAAACGATTCGACACCATCGACGCACGGCTCGACACCCTGACCGACCTGGTGGTGCAGATTCGCGACGCCGTGCTGCCGGGCGGCCAGTGACGGGGCGGGCATGGGGCCGCGGCATCCCACCCATAGACTTGTCGGGTGAACAAACCCCGTCTCTATTCAGGAATGCAGCCCTCCGCCGACTCGCTTCAGGCCGGCAACTACATCGGGGCGCTCCTGCAGTGGCGGGACCTGCAGGAGACGTACGACGCGTTCTTCTCGGTCGTCGATCTGCACGCGATGACCCAGCCGAACAACCCTGCCGAGCTGCGCGAGAAGACCCGGCGCACGGCGGCGCAGTACATCGCCGCAGGGATCGAACCGTCGAAGTCCACTCTCTACGTGCAGTCGCACGTGCCGGCTCACGCCGAACTCGCGTGGATCCTCTCGACGCTCACCGGATTCGGCGAAGCGAGCCGAATGACGCAGTTCAAAGACAAGTCGCAACGGTACGGACAAGACGGCACCACGGTGGGTCTGTTCACTTATCCGGTGCTGATGGCGGCCGACATCCTGCTGTACCAGACCGACATCGTGCCGGTCGGCGAAGACCAGAAGCAGCACGTGGAGCTGACTCGCGACCTGGCTGAGCGGTTCAATGCGCGCTATGGCAAGGCATTCGAGGTTCCGGTACCGGTGATTCAGAAGGACACCGCCCGCATCTACGACTTGCAGAACCCGACCGCGAAGATGTCCAAGTCGGCAGCCACCGATGCGGGTGTGCTCTGGCTTCTCGACGACCCGAAGGCAACCGCCAAGAAGATCATGCGCGCGGTCACCGACTCCGAAGGCTCGGTGCGATACGACCGGGAGAACAAGCCCGGCGTCTCGAACCTCCTGGTGATCTACGCAGCGCTGACCGGGCGGCAGATACCGGCCATCGAGGACGAGTACGCGGGCCGCGGCTACGGCGACTTCAAAAAGGGCCTGGCCGACGTCGTGGTGAACGAGTTCGGTCCCGTGCGCGAACGCGCGCTCGATCTGCTCGACGACCCCGCCGAGCTCGATCGTGTGCTCGCGGCCAATGCGCGCCGCGCGGCGGAGGTCGCCGAGCGCACGCTGGGTGATGTCTACGACAAGGTCGGCCTGCTGCGCCGCGTCGCGCTCTGACCCGAACGGCTGCATACGCACGCCACTGCGCGACCGGCCATGTGCAACAACTCAGTCTGGCGCGCTCGACGACCCCGCGCGCGTGCTGTGATCGCCCGGGATCGGGAGTTCCGGGAACGCCCGCAGACTGAGTTGTTGCACGGGGCAGTCTGAAGACCAGCGCGGATGGATCACTCAGCGCAGGGTGCGCCGGGTCGCGACAAGTCCCCGAAGTGAGGCGAGGACCTGCTCCGGGCGGTAGAGGATGTCTTCGGCGGCGATCCGAAAAACGCAATATCCGTACGACGCCAGGATCCCGTCGCGGCGGTAGTCCTCCAGCTGCGCCTCCCACGTCGAGTGGAACGCCTTGCTATCGCACTCGATCACGAGCCATCGATCGACGACCATGTCGACGAAGCCCACCTGTTCGAAGGCCACTTGAAGGTCCACGTGGCATCCCAGCCCGCGAAGCATCAGGCGCACGAGGGTCTCCGGCCCTGATTGCGCACGCGCATCCACGAGTGTCTGCAGCACCGCGAATTTCGCGGGCAGTGCGTGAAAGATCTCTGCGAGGTCGAGCGCGGTGATCATGCCTTTGTTGAGCGCGCTGTCCAGGGTGGCAACCGCGTGCCTCGCCTGCTGACAGAGCACCGAGTGGATGAGAGCATCGATGACGCCAACACAGGCAGATGTGCCACCTTCGTCACGAGCGAGCGGACTCCAATGCAAGCGAGCGCCGCGCTTGCTGCCTCTGCGCAGCGGCTTCGCGCGGTTTCTCGGCGACCGCAGCCGGCTCGCGCCACGCGGAATGTGCACGTGAAGCGTGTCGCATGCGAAGACGAAGACGCCCAGGAGCTGGAGGAGGGAGAGGCAGGTCAGGCGGCCGCCGATCCGCACGGCTTGGAGCACGGCGCGCGGCGTTGCGGCTGCGACATAATGATCGCGCCGCGCCCTGACCAGCTCGCCACTGCGCACCGCGGCTTCCAGGCCACGCCGAGACATTCCCTCGGCAAGGATCTCAGCACGGGTCGCCGCGTCCCATTTCACTTTGAAGCTTTCCTCATCCATGCCTCGATCGTGCGAGATGACGGTGGGTGCGCAGGGCCCCCATCTGCAATCTGTGGATAAGTCGGGCTACAGCCCCGGCTGGGGAGGAAACGCCGAGCGGGGCACAACTCTCGTCACGGAGGTGCGCCGCGAGGCGCTGCCACGCGCCGGCGGGGAGCGCACGCCACGCGTACACCAACTCAGTCTGGGAGCGCCAGGCCAGGCGCGGGTCCCACGACATTCCGCGGCTGGCGGTCTCGGAGTCTGAGCGCCAGACTGAGTTATTGCACACAGGGGTGGTGCGGGCCGGGGCGGGCCAGGGCGGGCCAGGCTGCAGAGGCGAAGCGGGCAGGGAAGACCGGAGCAGCGCGGTGGCCGCAACGCGACGCCTCCGAAAGCGCGCCACGCGTACACCAACTCAGTCTGGGAGCGCCAGGCCAGGCGCGGGTCCCGCGATATTCCGCGGCTGGCGGTCTTGGACTCTGAGCGTGAGACTGAGTTGCTGCACGCAGGGCCCGGGCGAGGCGGCCGAGGCGAGGCAGGCAGGGAAGACCGGAGCAACGCGGTGGCCGCAACGCGACGCCCCCGAAAGCACGCCACGCGTACACCAACTCAGTCTGGGAGCGCCAGGCCAGGCGCGGGTCCCGCGAGATTCCGCGGCTGGCGGTCTTGAACGCGGAGAGCCAGACTGAGTTGCTGCACACAGGGCCCGGCCGAGGCGGCCGAGGCGAGGCAGGCAGGGAAGACCGGAGCAGCGCCGTGGCCGCAACGCGACGCCTCCGAAAGCGCGCCACGTGTACACCAACTCAGTCTGGGAGCGCCAGGCCAGGTGCGGGTCCCGCGATATTCCGCGGCTGGCGGTCTTGAACGCGGAGAGCCAGACTGAGTTGCTGCACACAGGGCCCGGCCGAGGCGTGGCAGGACGAGGCAGGGCGGGGTGAAGCAGGACGAGGCAGGACGAGGCAGGGCGGGGTGAAGCAGGACGAGGCAGGACGAGGCGAGGCAGGACGAGGCAGGGCGGGGTGAAGCAGGACGAGGCGGCCGGGGTGAAGCAGGGCGGGGTGAAGCAGGCCGGGGTGAAGCAGGCCGGGGTGAAGTGGGCCGAGCCGGGGGCGGAGCGCGCGAGCGGTACCCTTTCCTGATGGAACCGGTCACGCTGCGCACCGCACGCCTTGAGCTGTCGCTGCCGAGGCCTGGCGATGCCGAGGCGATCACGGCTGCGGCGGCCGACCCCGAGGTGCCACGCTGGACCACCCTCCCCTCGCCGTACTCGCTCGATGACGCCGTCGACTTCATCGCGCGCGCGGCGCGCTGGACTGCGGAGGGCTCGCAGCTGAACTGGGCGATCCGCCACGACGGCGCCTGGGTCGGCATGATCGGGCTGGCCCACCTGCAGAGCGGCGGCGCCGCCGAGATCGGATACTGGATGGCCGCATCCGCACGTGGGCAGGGACTGCTGACCGAAGCCGCGCGCGCCGTCGTCGACTACGGTTTCGAGGAGTTGACGCTCGCCCGCATCGAATGGCGGGCGGTCGTGGGCAACATCCCGTCGGCGCGGGCGGCGCGCCGGTTGGGATTCCGATACGAGGGGATGCTGCGACAAGCGCTCTCCGACTCGCGCGGCCGGCACGACGGCTGGATCGCCGGTCTGCTGCGCGACGACGACCGCACGGTCACCGAGTGGCCGGTGCTCTGAAGACCGGGGACCCACCACGACGTCGGCACCTCATGGCAGGATGGGCCCATGCCCGAGATGCCGGAGGTGCAGGGACTGGTCGAGTTCCTCGACGGGCGCATCACGGGGCTTGAGATCACCCGCGTCTCGGTCGCCGCGATCGCCGCTCTGAAGACGTACGACCCGCCGGTCGACGCCCTGCGCGGGGCCTCGATCTCCGGTGTCAGCAGACACGGCAAGTTCGTCGACGTCGCGACAGGCACCGCACATCTGGTGTTCCACCTCGCGAAGGCCGGCTGGCTGCGCTGGTACGACGCACTTCCCTCGACGATCATCAAACCCGGCCGCACTCCGATAGCACTGCGCATCGCGCTGTCGGACGGCTCGGGATTCGATCTCACCGAGGCCGGCACCAAGAAGTCCCTCGCGGTGTATGTGGTGCGCGACCCGGCAGATGTTCCGGGCATCGCCCGGCTGGGCCCCGACCCGCTCGAGCCGGGCTTCACCCGTGCGACGTTCGGCACGTTGCTGACCGGCAAGCGCACGCAGATCAAAGGACTGCTGCGCGACCAGGCGGTGATCGCCGGGATCGGCAATGCGTACTCCGACGAGATTCTCCACGCGGCGAAGATGTCGCCCTACACGCTGGCGGCGAACCTGACCGACGATGACGTCAACCGGCTGTACGCGGCGATGATCGAGACGCTGCGGGATGCCGTGGCCCAGGCATCCGGCAAGCCTCCGGCCGATCTCAAAGACGCCAAGCGGCGCGGCATGCGCGTGCACGGAAGGCGCGGCGAAGCCTGCCCGGTGTGCGGCGACACCGTGCGCAGCGTATTTTTCGCCGACAACAGCCTGGAGTACTGTCCGACGTGCCAGACCGGCGGAAAGCTTCTCGCCGACCGACGGCTGTCGCGACTGCTCAAGTAGCCGCGATCACGCACCGAGGAACCGGAGTCACGCGCCCGGCCGCCGCGATCACGCACCGCGTAGCCGCGATCACGGACCGCGTGGCCGCGGTCACGCACCGGGTACCCGCGATCACGCGCCGGATGACCGCGATCACGCGTCGTGCGTGCCCATCAGGGTGCGTGCGTCGTCATCGACCCAGTCCAGCGACTTCGACACGGCCTTGCGCCACATCCGAAAGCGGCGCTCGCGCTCGTCGTGACCCATCGCGGGTTCGAAGCGACGATCTTCTCGCCACAGCGCGCGCAGCTGGTCGAACCCGGTCCACACCCCCGTGGCCAGACCGGCCGCGTATGCCGCGCCCAGCGCTGTGGTCTCGACGACCTTCGGCCGCACGACGGGGATCCCGAGAATGTCGGCCTGGAACTGCATGAGCAGGTCGTCGCGGGTCATCCCGCCGTCCACGCGCAGATCGGGCAGCGCGCGCCCGGTGTCGGCGACGACCGCGTCGATCACATCGCGGGTCTGGAAAGCTGTCGACTCCAGGGCGGCCCGGGCGATGTGTGCCTTTGTCACGTAACGGGTCAGTCCGACCAGCGCACCTCGCGCGTCGGGACGCCAGTAGGGAGCGAACAGTCCCGAGAAAGCGGGCACGAAGTACGCGCCGCCGTTGTCATCGACACTGGCCGCCAGCGTCTCGACATCCTGCGACCGCGCGATGATGCCCAGGTTGTCGCGCAGCCACTGCACGAGCGACCCGGTGACCGCTATCGAGCCCTCGACCGCATATCGCGCGGGGTCGTCACCGCACCGGTAAGCGACCGTGGTGATCAGACCGTGCTCGCTGCGTACGATCCGCTCCCCCGTGTTCACGATGAGGAAGTTCCCTGTGCCATAGGTGTTCTTCGACTCGCCGGCATCGAACGCAGCCTGCCCGAAGGTCGCGGCCTGCTGATCACCGAGGATTCCTGCGATCGGGATGCCGCGGGCCACCGTCGGCAGCACGGCGTCGCCGACGATCTGCGACGACGAGCGGATCTCTGGCAACATCGCCCGCGGGATGTCCCACACCCGCAGCATCTCGTCCGACCAGTCCAGCGTGCGCAGATCCATCAGAAGGGTGCGCGACGCGTTCGTGACGTCGGTGACGTGGATGCCGCCGCTGCTGCCGCCCGTGAGGTTCCAGATCACCCACGTGTCGGGCGTGCCGAACAGCACATCGCCCGCCTCGGCCGCTTCGCGCGCGCCGGGGATGTGGCGCAGCATCCACGCCACCTTCGACGCCGAGAAGTACGTCGCCAGCGGCAGCCCGGTCAGCTCGGCGAAGCGCTGCGTGCCGTCGGGGTGCTGCGCGGCCAGCGCATCGATGCTCTCCTGCGTGCGGGTGTCCTGCCACACGATGGCGTTGCCGATCGGACGGCCGGTGCGCCGATCCCACAGGATCGCCGTCTCGCGCTGATTCGTGATGCCGATACCGGCGACATCCCGCGCCGACAATCGAGCGCGCGACAGCGCCGCCGAGACGACCCACTGCGTGTTCGTCCAGATCTCGACCGGGTCGTGCTCGACCCAGCCGGCGTGCGGGAAGATCTGCTCGTGCTCCCGCTGTGCGGATGCCACGATCTGCCCCGCCGCATCGAACACTATCGCCCGGGTCGAGGTGGTCCCCTGGTCGATCGCCAGAACATTCTCGGCCACGCTGCCTCCTCGCCGTGGGTTCGGGATGCCGTCGTGCCACGCTACCGCGTGAGCGCAGGCGGGCGAGGCACCTGCAAGAGGGCGAGCCTCAGGCGGCGACTCCTGCGGGCACCGCCGCACGCACCGCGGCCAGCGCCCGAGCGACCTCGGCGTCGATGGTGGCCGCATCCCAGCCGCGCACGGGCGCGACCACCGCGGCCACCTCGCGCGCGACGTCTTCGCCGGCACGGCCGGTGAAGGCCAGCACCGTACGACGCAGCAGCAGATCTTCGAGGTGGTGTACGGCCTCGGTCTGCGCAAGGTGGCGCAGCTCGCCGGTGCTGAAATCGGGGGCCGACGACAGCGGCGCGTCGTCGGGGTCGGCGCCAATGGCGGCCACGACCTGCGCCGCCACGGTGCCGTACCGGGCCAGCAGCACACCGACCCGCGCCGCACCGAGCCCCACGTCGTGTTCGGCCACCCACTGCCGGCGGGCGCGCTCGGTGGTCGGGTATCCTCGCCCGCCGCCGATGGCGACCCCGCGCGTGGAGCGGCGGCGCGGCCAGGCCAGTGCGGTCAGCGCGTGATCGGCGAGGTGCTCGGCCGAGGCGCGGAACGTCGTCCACTTGCCCCCGACCAGGCTCAGGATCACGACATCGCCGGGCAGCCGGGCCGACTCGATGCGGTAATCGCGCGAGACGAATCCCGGTGCGAGATCGCCATGCCCGGGCAGCGGCCGCACACCCGCGTATCGGTACACGATCTGCTCGCGGTCCACGGGCACACCGGGCAGCACATGCGCGACGAGCCCGAGGAAGTAGTCGACCTCTTCGTCGGTGCACACGACGGGGGTGGTCATGTCGTGTTCGAGATCGGTGGTGCCCACCAACACACGCCCCCGCAGGGGATAGATCAGCACGATGCGCCCATCGCTGTGCTCGAAGAACAGCTCGCGTCCGCCGGTGGCCGCCAACAGCTCAGGATTATCCAGCACGATATGCGAGCCCTTCGTGCCGCCCATATACCGGGTCGGCTCGTGCAGGGCGGCGTTGGTCAGATCGGTCCACGGCCCGGTCGCGTTCACGACGACGGATGCCGCGAAGCGCACCTCCTGCGCGGAGTCGACATCGCGCAGCACGACACGGCCGTCGTCGACGCCGACCGCGGCGGTGTAGTTCGCCGCGCGAGCGCGCGCGGCCGCGCTCGCCTGCGCGATCGATGGGACAGCGGCATCCACCCCCGCGCGACCGCGGGCTGCGGCATCCCTCCCCTCGGCCACGCCGTCGCGCAGCACATCCAGGGCGAGACGCTCGGGGTCGCGCAGTGAGGCGTCCCAGTATGTAGCGGTGTACTTCACGTCGGGGTTGAGCTGCGGCAGCGCGCGCAGCGAGGCACGCCGGCCGTGGAAGGTGTGGCGCGGCACCTGCCCGCCGCCGCGGGAGAACGAGTCGTAGATCTCGAGCCCGATCTTTATCAGCGCCGCGCCGCGCTCGCGCGGGCGTCCGGCGCCGTGCCGCAGAAACCGCAGCGGCGCCGAAAGCACGCCCGAGAACGTCGAGAAGATAGGAATCGTGGTCTGCAACGGTTTGACGTAGTGCGGGGCGGTGCGCAGCAGCATGTTGCGTTCTGTGACGGCCTCGTGCACGAGCCGGAACTCGCCGTTTTCGAGGTAGCGGATGCCGCCGTGGATCATGTGGCTGGATGCCGCGCTCGCGCCACTCGCGTAGTCGGCACGTTCGACCAGCGCGACGTCCAGGCCCTGCATCGCCAGGTCGCGGAAGGCGGCGATCCCGTTGATACCGCCGCCGATGATGAGCACGTCGGCGTACGGGCGGGCGGCGAGCGCGGCAAAGCCGTCGCCGTCGAGCGTGACCTGCATCTGCTCCCCTTCCCCGATCCCAGGCTAGGCGACGCACGCGGCGCCTTCGGCCGCCCGCGCCGATTCCTCGGGAATGCGCAGGCGTGCTGTGCGTTGGGTAGACTCGGAGCCGTAAACGTGCTCCGGGGTCGGTGAGAATCCGAACCGGCGGTGATAGTCCGCGAGCTGCGGCATCCGAGAGGATGACGGCGGCTGATCCGGTGGAAATCCGGAACCGACGGTGATGCGATGGGTGGCCATCGCTAGTCCGGATGGGAGGCAGCACGAGCCAGCGCACGCGCCGTGTGCCGCCGGCCGCACGCCTCCGGAGCCAGACAGCGAGGAGAGCGGATGTCGGTCAGTCGAGCCGAGCGCGACGCCATGCGGCGCGCCTTCGAGCTCGCTCGGCGCGGCCCGCGAGGAGTGAATCCGCAGGTGGGAGCGGTCGTCCTTTCGCCCGCCGGCTCCGTCATCGCCGAAGGCTGGCATCGCGGCGCCGGCACCGCACACGCCGAGGTCGACGCTCTCTCGCACCTGCCGGCCGACGCCGCACGCGGGGCGACCATCGTCGTCACTCTGGAACCGTGCAATCACACCGGACGCACCGGACCCTGCGCGCTCGCGCTGATCGAAGCCGGCGTCGCACGCGTCGTGTTCAGCGCAGAAGACCCGGGAGTGCACTCCGGTGGCGGTGCCGCCCGCCTCCGGGCTGCGGGCGTGGATGTCGCGGCCGGTCTTCTCGCCGAAGAGGGCGTCGCGCTCATCGACGACTGGCTGGTCTCGGTGCGGCTGGGCCGCCCGTTCATCACCGTCAAGTGGGCGCAGAGCCTCGATGGCCGCGCGGCGGCATCCGACGGCTCCAGCCAGTGGATCACCGGGCCCGCTGCCCGCGCCGATGTGCACGAGCGGCGCGCGGCCACCGACGCTATCCTCGTCGGCACCGGCACCGTGCTCGCCGATGACCCAGCGCTGACCGCGCGACGGGGCGACGGCACCCTGTACGAGCACCAGCCGCTTCCGGTGGTGCTGGGCACCCGGGAGGTGCCGCGGGATGCCGCCATCCGGCGCCACCCGCACGAGCCGATCTTCTTCGACCGGCTCGACACCGCCGTGCGCGAGTTGCGCGACCGCGGCATCCAGCGGCTGTTCATCGAAGGCGGGCCTACGGTCGCCAGCGCCGTCGTGCGCGCGGGCCTCGCGGACGAAGTGCTCGCCTACATCGCCCCCGTGCTGCTGGGTGGAGATCGCCTCGCGCTCACCGACATCGGGGTGCCCACGCTCGCAGACGCCCCGCGACTGAGGGTGGTCACCGTCGAGAAGCTCGGCGACGACCTGCTGGTGATCGCGCAGCCGGTGACGGCGGCGGGGCGTTTCGACGCGGCGCCTGACTCAACGACCGAGACCGAACCCGCGGCGCCTGACTCTACGACCGAGAAGGAGACCTGATGTTCACCGGAATCATCGAAGAGGTAGGCAGCATCACCGCCGTCACGCCCGCGGGCGAGGGCGTGCGCCTGACCGTGCAGGCCCCGACCGCGGTCTCTGACGCCGGGCACGGCGACTCCATCGCGATCTCGGGCGTGTGCCTGACCGTCGTCGACCGCGGCGACGATTGGTTCACCGCCGACGTCATGAAGCAGACCCTCGACATGTCCACGCTCGACGATGTCGCCGCCGGGCGGCGCGTCAACGTCGAGCGGGCCCTCGCCGCGCACGCGCGGCTGGGCGGGCACATCGTGCAGGGCCACATCGACGGCACCGGCCAGGTGCTCGAGGTGCGCCCCGGCGACCAGTGGCGGGTGCTGCGCATCGGCCTTCCCGGCGATCTGGCCGACCTCGTGGTCGACAAGGGCTCGATCGCCGTCGACGGCGTCTCGCTTACCGTCAGCGCGGCGTCTCCCGCCGACGCCGCTGCCGCGTGGTTCGAAGTGTCGCTCATTCCCGAGACGCTGACCGCCACCACGCTCGGTGAGCGTGCGCCCGGCGATCGCGTCAACCTCGAGACCGACATCCTGGCCCGCCACGTGCGGCGTCTGCTCGCTTTCACGGCCGGTGACGGCCGCGACGCGGCATCCACTTCTGAAGAAGGGAGGCTCGCATGAGCCTGTCCACCATCCCGGAGGCGCTGGAGAGTCTGCGCGCCGGTCGCCCGGTTCTGGTCGCCGACGACGAGAACCGCGAGAACGAGGGCGACGTCATCCTGTCGGCGCAGCTGGCCACGCCCGAATGGCTGGCGTGGACGATCCGCTACTCGAGCGGATACCTGTGCGCGCCGATGCCGGTGGAGTGGGCCGAACGGCTCGATCTGCCACCGATGGTCGCGCACAATGAAGACTCCCGGGGCACCGCGTACACGGTGAGTGTGGATGCCGCCGACCGCATCTCGACGGGGATCAGCGCCGCCGACCGCGCGCACACGCTGAACGTGCTGGCCGATCCCGATTCAACGCCGACGTCGGTCATCCGCCCCGGCCACGTGCTGCCGCTTCGGGCGGTGGACGGCGGCGTGCGCGAACGCAGCGGGCACACCGAGGCCGCCGTCGACCTGATGCGGTTGGCCGGCCTCGCGCCGGTCGGGGCGATCGGCGAAGTCGTGGCCGAAGACGGCAGCATGATGCGACTGCCGGGCCTGATCGAGATGGGTGAGCGCGAGGGCGTTCCGGTGATCACCATCGAGCAGCTGATCGCGTATCTCGAAGAGCACGATCCGCGTCCTGAACCGGTCGTGCACCGCCGCCTGGTCAGCCTGCGTGCCGAGGCGAACGTGCCGACCTCGCACGGGGGCTTCCGCTTTCTCGCTTATAAGGACCGCACCACGGGCACCGATCATCTGGCGGTGGTCTCGGGCGATCTCAGCGCCATCGAGGCACCTCTGGTGCGCGTGCACTCGGAGTGCCTGACCGGCGAGGCCTTCGGCTCGCTCAAATGCGAGTGCGGACCGCAGCTGCAGGCTGCACTCGACGCCATCGACGTCGCCGGCGGTGTCGTGATCTACATGCGCGGGCACGAGGGCCGCGGCATCGGCCTGATCAACAAGCTGCGCGCCTACAGCCTGCAGGAGGGCGGTCTCGACACCGTCGACGCCAACCTCGCCCTGGGGCTGCCCGCCGACGCACGCGACTACGCGGCCGCCGCCGGCATCCTCGCCGATCTCGGCGTGCAGAAGGTGCGACTGCTGACGAACAACACCGACAAGGTGACGCAGCTGCGTGACCTTGGCCTCGACATCGTCGAGCAGGTGCCGCTGTTGGTGGGTGTAGGCCCGAACAACCACCAGTATCTGCAGACCAAGCGCGACAAGATGGGGCACATCATCGACGCCGACGACCTCGAAGAGGCACTGCACGAGATGCAGGCCGCCGACGGCGACGGAGAACACGAAGGAGCAAAAGCGTGAGCGGAACCGGAGCGCCCCGGGCGCCCTACGACATCGATGGACGCGACGCCCACGTCGTGATCGTCGCGGGCACCTGGCACCAGGCGATCACCGATGGGCTCATCGCCGGAGCGCAGCGTGCGCTCGATGCGGCCGGCGCGCAGCACCGCGTGGTACGCGTGCCAGGTTCGTTCGAGCTCGCCCTGGCTGCGCAGGCGGCGTTCGCAGGCGGCGCCGACGCCGTGGTCGCACTGGGCGTCATCATCCGCGGGGGCACCCCGCACTTCGAGTACGTCTCGCAGGCGACCACCGACGGGCTCAACCGCGTGGCACTCGATGCCGGCAAGCCGGTCGGTTTCGGCGTGTTGACGCTCGACGACGAACAGCAGGGCCTCGACCGGGCCGGGCTCGAAGGCTCTCAGGAGGACAAGGGCGGCGAGGCAGCCCAGGCGGCGCTGCGCATGGTGACGGTGCTGCGCGAATTCGCTTCCTGAGCCGCCCGACCTGTCGTACCCCGGGTCAGGGCTTCCAGATCATCAGCACGACGACCACGACCAGCAACAGCGTGGCAATACCGCTGCTGCCGGCGATGGCGCCGTAACCGGCAGGCTTGCCGGCAGGCTTGCCGGCGGCTTCAGTGCCACTTGCCGCGAACTGCACCGCCGCCTTGCGCATCTGCGGTACCACCACGAAGACGGTCAGCAGGAACGCTATCGCGTACGCAATGATCGACCAGAGGATCCACGGGGTCGCAAAGCTCAGATTGTACTGCGCCGGGGCCATCCCCATCGCTCCAAAACCGAAGACGAAGGTCAGCAGCGACAGCCACGAGAAGACCGACGTCGACGTCGCCAGGGAGTTCACCTGCGTGGCGCTGCCCGAGCGCAGAGCCCGCAGACCTGTCATCGGAATGATCGCCATCGGGCCGACGATGAAGACGGCGGTGGCGACGTGCAGGATGCTCATCAGGGTGTCCATACCCTCGAGCTTACGTCATCCTGAAGGTTCCGGGTCTCGCGGCGAGCCGTGCCGACGCGTGCCGGAGCCCGTGCGTGGCTGAGCCCGGGCCCGAGCCCCTGCGTGAAACAACTCCGTCTGACAGCACCGGCCGGGGGCGGCGAGCCACGCGATTACACGGAACAACGAATGCTCCCGCAGCCCGCAGACTGAGTTGTTGCACGCGGCAGCGGGATTTTGCGGCGACGGGAGCGCGTCAGCCCACGCGTGCTCACGCACGAGCATGGCCGGGCCCTTGCATGGCCGGGCCCTTGCATGGCCGAGCCCCCGCGTGGACGACCCCTGCGTGCAACAACTCAGTCTGACAGCGCCGGCCGGGTGCGACGACCCGCGCTAATACAGGGAGCAAAGACCGCCCCGCAGCTCGCAGACTGAGTTGTTGCACGCGGCAGCGGGAGAGCGCGCGGCGAGGGATTCCGCGGCGACGGACACGGAGGCGGGAACCAGCGGCGACGGGCGCGCCTGAGCCCACACGTGCTCAAGCACGAGCACGGCCGAGCCCTTGCACGGCCGGACCCCGGCGTGCAACAACTCAGTCTGACAGCGCAGGCCGGGGGCGGCGAGCCGCGCGATTGCAGGGAACAACGACTGCTCCCGCAGCTCGCAGACTGGGTTGTTGCACACGGCAGCGGGAGAGCGCGCGGCGCGCGGCGCGGGACTCCGCGGCGACGGACACGGCGGCGGGAACCAGCGGCGGCGGGAACCAGCGGCGGCGGGCGCGCCTGAGCCCGCACGTGCTCAAGCACGGTCATGGCCGAGCCCTTGTACGGCCGAATCCCGGCGTGCAACAACTCAGTTTGACAGCACCGGCCGGGGGCGACGACCCGCGCGATTACAGGGAACAACGACCACCCCGTTACTTTCTTCGTGACCCGCTCGGCGACCATGCTGGGTGGTGACGGCCTGCCGGGCCCGGCATGATTGCTGCCCCCTGTCCTTGATGATCCGGGGGGTGTTGTCACCGGGCCTGGTTGGCGGTGTGTGATCGCTGATAGGGGCTGGACCCGAGCGCGCTCGAGGCCGTTCGTAACGTGGATGCCGAGACGCACCGTCGCGGACGCCGTCGCGAGCGAACGGAGGCAACGTGGTCACCAGCATCGACAGATACGACGAGGTCGACGTGTACGTCGGGCTCGACGTCGGCAAGGGCGAACACCACGCCGTCGCCCTCGACCGGACCGGCAAGCGGCTGTTCGACAGACCATTGCCGAACGACGAACGCCGACTGCGGGCGGTGCTCGACCAGCTCGCGACGCACGGCACGGTACTGCTGGTCGTGGATCAGCCCGCGACGATCGGCGCGCTGCCGGTCGCCGTCGCGCAGGCTTGCGGGGCGCTGGTCGGCTACCTTCCCGGGCTGGCGATGCGCCGCATCGCCGATCTGCACCCGGGAGAGGCGAAGACCGACGCGAGGGATGCCGCGATCATCGCCGAGACCGCACGGACGATGCCGCACACGCTCCGGTCCATCCAGGTCGCGGACGAGCAGGTTGCGGAGCTGAGCATGCTCTGCGGCTTCGATGACGACCTCGCCGGGCAGATCACCCAAGTCTCCAACCGCATCCGGGGCTTGCTCACCCAGATCCACCCGCCCTCGAGCGCGTCATCGGACCGCGCCTGGACCATCCCGCGATGCTCGACCTGTTGCAGCACTACCCGTCGCCTGCAGCGATGAGATCAGCGGGTGAGAAGCGGATCGGGAACCGGCTGCTGAAGAACGCGCGCCCTCGGTGAGCAGACTGTCGTGGTCGCGGGCACCGATGCCACAACTCTTGTGCTGCCGCGGCTGGCGGAGCAGCTCGCCGCACTGCGCCGGCAGCGGGACGAGATCGCCGTCGAGGTCGAGAAGATCGTCGAGCAGCACCCTCTTCAGCCGGTCCTGACGAGCATGCCCGGAGTCGGCGTCAGGACCGCGGCCCGACTCCTCACCGAAGTCACCACGAAGACCTTCCCGACCGCCGGGCACCTCGCCGCCTACGCCGGCCTCGCACCCGTCACCCGCCGCTCGGGCACCTCGATCCGCGGCGAGCATCGGTCCCGGCGCGGGAACAAGATCCTGAAGCGGGCCATGTTCCTCTCCGCGTTCGCCGCACTCAGAGACCCGGAGTCGCGCGCCTACTACGACCGCAAGATCGCCCAAGGCAAACGCCACAACCAGGCCCTCATCGCCCTCGCCAGACGCCGCTCCGATGTCCTCTACGCCATGCTCCGCGACGGAACGCTTTACCAGGCGCCCGCCGACAGAGTGATCGCCGCCTGAACTCTTGCCCGGTCAGGCGGTGGGCTTCATGTCGTATGTCACCCAGGGCGTCGCCGCGGCATGCGTGTCATACACGGATCGGGCCGTCGCGTTGTCAGCGGCGGTGATCCACCGCACAACACTGCCGCCGCCTTCCCCCGCAAGCTCAGCCGCGTGCTTGAGCAACGCGCTGGCCGCACCGCTACCGCGCGCCTCGGGGGCGGTGAAGAGATCGTCGAGATAGAGCCCCATCGTCGCCGATGAGGGGCGAGCGAACCAACGAACGTTCGCCAAAGCGATTGGGACGTTGTCATCGTCTACCGTGACGAGCCCGACGAGCCCGTGTTCGCCGTCGCGCACCCACTGCCAGGTCGTCGATACGGCCACTGGGTCGTCGGGAAGTCGATAGAACGCGCGATACCCCGCATAGAGCTCTGCCCATGCGCTCTGGTCACCGGGCTCGACAATTCGAACAATCACACTCACCTGGCAACCCTACAAGCGAGCAGCCGAATGACTTGACGAAAGACATAGGGGCACCCCCGCAACTCGCAGACTGAGTTGTTGCACACCGCAGCGGGAGAGCGCGCGGCGCGGCGCGGGATTCAGCGGCGACAGACACGGCGGCGGGATTCAACGGCGGCGGGAGAGCCCGAGCTCGCACGTGCGCAAGCACGAGCATGGCCGGACCCTTGCGTGGCCGAGCTCCTGCATAGCCGGGCCCCTGCGTGGACGACACCAGCGTGCAACAACTCAGCCTGACAGCGCCGGCTGGGGGCGACGACCCGCGCGGATACAGGGAACAACGACCGCCCCCGCAGCTCGCAGACTGAGTTGTTGCACACGGCAGCGGGAGAGCGCGCGGCGCGCGGCGCGGGACTCCGCGGCGACGGACACGGCGGCGGGAACCAGCGGCGGCGGGCGCGCCTGAGCCCGCACGTGCTCAAGCACGGTCATGGCCGAGCCCTTGTACGGCCGAATCCCGGCGTGCAACAACTCAGTCTGACAGCACCGGCCGGGGGCGACGACCCGCGCGATTACAGGGAACAACGACCATCCCCCGCAACTCGCAGACTGAGTTGTTGCACACCGCAGCGGGAGAGCGCGCGGCGAGGGATTCCGCGGCGACGGACACGGAGGCGGGAACCAGCGGCGACGGGCGCGCCTGAGCCCACACGTGCTCAAGCACGAGCATGGCCAAGCCCTTGCACGGCCGAGCCCCGGCGTGCAACAACTCCGTCTGACAGCGCCGGCCGGGTGCGACGAGCCGCGCGATTACAGGGGACAACGAGCATCCCAGCAGCTCGCAGACTGAGTTGTTGCACACGGCAGCGGGAGAGCGCGCGGCGCGGGACTCCGCGGCGGGGCGGGGCGCGGGATCACGCGGGGCACGCGAACGGCGCGGGATTCAGCGGCGGTCGGGGCACGCGAACGGCGCGGGAACCAGCGGCGGGGCGCGGGATCACGCGGGGCACGCGAACGGCGCGGGATTCAGCGGCGGGCGGGGCAGGCGAGCGCGGCGGGGCAGGCGAGCGCGGCGGGGCAGGCGAGCGCGGCGGGGCGCGGGATCACGCAGGCGAGCGGGGCAGCGGCAGCGCGCCGCGGTGCGCCGTCAGTCCAGGAACAGGGCGCGCAGGCGCTTGGTGGTGAACACCAGGCCGACGGCGATCATCACTACGTAGTACAGGATGTGCCAGACCATCGCGCCGCCGATCGACCCGGTGGTCAGGGCCCTGATCAGCTCGACCCCGTGCCAGAGCGGAAAGGCCATGATGATCGACTGAATCCAGTCGGGGTAGACCGAGATCGGGTACAGCGTCGCCGAGAACAGGAACATCGGCAGCAGCACGATGTTTATCCAGTCCATGTGCTGGAACGTCTTCATATAGCTGGTGACGGCCATGCCCAGACTCGCGAAGCCGAAGGCCACCAGCAGTACGGCCGGCAGCGCCAGGATCGCTGTGGGGGCCAGGTTCAGCCCGAACACCTGCATGATGATCATGAACCCGCAGGCGTAGAGCAGCCCGCGCAGCAGCGCGTACAGGATCTCGCCGAAGGCGACATCGAGCGGGCCCAGCGACGTGGCCAGCATGCCCTCGTAGAGCTTGCCGTAGTTCAGCTTGAAGAACACGTTCCACGTCGAGTCGTAGATGGCACCGTTCATCGCCGACACCGCCAGCAGCGCCGGGGCGATGAAGGCGGCGTAGGGCACGCTCAGACCGGCCGAGGTCTGCACGTCGCCGACCAGGCTCTGCAGCCCGAGCCCCATCGAGGCCAGGTAGAAGACCGGCTCGAAGAACCCCGACAAGATCACGACCCAGCTCGACGAGCGCGCCGCGATCAGCCCACGCTGTACAACCGCCCATGGGTTGCCCGACCACAGCGCCCGCACCCCGCCACGGCGCTGGTCGGCTTCGATCTCATCAACGACGGCTGTCATTTCGCGAGCCTTCGCGTGAAGATGCGGCGGGCCAGCAGGTATCCGCCGATCGAGAGAACGAGCAGATACACGACATGCACCACGAGCAGAACAGCATCGACCGGCTGCCCGAAGCTGGCCATGCGCCCCAATTCGGTCGCGTGCCACAGCGGCGAGATCCAACCGATCCACTGCAACCAGATCGGCAGATTCGCCAGCGGAAAGAACGTGCCCGAGAACAGGAACATCGGCATGAAGACGAACCGCTGCACCAGTGCGAACTGGCCGGTGTCTTCTTCGAGCGACGCGGCGTATGCCAGCAGCGGCATTCCGAACGACCAGCCGGCCAGCATGCCGATGACCACCGAGATCCACGCGGTCGCCGGTGCGGGAACCGTCACGATCGGCAGCACGGCTCCGAAGCCCCAGATGAAGAGGTAGTAGGCGCCCGCTGCGAAGAGCATGCGTGCCGACGCCGCCACGATCACCCCGTTGGCGATCTGCGGCGACGACAAGGGTGAGGCGTTGAACCCATAGAAGTAGCGCCGCCACTTGAAGCCGGCCATCACGGGATACGTGAACTCCTCGGAGGCCACGGCGATCGTCGCGGTCATCAACAGTGCCGGTGCGACGAAGACGAGATACGACACGGTGCCGCCGCCGGAGACCGGAATCTGCTGCTGGATGAGCGCGGCCAGCCCGATCGCGAGGCCGAAAAGGTAGACGAGCGGTTGTCCGAGGGCGCCCACGACGATCGTCCAGCCGTAGGCGCGCATCGCGCGCAGCATGTGCTCGGTCGCGTACCAACTGCCGTAGCGGCGGGGCAGCCGCCCGCCCGCGAGCGCTTCGGCGCGCAATTCATCGAGAGTGGGATGCGTCGTGGCCCCGGCATCCGGTCCTCCCTGAGCCGGTCGAGGGGTCATTCGATCAGCGACCTTCCGGTCAGCCGCAAGAAGACGTCTTCGAGGCTCGAGCGCCTCACCAGGCTTGTCAGCGGTTCGAGGCCGGCCGCCGTGACACGGTCGAGCGCCGCTTCGCCGTCGGACGCGTAGATGAGAATGCGGTCGGGCAGCACCTCGACGCGATCGCCGATGCCCGCAAGTCGTGGGGCGACCTCTTCGTTGCGGCTCGAGCCGAAGCGCACCTCGAGCACCTCGCGGCTGGAATGCTCGCGGATGAGCGAGGCCGGAGTGCCCTGCGCCATGATGCGCCCCTGGTCGACCACGATGAGCCGGTCGCACAATTGCTCGGCTTCGTCCATGTAGTGCGTGGTCAGCACCAGGGTGGTGCCGCGTTCCTTGAGCCGGAACAGGCGATCCCACAGGATGTGCCGCGCCTGCGGGTCGAGGCCCGTGGTGGGCTCGTCGAGCAAGAGGATGCGGGGGTCGTTGATCAGCCCGCGCGCAATCGTCAGCCGCCGCTTCATGCCGCCTGAGAGCTGGTCGACCTTGTTCTTGGCCTTGTCTTCGAGCTGGGCGAACGCCAGCAGCTCATCGGCCTTGCGCGCGCATTCCTTGCCGGGCATGCCGAAATAGCGGCCGTACACATACAGGTTCTCGCGCGCGTTGAGCTCACCGTCGAGGTTGTCGTCTTGCGGCACGACACCAAGCCGCGACCGGATCTCGGGCCCGTACCGATTCGGGTCGAGCCCCAAGATCTCGAGGTCGCCCGAAGTACGTGTGGACACCGCCCCGATCATCTTCATCGTCGTCGACTTGCCGGCGCCGTTGGGACCGAGCAGACCGAACGACTCGCCGGGCGCGACCTCGAAGCTGAGGTCGTCGACGGCCCGGAAATCGGGCTTTCCCTTGACCTTGTAGGTCTTGACGAGGTTCGCTGCACGGATCACTTCAGCGGGCACCGCACCACTCTAACCGCGGCATCCGACGTTCGCGATGACTCCCTATGACAGAAGGGATGCTGCGGCCCGGCCGTCCGGGATAGCATCGCTCGGTGACCACTCCCCCGTATCGCGCCGACATCGTCGGCAGTTTCCTCCGTCCTGCCGCTCTCAAGGACGCCCGCGCCCGCCACCTCGAAGGAGTCCTCGACGACGAGGGCCTGCGGAAGGTCGAAGACGCGGCGATCGCCGATCTCGTGCAGAAGGAGGCCGATGCCGGCCTCGCGGTCGCCACCGACGGCGAGTTCCGCCGCTCGTGGTGGCACTTCGACTTCTTCGGATATCTGGGCGGCGTCGACATCGTCGAGCTCGACCACGGCATTCAGTTCCAGGGGGTGCAGACCAAGTCGCGGGGCGTCGGGATCTCGGGCCCGATCCGGTTCGACCCGCGGCATCCCTTCGTCGATCACTTCCGGTCGGTCGCAGAACTGGCCGCGCGCACCGGCGCGACGCCGAAGTTCACCATCCCCTCGCCGACCGTGCTCGACTTCCGCCTCGAACCGGGACACATCGGCGGGGCCTACGACGGCCGCGATGCCATCGTCGACGACCTGGTGCAGGCCTACCGCGACGCCATCGCCGCGTTCTACGACGCCGGCGCGCGCTACCTGCAGCTCGATGACACCGCCTGGGCGTACTTGTGCAGCCAGGTCGAGCTCGACAAGGCCGCCGCCCGTGGCATCGAGGTCGACGGCATCGCCGAGCGCTACGCCGACATCCTCAACCGCGTGCTGGCCGGCAAGCCCGACGACCTCACCGTGACAACGCACGTGTGCCGCGGCAACTTCCGCTCGACGTGGATCTCGTCGGGCGGCTACGAGCCGGTTGCCGAGCAGCTGCTGGATGTCGTGCAGTATGACGGCTACTTCCTCGAGTACGACAGCGACCGCGCGGGCGGGTTCGAGCCTCTGCGCTTCTTGCCCAAGGGCGACAAGAGGGTCGTGCTGGGCCTGGTGACGTCGAAGTCGGGGCAGTTGGAGAACCCCGACGACATCAAGCGGCGCATCGATGAGGCCGCGGCCTTCGCCCCCCTCGAGCAGCTTGCGCTCAGCCCGCAGTGCGGGTTCGCCTCGACCGAGGAAGGCAACACGCTCACCGAAGACGAGCAGTGGGCCAAGGTGCGCTCGGTCGTCCGGATCGCGGAGGATGTCTGGGGCTGATCTGCCCTCGTCCGGGCGGGCGGTGAGCCGCGTGATCGTGTCGCGGCAGCCATGGGTGCGGCATCCCCTCGCGCACCACTAGGCTGACCACTGCCTCACACCGTCGTCGGGAGCATGCGCGCCTGAGCTCGCTTCATCCGCTCAGATACCCGCCGCGTGCACACCACCCGCACGCTCCACACACGGTGACGACGAGGCGCCAACGCGGGAGGAGAAGTGATGACCGGAAACACCGAGTACGACCCGAGCGAACTGCAGCGGGTCTTCGAGAGCAGTTTCACCTGGGCTGCCGCCTTCGCGCGCAATACCCACCGCTACGCGCGTCGGCCCGCGCTCAGCGATCCGCCCAGTGGGCGTTCGTGGACATATGCCGAACTCGGAATGGCCACCGGCCGCCTCGTCGACGGCCTGCGCGCGCATGGCGTGGGCGTCGGCGACATCGTCTGCTACCAGCTGAAGAACACTCCCGAATTCGCTTTTCTGTACATCGCCGCGCAGGGGCTGCGGGCCGTGAGCTCGCCGATGAACTTTCGGCTGGCACCGGCCGAGACCGCCCATATCATCGACGGTGCCAAGCCCGTGGTGTTCGTCTACGACGGGACGGATGCCGCCAATGCGGCCGAGGCGCTGAAGATCGCATCGCACCGGCCGCGCGTCATCGCCGCCGTCGGCGGCGAGCTCATCGACGGGGCCATCCCGTTCGACGAGCTGCTGGCCGCGGATGCGGCATCCTTCCACGCTCCCGAAGGCGCCAGCACGTGGGACGAGACCAGTCGGCTGTACACGAGCGGCACCACCGGCATGCCGAAGGCGGTGCCGCTGACGAGCCTGAACGAGATGCTCACGGCGCATGACGTGACGATGCACTTTCCGCTGAGCCCCACCGACAAGACGATGAACATGTCGCCGTGGTTCCATCGCGGCGGCAACTACTGCGCCGGACCGAACACGGCCTTCTTCGTGGGGGCCGAAGTCGTCACACTCCCCCAGTTCGACCCCGACCTCGTGCTGGACTCAGTCGAGCAGTACGCACTGACCTACGTGATCGGCGCCCCCACGAACCTCGAGCGGCTCGCCGACGCACAAGAGGCCCGACCGCGCGACCTTTCCAGCCTGCGCGGCATCGTGACCATGGGCGCACCGCTCAGCCACGACGCTGCCCTGCGCTATCAGCGCGTGCTCACCGCGCGCATCGCCAACGGATACGGCACGACCGAGGCGTTCTGGAACACCTATCTTCGCCCCGACGACCTGCCGGCCGCGGCGGGGGCGGCCGGGCGCGCGTGCCTCGACGACGACGTCGCCGTCGTGCGAGTGCAGCCCGATCGCCTGTCGGCGCCCGACGAATATGCGGCCAAGGACGGCACCGAGGTCGGCGAGGTCATCATGCGCTCGACCAAGTCGGGGTACGCGTATCTGGGCAATCCCGAGGAGCAGGCGCAGAAGTTCCGCGACGGGTGGGTGTACCCGGGCGATCTGGCCACCTGGGACGACGACGAGATCGTCACGATCGTCGGACGCAAAGACGACATGATCATCTCGGGTGGCGAGAATGTGCACCCGGTGCAGGTCGAAGAGGTGCTGGCCGGTCATGCCGGCGTCGCCGACTCGATAGTGGTCGGACTGCCCGACCCGGAATGGGGCGAGCTGGTCGTCGCTTACGTGCAGCCGCGGCAGGGGGAACTGACGGATGCCGCGGCCGCGGCATCCGAGCTCGACGCCTTCTTGCGCTCGAGCGTGCACCTTGCCGACTTCAAACGCCCGCGCCGGTACGCGTTCGTCACCGAGCTGCCGTATACCGCCACCGGCAAGAAGCAGCACTTCAAGCTCAAGGAGCAGGCGCCCGCCGACTCCGACGCGGGGCGGTTCGTCGCGCCCTAGCGGCGAGGCTGAGCGTCGGGCCCGCGGGCCCGACAGTCCCGCTCGTTGAGCGAGGCCGCGCGAAGCGCGGGCGAGTCGAAACGCTCCGAGTGTCCGAACCCGCGACTACCGTGCCGTGAATGACGGGCTTCACCTACATCCTGCGCTGCGCCGACGGCACGTTCTATGTCGGTAGCACCGTCGACCTCTCCAGACGCCTCGAACAGCATCAGCAAGGGCTCGGAAGCGCATACACTCGGCGTCGGCTCCCGGTCGAGTTGGCGTGGAGCAATCAGTTCGATCGCATCGACGAGGCCTTCGGCTGGGAGAAGCGCATCCAGGGATGGAGCCACGCGAAGCGGCAAGCGCTGATCGACGGAGGCTTCGACGCAGTCATCGGGTGGAGAACAAGGACGCGAGCCGCCCAGCGTCCGGCGAGCGCGTAGGGCGCCGTTTCGAGTCGTCTACGGCTCGTTCAACGACCGGGGGGTCGTTTTGACTGGCTGCGCTCGCTCAGCGGCCGAGGCAAACTGGGCCGGTCGTTGAGCGAGGCCACGCGAAGCGCGGGCGAGTCGAAACGACCAGATGTGGCATGCTGGCAGGCATGTTCCGTCATTGAGTCAACGCACCGATCGTATCCGCGGTGCGCACCGTCATGCCCTCATCTCAATGAACGGAACCCATGAGCACGAACGATCTGCGCGTTCTCGCGCTGCCCCACGGCCTCGCGTCGGCTGCGGCATCCATCACCACCCGTCCGGTCGCGACCACAGACCGTGACAGGCTCGCCGACATCTACCTTGCGGCCTATCCTGCGCAGATCGGCGCGGCCGACCTCGCCGACGCACGGACCGAGATGGATGCCACATTCGCGGGCGCATACGGGACGCTACGTTTCGATGCGAGCGGCGTCTCGCTCGACCGCCACGGAGAGGTCACCGGCGCGATTCTCGTCACCACCCGCTCGATCTGGGATGAGGGCGTGCCCGGCCCCTTCGTGATCGATCTGTTCGTGGATCCCACAGCGCAGGGCCACGGGCATGGCCGCGCGCTCGTGCAGGCGGCGATCGACGCCTGCACCGCCACTGGCGACGAGACGCTCTCGCTGCGCGTGGGTGAGGGAACGACTCCTGCCGCTCATGCCCTTTATGCGTCGCTCGGGTTCGCGACGCCGGTGGCCTGAGCCCGAGAGCGTACGGCGCCGTTTCGACTCGCCTACGGCTCGCTCAACGACCAGGAACAGTGCGCCGTTTCGACTCGCTGCGCTCGCTCAACGACCAGGAACAGTGCGCCGTTTCGACTCGCCTACGGCTCGCTCAACGACCGGGAACGTTTCGACTCGCTGCGCTCGCTCAACGACCCGGGGCAGCGGGCTCAGTGCCCCGCGAGGGCCTGGCGGTCGATCTCCTCCTGGTTCTCGACGAACGGGGTGCCGTGCGTGTGGAAGGTCGCGACGGTCTTCATGCCCCACGCCTGTCCCTTCGCGCGCTCGGCCTGACTCCACTCCACGACCGGCCAGTCGGGGTCGACCAGCAGCCGTGCCTGCGCATTGGCGAACTCGATACGGTTGCCGCCGGGCTCCCACACGTACAGGAAGAAGGTCTGGTTGATGGCGTGCTTGTACGGGCCGTACTCGATGTAGATACCGTTCTCGAGGCAGATGTCGGCGGCCTTGAGGATGTCCTCGCGGTTGTCGGGTGCGAAGGCGAAGTGGTGGAAGCGCCCACGCTCACCCGTCCAGTCCTCGGAGTAGACGACATCGTATGACTTCTGGTGGAACCGGAACCACCGCGCCGAGAAGTGCCCGTCATCCATCCGCACCCGCTCTGACTCTCGCGCCATCATGACGTCCTGCCAGAATTCGCCGGCAGCGTGCGCGTCGGCGGCGAGATAGTTGATGTGGTCCATGCGGCGCGCGTTGATGCCGCGACCGGGGAATGCCGAGGCCTGGTTCTTCAGCGCGGGGCGATCCTCGTCGTCGGGCACGTAGTGCTCGGTGTCGTAGTAGATCGCCAGGGTGTGCCCATCGGGGTCTTCGAATTCGTACGAGCGGCCCACGCCCACCTCGGGGTCACGCCAGCCGTGGCCGAGGCCTGCCTTCTCGATCGCGGCGACACGACGGTTCAGGGCGTCGTTGCTGGTCGCGCGCACGAGGGTGCGACCGACGCCGTTCGTGTCGGAGCCGGTGAGCTTCAGCGTGTACAGCTGGTACTCATCCCAGCAGCGCAGATACGCCGAATCACCCACCCGTGCGACCTCGCGCATTGCGCAGATGTCGCGGAAGAAATGCAGGCTCTCTTCGAACTTGGGTGTGAAAAGCTCGATCGCGCCGAGGTGCGCGAGATCGAAGTTCTCCTGGTGTGCCATGGGTCCTCCTTGACTGAGTCGATCACAATCGGGGGCGCGCGAAGACGCGTCCGTCGAAGAGCTTGCGGGCCGTGCGCAACGACGATGATGTCGCCCGCCAGACCCCATCCACATCCTGCCCCACCTCGACGCGTGCGGTGAAGGCGCCGCTGGGGTGCTCGAGCACGGTGTCGTGGTCGTCGGTGAGGTGGGCAAGGTCGGCGCCGACGGCGCCGGGGATGCGGATGCCGGCGGCCACGGATGCTGCCATCAGCACGCCGATCGCGGTGTGCACGCGGTGCGGGATGAACGCGCGGGTGCCGATGGCTCCCCCGTGTCGTGGTGGGGCGAGCAGGAACATCTTGGGCACGGTCTGATCTGTGACATCCCCGAGTCCGAACAGCTCGCCCGCAGCCCGACGCACGCTCTCGATCTGGGCGTGCAGGCTCGTGTCGGCCTCGAGCTCGGCAGGGCTCTCGTCGCCGGTGACGCCGAACTCGGCGGCATCCATCAGCACGACGGGCATGCCGTTGTCGACGAGGGTCACGCCGTGTCCGGCGAGGGTGTCGGAGGGATGCCCGGTGGGCAGCAGCGGCCCGGAGCCGGCCAGGGTCAGCTCGATGGGGCACGCGGTGCCGGGCACCCCGTCGATGCGCGCGTCGCCGTCATAGTCCGGGCGCCCGTCGGTGACGGTGAACGATGCCGTAGCCACATCGCCGGTGTTCACCAGCCGGATCCGCACGCTGGTGGTCGGCTCGGTCGCCGGGATGATTCCGCGCTCGAGCGCGAACGGGCCGACACCGGCCAGCAGGTTGCCGCAGGTCTGCCGGTCGCTGACGACGGGCTCGTCGACCACGACCTGCAGGAACAGATAGTCGATATCGACGTCGGGCTCGCGAGAGGGCGAGACGATAGCGACCTTGCTGGTGAGCGGGTGCGCGCCGCCGATGCCATCGATCTGGGTCGGGTCAGGGCTGCCCATCACCCGCAGCATGAGGAGGTCGCGCTCGACAGCGTCGGTGGGCACGTCGTCGGCGAGGAAATACGCGCCCTTCGACGTGCCGCCGCGCATCAGCATGCACGGCAGCCCATCACGTGCCGGGTCAGCCGGCATCGTATTCCTGTTGGGTCATGTAGACGATGCCGAGGTCGGTGAGGGTCGGGCGCAGTCCTTTGCGGTCCAGGCTCAACTGCCCGCCCGCGTACGCGGCCCGGTCTGCCTCTTCCTTCTCGAACCGGGCATCGGATGCCGCCAGAGCTTGGGCCGCGTCGGTGCGGGGCACGCACAGCACCCCGTCATCGTCGGCGACGACCACGTCGCCGGGCCGGATGAGCACCCCACCGACGATGACGGGCACGTTGATCGATCCGGGGGTGTTCTTCACGGTGCCCTGCGCGCACACCGCCGAGGCCCACACCGGAAAACCGAGAGCACGCAACTCGGCCGTGTCACGCACACCGGTCGTGGTGACCAGACCGCGCACGCCCCGGGCGTGCAGCGCCGTGGCGAAAAGCTCACCGAACGCGCCGTCGGTCGAGGGAGAGGTCGTGGCCACCACCAGCAGGTCACCGGACCGGCACTGCTCGACGGCCGCGTGGATCATCAGGTTGTCACCGGGATGGCTGAGCACTGTCACGGCCGTTCCCGCGACCCGCACGTCCTGCTGGATCGGACGCAGCCCGATCCCCGAAAACCCGGTGCCGACAAGGCCGGTGCGGCCCATCGCCTCGTGAACGGTGGCGACCCCGTGCACGGCCAGCGCGTCGACGGTGGCTGCGTCCGCCCGGGCGATGTCGGTGACGATCACCGGGCTCATGCGAGCTCTCCGGTCACCTGCGGGTAATACCGCACATACGCCTCACCCATGGTCTCGTGCGCAAGCCCCAGGTTCGGGCCCGCGTTGCGCTTGACCTGCACGCCGCGACGCACCGCGAGATCGGTGTAGTACGACCACATGTGCTTCTGCGCCGGCAGACACTCCATCGCGGCACGCTTGCGCGGGAAGGCGTCGGTGATGTCCAGCAGCACATTGGGCCGGAAATCGCACTGCTCGGGCTGGTGCGGTTCGAAGAAGAACACCGGCGGGGCGCCGATGATCTGCTCACGTGACGGATACGAGCCGTCCGAATTGGCCACACCGATCGCCTGCGCGAGCACCCGCGCCTGCAACGCCATCCGCGCCGCCGCCGGATGGTCGCCGTTGTACGGGTCGACCAGCGTGTGCGTGAGCACCACCGTCGGCTGCGTGCGCCGATACACATCCACCAGCTGGGCCACCGCCTCATCGCTTTCTCGCAACGGGTAATCGCCCAGATCGAGGAACTCGATATCCGCACCCAGGGCGGATGCCGCAGCCGACGCCTCCTCGCGGCGCAGCGCCTTTATCTCCTCCAACGACTTGCCCGCCAGCCACTGACTGGCCGACTCGCCACGCTCCCCGTAAGACAGGCACACCACGGTGGCCCGCTCACCACGCAGCGCGGCCGCCGCGATCGCACCACCCGCACGCCACACGAAATCACCCGCATGCGCACTCACAACAACCAACGACGGCGAACTCTCAGCCATAAGACTCCCTCACGACGCGGCACGGTGCCGATGGCGACCTTTCTCCCCAGACAACCACATTCGGCAACATTGGTCAAGAAATTGGCGACAATCTTGGTGTGCAAGAACTGTGTGCGCGGAACTTACCTATGGACATAGGCATAACGACTCCGTAGGATCGGCGACGAGTCCCAACCCGAACACTGTCCAGACGTCGAAGGAGACACCATGGCCGAGAACCTGCAGCAGCTGCTCGAAGAGAAGGGTGACGTCGTGCAGATGCTTCGCGACTCGCAGTTGGGCACCTACATCTATCCGGTGGTCCCCGCCGAGTTCACCAACTGGCGGCGCGAGCAGAAGGCGTGGCGCGAGACCGCCGTGCTCTACGACCAGACGCACCACATGGTCAACTTCTTCCTCTCCGGCCCCGATGCCCTCAAGCTCCTGAGCGACACCGGCATCAACTCGTTCGCGAACTTCCCCGTCGACACCGCCAAACAGTTCGTGCCCACCTCGTCGACCGGCGGCGTCATCGGCGACGGCATCCTCTTCCATGAGGCAGCAGACGAATACGTCTACGTCGGGCGCGCGCCCGGCGCGAACTGGCTGCAGTTCCACGCAGAAACCGGCGGCTACGACGTCGAGTTCCGCTACGACGACCGCTCGCCCTCCCGCCCGTACGGGCAGGCCGTGCACCGCGACTACTACCGCTTCCAGATCCAGGGCCCGGCCGCCTGGCAGATCATCGAGAAGCTCGCCGGTGGCCCCGTCGAGCAGGTGAAGTTCTTCCGCATGGGACACATGAGAATCGCCGGTTCATCGGTGCGCACGCTGCGGCACGGAATGGCCGGCGCGCCCGGGCTCGAGCTGTGGGGCCCGTACGCCGAGCACGGCACCATCCGCGACGCCATCCTCGAGGCCGGCCGCGAGTTCGGCATCGAGCCGTGCGGCGCGCGGGCGTACTCGTCGAACACTCTCGAGTCGGGCTGGATCCCCTCGCCGCTGCCGGCCATCTACACGGGCGGCGACATCGAGCGCCGCTTTCGCGAATGGCTGCCGGCGAACAGCTACGAGGCCATCAACGCGATCGCCGGCTCGTTCGTCTCGTCCGACATCGAGGACTACTACCTGAATCCGTGGGATCTGGGGTACGGCTCCTTCGTCAAGTTCGATCACGACTTCATCGGTCGCGATGCCCTCGAGAAGCTCGACCCCGAGCAGCAGCGCAAGAAGGTCACCCTCGCGTGGAACGACGACGACCTCGCCAAGATCCTCGCCTCGGTGCTGGATCGCACCGGGCCCGGCTACCAGTTCTTCGATCTGCCCAACGCCAACTACGGCTCGAGCAACTACGACGCCGTGATCGACGCCGGCGGCGACACGGTGGGCCTCTCGCTGTTCACCGGCATCACCGCCAACGAGAAGCGGGGGCTGTCGCTGGCCACGGTCCACCGCGACGTGCCGATCGGCGCCGAGGTGCGCGTGGTCTGGGGCGAACCCGATGGCGGATCGCGCAAGACCACCGTCGAGCCGCACGAGCAGATCGCCGTGCGCGCCGTGGTCAGTCCGGTGCCGTACGCCGTGACCGCACGGGCGGAGTACCACGGAGGATGGCGCACGAGCGGCCAGCTGTGAACAGAGCCGACCCGGGTCGAGGAGGACTCCATGCGCGCGCACTACGCCGATCTCTGGAATGCGCTGGCCGCTGCGGTGCCCGAGCGCGAAGCCATCCGCTCCGTCGACGGAGCGACGTGGACCTACGCGCAGTTCGCGCGCGACGCCGGAGCGCTGGCGGCCACCTTCGCCGCCCGCGGCCTGCGCGCGGGCGACCGGGTGGCGCTGCTGCTGTACAACCGACCCGAGTTCCTCGTGACGGTGTTCGCGTGCCTGGCGGCGGGTCTCATTCCGGTGCCGCTGAACTATCGGCTGCGCGCCCACGAGCTGGCGGCACTTCTGGATGACGCCGAAGCGGCTGCGCTCGTGGCGCCCACCTCGTTGCAGAAGACGACGATGGATGCCGCGGCCGGGGCGATCTCTGCGCCCGAGCTGCTGTGGATTCCCGACGACGGCGACGCTTCGCCGGGGTGGGCCCAGGCGACAGCGAGCCCGGCACCGCTGCCGTCGCCACCCGATGACGCCGAGCTGTGGCTGTACACCGGCGGCACCACCGGTCGTCCGAAGGCGGTGCGCTGGGACGAGCAGGAGATGTTCGAGGCACAAATGGCGCCGACCTACTCGGTGATCGGCCTCGAGTGGCCGCGCACGATCGACGAGGCGGTACGGATAGCCGCCGACCCGCGCACGCCGCACGTGGTCACCCTGCCACTGTCACCGTTTCTGCACGGCACGGCACTGACCACGTCGATGAACACACTCACTCTGGGCGGCACGGTGCTGGTCACTTCGTCGCCCCGCCTCGACGCCGACGCGGCCGTGCGGTTCGCAGCGGCGGCATCCGCCACTCGCCTCATCGTTGCCGGCGACGGCGTGACGGTGCCGCTGGTCGAAGCCGCCGAACGGCTGGGCATCAGGCTGCCGGCGGTGCAGACCGTCATCAGCTCGGGGATGCGGTTCAGCCCCGAAACGAAGCGTCGGCTGCACGCGCTCGGAGACATGACGATCATGGACATGCTCGCCTCGACCGAAGGCGGCGTTTATGCGTCGACCACGACCACAGGCGCCGACGATCTTCCCGGCCGGCCGCAGCTGTTCCCGTCGGCGGTGGTGCTCGACCAAGATCTGCACGAAGTGCAGGACCGCCCTGGAGCGCTGGGGATTCTCGCCCAGCGCGGGGCGCTTCCCCTCGGTTACCACGGCGATCCGGACAAGACAGCGGCGACATTCCCGGTCATCGCCGGGGTACGGCATGTCATGCCCGGCGACTGGGTGCGCGTCGAAGACGATCGACACATCGAGTTCCTCGGCCGCGGCAGCGGCGTCATCAACACCGGTGGCGAGAAGGTATATCCCCTCGAGGTCGAAGAGGTACTGCTGGAGCACCCCGCCGTCGCCGACGCTGTGGTGCTGGGCGCCCCTGATGCGCGGTTCGGCGAGGTCGTGACAGCGGTTGTGGCACGACGGCGCGAAGTCACCGTCGATGAGCTGCTCGCGTTCGTCGACGAACGGCTGGCCGGCTACAAGCGGCCGCGGCACATCCTCTTTCGAGCATCGCTTGACCGCACACCGACCGGCAAGGTCGACATGGCGGAGCTGCGCGACGAGGTCGTGCGCGAGATGTGAGGCAGGGCGGGATGCCGCGGGTCTGTCGCCGCCCGTGGATCCGGCAATCGAGCGACGCACGCGAGGTCGTGCCCGATGGGAGGATGTATGCAGTGGAATCGACTCATACACAACGGTTGGGTAAAGACACGCGCAACATGCATCCAAAATCGTTGACAATTTGAGCGCGAATCCGTAGCGTCCCTCTCGAGGGACGCAGGTGCGCGTCAACGGTCCAGCGACGAATCGGAAAGGCGGGCGATGGCTGCTCGACTGACTCTGGGGGATGTCAGCCTTCACTTCGGCGGGGTCTCGGTACTCGACAAGGTCGGTTTCGATGTCGAACCCGGTCAGATCTTCGGTCTGGTCGGCCCCAACGGCGCGGGCAAGACCTCACTTTTCAACTGCATCAGCGGGCACTACCGCCCCAGCGGCGGATCGATCACCATCGACGGCGAAGAGGTGAGCGGCTCACGCCCCGCCACCCTCGCGCGCCACGGGCTGGCCCGCACGTTCCAGCATCCCGCGTTGCAGCTGAACCAGACAGTGCTGCAGAACGTCATGCTCGGCGCACACACTCGCCTGCCCGGCGGTCCGCTGGAGTGGGCCCTGCACCTGCCGCACACCGCCCGCGCCGAACGCACGCTGCGCGACGAAGCGCGCGCACTGCTCGAGCGCAACGGTCTGGGCTGGGCAGCCGACGTGCGCGCCGACGAACTGTCGCACGGGCTGCACAAGGGCATCGAACTGTGCCGGGCGCTGCTGATGCGCCCCAAACTGCTGCTGCTCGACGAACCGGCGGCGGGGCTGCCCCACGGCGAGGTCGAGCAGCTGATAGCCACCGTGCGCCGCATCCGCGACCAAGACGACATCACTGTCGTCATCGTCGAGCACCACATGGGCCTGATCGCCGCCCTGACCGATCGGGTCGTCGTGCTCGACCACGGGCGCAAGCTCATGGAGGGCACCGCGGCCCAAGCACAGTCGGATCCCCGCGTCATCGAGGCGTACATCGGAAAGGATGCCGCGGATGCCGCTGCTTGAGCTCGAGGGTGTCACGGCGTTCTACGGTCCGATCCAGGTGCTGGACGGGGTGTCACTGACCGTGCCCGAGGGCGGGGCGGTCGGCATTCTGGGAGCCAACGGCGCCGGAAAGACCACGACCCTGCGCTCGATCAGCGGTACCGTGCGCGCCCGGGGCAAGATCACCTTCGACGGCAAGAGCATCCGCGGGCTGCGACCCGACAAGGTCGCGGCAATGGGCATCGCGCATGTGCCCGAGGGCCGCGGCACACTCGGCGATCTCACCGTGCGCGAGAACCTGCGCGTGGGCGCCTACCTGCGCAAAGATCGCAAGGGCGTCACGCACGACATCGACTACTGCCTCGACCTGTTCCCCCAGCTGCAGGACCGCATCCGCTCGAACGCCTCGGCCCTGTCGGGCGGCGAGCAGCAGATGCTCGCCGTCGGCCGGGCGATCATGGCCAAACCGCGGCTGATGCTGCTGGATGAGGCATCCCTCGGTCTCGCCCCCAGCACGGCGAAAGACGTGTACGAGGCGATCGGGAGGCTGCGACGCGAGTCGGGCATCGCCATGGTCGTGGTCGAACAGAACGCCAACCTCGCCTTCACTCTCGTCGACTCGGCGACGGTGCTCGAGACGGGGCGCAACGCCCTGACCGGCACCAGCGCCGAGCTCAAGGGCATGGACGAGATCCGACGCGCATACCTGGGAGGGTGAGAAGTGGGGACGTTCATCCAACTCGTCGTCGACGGGCTGTCGACGGGGTCGATCTACGCCGCACTCGCCCTGGCGATAGTGCTGGTCAACCAGGCCACCGGACTCATCAACTTCGCTCAGGGCGGCATGGCCGTGCTCTCGGCCTACATCGCCTGGTGGCTGACCGGGCTGGGCGTGCCCCTGATCCTGGGCATCCTGCTGTCGGTGGCGGTCTCGTTCTTCCTGGGAGCGATCATCGAGCGGTATCTCATGCGCCGCTTCGAACGGGGTGACCCTGACACCGCTGTCGTGGTCACGATCGGCCTGCTCACCCTGATCACGGGGCTGTGCGGGTGGCTCTGGACCTACAACAACCAGCAGTTCGCGTCGCTGTTCTCACTGAACACCATCCAGTTCGGCGGGGCGAGCATCAGCGTGCGCTCTCTGGGCACGATCGTCGTGATGGTGGTGATGATGATCCTGCTGCAGGCGCTGTTCATCGGCACCAAGCTCGGGCTGGCGCTGCGTGCGGTTGCCGTCAACCCGCAATCGGCCGCCTTCTCGGGGCTGCCGGTCGGCCGGTTGCTGATGGTCGGGTGGGGCCTGGCCGCCGTGCTGGGCGCCGTCGCCGGAGCCTTGGTGGCTCCTCAGCTGAGTCTGACTCCCGGAATGATGGACACCGCCCTGGTCTACGCCCTGGCCGCGGTGATCCTGGGCGGCATGACGAGTCCGATCGGTGTGGTCGTGGCGGCCTGGCTGATCGGCGTGCTCGAGAACCTCGCCGCGGTGTACGTTCCGTTCATCGGCTACGACCTGAAGGTCGCGGTGCCGTTCATCCTCATCTTCGTCGTGCTGATCGTGCGACCCCAAGGCCTGTTCGGCCGCAGAACGGTGGTGCGCGTCTGATGTCGGTGACCGCCTTCTTCGAAAAAGCCTGGGTGCGCTGGGCCGCGATAGCCATCGTCATCGTCGCCCTGGTGGTGTTCCCGCTGGTGCTGCCCGTGTTCGCGAACCAGACGATCGCCCGCATCGGTGTGTTCGCGGTGGCCGTGCTCGGGCTGAACGTCGTGATGGGCTACACCGGCCAGGTCTCGCTGGGCCAGATCTTCTTCGTCGGCCTGGGCGCGTACATCACCGTCTACGGCGTGCTGCACGACTGGAACATCATCCTCGTGTTCCTGCTGGCCTGCATCGGCCCGGCCGTGGTCGGACTGCTCATCGCTCTGGCCGCGGCGCGACTGGGCGGCCTGGCCATCGCCATGGTCACCATCGCGTTGCCGATCGTCGGCGTGCCGCTGGCCAAACGGCTCGGCGACATCACCGGCGGCTCGCAGGGACTGTCGGCGCGGTTCACGGATGCGCCGCAATGGAGCGGCCTGTACGACGACCAGTGGCAGCTGTACATCGTCATCGTCATCACCGCGATAGTGTTCCTGCTCACCCGCAACCTGGTGCGCGGGCGCTACGGGCGCGCTTTCGCGATCGTGAAAGGCAACGAGGCCGTGGCCTCATCGATGGGGATCTCGCCCTACTGGTACAAGGTCATCGCCTTCACCGTGGCATCCCTCATCGGAGGTGTCGCCGGGTTCCTCTACATGGTCGTGATCCAGTTCACCTCGCCCGAGACCATGAGCTTCGCCCACTCGATCACGCTGCTGGCCTCGATGGTCATCGGCGGGGCGGCCAGCATCATCGGGTCGCTGCTGGGTGGCGCGTACTACGTGCTGATCCCGCAGCTGACGAACATCATCGATCCGAACGCCACGGCGCTGCTGCAAGGTGCCATCCTGCTGATCGTGCTGTTCGTCCTGCCCGGCGGTCTCGTCTCGCTCCCCCGCGTGATCGCACGACTCGTGCGCCGGGGCCGCGGCACGGGCGGCGGGCGCACACCACAGACCACTCCGATCGCGGAACCGGACCCGGCCGCCGCGACGGAGGGAATCCCAACAGAGAGGCAAGGTCACGCATGAACATGCGCAGAACTACCCGAAAGGCCGCCGGCATCGTCGCCATGGCCTCCGTTCTCGCGCTCGCCCTCGCGGGTTGCGCGCGCGGTGGCGGCGGTGACGGGGGCGACGGCGGCACCGCGGCGGCCAGTCCCGGCATCACCGACACCACTGTCACGCTGGGCATCACGACACCGCTGAGCGGCACGACAGCCGGCCCCGGAACCTGCACGGTCGCCGGGATCACGGCGTACTTCGGTGCGAAGAACGCCGCCGACGGCGGCGTGAAGTTCGGCGACGGCAAGACGCGCAAGGTCGAGATCAAGGCCCTCGACGACGGATACGACCCGCAGAAGGCCAAGTCGAACTACGACCAGCTGAAAGACAGCGTGTTCGCGATGACCGCAGGGCTGGGCACGCCCACCAACCGCGCCTGGCGCGAGGCTGCCATCGCCGACAAGGTGCCGCAGGTACTGGTCATGACCGGCGACCCGATCTTCAGCGATCAGAAGCAGAGCCCGTGGCAGCTCGGGTTCGTGCCCACTTACATGAACGAGGGCGAGGCGTTCGGCAAGCTGCTCGCGGCATCCGGTGAAAACCACAAGGTCGTCATCCTGTCGCAGAACGACGACTACGGCGAGGGCTACGTCTCTGGCTTCAAGGACGGCATCAAGGACGCCTCGAACATCACCGTCGTCAAGGAGCTGACCTACGAGGCCACCGACACCTCGGTGGACGCGCAGATCACCGAGCTGGCATCGACGAAGGCCGATGTGATCTTCAACGCCATGTCGATCACGCCGTTGGCCATAGCGGCGCTGCAGAAGGCGCAGCAGCTGAACTGGAAGCCCAGCTGGTTCCTGCCCTCGAACACGTCGAGCCCGTCGGCGATCCTCGAGCCGGGCAAGGCCAGCGCGTTCCCGGGTGTGTACTCGGTGGCGTTCTCGCAGTCTGCCTCGTCTCCCGCGTTCGCGCAGACCGACGAGGGCACGCAGTTCCTCGCCGACCTGAAGGAGTATGCGAACTACAAGGACACCCCGGCGTTCCCGCACTGCATCTGGAGCTACCAGGTGGGCGCCATTCTGGATCAGGCGTTCCAGAAGACGACTGAGCCGACGCGCGACAACTTCATGACCGCGCTGCGTGGGATCTCCGACTACGTCGCCCCGTTCATGCTCGAGGGCACGTCGGTGAACACCACGCAAGACGGCCAGCCGGCCGTGTCGACCGTGGTCGTGCAGAAGTACAACGGCAAGGGCTACGACACGGTCGATTCGTTCGGCTGATCGGCGCTTGGGGCCCGGCCGGCACGCGTCCGGCCGGGCCCTCCCCCGCGCGGCGGCGCCCCACGGGGGAAATTCCATATGGAATTTCCCAGCCCACATGAAACTGCCGGCAGGATGATGTGGCGTGGGAAATTCCATATGGAATTTCCCGGGCGAAGGGCGGGCGGGATCAGTCCATCGAGCGGAGCAGGTCGACGATCCCGGCCAGGTGGGCGCGGGTCGCCTTCTCAGCGGCATCCGCATCATGCGCGAGGATCGCGTCGATGATCGCCACATGCTCGGGGGCGGATGTCGCGGCGCGACCGGGCACGAACGACAGACGGAACTGGTGCCGGGCCGACTGGGCCCGCAACCGCTCGAGCAGTTGCGTGGCCGTGGCGTGTCCGCTGATGTCGCGGATGCGCCGGTCGAGCTCTTGGTTCGCCCGCGAATACGCGACCAGGTCGCCGGCCTCGGCCGCCGACTCGATGTGCGCGCGCAGTTCGCGCAGCGCCGATCGATCGGCGGCGGCGAGGTTTTCAGCCGCCTTGCGGGCCACGAGCGATTCGAGTTCCATGCGCACCTCGACGATCTCAACCGCCTCGTCGACGGTGATGGCACGCACGCGCGCCCCGCGGTTGGGCAGCCGTTCGACGAGCCCCTCGCCGGTGAGGTTCAGCAGCGCCGTGCGCACCGATGCCCGCGACGCGCCGTAGCGCTCGCTCAGATCGGCTTCGATCAGACGCTGGTGCGGTGCGAACTCGGCGTTCTGAATGGCCTCGCGCAGCTGCTGCGTGAGGTCGGGTCCGGCCGTCTGCTCCGCCTCGATCGTCGTGGACACTGCGCCTCCCGTGTGCAGACCGGGCCGCGGCATCCGTCGTCGTCGGCCGCAGGCCGCGCTCCGAGGATATCGCGCGATCCGCGACTTGGCGACGAGATTCGCGATGATTTTGTCGCGAGTCTTGCATCCAGCGCCGTCGTGGTGCACGCTGAACCCATCGGCGCAAGGGCGCGCCGATGCGCGCCCGCGCACCCGAGCGGCGGGCGAGAAGAAAGGGGCGAAGAATGTCTCAGACAGCTGCTACGTCTGCCACGGTGCGGACGGGTTTGTTCATCGGTGGTGTGGAGCGGTTCACCGACGAGGTGCTGGCGGTGGCCGATCCGGGTAAGCCGGGCGTTGTGGTGGGTGAGGCGGCTTCCGCCTCGCCGGCCGACGTGGCCGATGCGGTGGCGGCGGCCAAGGCCGCCTACCCGGCCTGGGCGGGTCTGGGCGCTGCCGGGCGCGGGGCGGCGATGGCCGAGGCGATAGCCGGAGTGGCCGATGACAGAGACGAGGATGCCGCGATCCTCTCGCAAGAGAACGGCAAGATCCGGCTCGAAGCGTGGGTGGACGCCCTGGTGTTCGAGCTGCGCTGGAACCTGGCCCTGCAGGTGGCCGACCAGGTCGAGACCACCACGACACTGCCCGCGATCCCCGGCGCGATCCCGGTGAACACCACCGTCGCCTACCAGCCGCTGGGTGTGGTCTCGATCATCGTCCCCTTCAACTGGCCGATAGCGATCCTGGGCGCCTCCCTCCCCTACGCACTGCTGGCCGGGAACACCGTGGTCGTCAAGGCCCCGCCGACCACGCCGCTGGCCATCACCCGGGTCGTGCAGCGGGTGGCCGAGAAGCTGCCCGCCGGGGTGCTGAACGTGGTCAGCGGTCGTGACGAGAACATGTCCGGCCTGATCCAGAACCCGGACGTCGCCAAACTGTCGTTCACCGGCAGTGTCAACGGCGGCAAGCGGATGATGCAGATGGGCGCGACCACCCTGACCCGCGTCACCCTCGAACTGGGCGGCAACGACCCGGCCGTCTTCCTGGAAGACGCGATCATCGACGACGAACACCTTGACCGGCTCTACGCGGCCGTCTTCGACACGACCGGGCAGATCTGCATGAACGCGAAGCGGATCATCGTGCACCGGTCCCGCCTGAACGAGCTCGTCGCCGGGCTGACCACCCGCCTGGAGAAGGCCGTCCTCGGCTACGGGCTCGACGAGGCCACCACCATGGGACCGCTGAACTCTGCCGCGCAGAAAGCGTTCGTCGACGAGATCATCCAAGAAGCCAAGGACGCCGGAGCCGACGTGCGCGAGTTCGGCGAGCTTCCCGGCGGCGACCTCGAAGGCGGCAACTTCGTCCGGCCCGCGATCATCATCGATCCCGACCTGTCACTCCGCGTGGTCACCCAAGAACAATTCGGCCCTGTCATCCCCCTCATCCCCTTCGACGACGAAGACGAGGCCGTCCACCTGGCCAACGACACCTGGGCCGGCCTGTGCGGATCGGTCTGGACAGCATCGACGGATGCCGCACAACGCGTGGGCTCGCAACTGGAATGCGGCTACGTCTGGATCAACGACCACGGCGCCACCCGCCTCGACCTGCGCGCCCCCTTCGGCGGCATGAAAGGCTCCGGCTTCGGCCGCGAACAAGGCATCGAAGGCATCCGCGACTTCCAAGACACCCGCTCCATCGCCTTCCTCGACCCCGACGCCCTCGCAGCCATGGCACACTGAGCCGAGGCATCCATTCGTCAACCCAGGTTGACATGCGGAGGGCTGTCAACTACGGTTGACAGCGTGAGCGACCAGACACCGACCGCGGTGGGCGCCGGCGACGCCGGCGAACCCCTCGCCGCACTGCGCAGGCTGCAGGGTGCGCGCGCCGAGATCGCGCGCACCGAGGCCGAGCAGGTGCGCCGCGCCCGCGCCCAGGGATACTCGTGGGTCGCCATCGCCGACGCCCTCGGGGTGACCCGTCAGGCCGTCCATAAGAAATACGGACGAAGATGATAACCGGCACTCGCCCGCACCCGTCTCGCCCTCACCCCCGAGGAGACACCCCGCATGTCGTCATCCACTGCCACTGAACCACGCCGCTCGCTGTTCCGCCGCGGCACGCAGGACGGCCCGCGCGCCAGCATCCGCCAGTTGCTCCCCTACATCTTCGAGCACCGCGGCGTCATCACGATCGTCGTCATCCTGAGCATTCTCGGCGCCATCGCGAGCCTGGCCCAGCCGTTGGTCGTCGGCCAGCTGATCACGCGCGTGCAGTCCACGATTCCTCTGGGCTCGCTGGTCTGGGCGCTGGTCGCACTCGTGGTCGCGGCATCCATCCTCTCTGGCTACCAGCACTACCTGCTGCAGCGCACCGGCACCGCAGTGGTCTACTCCAGCCGCCGGCGCCTGATCGCCCGCATCCTGCACCTGCCGATCAGCGAGTTCGACGCCCGGCGCACCGGCGACCTCGTCTCACGCGTCGGGACCGACACGACGCTCTTGTATGCCGTGCTCACCCAGGGACTTGCCGACGCCGTGGGCAACGCGCTCATCTTCATCGGCGCGATGATCGCCATGACCATCATCGACCCGCTGCTGCTCGTGCTGATTCTCGTGGTGATCGGGGCCTCGGTCGGAGTGGTCGGCACCCTGTCGGGGCGCATCCGCAAGCACACCCGCGTGCAGCAGGAGAAAGTGGGCGAGCTGGCCTCGGGTGTCGAACGCGCCGTGGCCTCGATCCGCACGATCCGCGCGTCGGGCGCGGCCGACCGCGAGCAAGAGGCGATCACGACCGTGGCCCGCGAGACCTACGACGTCGGTGTGCGCATCGCCAAGGCCTCGGCGCTCGTGGTGCCGATCGCCGGCATCGCCCTGCAGGTCTCGCTGCTGGTCGTGCTGGGTGTGGGCGGCTATCGCGTGGCTGCCGGCGCGATCTCGATCGCCTCACTGGTGACGTTCGTGATGTTCCTGTTCATGCTCATCCAGCCCCTGGGCACCTTCTTCGGCGCGATCATGTCGGTAGGCCAGGCACTCGGCGCGCTCGGACGCATCCAAGAGGTGCTCGACCTTCCGGTCGAGACCGAGCATGACGCCGAGATCGCCGGGCGCGTGGCCTCTGCCTCCTCCTCGGCCGAGCCCTCGGCCGACTCCTCGGCCGAGCCGAGGGCAATGGCCCAGCCGAGGAGCGAGGGGCCCGATCTACTCCTCGCTTCGGCAGATCTCCTCGCCTCAGCCGAGGGCGGGCCCCGCGCCGCGGCATCCGCCCCCGCCATCGAGTTCCGTGACGTGCGCTTCGCCTACCCCGCCGCGGTGGTCGAGGCACGGCGCAAGACCGAGTCCGAAGCGCTCGCGCTGCTCGAGTCCGCCCGGGTGGACACCTCGGGTCTCGACGATGCCGAGCAGGTGGTGGATGCCGGTGGCGAGGTGCTCCACGGAGTCTCGTTCTCCGTTCCGCACGGCGCGCGCGTGGCACTGGTCGGGCCGTCGGGTGCCGGCAAATCGACGACGCTCGCCCTCATCGAGCGGTTCTACGACCCGACCGGCGGCGCGATCCTGCTGGGCGGGCAGGACGTGCGCAGTCTCGACCGCGACACCCTGCGCGCGCAGCTCGGGTACGTGGAGCAGGATGCCCCGACCCTGGCGGGCACCATCGCCGACAATCTGCGGCTGGCCTCGCCTGCGGCATCCGATGCCGACTGCGAGCGCGTGCTGCACGCCGTCAACCTCGGCGAAGTGCTGGAGCGCAGCGCGGCGGGCATCGACGCCCAGGTGGGCGAGGCCGGCGTCATGCTCTCGGGCGGCGAGCGCCAGCGGCTGGCGATCGCGCGGGCGCTGCTGGCCGCTCCCCCGATTCTGCTGCTGGACGAATCGACCTCGTCGCTCGATGGCCTGAACGAGCAGCGCATGCGCGAGGCCATTGACGCTGTCGCGACCGGCCGCACGCTGATCGTCATCGCCCATCGCCTGTCGACCGTGGTCGATTCCGACCACATCGTGGTGATGGACCACGGTCGTGTCGTCGGCCAGGGGACGCACTCCGAGCTGGTCGAGACGACACCGCTGTACCGCGACCTGGCGAAGCACCAGCTGCTGGTGTAGCGGTGTGTATCGCTGCGCCCGAGAAGTTTCTCTCCAGGGGTAAGGTCCGTTGATCCTTCGTCGGTGGCGTTGCGCCTACGCACTCATCTGCCTCGGTTTCGCGGCCTCAGCGGTATCGGCGTGTGCAGCGACGCCGCGTTTGGGGAACTCATCTTCTCCCAGCTCGCCGGCTCCTCAAGCGCATGATTCGAGTTCGAGCACCGCAGCGCAGCACCGCCCCGCCTTAACTGGAAAAACCTTGTAAAAACTTGGGAGCGTTCCTAAGCTGGGAGCGTGGACCGCACACACCCGCGGCCGGAACCCGAACCGGCCGGCGAGCGGGCACTCCCCGCTCCCGCAGATAAAGCACTCACCCCCGACACGCTGCACGACTTCCGCCGACAGCTCAAACAGCCGGAGGACACCATCGACCCGCGCACCTGGGCGGGTTCGGTGCCCGACGCGCGCGGCACCGCCCCGCACGTGCGCGTCGGCCGCGACAAATGGTTCAATCTGCTGTGGCTGATACCGCTGGGGTTCGTACTGCTGGTCGCCGCGATCGCCATCGCCCAGGGGCTGCGTGAGATCCCCGCGGTGCAGCAGTTCATGCAGCACTACCCCGGCACGATCCTGCGTCCCGATGCCGAGCAGACAGCCGGGTTCCCGGCGTGGGTGAGCTGGCAGCACTTCTTGAACTTGTTCCTGATGATCTTCATCATCCGCTCGGGCGTGCAGATTCTCACCGACCACCCGCGGCTGTACTGGACGCGGCATTCCACGCCGGGCAAGGAGTGGTTCCGCTTTCAGAAGCCCGTGCCCGAAGACCCGCTGTGGACCGCCAAGCAAGACTCGGTGAACGTGCCCAGCTGGGTCGGACTTCCGGGGCTGCGCCACTCGATCGGCCTCGCCCGCTGGTGGCACCTGGGCGTCGACACGCTGTGGCTGCTGAACGGCGTCGTGTTCGTGGTGCTCCTGTTCGTGACCGGGCACTGGGTGCGCGTCGTGCCCACGAGCTGGGACGTCTTTCCGAATGCCATCTCGGTCGCTATCCAGTACGCCTCGCTGGACTGGCCGCTCGAGAATGGATGGTGGGCGTACAACAGCCTGCAGCTGCTGGCCTACTTCATCACGATCTTCATCGCCGCGCCCCTCGCACTGATCACCGGACTCGGGATGTCGCCGGCACTGTCGACCCGACTGCGGTGGATCAGCTCGCGGTTCAGCATTCAGGCCGCACGCTCCCTGCACTTCTTGGTGCTGTGCTGGTTTCTGCTGTTCATCGTGGTGCACGTCACCCTGGTGTTCACGACCGGAGCACTGCGCAACCTCAACCACATGTACGCCGGCCGCAACGACCAGACGTGGGTGGGGTTCTGGATCTTCGCGGCATCGATGGTGGTCGTGATCGTCGGCTGGGTCGGGGCATCCCCCCTCACCCTGCGCAAGCCGCGCCTGATCCAGCGCGTGGGCTACGCACTGATCGGACCGGCCCAGCGCCTTTTCGAGCACGTCGATGCCAAGCCCGGCCAGTACACCGAGAAGGACATCTCGCCGTACCTCTGGCACAACGGCAAGTACCCCGAGACCGATGAGTACCGAGCCCTGTTCGAGAACAACTTCGCCGACTATCGACTGCAGATCAGCGGGCTGGTCGACAACCCGGTGCAGCTGAGCATGGCCGAGGTGCGGGCTCTGCCGTACCACGAGCAGATCACCCAGCACTTCTGCATTCAGGGATGGTCGGGAGTGGCCAAGTGGGGCGGCGTCTCGATGACGACGATCCTCGAGCTGGTAAAGCCCCGACCCGAGGCCAAGTGGGTCGTGTTCTATTCGCTGGGTGACGGACCCGACGGCGGTACGTACTATGACGCGCATCCGATCGAGCAGATGAGCTACCCGCTGACGATGCTCGCCTACGACATGAACGACGAGCCGCTCTCGTACGGGCACGGTGCTCCGTTGCGGCTGCGCAACGAGGTGCAGCTCGGGTTCAAGCTCGTCAAATGGATCCGCGGCATCGAGTTCGTCGCCGACTTCGCCGAGCTCGGCGGTGGCTACGGCGGCTACAACGAAGACCACGAGTTCTTCGGCTACCGCCAGTCGATCTGAGCCCGCTCCGCGCGCGCCCGGCCCGCACCGGCCTGCGCGGTGTGCGCCCGCGCACGGGCCACACCGGCCCGCCCGCGCCGTGCGCGCCCGCCCGCGCCCGCGCGGTGTGCGCCCGCCCGCACCCGCCCGGCCCACACTGGCCCGCGCTGGCCCACCCGCACCGCCCGCCCGCGCCCGCGCGGTGCGCACTCTCGCCGAGATAAGGGATTCCCCGCGAAACCAGGGGCGACGCCCCCGGTTTGGGCGAGAATCCCTTGTCTCGGCGATTTGAGCGCGAGGCGCGACGCGAGCGCGCGACGCGCGCCGCGCGACGCGAGCGCGCGACGCGGACGAACCGGCGAGCCACGGAAGAGGTTCGCGACTCGCCGGCCCCGACGCGACGCTCAGGACTGGGTGGCTTGCTTCAAGCGGTAGCGCAGCGCGGCCAGCTCGGCCTGCAGCGGCGCGGGAACGCGTCCGCCGAAGGTGGCGTAGAACTCCTCGGTGAGGTCGGCCTCTTGCGCCCACGTCGAGGGATCGACGGCGAACAGCTCGGCGAGGTCGTCGTCTGTGACATCCAGCCCGTCGAGATCGAGGTCCTGCGTGCGCGGCAGCCGCCCGATGGGGCTGTCCACGGCCGGGACCGCGCCGTCGACGCGACGGATGATCCACTCGATCACGCGCGAGTTGTCGCCGAACCCGGGCCACAGGAAGCGGCCGTCCGACCCCTTGCGGAACCAGTTGACCTGGAAGATGCGCGGTGCCTTGTCGAAGCGCAGCTTCTGCCCGACCGTGAGCCAGTGCCCGAAGTAGTCGGCCATGTTGTAGCCGCAGAACGGCAGCATCGCGAACGGGTCACGTCGCAGTTCGCCGACCGTGCCCTCAGCGGCGGCGGTGCGCTCGCTGGAGATGTTCGACCCGAGAAAAACGCCGTGCGTCCAGTCGGTCGCTTCCACCACCAGCGGCACGTTGGTCGCGCGTCGCCCACCGAACAGGATCGCGTCCAGCGGCACGGCCTCTTCCCAGTCTGCGGCGATCTGCGGGCACTGCGCCGCGCTGACCGTGAATCGCGAGTTCGGGTGAGCGGCCGGGCGACCCGACTCAGGCGTCCACGGGTTGCCCTGCCAGTCGGTCAGGCCCTCGGGAATGTGATCGGTCAGGCCCTCCCACCAGACGTCTCCGTCGGGGCGCAGCGCGACGTTCGTGAAGATCGTGTTGCCCCACAGCGTCTCGACCGCAGTGACGTTCGTCGATTCGCCGGTGCCGGGAGCCACGCCGAAGAAGCCCGCCTCGGGGTTGATCGCCCACAGGCGCCCGTCCTCACCCGGACGAATCCACGCGATGTCGTCGCCGAGCGTCTCGACCCGCCAGCCCGGGATGGTCGGACGCAGCATCGCAAGGTTCGTCTTACCGCATGCCGACGGGAAAGCCGCCGCCACGTGGTACTTCTTGCCCTCGGGTGAGATCACCCGAATGAGCAGCATGTGCTCGGCCAGCCATCCCTCGTTGCGCCCGATCACCGACGCGATGCGCAGTGCGAAGCACTTCTTCGCGAGGATCGCGTTGCCGCCGTAACCCGAGCCGTACGAGTAGACCTCGAGCGTGTCGGGAAAGTGCACGATGTACTTTTCGTCGTTGCACGGCCACGTGACATCCGCCTGCCCACTCTCCAGCGGCGCGCCCACCGAATGCACGGTCTTCACCCACGGCGCGCCGTCGGCGATCAGTTCGGTCACGCTCTCTCCGACGCGGGTCATGATGCCGATGGATGCCACGGCGTAGGCGCTGTCGGTCACCTGAACGCCGATGTGCGAAAGGGGACCACCCACCGCTCCCATCGAGAACGGGATGACGTACATGGTGCGCCCGCGCATCGAACCGGCGAACACACCGTTGAGGGTCTCGCGCATCTGGGCGGGATCGGCCCAGTTGTTGGTGGGGCCGGCGTCGATCTCTTCTGCCGAGCAGATGAACGTGCGCGCTTCGGTGCGCGCGACATCCTTGGGGTCGGAACGGGCCAGGTACGAACCCGGCCGCCACTCAGGATTCAGCTTGATGAGCTTGCCCTCATCGACCATCTCACGCAACAGCGCGTCGTTCTCGGCGCGCGAGCCGTCGACCCAGTGAATGCGATCGGGTGTGGTCAGCGCCGCGATCTCGTCGACCCAGTCGACGAGAGCCTGCATTCCAGGACCGTCGAAGTCGGGCCGGCGGCCGAAATCGCGAACGTCGCGCACGGGCCGCACGTTGGTCGGCGTGGTGCGGGTGAAGGACTCGGCAAGTGCCATGGCTGCTCCCATTCAGGCTCGTCGCGGTGACGATCAGATCGTCCCTGCACTCCACTCTCACAAGACTCTGGCGACTCTTTCCGCCCATTCGGGTGCAAAGAATCCACGTTCTTTCGGTATGCTCAAGGAATGCCTTCGACCGTCGAACTCGCGACTCTGGGACACCGCATCCGCCACCACCGGCTGCGCATCGGACTCACCCTCGACGAGCTCGGGGCCCAGGTGGGGGTTGCCGGCAGCCACCTGAGCCTCATCGAGAACGGCAAGCGCGAGCCCAAGCTGTCGTTACTGCAGCAGATCGCCAAGGCCACCGGCACCGATGTCACCGACCTGCTCTCGGCCGAGCCGCCGAACCGCCGCGCCGCCCTCGAGATCGAACTCGACCGCGCACAGGCGAGCACGATCTTTCAGCGCCTGGGCATTCCCCCGGTGAAGGTCACCAAGGGCATCAGTGACGAGACGCTCGAATCGGTGCTCGGTCTGCACCGCGAACTGCAGCGCCGTGAGCGCGAGGCCATCGCGACGCCCGAAGAGGCGCGACGGGCCAATACCGAGCTGCGGCTGCAGATGCGCACGAAGAACAACTACCTGCCCGAGATCGAGAAGCTCGCCGAGAAGCAGCTGAAGGCGGCCGGGCATGGCTCCGGCGCGCTCACACACCGCACCGTGAGCATCATGGCCGAGCAGCTCGGCTTCGAGCTCATCTACGTGAACGACCTGCCGCACTCGGCCCGGTCGGTCACCGACCTCGAGAACGGGCGAATCTATCTGCCTCCGGCATCCATTCCCGGCGGCCACGGTCTGCGGTCAATGGCGCTGCAGGCCATGGCGCACCGGCTGCTCGGACATCAGCCGCCCACCGACTACGCCGACTTTCTGCGCCAGCGCCTGGAGATCAACTACTACGCCGCGTGCTGTCTGATGCCCGAGACGGCGGCGGTCGCGTTTCTGCAGCAGGCCAAGAAAGATCGCAACCTGGCCGTGGAAGACTTCCGCGATGCGTTCGGTGTCACGCATGAAGCGGCGGGCATGCGCATGACGAACCTCGTCACGCAGCACCTGGGCATCGCGCTGCACTTTCTGCGGGTCGACGGTTCGGGAGCCATCTCGCGGGTGTACGAGAACGACGGTCTTCCACTGCCGGCCGATGTCACCGGGGCCGTGGAGGGACAGGTCGTGTGCCGCCACTTCTCGGCCCGGTCGGCGTTCGCCGAGCAGAACCGCACCACCGAGCACTACCAGTACACCGACACGCCCGCCGGCACATTCTGGTGCGCGACGCAGACCGGCGCGACGTCGGATGGCGAGTTCTCCATCACGGTGGGGGTGCCCTTCGACGATGCGAAGTGGTTCCGCGGGCGCGAGACGCCGCAGCGTGCCACCTCGACCTGCCCCGACGAGTCATGCTGCCATCGCCCTGACCCCGATCTGACCGCGCGGTGGGCGGGCAAGGCGTGGCCGAGCGCGCGCGTACACATGCAGATGTTCTCGCCGCTGCCGCGCGGGGCCTTCCCCGGCGTGGACGACAGCGAGGTCTACGCGTTCCTCGACAAGCACGCAGCGGAATAGGGATGCCGCAGGGGCGGAGCGCGCGGAGGCCACAGTCCCCGGCGCCCGCGGCGCCGCCGCGCTCTGTCTTCCGCCGCCGCCTTCCGCGAACGCCACAGTCCCCGGCGTCCTGCCACCGCCCGCGCTACCGTTTTCCGCGAACGCGCATGCGATTCGCGGGCGCGTTCGCAGAAAGCTGCAGCGCAATGAGAATGCCCGATGGTGGCGCCGACTGCCACGTCATCTCACCCCGCGATGAACCGGGAGTAGCGGTCGAGCGCCGCGGCGAGCGCGTCTTCGTCGACCTCATACCCGTCGAACAGTTCCGGCACCGGCATCTCGTTGTGCCGCCCCACTGCGCGTGAGTGGTTCCAGATTCCCGCCACCTCTCCCTCCGCCAGAATGACCGGTCGCACCATCCCGTTGCCGCCGGTCGTGACGACGGCCAACGCCGCGTCATCGGCGGCCACCGAGCGATCCGCGTAGGCGATCACGTATTCCTCATAAGAGGGCAGCACCCGCACGGTCGGGACGTGGGGCTCACGCCGCGGCGGCGCGGATGCCGCGAACACACCGTCTTCGACCTCGCGGACGCGCTCGACCGCACGCGCGGCGGCCGCGCGTGCGGCCGTCAGTGGCAGCCCGGCCCACCAGGCGAAGTCGCCGGCGGAGGCCGGTCCGTGCCCGATGATGTAACGGACGAACATCTCGCCGACGGGGTCGGCGGGCGTCGCGGCATCCCTCACCCACTCCTCCGCCAGCACGAGGTACTGGTCGCGTGTGAGCCCCTCTGTGCGCGTCACCACCGGCCCCTGCACCAGAACGCCGCGTACCGACAGCGCGAACAGCAGCTGCAGACCCCGTCCGGCGCCAGGATCGATGCCGCCGGCGGTGAGCATGTCGAGCGCCTCGGTGCGGGTGAGCCGCCCGCCGCCGCGAAGCCCCGCGCGCAGCAGGGTCTCGGCGCGCGCGACCGTCGCGTCGTCGAGCCCGAGAGTTCGCCGTAACGACGCGGCCTGCCGCCACTGACGCTCTCCGGTCACGCTCAGCACCCAGGGCAGGTCGGCGGCTGGGATCAGGTGGAGCGTTCCCCGCATCGTCCACGACCGCACGAGCGAACCGTCGTCGAACACCGCATCGACCTGCGACAGCCGGGGCTCGCCGCGGGTGCGGGATGCCAGAGCCCAGCGCCCGCCCCAAAAGTCTTGTGCCTGCACGGCGAGCATGTGGCCGGCGGCACGCTGCACGGTCGCCGCGGGTGCGTCAAGCCGATGCGAGCGCAGACGTTCGGAGCGCAATGCGGTGAGATCCATTCCCCCATCATGACGGCGGGTTCGGACAATCGCCGGGAGCTGACGCACTCGCCCGAGTCGGTTCGTCTACACTGGTGGAAAATACGTACCGCGTTTGCGTCCAAGGAAGGACCTTCATGACCACTCCCGTCGCCCTCGGCACTCCGCAGCACGCTCCTGTCCCCTTCGATCCCGAGATCCAGGCTGCACTCGATGCGATGCCGCAGATGCCACCAATGACCCGCGAGACGCTGCGCGGCGGCCCGGCGATGCCGTTCCCGAGCAACGACGAGATCATCGGTGACCGGGCCATCGACTGGGAGGACCGGGTCATCCCCGGCCCCGCCGGTGCGCCCGACATCGAGGTGACGATCTATCGCCCGCGCGCCACCGAGGGGCGCGCACTGCCGGCCGTGTACAACATCCACGGCGGCGGCATGATCGTCGGCCATCGCTCATGGGAGGCCGGCCGGGTCATCGACATCGTCGCCGAACTCGGCGTCGTCGGCGTGAACGTCGAGTACCGGCTGGCGCCAGAAAACCCCTTCCCCGCCGGGGCTGAGGACTGCTACGCGGGCTTCGTCTGGCTCGCCGAAAACGCGGCCGAGCTCGGTGTCGACCCCGGGCGCATCGTCGTGATGGGCGGTTCCGCCGGGGGCGGGTTCAGCGCTGCCGTGGCCCTGATGGCGCGCGACCGTAAGGGTCCGCAGATGGCGGGCCAGCTTCTGCTGTGCCCCATGATCGACAACACGAACAGCACCGTCTCGAGCCTGCAGTACGACGGGATCGGTACGTGGCAGCGTGACGCGAACCTGCTCGCCTGGTCGTGCGTGCTTGGCGACGACGAGGCCTTCTCCACAACCGCCCCCGCCTACGCGGCACCCTCGCGAGCGACCGAGCTGTCGGATCTGCCCCCAGCGTTCATCGAGGTCGGCTCGGCGGAAATGTTCCGAGACGAGGATGTCGAGTACGCCTCGCGCATCTGGGCGACCGGTGGACAGGCGGAGCTGCACGTGTGGTCGGGCGGCTCACACGGTTTCGACATGTACATGCCGGGCAGCGCCCTGGCGCGGGCGGCACTCGCCGCGCGCTCGTCGTGGCTGCGCCGAGTGCTGGCGGTGTGAACATGGCGCTCATCCCCGTCCCCTACGACCCCGAACTCGTCCCGGGGCTGAACGCCTTCCTCGCGAACGTCGAGGCCACGCCCTTGGTGGGTGACACTATCGCGCACAATCGCATGCACTTCACACAGCTGACCCCGCCCGTCGGGCAGCAGATCGCCGGGCGCGAGGTCACGGCCGAAGAACGAAGCATCCTGGGCCCGGCTGGCCCGCTCGAGATCACGATCATCCGCCCCGCCGAGCCGCGGCCGTACCCTGTTGCGGGTGCGCTGTCCATCCATGGCGGAGGGATGATCCTCGGCACGCGCGCGTTCGGCACCGGTGAGATCATCGACTACGCCGAGCGGTACGGCATGGTCGGGATCTCGGTGGAATACCGGCTGGCACCCGAGTCGCCCGGTCCCGCGCAGGGCGAAGACTGCTATGCGGCGCTCGTCTGGTTCGCCGAACACGCCGAGGAACTGGGCGTCGACCCCGAACGGATCATCGCGACCGGCGCCAGCGCCGGCGGCGGACTCTCTGCGATCGTCGCGCTCATGGCGCGCGATCGACAGGGACCGACGCTTGCCGGTCAGCTGCTGAACTGCCCCATGCTCGACGACCGCAACGAGACCGTGTCGTCGCACCAGTACGACGGTATCGGCGCGTGGGACCGCAACAACAACCACACCGCCTGGAACGCCATCTGCGGCGCGGATCGGTTCACCGACCGCGTGTCGCCCTACACCGCGGCATCCCGCGCCACTGATCTGGCGAACCTGCCCCCAGCCTTCATTGAAGTCGGGGCCGCGGAGGTGTTCCGCGACGAGGCCGTCGACTACGCCACCCGCATCTGGGCGGCCGGCGGGCAGGCTGAGTTGCACGTGTCGGCCGGCGGCTTCCACGGGTTCAGTGGGTTCGCCCCCGACGCCGAGGTCTCGCGGGCGGCGAACGCCGCCCGCGAGAGCTGGCTGCGCCGGATCCTCGGCGTTTCGTGACTGCGGCGAGGGCGATGCCTGTGCGCATGTCGGTGCTGCGCGCGATGCTCGTACTCGGCGTGCTGGAGGCGTTCGGGCCGCTCTCGATGGACGTCTACATGCCGCAACTGCCGCATCTGGCACGCGGCTTCGACGTGCCTGACTCGCTCGCGCAGGCAACGATGTCGGCGTGCATGATCGGGCTGGGGCTGGGTCAGCTCATCGCCGGGCCTCTCAGCGACCGTTTCGGCCGGCGGCGTCCCCTCGTCATCGGCGTGGCCGCGTTCGCGGTGCTGTCGGGGGCGTGCGCCGTCGCTCCGTCGATTCAGATCCTCCTTGTCGCGCGGTTCCTGCAGGGCGTGGCGGGGTCCGCGGGTTTGGTCATCTCGATGGCGGTGGCCCGCGACATGTTCAGCGGCGTCGAGCTGTCGCGCATGCTGTCGATGCTCGCGCTCGTGTCGGGGTCGGCACCGGTGGTCGCCCCCCTGATCGGCGGTCAGCTCGCGCTGTTCATGGACTGGCGCGGGGTGTTCTGGGTGCTCACGGGTGTGGGCGTAGCACTCGTCGCGCTCGTGCTCTTCGGCCTGCCCGAGACGCTCGCGGCCGGCGTGCGGCACAGCGGAGGATTCGTCGAGCTGCGTCGACACATGGCAGCCGTGCTGCGCGACCGGCTGTTCGTCGCCGTGCTCGTGGTGGGTGCGACCAGCGGCATCGGGTTCTTCGCCTACCTCTCGATGTCGAGCTTCGTGCTTGAGCAGGAGTTCGGTCTCACCCCGCAACAGTTCAGCTTCGTGTTCGCCGCAAACGCGGTCGCCAACATCGTCGGCGGGCAGCTGAGCCGGCTGATCGTCGCACGGATGACTCCGCAGCGTGTCTACCTGCTCGGGGCCCTCGCCACCGCGACGGCGACCGTCGCGCTCTTCGTATGGGCGCTGGTCGGAGCAGGCCTGGGCGCCATCGTCGTCGCGCTGGTCCTCTTCATGTTCTGCGTCGGCTTATCGGGGCCGAACGGCACGACGCTGGCCCTCACACACCACGGATCGCGGGCGGGCACCGCAGCGGCCGTGATGGGGATGTCGTCGTTCGTCGTCGGCCCGATCGTGGCACCGCTGATCTCCTCGTGGGGGACCACGGCCGTGGTCATGGCGGCCACGATGGCCGCGGCATCCATCGTCGGCGCAACCGTCGCATGGTTCGCGGTGCGACCAGCCGCCCGTGGTGTCGCGGCGGATGCCACGCCCGCTTCCCCCGCCGAGGCTTGACGGGAGTCATCCCGGAACAGGAAGGACGATCCCCACGCAGCGAGGTCAGGGAGCGCGGCGCCAGCCTGCCAGAAGCTGCGCAAGCATTTCCTCGCGGCGCGGTGCCCGCGCCAGCGGCGAGGCCTGCACCTGGCGCAATTGCAGTGCTTCGCACACCGCTAACACGGCGTCGGCCAGCCCGCGCACGGGGGTCGCGGCATCCAGGTCGCCGTCGGCGACGGCCTCGTCGAGGTGGCGGGCCATCCCCTCGCCCCATGCGCGCTCGACGCCACGCGTGAGCTCGCGGAACTCCTCATGCGCGGGCAGCAGCCCCCAGAAGCTCACCACAACCGTCGCCTCATTGCGGGTCTGCGCATCGTGCGGCACGATCTCTCGGATCATCGCCCGCACGGCATCGAGCCCCCGTCGGCCCTCGAGCGCCGCCTGGATACGCGCATCGCTCTCACGGTAGACGCGCTCGAACGCCGCGCGCACCACCTCGTCGAACCCACCGAAATAGTGCCACAGCGCGCCGGCGGCGATGCCAGCCTCGTCAGCGAGCACACGGCTCGTTGCCGCCGCGACGCCCGAGCGCGCGACGATGCGCAGATACGCGTCGACGATCTGGGCGCGGCGCTGGTCGGGGTCCACGCGTCTGGGCACTCTTCGATCATGCCCGCTCGTCCGACTCCGATGGGGTCGACGCGCGGCATTCTCGGAGTATTATTGAGCAACCGCTCAAACTTACGTGTGCGCCCGCGCACGGCTTGGAGAGGATTCGCAATGTCGCACCCCGAGCACGCCCCTGCACCACAGCACCCCCTCGATCCCCTCACCGGCGTCGAGATCGACCGCGCCCGCGAGATCCTCGTGGCCGCAGGTCTTCTCGGCGACACATGGCGTGTACCGATGCTGCTGCCCGATGAGCCCACCAAAGACGAGCTCGCGGCGTGGAATCCCGGCGACGAGATCGACCGGCGGGTCGACGTCACGCTGATGGATGCCGCGACCGGCCGCGTCATCGAGGCCATTGTCTCGATCACCCGGGGCGAGGTCATCAGGGCTCACGAGCACGCTGCATCCGAGCCACCCTATGGCCAGCCGCAGTACCTCTTCGAGGAGTACGGCCGTGCTCAGGAGATCGTCAAGGCCTCTCCCGAGTGGCAGGCGGCAATGCGCCGGCGTGGCCTTGAAGACCGGATCGACCTCGCGTTCTGCTCGCCACTCGCGCCGGGTTTCGTCGGCCGGGCGAACGAGGTGGGGCGGCGCGTCATCCGATCGCTCACGTTCCTGCGCGACAGCGAAGACGACATTCCATGGGCGCACCCCGTGGAGGGCCTCATCGTTCACATCGACCTCGTGAAGAACGAGGTCATCGGCATCGAAGACGAGGGAGATACCCCGGTTCCGGCCGGCAGCGGCCAGTACACGGGCGAGGCTGTGGGACCGGTGCGCACTTCGCTCAAGCCCATCGAGATCACCCAGCCCGAAGGGCCCAGCTTCCACGTCGACGGCTCGCATGTGCAGTGGGAGAACTGGTCGTTGCGTGTCGGCTTCAACGCCCGCGAAGGCCTGGTACTGCATGACGTGCGCTTCGCCGACCGGCCGGTGTTGGCGCGCGCGAGCGTACCGGAGATGGTGGTTCCCTACGGCGACACCAGCAACACCCGGTTCTGGATAAGCTACTTCGACGCAGGAGAGTACCTGCTCGGCAAGAACGCGAACCACCTCGAGCTCGGCTGCGACTGCCTGGGCGTCATCCGCTATTTCGACGGATACGTCGCCGACGACCACGGCCACGCGGTGCAGATCCCCAACGTCGTGTGCATGCACGAGGAGGATTACGGCATCCTCTGGAAGCACACCGAGCAGGGCCCGGTCGGCGCTCAGGTTCGGCGCTCGCGGCGGCTCGTCGTCTCGTACTTCTCGACGATCGGCAACTACGACTACGGCTTCTACTGGTACTTCTACTTGGACGGCTCGATCCACCTCGAGGCGAAAGCCACGGGCATCGTGTTCGTCGGCGCGGGCGAGCCGGGAAGCACGAACCCACACGCGAACGAGATAGCACCGGGCGTGTTCGCGCCTGTGCACCAGCACCTGTTCTGCGCACGGCTCGATGTCGCGGTCGACGGTGAAGACAATCGTCTCGTCGAAATCGACGCGGCGCGCATTCCCATGGGCGAGCAGAACCCGTTTGGCAACGCCTTCACCTGGACCTCGACGACGCTGGCCACCGAGCAGCAGGCGCAGCGCGAGGCGGACACCTCGGTCGCACGCGTCTGGGAGGTGCAGTCGGCTTCGAAGACCAACTACACCGGCGCGCCCACTGCCTACCATCTGATCCCCGAGCCGACAGCGCTGTTGATGGCAGATCCCGGCTCATCGGTGGCAGCGCGCGCCGCATTCGCGACCAAGCACATCTGGGCAACCGCGTACGAGCCGGGCCAGATCTGGCCGGCGGGCCGCTACCCGAACGCACACCAGGGCGGCGCCGGGCTGCCGGCATACTCGGCCGGCAACCGGTCGATCGACGGCGAAGATTTCGTGCTCTGGCACACGTTCGGTCTCACGCACATTCCGCGCACCGAGGACTGGCCGATCATGCCCGTCGACTACGCCGGATTCTGGTTCAAGCCGTACGGGTTCCTTGACCGCAATCCCGCAATGGACGTGCCCGAATCCAGCCAGGCACACGCGCGGGACGGTGGATCATGCTGCTGCGGCGGAGGGCCCTGCCATTGCGATCACTGAGCGTGCGGATTCCCAGCGCCGGGTGAGTCTCGGCTCGCGGTGTTCGACACCGTCGCCCCCTCTCCAATCGTAGGAAATAGAATGGGTCCGTCCCCCGCGTCGCGCGGGCGGCGCCGACCGCTCCGGCACGGCACCGCAGTCATACACTGGGAAACCACCGCGCACGTGCACGAATGGAGTCCTCCACAGCCATGCCCAAAGCCATCGACCACGACCAGCGACGCCGCGACATCATCGACGTCACCTGGAAACTGATCGTGAAGGGAGGGCTCGAGGCTGCCACGATGCGCGAGATCGCATCCGAGGCAGGCTTCGCCAATGGCGCACTCAAGCACTACTTTCCGGGCAAGGACGACATCATCCAGGGCGCCTATCAGCTCTCGATGGACCGCATCGTGGAGCGTCTGACCGAGTCTACGAAGGGCCTGACCGGCATCGATGCCTTCCGTGCGATCGTCCGCGCGACAATGCCATTGGATGCCGAATCCCGCGATTCCGCCCGCGTACTGTTGGCCTTCTGGGAACGGGGACTCTCGTCCGACACGATCCGCGATGCATACCAGGGGCACCTCGCCGGCTGGCGCTCAGACTCGCTGGAGCTCATCGCCCAATGCCGGGCGCAGGGGCTGATCGACACCGACGCGAGCGACGAGGAGATCGTCCGGGAGATGATCTACATGAATGTGGGTGCCACCGTGCTCAGCGCCATCACCCCCGACTTCTCCGACCGAGCCAACCTGGAAGCGATGATCGACGGCTTCTTCGAACGGTTGGGAGTGCCACGTGAGACCGGGCCCGGATCCGAATAAGACCTGAGCCCGGCCGGTCTTCAGGCGAGGATCCTTCGCAGCCAGCTCATCCGCGCGTCGTTCGCCGCCCGGCTGACGATGGCCTCGGGCGAAAACCCGCTGAAGCCGTGGTGCGCACCCGACCAGACATGCAACTCGGCCTGGCCTCCGGCTGCCCAGATGCGTGACGCATACTCGACAGCCTCGACGCGGAAGACCTCGGCTGCACCCACCTCGATGAACGCGGGCGGCAGGTCGGAGAGATCCTCCATGCGATTCGGCGCCGCCGACCAGTGCACCCGGTCGGTCCCGGCATCTTCCCCCAGCAGCGCCTTCCAGCCGGTGTCGTTGTTGTTCCGATCCCACACGCCGATGAGATCGTACTGGCGGGTGGAGACCGAGGTGTTTCGGTCATCGATCATCGGTGCGTCCAGCAGCTGGCCGACCAGCTTCGGGCCCCCGCGTTCGCGCGCCAGCAACGACACGGCAGCCGACAGGCCGCCGCCGGCAGACGAGCCCATGACGAGGATGCGCTCGGCATCGACGCCCAGGTCGGCCGCGTGCGCCGAGAACCAGACCAGGCCCGCGTAACAGTCCTCAACACCGGAGGGCCAAGGATTCTCGGGCGCCAATCGGTACTCGACTGAGACGCCCACGGCGCCGAACTCCAGCACGAGCGGAATGAGGGCCCCCGCGGCCATGAACCGGTTGCCCAACACCATGCCACCGCCGTGGATTGCATACAGCCCCGAGGCGCCGTGAACCGGATCCTTCGGGCGCACGATCGTCAGCACGATCTCGGGGTCATCGTGTGACGGTCCGGGGATCGAAACCTCTTCGATGCGTACCGGCGCATCACCGGCCATGGGTGCGAGGTCGGTGCCGATGATCCGGTCGACGTGCTCGCGACTGGCCACAATCGTGTCGGCGCGCAGTGGCATCGGCTCGAAGACCTGCCGCATCATCTCCATTCCGACCAGTAGCTCGGGGTCGTAGGGCACCGGCGGCACCCGCTCGTAGTCCGACATTCCTTCTCCACTCTGAGAGCGCGGGCGATTCCCGCGAGGGTGCGCGTCATCGCGCGATGATCGGGCCCGTGGCCCGGAGGATGTGGGATGCCGGTTCCCGGCCGTAACGGTGGGCACCGGCATCCCACGTCACGGCCCTTCGGGGTCGACGATGTCCTTGTCGGCCCAGAACGGGTCGACGGCCGCCCGCACCTCTGCGCTGCCGATCTGCTCGACGAGTTCGAAGGCGGCGATGTTGTCTTCGAGCTGGCTGAGCTTGGTGGCCCCGAACAACGTCGTCACGTTGGCCGGATGCGTGAGCGTGAAGGCGATCGCCAGGCGTGCGGGCGTGGTACCGAGCTTTTCGGCCGTCGCGACGTAGTCCGGCAGGTACCTCAGCAGCTTCGCGCGAACATCGCCCGGGTCGCGACCGACCTCGCGCGTGAGGTCGGTGCGTCCGGCGAGATACCCGCCCTCAAGGCAGTCCGACGCCTCGAACACGAACCCGTCGTCGAACAGCCTCGCGAAGGGCTCGCCGTCGGGGATCGACCGGCGCGCCACCGAGTACTTCAGCTGAGCGAACGCGGGGCCCACCAGACCCTCGGCAGCGGCGACCCGGCGCAACTCGGCGATGTTGCCAGCCGACCAGTTGTTCACGCCCCAGGCACGGGTCAGGCCATGGTCGACAAGCTCCTGCATCGCGCTCGCGATCTGCGTCATGTTCAGGTCGTCGCGATGGATGTCGCCCAGCACGACGAGGTCGGCGTGGTCGGTGCCCACGCGCAACAACGCCCGCTCGAGTTGCGGCACGAAGCCGCCATCGTAGGCGTCGGTCCACACCTTCTCGGACAGCAGCCAGTCCTCGCGGGGCGCGCCGACGGCGCGGATGATCGCCGAGAACAGCACGTCGGTGATGGCCGGCGGCTGCATGCCCGGGAACCCGTAGACACCGACGTCGAACAGGTTGACGCCGTGTTCGATCGCGGTGCTCAGCAGCGTGACGGCGTCCTCGAAGTCCATCCGGTCGTAGGTGTGCCACGAACCCAGGGCGAGGGCCGGCACCTCGAAGCCCGCGTCGCCCAGAGTGCGGCGGGGAACGGTCGCTGTCATGATCTCTCCTCCTCTACGCATCGTCAGCCCAGTCGCGGGTCGACGACAGCCTTCAGCTCGGTCTGCTCGTGCATGTGCACGATGCACTCGGATGCCTCGGTGAGCCCGACGGGCGCGCTGAACAGGGCGTCCCAGTCGTAGCGGTCGGCGAAGGCGCGAAAGAACTCGATCGCGTGGAAGTAGTCCGACACGTCACCGTTGATGGAGCCCACGACCGTGAGTTCCTTGCCCATGATCCCGGACAGCGGGAACGGTTCGCCGACCGGGCCGGTGCTGCCGATGACCACGAACGTACCGCGGGCGGCGGCCATGCCGATAGCCTCGGGGCCGACACTGGGTGCACCCGCGACGTCGATGATGAAGTTCGCGCCGGCGCCGCCGGTCAACTCCATCACCTGCGTGACGATCCCCTCGCTGCCCGCCGAGATGTTGACGGTGTGATCGGCGCCGAACCGCTTCGCGATCTCGAGCCGCTCGTCGGGGCCGCCGACGGTGATGACCTTGGACGCGCCCGAGACCTTGGCGACCGCCGTCGCGAACACGCCGAGCGCGCCCGCACCCTGCACGACGACGGTGTCGCCCACGCGGACGCCGCCGGCGCGGTCGAAACCGCGCAGCACGGTCTTGGCAGCACACCCGGCCATCGCCGCCCACGCGTCCTTGACCTCATCGGGCAGGATGAGCTTCTGCGCACCCGGGGTGACGTATGCGTACTCCGACAGGCCCGCGGTCGCGAACGGTGGCACATCGCTCCGCTGCATGAAGCCATAGCCACGGCGCTGGCAGAACACCGGCTCGCGCAGCACGGTGCATCCGAAGCACTGCCCGCACACCGACTCGGACCAGCCGATGCGCTGGCCGATCTCGAGCGGGCGTCCGGTGGCGTCGTGTGCGCCCTCACCCACCGCGATTACCTCGCCGACCATTTCGTGGCCAAGAACCATCGGCAGCATTCCGGGGAAGCTCATCTTGCCTTCCCAGATCTCGATGTCGGTGCCGCACAGCGTGGAGCAGACCAGCCGCACCAGGGCGGCGCCGGGTTCGATGGTCTCGGGCAGCGGCAGGTCCTGCAGCTCGAGCGGGGCACCATGCTCGACGAGGACGGCGGCTCGGGTGGATGTGGGAAGCGTCATCGCAATTCCATTTCTTCCGGTTCTTCCGGTTCGAAGAAGTTGTCACTCCTTCGCGGCGTGTGGTTTAGTCTACATACGTTGACACAACGTGCCACAAGTGAGAAGAGGAACGCGTGATCAATGACGACGTCCGCGCGGATCTGGTGTTGCGAGGCGGCCGGGTCCACGTGCTGGATGCACAGGACACGCGCGCCCAAGCGATCGCCATCGGCGACGGTCGCATCCTCGCGGTCGGGGCAGACACCGACATTGAGCCGTACATCGACGCCGGCACCGATGTCGTGGAGCTGGAAGGGCGGGCGGTGCTCCCCGGCATCAACGACTCCCATCTGCACGCGTCGTGGCTCGGCGGCATGTGGCCCGACACCGTGTTCGGTGCCGGTGGGCCGCGCGAGGGAGCACTCGTCCACGACGATGCGCAACGACGTGAAGCCATACTGCGCGCCGGTGAGGTGATCGCTTCGCTCGGCATCACGAGCTATACCGAGCCGGGCATCGGCCCCGGCGAAGACGACGGACCCACCGGCAGCTTCGGCCAGCCCGTACTCGACCTGTATCGCACGCTCGACGCCGAAGGACTGCTGCGAGCGCGAGTGAACCTGCTGCTGGTATTCGGCCTCATCGACGGGCCGGCGCGCACGCAGGCCATCCTCGACGGCATCCGCGACGCCGACACGACCGTCCGCGATCCCGCGCGGTTCCGCATCGCGGGCGTGAAGATCTTCGGCGACGGCATCCCGCCCATGCGGAATGCTTACATCCACGGGCGGTACGACGACGGCACGCACGGTGCGCTGCTGCTCGACGGCGGCGACGACGACGAGCGCGAAGCGCACCTGCGCACCGCGATCGTGGCTGCTCACGAAGCGGGCCTGCAGGTGGCCGTGCACGCCACCGGCGACCGCACCATCGACGTGGTGGTGGATGCCGTCCGTCGGGCCGTCGCGCAGCATCCCGCCGACCTGCGACATTATGTCGTGCACGCCGACCTGCTGCCGCGGGACACCGCGCCGCTGCTGGCCGAGGCCGGCATGGGCGCGACGATCCAGGCCGGGATCGCGGCGGTGACCTCGGAGTGGGCAGCGGCGGCCACCGGCGGACCCGTGCCGACGCCCGACTGGCCGGCGCGCGCTCTGTTCGATGCGGGTGTCCCGTTCACGCTCAGCTCGGACGCCCCGGTGCTGCCCCCGGACTGGCGCACCGAGATCGCCGCCGCCGACCGGCTGCTCGGCCCCGCGGCCGATGCCCGGGCGCGCCTGCACGAGCTGCTGCGCCGCTACACGGCGGTGCCGGCCTGGCAGGACCACGCCGAGAGCTGGAAGGGCACTCTCGAGCCGGGCAAGGTCGCCGACCTCGCCGTGCTCTCGGACGACCCCGACGCTGTCGGCGCCCAGGGCCTGCCCACACTCCGCATCGAGCGCACGTACCTCGGCGGCGAGGTCGTCTACGACGCCGCTTCCGCGCCGATCGCGACCGGTGAGGCGTAGCCCGCGGCATCCGTGGTCGTGGCGGCAACGATGAAGGGGTGGATGCCGCAAGCCGCGGCATCCACCCCTTTACGCCGGCGCTCAGGCCAGGAGCTGGCCGCCGTCAACCGGCAGGCTGACACCCGTGATGTCGGCTGCGCCGTCCGAGGCGAGGAACACCGCCGCTGCCGCGACCTGCGCCGGGTCGGCCATCTGCCTGAGCGGGATGCGAGCAAGCCAGGCCTCACGCATCGGCGAGCCGTCCGGCATGCCCATCTTCATCATCGGTGTATCGACGGGCCCTGGCGCGACCGCGTTGACGCGGATGCCATGTGCGGCTAGTTCGATGGCGGCCCACCGGGTCTGCGCGTCGACGGCGGCTTTGCTCGTCTCGTAGGCACCCATGCCCGGGGTGGGCTGGCGTCCGCCGATGGACGAGATGTTCACGATCGCGCCGCGGGTGCCCACCCCGACCATGTGCGCAGCGACAGCCTGCGTCACCGCGAAGGTCCCAAGGATGTTCACGCGGATCGTCGACTCGTAGTCGGCAACCGGCAGGGTGAGTACGTCGCCGTGCAGGTGCAGAATGCCGGCATTGTTGACCAGCACGCCGATGGGGCCATGCTCGTGGGCGATGTCGGCGACCGCCGCGGCGACCGCCTGCGGATCGGTGATGTCGATGCCCGCCGTCGGGGCGTTCAGCTCGGCGCCGGCAGCGTCGAGCTTCTCTCCAGGCAGATCGACGAGGACCACGCGGTCCCCTGCGGACTGGAAAGCCTCGGCGAGGAAGCGGCCGATGCCGCCTGCCCCGCCCGTGATCAGGACCGTGCGTGTGCTCACCTGTGACTCCTTCGGCTCGGTGGGGAGGAAATGACCCGCCTGGATATTATACGGTTGTAGAAAAACAATCGCATACTCTGGGAGGCATCGTGGCCGACAACATCGTCCCCACCCGCGCACTCGGCCCCGGCGGGCCCGAGATTCCGGTCTTCGCACTTGGTTCATGGAACATCTGGGACCGCATGGAGCGCGATGACGCCGTCGCCCTCGTGCAGCGCGCGACCGCCGCCGGCGCGGGGTTCTTCGACGTCGGCAACTACAACATGGGGCCGCACGCCGAGGGTGCGCGCACTGACATCCTGTTCGGCGAGATCGTGCGCGAGGCTGGCCTGGACCGCTCCGACTATCTGGTGTGCGGCAAGCTCTGGCTCTGGGACTATCCGAACACCGGCTTCGACGACTGGATGCACACCTCGCTCGACCGCATCGGCATCGATTCCGTCGACACAGTCGTGGTGGGCGATCACATGGCACCCGTCGACATCCGACAGGTCGTCCGCGACATCCAGGGCGAGATCGACGCGGGCCGTGTCAGCTCCTGGGGCATCAACAACTGGCCGTACGATGAGGCGGTCCTCGCGATCGAGTTCGCACAGGCCGAAGGCCTCACCCCACCAAGCTTCGCGCAGCTGAAGTACTCGCTCGTGCGCCGATCGATGGCTGAGGGACCGTTCTACGGCGAGCTGTTCGCCGACGGTCGCCTCACGCTTCAGGCCTCGGACGTGTTCGAGGGCGGCATCCTGGTGGGCAAGACCTCCCCCGGGCGCAAGATCGGTGCGGACGTGGGCGGCATCCGAGACGCCATCATCGCGGCATGGCCCGGCGTACAGAAGATAGCTGAAGGGCTGGCTGTCACCCCCGCCCAGCTTGCCATCGCTTACTGCCTTGCCAACCCCGCGACCGCGAACGTCTTGTTCGGCTGCCGTTCGATCGCGCAGTTCGACGACGCCATCGGCGCGCTGACGCTGCTCGAGCGGCTCGGGGCGGACCCCATTCGGGATGCCGCTGCCGGCCTCTGGCTGGACCGCGACGTCAACCCCGACGGCACCTGGTTTCCTCCCGGCGGCATCGCCGGCGGCGTGGCGCCGGCACCGGTCAGCTGAGCTCGCTCAACGATCGGTCGTGACGAACCTCACGGCGGCCGCGCGGAACTCGGGGGACGCGAGCGCGCCGAGGTGGTCACCGGGAACCCGTTCGAGCGTCGAACCGGGCACGGCCGTGACGAGCGCCTCAACGCCCTGCGACATCTGGTCGTCGGAACCCGAGATGAACAGCGTCGGGCAGGTCGGGGCATCCACTCCCGCATCGAACGGCTCGGCGTGCAGGGCGTCGATCAGACCGACCACGCTGGCCGCGTCGACGCCCGGGGCCCGCAGAATCTGCGCGAGCATCCCGATCATCGGGTCGGCAGGGACCGCTCCCCCGGCGGCGGCCTCGAGTGCGTCGACGTCGATTTCACCGAACGGGTCCATTGGGCTGAGCCCCCCCAGCACCAGCCGCCGCACGAGGCCGCTGCCGGCCAGGGTCCAGGCGAGCCGAGCGCCCAGCGAGTATGCGATGACGTCGGCGACTTCAAGCCCCGCATCGGCGATGGCATCGGCGAGAGCCGCGGCGATGTCGCTCGTGGTCGCTTGGCCTCGGTGCAGCGAGGGGCCGTCTCCGTGACCGGGCAGATCGACGACGATCGCCCCGCGACCGGCGTCGGCGAGCGCCTGGACGACACCGGTCGTCTCCCAGTCGGAGCGGCCGTCGGAGGCGAGCCCATGGATGAGAAGCACCGCATCGGCGCCCGGGAGGTTCCTGACAGTGAGAAGCGTGTTGGTCATAGGTCCATCATGCCGAGGTTTGATTTTATTTTCCACACTTGTAGAGTTGTGCATCCAGCCTCGAGGCGGAGCCTGTCACCCGACTCGATGTGGAGAACAACGACGTGACATCCACCACAGGAGAATCGCAATGACTGCCGACCCCACCCGCATCCTCGACATCGCCACTGGTTACATGGCGTCCAAGCAGCTGTTCAACGCAGCACGCATAGGACTGTTCCGCGCCATCGCCGAGGGCGCACACTCACCCGCCGAGGTGGCCGCCGCCACCGAACATCCGGAACGCCAGGTGCGCATCTTGCTCGATGGCGCCGCCGCTGCGGGCCTTCTCAACCGCGCCGACGGACACTACGTCTTGGCGGACGACGCCGCCGAGTACCTCACCGGCGGCGAGCGGGACCTGAGCGCCTTCCTGAACTTCCTCGAAAAGGGCAGCTTCGAGGCGTTCGGGCACTATCGTCACACCGTCGACGCCGACGAGGGCGGCACCCTCGACTTCGACGAGGCGGGGTGGGGCATGTTCATGGCCGGCGTCATGCAGTACAACGGCCTGCATGCGCACTGGTTCGGCGAGAAGTTCCCCACGTCGGGCCCGATCAGCGTGCTGGACTTCGGTGGGTTCACGGCGGGCTGGTCGATCGAGCTGGCCAAGCGCAACCCCGAGCTGACCTCACGCATGGTGTACCCGGCTGAGTCCGGACCGATGCTCACCCCCGAGATCGAAGCTGCGGGCCTATCCGACCGCATCGCGGTCGAAGCCGGCGAGACCGCAACCGCCGTGCCCGGTGGCGCGCACGACCTGATCCTGGCCGTGCACGTCATCCATCGCTTCACCGACGAGCAGAACCGGCGGATCCTGAAGAACCTGCGCGCATCAGCGAAGGCAGACGCCAAGCTCGCGCTGTTCGACTTCTTCCTCGACTCGCTGCCCACCCAACGCGAGCTCGACGCGCGCCATGCCGCCGAATACTTCAACTTCGACGGCACCATCGTCTGGCCCGAGGAGACCGTCGCATCATGGCTCGAAGACGCCGGCTGGCGCTTCAACGAGTACGTCGATGTGCCCGGCAGCCCGCGCGTTCTGGTCGCAACCGCGGCCTGATGTCACAAGACGACAACAGTCGGAGAAAATAGGGTTGCACAGTTTGTCAACAACTGTAGAATCACAGAACCACGGGTCATGGCCGACACGTCACGGTCACCCCTCCATCACTGAACTTCACGGAAAGAAGTGAGATGAAGAAGAAGACCATCTGGGGCATCGCTGCGATGATCGCTGCCACAGCCCTCTCGCTGACCGCCTGTTCGGGCGGCACCGGCACAGCCACCAACGACGGCGGCGACGGTTCTGCTCCCGACACGCTGAGCATCGGCACCGTCTTCGACAAGACCGGTTGGGAGATCGGGCAGAGCGGCGCCGGCTTCAACGCGCCGTTCTTCTCGGCGGTGTACGACTCGCTCGTCCTCATCGACGAGAAGAGCGAGCCGTACGGTCAGCTGGCCAAGAGCTTCGACATGTCGAAGGACGAGCTGACCTACACCTTCCACCTGGCTGACGGTGTGACCTTCAGCGACGGCGAGCCGTTCAATGCCGACGCGGCGATCGCAAACTTCGACTACCTGCGCAAGGCGCCGTTCACTGCTCCCGCATACGTGAACGTCGTCAAGACGACCAAGGTTGATGACGCGACCGTCGAAGTCACGCTGTCGCAGCCCGACCCGGGCTTCCTCTTCAACCTCGGTCTGGGCAACAGCTACATGGTCTCGCCCAAGGTGCTCTCCGATCCGAAGTACACGCAGGAGACCTCCCCCGATGGCGGTTCGGGCGCATACACGTTCGACGCGTCGAAGTCGACCGCGGGCCAGGATTACTTCTTCACGAAGAACCCCGACGCGTGGCAGGCCGACAAGTTCCCGTGGAAGACCGTCGAGGTGCACGTGATCCCCGACGCGACAGCAATGTCGAACGCAATGTCCACGGGCGTCATCAACGTGGAATTCGCCTCGTGGAGCGACCAGCTCAAGGCAGACGCCGACGAGAACGGCTGGACCATCACAGATGTCATGAGCGGATGGACCGGGCTCATGCTCGCCGATCGTGATGGCTCGAAGTTCGAGCCCCTCGGCAACCTCAAGGTACGTCAGGCTCTGAACATGGCCTTCGACCGCGCCGCGATCACGAAGGCGGCCAACGACCCGAACGGCGTACCCACCAACCAGGTGTTCACGACGATCGACCCCGAACTCGACAAGCTGTACCCATACGATGTCGCAAAGGCGAAGCAGCTGCTTGCCGAGGCGGGCTACCCGAACGGCTTTACGCTGAGCCTGCCGACGATGTCACTGTTCGCGGCGACCGCGGCCACGGTCAAGCAGTCGCTCGAAGAGATCGGCATCACGGTCAAGGTTGAGAACCTCGATCCTGCCACCTACAACCAGCAGGTGTTCGCCGGAAACTTCCCGGTGTACATGGCATTCCTGCAGTTGTACGGAAACCCGACGAAGACGATCACCGACTTCTTCACCCCCGGCATGTCGAACCCGTTCGACTCGGCCAAGGGAAACGCACAGTTGGAGAAGCTGAACGCTCAGCTGCACACCGCCGGTGCCGACGTCGACAAGATCGCTGGCGAATACAACACCTACGCGACCGAGAACGCGTGGTTCGTGGTGTGGAACCATGGTGCGTCGTACTACGTCACGGTTCCCGGGGTCACCATCCGTCCGGTCCAGGGTCTGTACGTCCCCAACCTGGAGCAGTTCCTGCCCGCAGGCAGCTGACGCAGGCACGACCTCCGCGGGGAGGGGCGCGATCTGCTCCTCCCCGCACAACCAGATCGGACAGTAATGATCGTTTTCGTCGCCCGACGAGTCCTGAGTGCAGTTGTACTCGTGCTCGCGATGGCCGTCGGCGCCTTCTTCATGGCCCATCTGGCCATTCCCGACCCGACGGCCACCCTGATCGGAAAGACCGCCACCCCCGAGCAGATCGCTGCTTTGCGTGAACGGATCGGATTGGACCAGCCATTGCTGACCCAGTTCTGGAACTGGTTCACCGGGCTGCTCCACGGCGATTTCGGTCTCTCCTGGCGTACCAACACCCCGATCCTCACCGACCTGGGCATCCGCATCCCGGTGACGATGTCGGTGGTCGTGTTCGGTCTGCTGCTGTGCGCGATCTTCGGAACGATCCTCGGAATCGCTGCAGGGCTCCGCCCTGGCAGCACCGTCGACCGGATCACCAAGGGCGCATCCGTCGTCCTGTTCGCCGTACCGGGATATTGGGTCGCCGTCTTCCTCATCATCGTCTTCGCTGTGCATCTGCGCTGGTTCCCGGCACTCGGATACATCCGTCCGGATGTCTCCGTTGGCCGCTGGCTGCAATCGATCACCCTCCCCGCCATCGCGCTCGCACTGGGCGGCGTCGTGATGATCGCCGAGCAGCTACGCAACGCCATCGTCACAGCCGGCTCCAGCGACTTCATCCGTACTTTGCGCAGCCGCGGTCTGAGCACCGCCCGCATATCGCTGCATCTGCTGCGCAACGCTGCCCCGGCCGCCGTCACCGTCCTTGCCCTGATGTTCGTGAGTCTGCTGGGCGGCGTCATCGTGCTCGAGACGGTCTTCAATCTCCCCGGCCTGGGCATCGCCACACAGCAGGCGTCTCAGGTCGGCGACATCCCGATGCTCCTGGCGATCACGGTGACCACTGTTGTGTTCGTGGTCATCGTCAATTTCCTGCTCGACCTCGTGTTGGGCTGGATCAACCCGAAGGCGAGGATCCGATGACCACCGGCGTCATCTACAGCCGTGCGAACGCCGGCCGGCCAAAGAAGCGGCGCTCATCGCGCAGCGTCGCGCGCCGCTTCTTCACCCACCCGGGCGGTCTCATCCCCGGGATCATCATTCTGGTCGTCCTCGTTGCGACGTATTCCGCGCCGCTGATTCAGATGCACGATCCCGCCCACATCGATTACGACCTCGTCAACGCGATGCCCAGCTGGCAGCACATCCTCGGCGGTGACGCCGTCGGTCGCGACCTGTGGTCCCGTCTGGTGTGGGGCGGCCAGGAGGCCTTTCTCGGCGCGCTCATCGTCATGGTGGTGGGGATCGGCATCGGCGTTCCGGCCGGTCTTCTGGGCGGCTACTTCGGCGGCCTTCCCGACAGCGGTCTGAGCTGGATCAGCGATGCGCTGATGTCAGTGCCGGGCATGATCGTGCTGCTCATCGTCGCTGGTGGCACCAACGGAAACATGCTGATCCTGATGGCCGTGATGGGTGTTTTCATGGCACCGGGCTATTACCGGCTCACACGTGCAGCCACCATGGCAGTGCGCAATGAGCCCTATGTCGACGCCGCGAAAGTCTCAGGCGTCAGTCACTCTCGCATCGTCGGGTCGCACATTCTGCGGGTCATCGCCGCACCGATCATCATCCAGACCTCGCTCACTGCTGGCGTTGCGCTCGGCATGCAAGCCGGTCTGCAGTTCATTGGCATCGGTGACACTCTCAAGCCCAGCTGGGGCGGCATGATGAGCGACGGGATGAAGAGCATTCTCACGAACCCCTGGCTCATGGTGCCGCCCGCCATCGTCCTGGGGCTGGTGATCGCCTCGTTCGCCATCATGGGCTCCACCCTGGGTCAGATCACCGGGACCCGCAGCGAGAAAGTACGCCGTCTCACGAAGGCCGATCGCAGAGGCATCCGTGCGCGCGCCACGGTCAGCGCCGGCCTGCCGGCGCCCGAACAAGACGTCGCCGTCCGCGTGCGAGGCTTGAAGGTTTCCTACGCACTGGCCGATCGCGAGTCGGAGGTGCTGCACGGCGTCGACTTCGAAGTGCGCACGAGCAAGGTACTCGGGATCGTCGGCGAGTCCGGATCGGGCAAGTCTCAGTCGGTATTCGCCCTGCTCGACCTGCTGCCAGGCAACGCCATCGCCCAGGCCGAGGGGATCTGGATCGACGGAGCGAACGTCCAGCCACTGTCCCACGCGCGCCGACGGGCTCTGCTGGGCCGTGACATCGCCTATATCCCCCAGGAACCGATCAGCAACCTCGACCCGATGTTCACAATCGGACATCAGCTCATCGAGCCCATGCGCGCGGTGCTGAAGATGGGCAAGCGCGGGTCTCGTGAGTACGCCATCTCCTTGCTTCGCCGCGTGGGCATCACCGACCCGGAGCGCGTCATGAAGCTGTACCCGCACGAGGTCTCGGGCGGGATGGCGCAGCGGGTGCTGATCGCGGGAGCACTGGCCGGTCGCCCCAAGCTGCTCGTGGCCGACGAGCCGACGACGGCGCTCGATGTCACCGTGCAGGCAGAAGTGCTCGAGCTGCTGCGGGAGCTGCAGGCAGAGGAAGGGATGGCGCTGATCATCGTCACGCATAACTTCGGGGTCGTCGCCGACATCTGCGACGATGTCACCGTCATGAAGGACGGGCGTGTGATCGAGGCTGGGCCCGTCCGCGACATCTTCCGCGCCCCCGCCGACCCGTACACGCGGGAACTTATCGCGGCCTGCCTCGACGATTCCGAATCACGCCGCGAACTCGACGAGCACGCAGAGCGCCGCACGCTGGAAGGAGCACCGGCATGAGTGCAGCATCCGCCCCTTTGCTGACCGTCGAGAATGTCGACGTCCACTACGGCAAGTTCCAGGCGTTGAAGAACATCAGCCTCGAGATCTCTCCTGGCGAGTGCATGGGACTGGTCGGTGAGTCCGGATCAGGAAAGTCGACGCTTGGCAAGGCGATCCTCGGACTCGCGGACGCGTCATCGGGCACGATCAGGTTCGACGGGCAGGACATCACCCGCCTGCGCGGACGTGCGCGCCGCAATTTGGCGCAGAGTATCCAGGTCGTCTTCCAGGACCCGTACGGGTCGCTGGACCCGGCCATGACCATCGGCCAGATCCTCGCAGAGCCGCTGCGTGTGGCCGGAGTCTCGTGGGCTGAGGCCAAGGCGACGATTATCGAGATGCTCGGTCGGGTACGCCTCCCCGCAGAGAGCATCGAACGCTACCCGAACGAGTTCTCGGGCGGCCAGCGGCAGCGCATCGCGATCGCCCGTGCACTCGTGCGGCGGCCGCGCCTGATCATCTGCGACGAACCGGTCTCGGCGCTCGATCTGACCACGCAGGCGACGATCATCGACCTGTTCATCGAGCTGCAGCGCGAGACAGGCGTCGCCTACCTGTTCGTCTCGCACGACCTGGGAGTGGTGCGCCGTATCTGTCACCGGGTAGCCGTCATGTACAAGGGCGAGATCCTCGAGCAAGGGCCGGGCGAGCAAGTGACCACGGCGCCCGCGCAGCCATACAGTCAGCGGTTGCTGATGGCCTCGCCGGTCGCCGACCCCGACGCGCAGGCCGAGCGCCGCGAGGAATGGCTCAAGATCCGTGCGGCGTGAGGGCCTCGGCGCGCGCCGTGGCCCTCAGCCCGTCGAGGTAGCGTTCAACGCCGCCGCCGCCGCTCAGTCCAAGTGCGTCGCTGTGTCGGGGTCGGCACCGTGCCCGATGCGGCGGTACACCTCGGGCCGCGCACGACGCAGTCACAGACCCCAGAAAACCGCAACGATCGACGGGACCAGCAGTACCGCCGGCAGGATGAACGTGGTCGGGGTGTTCTCGGTCTGGCCCAGCATGACGTTCCAGTTCGACAGAATGAGCACCCACACCGTCCCGAGTGCCAGCACCGCGATGATCGGCGCCACCCACCGCGAACCCACCCCCACATCGCGGCGGTCGCGCGCGAAGTAGCCCATCACAGCGACCGAGACGAGCACCATGAGCAGCACGAGTCCGAAGGCGCCGAGGTTCGTCAGCCAGGTGAACAGGGTCAGCACGGCGTACGGGCCGTTGTCGGGGTTCCAACCCAGCTCGCCGACCGCGAAACCGATCACGACGATCACGGCGATGACGCTCTGCGCCAGCGACCCGGCCCACGGCGCACCGCTGCGCACGCGAACCGTGCCCAGCACCGCCGGCAGCAGCCCTTCGCGTCCGAGCGAGAACGAATAGCGGGCCACGGCGTTGTGGAAGCTGACCAGCGCTGCGAACAGGCTCGTGGTGAACAGCAGCGACATGATGTCGACCCAGATGACACCGAGGTGCTCGGCGACGAAGTTGAAGAACAGTGGAGGACCGGCCTCTTCCGGAGAGATCCCGCTCGGGTTCTCGATCTTTCCGGGCCCGACGGCCAGCGTGAGCGCCCACGAAGAGAGCGCGTAGAACACGCCGATGACGCTGACTGCGAGGAACGTGGCGCGCGGGATCGTGCGCTTGGGGTCTTTCGACTCCTCGCCGTAGATCGCAGCCGACTCGAACCCCATGAACGCCGCGATGCCGAACGCAAGAGCCGCGCCCACCCCCGGCACGAACAGGGCGCCGGGCGTCAGCGGCGCTGCGGTGAACCCCTCAGCGGGGTTCGCGAACGACACGATGTCGAACACGATCACGACGAGGAACTCGAGGGCCACGAGCACGCCCAGCACCTTCGCCGACAGGTCGACGCGATTGACCCCCATCACCCCGACGACGATGATGCCGATGAACACCCACAGCCACCACGGACTCGCCCACCCCGTCTTCTCTTGGATGAACGAGGAGACCTGGAACCCGAGCATCCCCCAGATGCCGATCTGCATGGCGTTGTACGCGATGAGCGCGAGCACCGACGATCCGATGCCGGCCGGACGCCCGGCGCCCTGAGCGACGTAGGAGTAGAACGCGCCGGCGTTCGTGATGAACCGGCTCATTGCGGCATAGCCGATCGCGAAGATGCCGAGCGCGACGGCCAGGACGATGTAGCCGAAGGGGATGCCGGTGACATTGGTCACCGATAGCGAACTCGTGACGCCGCCGGCGACGACCGTCAGCGGCGCCGATGCCGCGACGATCATGAAGGCGACGGCGAAGACGCCCAGCCGGCGGTGCGCGTCGGTTCTCGTCGTCGACGTAGTGGGTGCAGACATGTGGCAGCTCCTTCGATGCGGTCCCGTCATCCGACAGAACCCCAACATCCTCCCCCGCCCGTCGCACGGGCACATGACCGCCCGGGCACGGAGCTTGCCTGGCCGGGCAGAAGTGAGCACTGGACCTTTCCGGCGGATCGTATATGATGACAGCATCCCGAACCTGCGAGGTGATGATGCCCGTGTCGGCGACTGCGCGCCCCGAATCCGTTGCGACCACTCTCGCGCGCGACATCAGCCAGTTCCGTGCCGCCGTGAACGACTCGTTCGTGCCGCTTCAGGTGACGCCCTCGCACATGGACACGTTCCGGGGCATGATGCGCGCCGCCGCTGTCGACGAGGTGCACGTCACTGACCTGCGCGCCACGCCGCACGTCGTGGAGCGCACGCCCGAGTTGATCTCGCGCGACGACCGCGACTATTTCAAGGTCAGCCTGATGCTCACCGGTACCGGGCTGCTCATCCAGGACGGGCGAGAGGCCGTGCTCGAGCCCGGCTCGCTCGCGGTGTACGACACGAGCAGACCATATTCGCTGGTGTTCGACGAGGACTTCCGCAGCATGATCGCGATGTTCCCGCGCCACCTGATCAGCCTGCCTGCACACCTGGTCGGCGAGCTGACGGCGGTGCGCATCAGCGGCAGCGAGGGCCTGGGCGCCGTCGTCGTTCCGTATCTCAGCCAGCTGGCCGTCAATCTCGACCAACTCGCCGGAACCACCGGCGCCCGCCTCGCGCACAGCGCGCTCGACCTGGTGACGACCGTGTTCACCCGGGAACTCGGACTCGACGACGTCGGAGCCGACCCGCACCGCGCGCTCATGCAGCGCATCCGCGCGCACATCGACCGCAACCTCGCCTCGACCGAGCTCAGTCCCGGCTCGATCGCGTCGGCGCACTTCATCTCCACCCGCCACCTGCACGGCCTCTTCCAAGAGCAGGGCATGACCGTTTCGACGTGGATCCGCACGCGCCGGCTCGAGCAGTGCCGCCGCGACCTGATCGACCCGGTCTATGCGGACCGCCCGGTCGCCGCGATCGCCGCACGGTGGGGGTTCGTAGACGCCGCGCACTTCAGCCGCGCGTTCAAAGCGGCCTTCGACGTCTCACCGAGCGAGTACCGCAACTCGCGCTGAGCGCTCACCGCACGCATTCCGCCGAGGTCGCACCTGTTCCACCGAGGTCACACCCGCCCGGCGGTGCCCCGCCTGCGCCGCTCTTGCCCTGCGCGGCACGGCGGTTGACTGTCGGCGCGCGATAGGCCGCGATCCGTTGATACTCCTGCGGGCCACGCGAAACATGGGCAGTCGGGATGCCGCGCCGAAGCGGCATCCGGCAGCAGAGGAGTCCCGCCGTCGTGACCGTTGTGCCCGAAACCACTCGCCAGGTCGTCTTCCCCACGCGCGAGAACATCGCCGTGCAGACGGTGCCGGTGCCACGTCCCGGTCCCGACGACGTATTGGTACGCGTCGCCCTGGTCGGCATCTGCGCCACCGATCTGCACCTGCTGGCCGGGCACATCGGCGATCCGTTCCCGCTTGTTCCCGGGCATGAGTTCGTCGGTGAGGTCGCCGCGATCGGCGAGCGCGCGGCCGAGACCCGTCGGCTGCGCACCGGCGACCACGTCGCCGTCGAGATGCTGTTGCCGTGCCGCTCCTGCGCCCGCTGCCGGGAGGGCCGCTACAACCTGTGCGAGAGCGACGACATGGCCACGGGCTTGTCGCGCGGGCGCCAGTACGGCGTGAACATCCCGCAGACGGTGGCGCCCGGCCTGTGGGGCGGATACGCCGAGTACCTGCACGCACCGGCTGAGGCGGTCATTCATCGACTACCCCCTGAGCTGCCCTTCGAGCGAGCGGTGCTGGTCGAGCCGCTCGCCGTCGCCCACCGCGCGATCGCGCGCGGCGGGGTCGGGCCGGGCGACGGCGTGGTCGTGATCGGACCGGGCCCGGTCGGCATCCTCACCGCCGCCGCAGCCCGCGCCGCCGGGGCCGGCCGCGTCGTCGTCGTGGGCACACGCACCGAGCGGCTGGACCTGGCTCGACGCTTCGGCGCCGACGCCGTCGTGAATGCCCGCGAGACCGCCGACGTGACGGCATCGGTCATCGATGCCCTCGGCGGAGAGCGCCCCGATGTCGTGATCGAGATCGCCGGTGTCGCCGCGGCACAGCAGGACGCGGTGCGCCTGGTGCGCCGCGGCGGCCGCGTCGTTCTCGCCGGGGCCTGCGGGGCGGATGCACCGGTGACGTTCCGCGCCGACGAAGAGCTGCTCACCCGCGAGCCCGACATCCTGCCCAGTTTCCTGTCGGCAGGCGGCTTCGAGCCCGCGATCGCTCTGCTCGCGCGCGGCGAGTTTCCCTTCGAAGACCTCGTCACACACCGCTTCGGCCTGGCCGAGACCACCGCCGCGTTCGACACCGTCCGCGAACGCCGCGACGGCGTGCTCAAGGCCGTGCTCGATCCCTGGAAGAAGGAGAACCGATGACCGACACCACGACCGACCCCGCGCTCGACGAATGGCGCACCTACGACGACTTCTCGGCCGGGATCGACACTTATCGCCTGCCGAACACCTCGCTGGCCGGCACCGCCCTGACCATCACGCTCGACGACGGGTCGCGCATCCGGCTCGCCTTCGATGAGGATGCCGTGGCCTGGTCGGCGACGGGAGCGATCGAGGTGCCCGAGGGCACCCGCGATCCGTACGATGCCGTAGCCGTGCGCGAGGACGTCGTGTTCGTGAACCTTCCGTTGGAAAGCCGCGAGCGCGAGGCGCTCACGCTCGTGTACTCGACGGCGACGCACCGTGCACTGGCCGTCGTGTCGCACATCGACGATGAAGAGGTCGAGGGCACCCCCCGCGTCTCGCAACGATTCTTCGCCGGTGTCACCGACCGAGGCGAGCCGACCGGCGAGGCGCCCGGCCCCAGCCGCGACCTCATCGGCAAGCGCAACGTCTATCGGTACAGCCCGCACCACCTGTACGAGCACGTGTACATCTCCAGCCAGCGCTATGCCTGGCAGTGCCTCGAGGGCGTACAGCGCGGGCACGGCGACATGGACCTGTCGACGGTGTGGCGCTTCGCCGACGGGCTGTATCTGTTCTGCTTCCGCGAGTTCCGCATCGCGGTGGCCAGCGTCTGGCTGCACGACCTCGGCTACCAGCTGATGACCACCGGCGTCTTCCTGGGGCTGAACGGCGAGGGCCGCGCCGAGCACTCCCGCGGCGGCGGACACATCTACCCCCTCGGCTCGGTGTCGTACCCCGACGCCCAGCCGATCTGAAAGGAAAAGGAATGAGCAACGCCGACATCATCCGCGCCCACTACGCGGCATCCGATCGTGGCGACCTCGAGGGGATGCTGGCGCCCTTCGCCGCCGAGGTCCGGTGGACCGAAGCCGCCGGATTCCCCTACGCCGGCACCTACGTCGGCCCGCAGGCGGTGGCCGAAAACGTGTTCGGGCGCATCCAGGAGGACTGGGACGACTACACCGTCGCCATCGATGAGATCGTCGACGGCGGCGATGTCGTGGTCGGGATCGGCACCTACTCGGGCACGTACAAGAAAACCGGGCGGTTCTTCGCCGCCCGCGTCGCGCACGTGTGGCGTCTGGAAGACGGCCGCGTGCAGGAATTCGAGCAGTTCTGTGACACCGAGCTGGTCGGGCGCGCGCTGCGCGACTGATCCGGCGCCCTGCACCACGGCGGTGCAGGCGATGAGAGAGGCAGGGAAGCGATGAAGAAGAAGCTGATGGCTGCGGCGGCGCTGGCCGTCGCCGGCGCGCTGGCGCTGGGCGGCTGCGCCGGAGCCGGCTCCGACGCCGGCGGCGACATCGTCGTCGGATCGGTCAACACCAAGAGCGGGGCTGCGACGTTCCCGGAGGCCTCACAGGCCGCCGCGGCCGTCTTCGACGCGTTCAACGCCGCCGGCGGGCTCGACGGTCGCAAGATCGACTACAAGGCGCTCGATGACAAGGGGGACCCGGCGACGGCGACCGCCGCGGCGCGCGAACTGGTGGGCAGCGACGAAGCCGTCGCGCTCGTGGGCAGCGCCAGCCTCATCGAGTGCGAGCTGAACGCGAAGTACTACGCGCAGGAGGGCATCCTCTCCATCCCAGGGATCGGGGTGGACACCGGCTGCTTCGACAGCGACAACATCTCGCCCGCCAACGTCGGCCCGTTCAACGACATGACCCTCACCCTGCTGTACGGGTCGGAGGAGCTCGGACTCACCGACATCTGCGTGCTGCTGGAGATCGCGGGGTCGACGCGACCGACGTACCAGGCCGCGATCGATCGGTGGACCGCCATCACCGGCAAGAACCCGCTGTACATCGACGACACCGTTCCGTACGGGGCCAGCGATTACACCCCGTACATCGTGAAGGCGCGGGACAAGGGCTGCAAGGCTCTCGCGATCAACCCGGTCGAGCCCGATGCGATCGGTCAGGTCAAGGCCGCCAACGCTCAGGGCTGGGATGACGTGACATGGCTGTATCTGACCAGCGTCTACAGCGAGAACTTCGCGAAGGCGATCAGCAATGCCGGTGCCGGCATCTACGTGCCGGCCGAGTTCTATCCGTTCACCGAGGACAACGACATCAACCGGGAATGGCGCGACCTCATGACGAAGAACGACATTCCGCTGACGGCGTTCAGTCAGGGCGGCTTCCTGGCCGCGAAGCACTTCATCACCGTGCTCAAGACGATGAAGGGCGATATCACGCGCGAGACCGTGAGCAAGGCGTTGCAGGAGATGGAGCCCATCGAGAACCCGATGATCGGCACGCCCTACCACTTCGGCGTCGACAACACTGCGGGATGGCCGATCGTGCTGGGGAGCGGCACCCACGCGTGGGAGAAGGTCGCCGACGACTGGTTCCGCATCCCGGAGAACTGATCCCCGGTGGCCCGGTGCGCACGCGCCGGGCCACCGCATCCACCCCTTCTTGTGAGACGGAGGATCGCAGATGATCCAAGGTGCTCTGGCGGGCCTGGCAGCCGGCGGGCTGTATGCCGTCCTCGGCGTGTGCCTGACCCTCATGTCACGGCTGGTCCGCGTGGTGAACTTCGCCCAGGCCGCCACCGGCATGTTCGGCGCTTTCTGCGCAGTATGGCTGGTCACCCACGCCGGCTTCCCGGTGTGGGCGGCGACACTGATCGGCGTCGTGATCGGTGGTGCGCTGGCCGCGGCGATCGGCTGGATCGCCGCGACCTGGCTGAGCGAGGCCGACGTCACGACCCGGTCGGCGATGACGGTCGGCCCACTGCTGCTGCTCATCTCGCTCTCGTTCATCCTGTTCGGGAACAAGCCGCAGCCGTTCGCCCCCATCATCGCCGGGCCCGCGTTCCACATCGGCGGCGTCGTGGTCAGCCAGGTCACCGTCGCCACGGTCGGAATGGCCGTGGTCATCGCCGTCGCCGTGCACGTGCTGCTGACGCGCACCTCAATGGGCACCCAGCTGCGCGCCCTGTCGGAGCGGCCGACCACCGCCGAACTGCTCGGCATCAGGTCGCGGCCGCTGTCGATAGCCGTGTGGTTCACCACCGGGATCATCAGCGCCCTCGTGATCATCATCATCGCCCCGTCACAGTCCAACGACGCGACGAGCCTGGCGATGCTGATCGTCCCCGCGGCGGCGGCCGCACTGCTGGGCGGCTTCCGGCGCCTGGACCTGACCGTCGTCGGGGGCCTCGTGCTGGGCATGCTCGGAGGCCTGGTCGCCCAGATCGACCAGGTGTCGCTCGTGCGCAACTTCCTGCCGTTCCTGTTCATCGTGGTGCTGCTGCTCTGGTCGCAGCGCAAGGAGGTGTGGGATGCGGCTCGCTGAACGTCCTGCCGTCCGCATCGGCTGGCCGATCGCGGTCGGACTGGTCGCCATCGCCGTCGGGTACGCGCTGAGCGTGGGCCTGAGCGGCTACTTCGTCTACCTGGCCGTCAGCGCCGTGACCGCGGCCATCGCGATCATGGGGCTCGGGATCGTCACCGGTTCGGCCGGCATGATCGCACTGTGCCAGCTCACGTTCGCCGCGATCGGCGCGTGGGTGGTCGCGGCGCTCAACGTCGCCGAGGCACCGGGCGGTTTCATCGTGTGGCTGGTGATCGGCGCGGCTGCCGCCGGTGGCGCGGGCGTGCTCGTCGGCCTGCCCGCGCTGCGACTTCGCGGAGTCAACCTCGCCGTGGTCACCCTCGGGTTCGCGGCCGCCGCTGATGTCACGCTCGTGCAGATCCAGTTTCCGGGGTCGGCCGACGGCGTCGCCGTCCTGCGTCCCGATGCGTTCTCCAGCGACCGGGAGTACTTCTTCTTCAGCATCCTGGTGCTCGCCGTCTGCGGCGTCGCCGTCTTCTTCCTGCAGCGCGGGCGGTGGGGGTCGAGCTGGAAGGCGGTGGCGTTCTCCGAGCGCGGCACGGCCGCCGCGGGGCAGAGCGTGCAGACCGCCAAGCTCACCGCCTTCGCCGTCTCGGCGGCGCTGGGCGGAGTCTCGGGCGGACTGCTCGCCGGGCAGGTGGGCCTGCCGTTCGCGTCGAGCTTCACCCCGCTGCAGTCGCTGGCGCTGTACATCCTCGCGATCATGAGCGGCGCGCATCTGATCGACATGGCGATCTTCGGCGGCGTGCTGTGGGTGCTCGTGCCCGAGCTGCTCAAGAGGTGGGGCGTGCCGCAGGACTGGGGATTCGTCATCTTCGGCGTGCTCGGCGTGCAGGCTCTGACCAGCGGGACGAATCTCGGCCAGGGCATCCGCAATGTGTGGTGGAAGCGCACGGACCGCGCTGCGGCGGCGAAGAGATCAGAGTCGACGGATGCCGCGGCTGCGGCATCCCCGCCTGTCGATCCGGTCACCACCACAACGGTGGCCACGCTCGATCCGGCGGAGGCGACCGGCGCGCCCGTGCTGGTCGTGGAGGGACTGACCGTCACGTTCGGCGCGCTGCGGGCTCTCGATGACGTGTCGCTCGAGGTTCCTGCGGGCACGATCATGGGACTGATCGGGCCCAACGGCGCCGGCAAGTCCACCTTCGTCGATGCGATCAGCGGCTTCCTACAGGGTCACGGCGGCCGGGTCACGCTCGACGGGCGAGACCTGAGTGGGCTCTCGCCCACCCGGCGCGCACGGCTGGGGCTGCGCCGCACCTTCCAGCAGGACCGCGTACCGCCGGCGCTGACCATCGACGCCTACGTGCGCTTCGTCGCACGTAGGCGGCTCGACAGGCAGGACATCGACGACGCCCTGGCGTTCTTCGGCTGCCCACCCGCGCACACGCGACTGTCGGGGGTGGACGTCGGCACGCGCCGGCTCGTCGAGGTGGCGGCCAACATGCTGGCACGGCCGCGACTGCTGCTGCTGGACGAGCCCGCGGCGGGCCTCTCGCACGAGGAACATCTGGCGCTGGCCGCACGGCTGCGCGATGTTCCGTCACGGTTCGGCACCGCGCTGATCATCATCGAGCACGATCTTGATCTGGTGCGCTCGGTCTGCCCACGGCTGACCGTGCTCGACTTCGGCAAGGTGCTCGCGTCGGGGCTGCAAGACGAGGTGCTCGACGACCCCGCCGTGATGAAGGCCTACATGGGCGAGACGGAGATGCTGTGATGAGCGAACACCTGACTCTCGACGATGTCACCGTCAGCCGTGGTGCCGGGCCTGTGATCTCCGACGTGAGCCTCTCGGTGCGGCCGGGAGAGATCACCGCCCTGGTCGGCCCGAACGGGGCCGGCAAGACGAGCCTCATCGAGTCGATCTCGGGCGTCATCGCCCACTCCGGCGGGCAGATCCGCATCGGCGACGAGCCGATCGGAAAGTTGTCACGTGTGGCGCGTGCCCGGCGGGGAATCGTGCACATCGAGCAGGGCCGGGCCGTCTTTCCGTCGCTGACCGTGCGCGAGAACCTCTCGCTGACGGCACGCAGCGATGCGGAGGCGCGTGCGGCGCTCGAGCACTTCCCCGAGTTGGAGAAGCGGTGGGATGCCCCGACCGCGCTGCTTTCAGGCGGCGAGCAGCAGATGGTGGTGCTGGCGCGGGCCTTCGCCGCCCGGCCGCGGTTCCTGCTCATCGATGAGATGAGTCTGGGTCTGGCGCCGGTGGTGTTCACGCGCCTGTTGCCGATCGTGTCGACGCTGGCCGAGTCGGGGGTCGGGGTGCTGCTGGTCGAGCAGTTCACGAACCTGGCGCTCGGCCTGGCCGGCGATGCGCTCGTGGTCGCCGGCGGGCGAGTCACCTACCAGGGCTCCGCGCAGCGGCTGCGCGAAGACCCGGCCATCCTCCACGAGGCCTACCTGGGCCGGGCGGCGTAGGCGACGGGGCGGGGCCGGCGTCGGGGCGGGATACCGCGCGGCCCCTCCCCCTCTCCGCGAGACAAGGGATTCCGTTCGAAACCAGGCGCATAGCCCTGGGTTTCGAGCGGAATCCCTTGTTTCGGCGTTTGGGCGGTCTCCCCGCGAGGAGCGCAGCGGGCGAGTCGAAACGACCCCACGGGCGACAAGCGGCGGGGCGCCGACCTTACATCCCGGCGTGGTCGAAGGCCAGCGTGGGGACGTCGACGATGTGCGCGCCGCCGTCGGCGACGAGCACGGCTCCGGTCACGTACGACGACTCCCCCGAGCCGAGGAATCGCACGATCGAGGCGATCTCGGCGGGAGCAGCGGGCCGGCCCAGTGGCACATCCGCGGTGACGGCGGCGTAGCCGTCCTCGCGGGAGGCGAGACCTGCCTGCTCGGCGAACTCATCCATCTCCTCGTCTGCCATCGGGGTCTGCACCCATCCGGGGCACACGGCGTTCACGCGGACTCCGGCCTTCCCGTAGTCGCGGGCCAGAGTGCGGGTCAGGCCGATAAGGGCGTGCTTGCCCACGGTGTATCCCGCCACCGACGGGCCGGCGAAAAGACCCGCGAGCGACGAGACGATCACTATCTGCCCCTTCGACTCGACCAGCGCCGGCAGGCACTCACGGGCCATGACGAACGCGGTGGTGAGGTTGGCGCGCAGCGCCTGATCCCATGCAGCGTCGTCGGTCTCGCCGACCGGGGCGAAGCCGTGCCCGCCCGCATTGGCGACCAGCACATCGAGACGCCCGAATCGCGCCAACACCTGGGCGACTGCGTCGCGGGCGGCGGCCGTGTCGGCGGCGTCGGCGACGATCACCCTGCCTCCGACGCTGGATGCCACGTGCTCGAGCGGCTCGCGCCGACGGCCGACGACCACCACGTGCGCCCCCTCCGCCGCATACCGCTCGGCGACCGCGGCGCCGATGCCCGTGCCGCCGCCGGTGATCACGACCACGCGCCCTGCGCAACCGTTGCCTGTGAACGTCATCTTTCTCCTCGTTGTCCTGACAGTCCTGTTCAGGCCGGGAATCCCGAGCCTGCACTGTAGCCGAAGTCGCTGACCAGCCCCGCGCCGTCGATCGGCCGCGAGGCCGGCGAGCACAGGAACGCGACCTGCGCCGCGATCTCGTCGGCGCTCTGCACCGGATAATCCTGCCCGCCGAAGCCATCGCGAAGGCCCAGGTCACCGCGGCTCATCGGGGTGTCCACGACCGACGGGCAGATCGCGTTCACCCGGATCCCGTCCCCCCGCAGCTCGACCGCGGCCGCACGCGCCAGCTGTAGCACGGCAGCCTTCGAGGCGCAGTACGGGGCCATCCCGGGAGCGGCGACGAACGCCGAGTCGCTGGAGATCATCACGACGGATGCCGCGTCCGAGCGACGCAGCAGCGGCACGGCCGCGCGCAGGGCGAGGAACGCGCCGCGCGCGTTCACGTTCATGACCGCATCCCACGCCGACGCCGGGGTCTGCGCCAGCGGCGTGCCGACCGGTCCGGAGATCCCGGCGCACACCACGAGCAGATCGAGTCCGTCTAGGAGTTCGCCCGCGCGCTGCACGGCGGCGTCCAGCGCCGCCTCGTCGGTCACGTCAGCGACGAGGGGGCGCACGACGGTGGGTGCTGGGGCCGCCGCGTCTGCGAGCACCGCACTCACGGCATCCCGCACCGCAGCTTCATCGCGGTCGACGAGGGCGAGGCGCACGCCCTCGGCTGCCAGGGCGCGCGCCACGGCACGGCCGATCCCTCCCGCGGCGCCGGTGATCAGCGCCGCACGCGAGCGGATGCGCAGGTCCATCGTCGGCCTTCTTCCTTGGGGGCGCAGAGCCATCCTCCCCGGTTCCGGCGGCGACGTGTGCGCGGTGTGCGCTGAGGCAACAGCCCCGGGCGCGGAACGTCAACATATGGAGGAATCCACCGGCGAAGATGACAGAGGCGACCGCAGATCCGAGCGCGGCCGCTTCTGTCGCGACCGCGAGCAAAGGAGCATCCGTGACCGAATCCACCAACCTCTCCGACACCAGCACCTGGTTGCCGCTGGACGGGCTGGCCCCCGGCTTCGACGCCAACAAGGCACCCCTCTCTGACGCGCTGGTCGGCCGCACCCTCACCGTGGTCGACGACCGCGGCACCCGCATCGCGCACACCTTCGGCTCAGGCTCGGTCTCGTGGGTGTACAAGCCGGGCGAGTCCGACCCGACCGAGCCCGCCGCCCAGACCGACGCGTGCGAGGTGTTCGAGGTCGACGAGGATCTGTACTACGCCCAGTTCCACCACGACTACCTGCCGAACGAGGCGGTCTCACTCTTCCTCGACCTGCGCAGCGGGTACGCGCTCGCGGTGGTCAGCATCATCGGCGAGGCCGCGCCCGGCCACACCGCCGTGCAGCAGCTCTTCGCCCCGAGCCGGATCGAGGAGCTCGCCCAGACCGGTGCCGCCCCGGCTCCCACGATCGAGCTCATCGGTCGCCGCGCCATGTGGGTCTACTCCAGCGAGCACACCTACGAGCACATCTACCTCACGCCGCACTGGTACACCTGGCAGTGCCTGGCCGGCCCCGAGCAGGGCCTGGCCGACACCGACGAGCAGACCACCTGGCGCCTGCGGCCGGGTATCTACGTGTTCGCGTGGCGCGAGAAGGTCATTCCCTGCGCCTCGGTGACCGTCGCCGACCACCGCGACCAGCGCTCGCTCCGCTCGCACGGCGTGCTGTTCGGCCTCGACGAGGCCGGCACCTCGCAGACCCATTTCACCTTCGGCGCGTTCGGACGGCTGCTCTCGAACACGGTGCACCCCGCCGAGTACGACCCGGCGCTGCGGGATGCCGCGGATGCGGGCGCGTCCGAGGGGACGAACTGAGATGACCGCCGACCTCATCCTCACAGGCTGCGTGATCCGCACCGTCTCGGCCGCCCAGCCGGTCGCCGAGGCGATCGCCATCGAAGGCGGCCGCATTCTCGCCATCGGCACCGCCGACGAAGTGCTCGCCCACCGTGGACCCGACACCGAGGTGCGCGACCTGAACGGCGCCGCGGTCTATCCCGGCTTCGTCGACGTGCACAACCACCACGCCGTCGCCGGGCGCACCGACCTGTTCGAGCTGACGCTGCCGGTTTCGTTGACTGCCGAGCAGATCCTCAAGCGGGTGCGCGAGACCGCCGCGCAGCTGCCGGCCGACGCGTGGATCACCGGCGGGGTCGTGGCATCCACCGTTCTTCCCTCGCTCGGCACGACCGCCTGGCGGCGACGGCTCGACGAGGCCGCCGGCGGGCGTCCCGTGATGATCGCCGAGGACTCCCGGCACAACCGCTGGGCATCCACCCGGGCGCTGGAGCTGGCCGGGATCACCGCCGAGACCCTGCCGGAGGGCGGGATCACCGTCCTCGACCCCGAGGACGGGACGCCCACCGGCGTGCTCATCGAGGCGGCCGGGATTCCGGTGCAGGCGGCCTTCGAGCGCAGCGGCGGGCTGAGCCCGGCCCAGCACGCGGCGGCATCGGCCCGAGGCGTCGAGCTGGCCAACAGCTACGGGATCACCGCGTTCCAGGACGCGGCCGTCTCGGTCGACATCCTCCAAGCGCTCGCCTCGCTCGATCAGGCCGACGCGCTGAACGCGTGGGCGGTCACCTCGCTGCTGATCAACGATGAGATCTTCGGCTTCTCACCGCTGGGCGACGCGCTGCTCGCCCGCGGCGAGGAGTACCGCACGGCGCACCACCGCCCCGACTTCGTGAAGATCTTCCTCGACGGAGTGCCGCCGATGCGCACAGCGTCGTTCCTGGACCCGTATGTTCCGGATGACGCGCACGGCGCGCACTTCCACGGCACGACGACGATGGACTTCGACCAGCTCTACGGCTGGCTGCGGCGCGTCGCCGAGCAGGGTCGCGGCGCGAAGATCCACTGCACGGGGGACGGCTCGGCCCACCTCGTCCTGGACGTCGTGGAGCGGCTGCGCGGTGAAGGCTTCACCGACGCGATCTTCCAGATCGCGCACGGGCAGTTCCTGTCCGAGGCCGACATCCCGCGCCTCGCGCAGCTCGGCGTGGTCGCCGACATCTCTCCGTTCATCTGGTTCCCGGGCGTGATCACCACGGCACTGGGCGAGGTGCTGGGCACCGAGCGCGTCGAGCACCTGCAGCCCAACCGTTCGCTGCTGGAGGCCGGTGCGCTGGTCGCCGGCGGCTCGGACTGGCCGGTCTCCGAGTCGCCGAACCCGCTGGAGGGCATCCAGGGCCTGATCACCCGCGCCGACCCGCTGCACCGCGCGCCGGGCGTGCTGGCGCCCGAGCAGGCGCTGACCGCCGAGGAGGCGCTGCAGGTGTTCACCCTCAACGCCGCGCGCGCGATGGGTCTGGACGCCGAGACGGGATCGCTGGAGCCCGGCAAGTCCGCCGACTTCGTGGTCCTCGACCACGACTTCGTGACCGGCCCGGCCGAGGAGATCATCAACACCGTGGTGCGCGAGACCTGGTTCGCCGGGCGGCGCGTCTACCGGGCCTGAGCCCCGGTCGTTGAGCGAGCGGAGCGAGTCAAAACGACCACGCCCACCTCACCCGGTCGTTGAGCGAGCGAGTCGAAACGACGTCGGCTCGAAGCGCGTCGTTTCGACTCGCCTTCGACTCGCGAGGCGACCGGGGCACGGAACGTCCGAGCACGCGAAACGCCCCGGTGCCGGAAACCGGCCACCGGGGCGTTTCAGCGCGACGCGTCAGGTGCCGGCCAGGTCCTCCAGGAGGAATCGCGCCCCCTGCTCGCCGATAAGGATCGCGGGCGCATTCGTGTTGCCCGTGGTGATGCGCGGCATGACCGACGCGTCGACCACCCGCAGCCCCTCGATCCCGCGCACACGCAGGCGCGCGTCGACGACGGCACCGTCGTCGGCACCCATCCTGCACGTGCCGACCTGGTGGTGGTAGGTGACGACGGTGCGACGCACGTAGTCCTCGACCTCGTCGTCGCCCACCGAAGGTCCCGGGTACACCTCGACCGCGCCCCACTCGTCGGCCAGCGCGGGCTGCGCGCCGATCCGCCGGCACTGCTGCACGGAAGCGACGAGGGATGCCACATCCGCCGCGTCTTCGAGCGCGGCGAGGTCGATCGACACCGGGTCGTCGAGCCCCGGTCCGGTCAGCGCGAGCCTCCCGCGTGAGGCCGGCCGCACGATGCCCGCCATGAGCGAGAACCCGTCGTCCGAGACCGGCTCAAGGTCCTCCCCGTACATGGGCACCGAGAAGTGGATCGGCTGGGTGTCGGGCTCGTCGAGTTCGGGACGCGACCGCCAGAATGCATGCGTCTGGGTGACCGACACGCCCGCCACCGGGGCTCCCACCGGCTTCACCGTCGTGCGGAAGATCACCGGCGAGAGCAGGTGGTCATGCAGGTTCTCGCCGACCGCGGGCACATCGCGCACGATGTCGATGCCGAGTGCCGACAGCTCCGCCGACGGACCGATGCCCGAGCGCAGCAGGATCGCCGGCGAGTCCACGGTGCCCGCACTGAGCACGACCTGGTCGGCCCGCAGCTCGCGCATCTCGCCGTCGGCCCGGTATCGCACGCCGGTGGCGCGCCCGTCTTCGATGATGACGGAGTGGACGTGGCATCCCGTCCGCAGGTCGATGCGGGAGCGCACGGGCTTCAGGTAGGCGGTCCACGTGTTGACACGGTGCCCGTCGACGAGGGTCACCTGCTCCTGCGAGACGCCGTCCTGCGTCTCACCGTTGTAGTCAGGGTTGTACTCCAGTCCCTCCTGCACCGCGGCATCGAGAATCGACTGCTGGATCGGCACGAGCGGGTAGTCATCGGTGACGGGCAGGATGCCGTCAGCACCGTGCAGTGCGGAGGCCCCCCGCCCGAACGCCTCGATGTCCTTGAAGACCGGCAGCACGGCATCCCACGACCATTCGGGGCCGGCTTCCTCGGCCCACCCGTCGTAGTCGCTGTGCGCGCCGCGCACCCAGATCATCGCGTTCAGAGCGTGCGAGCCGCCCAGCACCTTGCCGCGGGGCAGGTGTAGCCGGCGCCCGGCCGCGTGCTCCTGCGGCACGGTCCGGTAGTCCCAGTCGTCGGGCGAGTGCCACAGTTCGCCGGCGCGGCTCGGGTCGTCGATCGCGGGGTTGGTGTCCTCACCACCTGCCTCGAACAGGGTCACGCATGCGCCGGCGTCGGCGAGTCGGCGGGCCATGACACAGCCCGCCGATCCGCCGCCGACGACGATCACCGATGCATCCACCACGGTCGTCCTTGCCATGCCTCAGCCGTTGATGACCTGCGGAACCGAGACGGACTTCAGTCCCGCGACGCCGAATTCCTGGCCGTAGCCCGAGTTCTTCACGCCTCCGAACGGCACGTCGGGGTGCAGGCCGCCGTGCGAGTTGATCCACACGGTGCCTGCCTGCACGCGGGCAGCGACCTTGCGGGCCTCGTCGCGATCGCCCCACACTGAACCGCCCAGGCCCACGTCGAGGCGATTCGCGCGGGAGATGGCGTCCTCGACGTCGGAGTACTTGATGATCGGCAGCACCGGCCCGAACTGCTCTTCGTCGACGACGGCCACGCCGTCGGTGACATCGGCCACCAGCGTGATCGGGTAGAAGAGCTCCCCCAGCTCGGTCGCCGGCGCCCCACCGGTGACGATCCGCCCCCCGTGCGCCTTGGCGTCCTCGACGAGGCGGTTGACGATGTCGAACTGCTGCTTGTTCTGCAGCGGGCCGAGCACGTTGTCCTCGCTGAGGCCGTTGCCCATGGGCGTTTCCTGAGCGATCTTCGCGAGCTGGTCGACGACCTCGTCGTAGATCGAGTCGTGCACATACAGGCGCTTGAGAGCCGCACAGGTCTGGCCGGTGTTGATGAATGCGCCCCAGAACAGGTCTTGGGCGATGGATGCCGGGTGTGCACCGGGCAGCACGATGCCGGCGTCGTTGCCACCGAGCTCGAGGGTCAACCGCGCGATGTTGCCCGCGGAGCTCTCGATGATCTTGCGACCGGTCGCCGTCGATCCGGTGAACATGATCTTGTCGATGTCGGGGTGCGCGGCCAGGCGCGCGCCGACCTCGCGGTCGCCCGAGATGCCGATGAGCACATCGGCGGGCAGCACCTCGTTCATGACCTCGATCATCGCCAGCACGCTCAACGGCGTGTACTCGCTCGGCTTGACGACCACCGTGTTGCCCATGCGCAGCGACGGGCCGATCTGCCAGATCGCGATCATCAGCGGCCAGTTCCACGGCCCGATCGCGCCCACCACGCCGACGGCGCGGTAGTGCAGCTCGGCGTGGGTCTGCCCGTCGTCGACGAGCACCTCCGGTTCGAGCGGGGTCGTCGCCGCGGAGCGCAGCCAGCCCGAGCACGCTCCCAGCTCGAAGCGAGCGTTCGGCCCGTTCAGCGGCTTGCCCTGCTCGCGGGACAGGATGCGGGCGAGGGTCTCGGCGTTCGCGTCGATCGCGTCGGCGGCCCGGAGCATCAGCGCGCGTCGCTCGTCGTGTCCCCGCGCCTCCCACGTCGGCTGCGCAGCCTTGGCGCGCGCGATAGCGTCGTCGAGGTCGGCGACCGTCTGCACGGGAGCCCGGCCGATCACCTCGCGGGTCGCGGCATCCAGAATCTCGCGCCCTTCTCCTGCCGGCGCCTGGACACGGTCCAGCAGTGCGGTCTCGTCTGGCGTGAACGGGGAATCGGACATCGGTGTCTCCTTCGTGACGACGTCGCGCGGCGCGGAATCCACGCGTGCTCCCCTCATTGTCCGTCGCGGCACCGGCGCCGGGGTTGACTGCCAGCGCAGAGGCCTCGTCCGCCCGCGAACGGGTGAGGCTGCCGCAGACCCACCGCCGCGTTACATGGTCGCGTCCTCATCAGGCCGGCTGCGGCACGTTCTCGTCGGAGTTGTAGTTGCCGTCGCCCGACAGCGAAATGGCGTTGAAGCGGATCGGCTTGGTGATCGTGCCCCAGTCCAGCGGGCAGTGCCGGGTGCCGGCCGGGATATACACGGCGCCCGAGGTGTTGATCGTGTACTTCTCGCCCTCGATCCACAGGTAGGCCTCACCGCCCAGGTCGTGCGGGTTCTCGGGATCGCTGCCGAGGAACACCAGCACCTCGTCGTAGTCGTGCTCGTGCTCGTTGACCCAGTGGCTGCCTTCCTCGGTCGGCAGGATCCACGAGTAGGTCATATGCAGCTTCGCCTCGGGCACGTCCTCGGACCGCATCAGGGCGAACGCGTCACCGATGTGCGAGGGGCGGGGTTCGCCGGTGGCGACGGCGCCCTCGTTGACGAGGTCGGCGCTCGTGTCGCCCATGTGCCGCACGATGAGGTGCTCGTAGGTGCCGGTCATCCTGTGTCTCCTTCAGAATCCGTTGTTGTGAGAACCCACGCTAGGAAGGGTCGGGATGCCGCGACCATGCACTCACGTCGGATGACATGGCACTTCTGCACGGGATTGGCACCTATGTACGCGGGAATAGGACTCATGCCCGGCTTGCACGCCAGCGCACAGCGCTCGCCTCAGCGCGCGACATCCCGTCCGCTCCTTCTCGTTCGCAGGAAGAGTGGATGCCGACAGCGCGGTGTCGCCGGTGACATCGCCGGACAGGGGTCGGTCATGGGACGGCGCACGGCATTCGCCGAGTACAACATCGAACACCGCTGGACGACGCTGCGCGGTTCAGCTCTGGTGGGCTCGTTCGTGAAAGACGGGCCCGGGCCGCACACGACCGTGCCTCATCGGCACGACTTCGTCGAGCTCGTCTGGCTGTCGGCGGGATCGGGAACGCACACGATCGACACCTCGCAGTTTCCCGCACGGCCCCGCACCCTGCACGTCATCGCCCCCGGTCAGGTGCACTTCTGGACGCCGGAGGCGACCGCCCCCGACGGCACCCTCGTGCTGTTCCAAGAGGAGTTCCTCACCGGTCCCGGTGGACTTCCTGCGCGAGCGTGGGACGGCGGGATGGCCGTCCCCGACGCTGCGACCGGCGAGCGGATCGATCGGATGCTACGCGAACTGGAGATCGAGCTGGCGGGTGCGGCGCACGATCGCGATACCGTGGTGCGCTTCCAGCTGTCGGCACTGCTGAGCGTGTGCTCGCGGGCGATGGTGTCGCCGGCACAGCCGCGGCACATGCTGGCGGTGGCGTTCGAACGGCACGTGCGTACCCATCTGCGCGCCACGTTGACCGTCGCCGAGAGCGCCCGCGCACTGAATGTCACGCCGAATCACCTCACCGACATCGTCACCGCCGACACCGGGCGCCCGCCGGGTGCGATCATCCGCGCTGCCGTCCTACTCGAGGTGCAGCGGCTGCTCACTCGCACCGACCTGAGCTGCGCGCAGGTCGCGGCGGCCCTGGCGTTCGACGACCCGTCGTACTTCTCCCGCTTCTTCCGCCGCGAAACCGGCGTGACACCGTCGGCCTATCGTGTCGCGCGGCGGCTGAGCGCGGCCTGACCGGGTGCCCAGCCGCACACGAGAGGATGGGAGGCATGCCGCAGACCTCCACCGCCCGCGCCGTGCTCCTCGACATGGACGGGACCCTCGTCGACTCGACCGCCGTGGTCGAACGGCTCTGGCTGGAATGGGCGGATGCGCACGGTCTCGACGACGACCGCGTGCTCAGCGTCATCCACGGGCGGCAGGGTCACGAGAGCATGGCCATCCTGCTTCCCGAGCGCGACCCGGCGATCAACCGCGCCGAGAACGCGAGGATGCTTTCGGCCGAGGGCGTCGACACCGACGGCGTCGTCGCCGTGCCCGGGGCTGCCGAACTGCTCGCGGGCATCGTCGGGCTCCCCCATGCGCTCGTGACCTCTGCCGACGAGGCGCTCGCGGCCGCGCGGATGGCCGCCGCTGGCCTGCGCGTGCCCGAGGTACGCGTGACCGCCGAGCACGTCTCGCGCAGCAAGCCCGACCCCGAGGGCTTCCTTCTCGGCGCCGAGCTGTTGGCCGTCGACCCCCAGGACTGCATCGTCTTCGAGGACTCGCACGCGGGGATCGCCGCCGGCCTGGCCGCGGGAATGACCGTGATCGGCGTCGGCGAGCGCGCCGGCGGAGCGGGCGCGCAGGCGCTGGTGGCCGATCTGACCCAGGTCACCATCCGTCCCGTCGACGGCGGCATCGAGGTCACCGTCGCGTAAGCGCGGCAGCGCGCCAGCGAAGCCGCGCGTGCGGAGCTCGCGGCGCCACTCGGGGCGCTCAGTGCCGGGCCGGTTCGGGCAGAACACGCCCAGAACCGCCGATATACTCGCAACGTCCGGTCGGCGCGTGCACGGGCACGATGACCCGGCCGGTGCTCGAAAAAGGGGCACGAAGCGCGCGATGCGGCGGGCGAGACACATACGGATCCCAGAATCTCCGTGTCTCGAAAGGCTCCACCATGCCCACCGTCTCCGCCCACGTCGCCACGACGCTCGCACTCCACATCGATCATGTGTTCGGGGTGATGGGCAACGGCAACGCGTACTTCCTCGATGCGCTCGAGCGCGACACCGACGCGGTCTACACACCCGTGCGCCACGAGGCGGGCGCTGTCGTCGCGGCGGATGCGCACTTTCGCGCTTCGGGCCGGATCGCCGCAGCCACGGCGACCTACGGCGCCGGATTCACGAACACGCTCACGGCGCTGGCCGAGGCCGTGCAGGCGCACGTACCGCTCGTGCTCGTCGTCGGCGACGAGCCCACTTCCGGCCCACGCCCGTGGGACGTCGACCAGATCGCCATGGCGTCGGCGGTGGGCGCGCGCACCTATACCGTCGGGCGGGCGGATGCCGCAGCCACCACGATCATCGCGATCGAGCACGCCCTCGCCTACCGGGTGCCCACCGTGCTCGCGATCCCCTACGACGTCGCGGCGCTCGAGGCCGGACCCGTGCCCGGCGCTCCCGAGCCCGTACTGCCCGCCCCGCTGCAGCCGACAGCATTCGGCGCCGCCGAGATCGCCGCGCTCGCGCGCACGCTCGCCAGCGCTCAGCGCCCGTTCCTGCTGGCCGGCCGCGGAGCGTGGCTGGCCGGCGTCGGTGAGGCGCTGGGGATGCTGGCTGAGCGCACCGGCGCGGTGACAGCATCCACCGCCCTCGGGCGCGGCATCTTCCCCGGCACCCGCTACGATCTCGGCGTCAGCGGAGGCTTCGGCGCCGACGGCGCCATGGCGCTGGTGCGCGAGGCCGACGTGGCCGTCGTGTTCGGGGCATCCCTCAATCAATTCACCATGCGCTTCGGCGAGCTGTTCGCCCCGGGGACCCACGTCGTGCAGATCGACACCGCGCCGACAGCCACGCATCCGCACATCGGCGCCTTCATCCGTGGGGATGCCGCAGTGGTGGCATCCACCGTCGTCGTCGAGCTCGATGCGCTCGACGCCATGCCGAGCGGATGGCGCGAGAAGATCGACGTCGCAGCACTCACGGCACGCGAGCCGGGCGATGAATTCGCGGCCGACGGCCGGCTCGACCCGCGCTCGGTCGCCCGCCGCATCGGCGAGCTGCTGCCCGAAGATCGTGTGGTCGTCTCTGACGGCGGCCACTTCATCGGCTGGGCGAACATGTACTGGCCGGTGGCCGAACCGGACCGGATGATGATGGTCGGCACCGCGTTCCAGTCGATCGGGCTCGGCTTCCCCTCGGTGGCCGGTGCGGCGATGGCGCGCCCTGACTCGACCATCGTGCTGACCACCGGCGACGGCGGGGGCCTGATGGCCATCGCCGACCTCGAGACCGCCGTGCGCACGGCCGGCGGCCGGGGGCTGGCAGTGGTCTGGAACGACGGCGCCTACGGCGCCGAGGTCAACCTCTACGGGCTGAAAGGCCTTGCGACCGGCCCCATGCTGATTCCCGATGTCGATTTCGCGGGGTTGGCGGCGGCGGTCGGCGCCGAGGGTGTCGTGGTCCGGGCGCTTGCCGACCTCGACCGGCTCGCGGAGTGGGCACAGGTCGCGGTATCCGAGCGCCCGTTCCTGCTGCTGGACTGCCGCATCTCGTCGAGCGTCATAGCGCCGTACCAGCAGGAGATCATCCGCGTGAACTCCTGAGTCGGCTCATCGGCCGGCACCGATGGGGCCGCGGCATCCCGCTCCTCATGCGAGACGCAGCCGCACCCCAACATCCTCACCGCAGCCGGTAGTCGGCCAGTGCGTCGTCGGTCGCGAAGACGTTGGTCATCCACATCGTGGTGCGCAGCATCGTTCGATTCGTGAACGTCCAGTTGCGCAGGCCGATGCGGGCGGCCGAGGGCGGTGCCAGGAACGGTCCCGCGCTGCCCCGGCGGGCAATGGCCGTGGGCCGGCGCATGCGCCGATCGTAGGCGGCCAGCGCCGCCGGGACATCGCCGTGTGCCGCCGTCAGTTCCCCCGCCAGCGTGTAGGCGCCCAGCAGAGCAAGGCCGGTGCCGAATCCGCCCAGCGTGTTCGCGTACCCGGCATCGCCGACCAGCGCCACCTGGCCGCGCGTGAAGCCGGTCATCGTCGTGCGGGCCAGGGCATCCAGATAGAAGTCGTCGGCAGCATCGGCCGCCTCGATCATTTCGGGGACACGCCAACCCACGCCGGCGAACGCCTCTGAGAGCAGCCGCCGCTGCGATGCGACATCGCGACGATCGTAGTCGCCGGGCTCGGCACGGAACACGAAGAGGTTCGGTGCCTTCTGCCCACCGGCCAGCGCGAGCCTGCCGGGAACGTTGTACCCGTAGGCGACCGCACGCCCGTCCGGCCGGTGCGTCGGCAGATCACCGAGGTCGATGGCCCCGCCGGCCACCGCGTAGACGTACCCCAGCGGCCGGACGAACATCTCCTCGGGGCCGAACGCCAGGCGCCGCACGGCCGAGTGCACGCCGTCTGCTCCCACCACGAGGTCGAACCGCTCGGTCGGGCGCACCGCGAAGTCGACGTCGACCCCGCCCGCCGACTCGCTCAGCGACACGATCTCGTCACCGAACACATAGTCGGCATCGTCGGTGCTGTGCGCGTAGAGGATGCCGGCGAGATCGCCCCGCAGGATCTCGAGATCGCCGCCGATGAACTCGCCCGGCACCACCGCTCTCACCCGATCTGCCGCGTCGACGAGCCGCCAGTCCGTCTTGGTCGTCTGCTGCGCGAGGACGTCATCGAGGATGCCGAGCCGCACGAGCAGTTCGTGATGCGTGCGTCCCTTGAAGTCCACCGCCTGACCTCCGGGTCTGACCGCCGGCGCACGCTCGACCACGGTCACGTCGAAGCCGTTGCGGCCGAGGAGGCGGGCGAGGGCTGCTCCGCCGATGCCGGCGCCCGAGATGAGGACCTTCATGTCCGTTCCTTTCCTGCACGCTATCTGCGTCCCTGAGACACAATACATATAGCGTACGATGGACGCAATAAGGGATGCGGGGAAGAAATGAGCACAGCAGCGGAGCCGTCCGACGCCGTCTTGGCCACGCTCTGGTCGGGTCCGACCGGCACGAAGCGGGGCCCGAAGCCTCGCTTCAGCCTGGATGTGATCGCTCGCGCCGCCATCGAGCTCGCCGATGTCGACGGGTTGGACGCCGTGACGATGCAACGCGTCGCCGAACGACTGGGCACCACCAAGATGGCGCTCTACCGGTACGTCCCCGGTCGCGCCGAACTCGATGCCGTCATGCTCGATCGCGGTCTCGGCCCGGTCTCGCTTCCCGAGCCCGACCAGTGGCGTCCCGGCCTGGAAGCCTGGGCGCGAGCGGTGCACGCGCGCACGGCGCGGCATCCATGGTCCGTCGAACTCACCCAGCGCCCGCATGTGCCCGGCCCGCTCGAACTCGGCTGGTACGAGGCGGGACTTTCGGCGATGGCGCCCCTGCCGCTGTCGGGCGCCGAGAAGCTCGACACGCTCTTCCTGCTCGTCTCACATGTGCTGTCGATCCAGCGTCAAGAGGCCGTGCCCGACCCCGAAGCCGCGCTCGCCCGAGGCATCGCTCGCATCATGGACGAGCATCGCGCTGATTACCCCCACACCGCGACGGCGTTCGCGTCCTCGGCTTCCGGCAGCGGACGGGCGCTCGAGTTCGGCATCGAGCGGATCCTCGACGGAGTGGCCGCCCTCGCGGCACGCCGAGCCTGACCGCGGCGCGGCCCGCTCGCGATGATCCGAACGCCCGTTCCTGCCTGAACGCCGCAGCCGGGCGCGCCAGGGCGCCGAAACACACCCTGCCGCGCGAGACACCGCGCATTGCGGCAAGTCTCGCGCGCTCAGGTAAGTCTCGCCGAGTCGCGCACCAAGGCCGCAGCCACCAGCGAGCGCAAGAGGGTGTCGTAGTCGATGCCGGCCGCCGCGACGAGTCGCGGAAAGTGCGATGCGCGCCGCAGGCCCGGCATCGTGTTGATCTCGTTGAGAACGAAGGCCCCGTCGGATGTCACAAAGAAGTCGACGCGAGCCAGGTCGCGGCATCCCAGCGCGTCGAACGCCTGCAGCGCAGCGCGCTGCAGCGCCGCGAGCTGCGGCAGCCCGGCGGGGATGAGCAGAACGCCCCCGGCTCCCTCGTACTTGTGCGCGTAGGTGAAGCCACCGGCCTCGGCATCGGCCGGCAACTGCAGCAGCGAGGCGGCGGTTGCCCGGGGCGTGCCGGTGGCGTCCTGCCACACTCCAATGCTGACCTCACGGCCGATCACCCGCGGCTGCACGAGTGCTGTCTCATCGCGCGCCAGCACGTCGGCAAGTGCCGGCAGCGGCTCATCGCCCGCCGAGACCATATGCACGCCGATGCTCGATCCGCCCGAGTCGGGCTTGACCACGATGTCGCCGGGCAGCGCCTGGCGCACCCTGCGCACGACGGCTGCAGCGTCGGCGGCGAACTCGGTGCGCGCGACCGGGAGAGTGGGGATCACGTCGAGGCCTGCCTGCGCCCATACCCGCTGCGTCTGCAGCTTCGACAGCGCCGTGGCCGCGGCATCCGACCCGCATCCGACCAGGCCGAGATCGCGATGCTCGACCTCACGCTGCAGGCCGCCTCCCTCGCCCCATCCTCCGTGCAGCACGGGGAAGATGACGGTGCCGGGCTCGAGGTCGTCGAGCACGTCGCGCGCGGCCGCGCCTGCAGACGTCCCCTCGCCGGTGCGGTGCCAGCGCCCGTCGCGATCGATGAGCGCTGCGGTCACGTCAATGTCACCCGATGAGCGCAGCGACGCCAAGACGTCCTCGCCCGAGGCGACCGACACGTCGTGCTCGTCGGACTCGCCGCCGTACACCACAAGAACGTTCACGCTTCCTCCTGTCCCCCACGCGCCACTCGTGGACCGAGCCGCGTGAGCACCTCCTGCGCGATGGTGCCGCTGAGCCGCGCCCACTCGGCGAGCGACGGCTCACCCGCCCGCGTGCCGATGAGCACGACGGGGTCCCCCGCGGCGACACCGTTGAGATGGCCGATGTCGACGACGCACTGGTCCATCGACACGGCGCCGATCAGCGGGGCCCGACGTCCGCCGATGACCACGGTCGCCCCGGGCGAGACCGACCGGGGCACCCCATCGGCATACCCCACCGGAAGCAGCGCGACTGCGCCGTCGTGCTCGGCCCGATAGTCGCCGCCGTATCCGACTCTCTCGCCGGCGGCGATCGCATGCGTCTGCACGATGCGCGTCGTCCACCGCACCGCGGGAGCCAGCCCGACGGGGGCTGCGGACACCGGTTCGATCCCCAGCAGCGACGCGCCCAGACGCACGAGGTCGAGCCGCGCGCGCGGCGCCACGACCGCCGCCAGCGACGAGGCGGCGTGCCGCCGCATGGGGCGCAGTCCGCACCCCACCGCCAGCGCGACCGCGCGCTCAAGACGAGCGATCGGGTCGTCGAAGGTTCCGGGATCGGGGGTGGTTGAGCCCAGGTGCGTCCAGACGCCGCGCACTACGAGTGCGCCGGCGCGCTCGGCGTCGCGCGCCGCGTGGAACAGCTCGGGCCACTCCGCCGGGGCGGCTCCCGACCGGTGCATACCGGTGTCGACCTCGAGCTCGACTATGCCGCGGCATCCGGCCTCACGTGCCGCTGCGGCGACCTGGCGCACCTGCGGCGCCGTCGCGCACGAGACCGCGACGTCGGCAGCCAGAGCCTCTGCCACCGGTGCGCCCTCGTGCAGCAGCCACGCCATCAGCGGCACGTTGATCCCCTGTGCGCGCAGGGCCAGCGCCTCATCGCACGTCGCGACGCCCAGCTCACTCGCGCCACCGGCCAGCACAGCACGCGCCATCGACGCCGCCCCGAGCCCGAACCCGTCGGCCTTGACGACCCCCATCACCGGCACACCGGCCAGCGAAACCATGCGGGCCGTGTTCGCCGCGACCGCGTCGTGCGAGAGGGTCACCGTCGATGGTGCTGTGCGGATCGACGGCGCCGTCGTCCCCAGCATCCTCACCTCGTCATGCTAGGGGATACCTCAGACGCTGCGCACCCCGAATTCCGTCCGTACCGGCACTCGAAACACACCCTGCCGCGCGAGACACCGCCCGGCACTCGAAACACACCCTGGCGCGCGAGACACCGCGCATTGCGGTAAGTCTCGCGCGCTCAGGTGAGTCTCGCCGAGTCGCGCGCCAAGGCCGCAGCCACCAGCGCGCGCCAAGGTGAGTCTCGCCGGGGCGAGTCTCGCCGCGCAGCCACCAGCGCGCGCCAGGATGCCGAAACACACCCTGGCGCGCGAGACACCGCGCATCGCGGTAAGTCTCGCGCGTTCAGGTGCGTCTCGCCGAGTCGCGCGCAAGGCCGCAGCCACCAGCGCGCGCGAGGGTGAGTCTCGCCCGGGGCGAGTCTCGCCGCGCAGCCACCAGCGTGCGCCAGGATGCCGAAACACACCCTGCCGCGCGAGACATCGCGCGTTGCGGTAAGTCTCGCGCGCTCGCGTATGTCTCGCCGGGTCGCGCGCCAAGGCCACGGCCGCCAGCGAGCGCGAGCGAGAGCGCCGGCCGACGATCGACCGGTCAGCGCGCGGCAGCCACCATGTTCTGCGCGAAGAAGGCGGACAGCTCGCCCGTGGCTTCCAGCGGGAGCACAGCCGCGACGTACTGATCGGGCCGGACCACCACCACGGCGCCGTCCCGCGACAGACCACGCTCGGCGAAGATGTCGGTGCCCGAGCCGCCTGCGAAGACCTTCTCCCAGTTCATCAGCTGCAGCTGGCCGCACCGCGGCCGGAACACCTCGGGAGCGGCGAGCACGTCGATATCGGCGAAGTCCTGCTGGTAGACGACCTTTACATCGAACACCGCATCTTCGTCCGCGCCCGCCGGCGTGTAGCGCACGACCGGCGACTCCGGCGAGGACTGCACCCACTGCGCCCAGTCTGCGAGGGCGGATGCCTCGTTCTGGCCGGCCGCGTCGGCGAAGGCGTAGATGCGCCAGCGTCCGTCGGCGAGGTGGTGGTGGCCGAGGTGCTCGACGTTGCCGTCGCACACGCGCACGACCTCGGCAGATTTGAAGCGCTTGCCGATCGGGTAGCCGGTGGCCAGCTCCTGGTGCGTGGCCTCGCCGGTGATCATCGACGGCGTGTACTGCGTCATGAATCCAGACGGGAACTCACTGGTGGCCATGTAGAAGTTCGCGAGCTCATGCGGGTCGGAGATCTCCTCGGGCTTGCGCGCCATGAGCGACGACCACTCCCGGTCGAAGTCGATCAGCTGCTGGGCGACCGGCTGCCGCTCGGCCGAGTACGTCGAGAGCAGCGCCTCGGGGCTGCGCCCGGTCAGCACCGAGCCGAGCTTCCAGCCCAGGTTGAAACCGTCCTGCATCGACACGTTCATGCCCTGCCCGGCCTTGGCCGAGTGGGTGTGGCACGCGTCGCCCATGAGGAAGACGTGCGGGGCGTGATCGGCGTCGACGTCGACATCGTCGAACTTGTCGGTGACCCGATGCCCGACCTCGTACACGCTGTACCAGGCGGCCTGCTTCACCTTGAGGGTGTAGGGATGCAGGATCTCATTGGCCTTCTCGACTGTCTTCTCCAGCGGCGTTTCGCGCACCTTGTGGTGGTCGCCCTCGGGAACCTCGCCGAGATCGACGTACACCCGGCAGAGGTACCCACCCTCCCGGGGGATGTGCAGAATGTTGCCCGCCTCGGAATTTATCGCGCACTTCGTGCGCCAGTCGGGAAAGTCCGTCTCCACCGTGACATCCATCACGCCCCACGCGTGCGCGGAGAAATTGCCGATGTGCTTGCGGCCGATCGATTCGCGCACCCGGCTGCGCGCGCCGTCTGCGCCGCCGACGTACTTCGCGCGGATCGTACGCTCTTCCCCCGCGCGAGGCCCCGCGACGTACCGCACGCGCACCTCGACGGGGTACTCACCGGTCTCGTGCACGGTCAGATCGAGGAACTCGATGCCGTAGTCGGGGGTGATCCGGGCCGGTCCGCGCAGCGCGGCCTCGGCGAAGTAGTCCAGCACCCGCGCCTGGTTGACGATCAGGTGCGGAAACTCGCCGATGTCGTTCGCATAGTCGGCCTGCCGCGTCGTTCGGATGATGTTGTCAGGATGCCGCGGGTCGGGCGTCCAGTAGTTCATCCAGCCGATGTTGTAGGCCTCGCTGATGATGTGCGGCGCGAACCCGAACGCTTGGAACGTCTCGACGCTGCGCGGCTGGATGCCGTCTGCCTGACCGAGCGCGAGCCGTCCATCGCGACGCTCGATCATGCGGGTCGTGATGGTCGGGAACTGCGACATCTGCGCGGCCAGCAGCATCCCCGCCGGGCCCGATCCCACGATGAGCACGTCGACCTCGTCGGGCAGATCGGCGGGACGATCGATTCCGGTCCCTGCGGCGGGCAGTACGCGGGGCTCGCCGGACACGTAACCGTTGTGGTGGAACTGCATGGATTCTCCTCGGCGTCGAGGGTGTCGCGCAAGACTTCAGTGTTCTATATTAGAACGCGACACTCTACTATTGAACACGATCGTATACGAACCGACGGTGCTGAGCAAGAGGAGGGCACGTGCCCGAGACGACGAACGACGCCCCCGCGTCGCAGACTCTGAGCCGCGGCATCCGCGTCTTGGAGATCCTCAGCGATGCCGCCGAGCCCCTTGCGATCGACGAGGTGGCCCGGCGCCTCGAGGTGCACAGGTCGGTGGCGTATCGGCTCGTGCGCACGCTCGAGCAGCATGGCCTGGTCTCGCGCAACGACTCCGGGCGCATCGCGCTGGGGGCACGCCTGGCGGCACTGGCGGCCGGAGTCGCCCGTGACCTGCAGACCGAGGCCCTGCCCGAGCTGACGACGGTGGCCAACGAGGTCGGACTCACGTGCTTTCTGGTCGTGCTCGAACGCGACGAGTGCGTGACGCTGGTCAGCATCGAGCCGCGGCACGCCGGCGCGTCGGTGGCGCAGCGGCCAGGGTCGCGGCATCCGCTCGGCATCGGCGCACCAGGGCGGGCTGTGCTCAGCCTGCTCCCCCGCGCGCAGTGGCCCGACGCCATCACGCCGCAGATCGAGCGGCAGATGCGGGATGCCGCAGCCCACGGCTTCATGGTCAGCCACGACGAGGTGATCCCCCACCTGCACGCCGTGGCCGTGCCGCTGCCGCTGCGCGGGCGGCCGCCGGCCGCGATCGCCGTGGTGTCACTTGCCGATCAGCGCCCGGCCGCGGAGCTGGCCGCGCACCTGCAGCGGGCCGCCGAGGCCATTCGCACCGCGCTCGGCGGGTGAGCGCCCCGCCGACGGGGTGAACCACGAGAGCGCAGCCGACGGAGGAAGGGGCGGGACTTCCCGCGCTGTCGCTCGTCGGCTGCACTCTCACGGTCAGGTGCAGGATGGATGCCGCGTCAGACTTTTGTCAAACCGTAAATCGGGCTCTTGGCCTGCTCGACCTCGTTCTCAGGCCCGAGCGGGATACCGCTGCGGTCGCGCAGCAGCAGCGTCGCGACAAGTCCGACCAGCGTCATGCCCGCCAGATACCAGGTGATGCCATCGGTGGATCCGGTGGCCTGGAAGATCGCCTGCGCGATCATCGGCGAGAACGCGCCGCCCAGAATGGCACCGATCGCATACGAGATCGACACACCGGAGAACCGAATCGACGCGGGGAACAGCTCCGAGTACAGCGCCGCTTGCGGGCCATACGTGAACCCGAGGCCAATTGTCAGAATCACGAGCGCCGCGGCGAGCGAGACGAGCGTGCCGATGTTGGTCAGTGGGAACAGCAGGAACACACCGACCAACTGCACGATCCACCCCAGGATGTAGGTGTTGCGTCGACCGAGCTTGTCAGAGAGCCAGCCTGCGAACCACGTGAAGAACAGCCAGCTGACACCCGAGATCGCGACCACCCAGAACACGGGGCCCGGGTCGAGGGCGATGGGTCCGTCGGCGGCCGTCGCGTAGTGCTGCACGTAGCCGCCGGTGGTCATGTAGCCGACCGCGTTGTTGCCGGCGAACACCAGTGCCGCCACGATCACCAGTAACAGGTGGTGACGCAGCAGCTGCACGATCGGCATGCGCGTCTCGGCCTTGCGCTCGGCGATCTCTTCGAACACCGGGCTCTCTTCGACCCGACGCCGCACCCAGTACCCGACGCCGATCAGCACGATCGACAGCAGGAACGGGATGCGCCAGCCCCACTGGCCGAAGGCCGTGTCCTGAAGCGGGATGTCGGAGCCGGCGGGAACGCCGGGGAAGATGGCCTCGACCACGGCCAGCACCATCGATGCCAGCAGCAGACCGATCGGCACACCGATCTGCGGCGATGCCCCGAACAGTCCGCGCTTCTTCTTCGGTGCGTGTTCGACGGCCATCAGCACCGCCCCGCCCCACTCGCCACCGGCCGAGATGCCCTGCACGACACGCAGGAAGATCAGCAGGATCGGCGCCCACACCCCGATGGCCGCGTGCGTGGGCAGCACGCCGACGAGGGTCGTCGCCGCGCCCATCAGCAGCAGGGTGATCACCAGCATCGGCCGGCGACCGATCTTGTCTCCGAAGTGCCCTGCCAGGAACGCGCCGAGCGGGCGGAACAGGAAGCTCACACCCACGCTGAAGAACGACACGATCTGGGCGAAGTCCTTGCCCATGGGCTCGAAGAAGAGCGCCGCGAACACGGTGGCCGCCGCGAAGGCGTAGATGAAGAAGTCGTACCACTCGACCGTAGTGCCCACCACGGTCGCGAAGACGACGCGACGACGATCCTTCGGCGAGGCGATGGTTCCGGTCGGCGTCAGGCCCGCAGCGCCGCCTGGTTCGGACGTGCTCATAGATGACTCCTGTGTCTCGTTGGACTGCTTTGTCCTATGGGCGTCTGAGTGAGCAGCCCACGGTCTCTAGATAATATACGATTTCAGATACAACGCAAGGGCGCGCCGTTTCGCATGCATGGGAATGTTTCGCGTGCACGGAATGTTTCGCGTGCATGGAACGATGTGGCCTCCCCGTCTCGGTGCCGCGACCATGCGGCCGGGCCGCCAGCCGCGGTGTTCGGGAGTCGGAGGCGATGCGGGCCCGAATCGTCGCTTCTCGGTCGTGATGCGACGATTCGAGACAGCACGTCTGGGATGCCGAGCGATTCTCCGTCCCGAATCGTCGCCGACGGCCCGCGAAGCGACAATTCGGGACGGTGGAATTATTCGGACCCTTGCGACCGCCGCCGCGATCATATACGATTTCAGATACAACACTAGGGCGAGGGAGCTCATGAGCACTGACAGCACGACGACGGATGCCGCGGCCACCAAATCCGCTGACCCGCGCTTCGCGGGCCTGCCGGGTCGCCCCGGCAAGATCATCGCGGTCCACCTCAGCTACGCATCGCGTGCCGACCAGCGCGGCCGCCGCCCGGCATCCCCCTCGTACTTCTTCAAGCCGTCGAGCTCGGTCGCCGCCACCGGCAGCACGATCGAGCGGCCCGCCGACACCGAGCTGCTCGCCTTCGAGGGTGAGATAGCCCTGGTCATCGGCACGCCCGCTCGCCGCGTGAGCCTCGAGACCGCGTGGAGTCATGTCGGCTGGGTCACCGCCGCCAACGACTTCGGCGTGTACGACCTGCGTGCCGCCGACAAGGGCTCCAACGTCCGCTCCAAGGGCCGCGACGGTTACACCCCGATCGGCGCCCAGCTCATCGACGCAACCTCGGTCGACCCGGCGACCCTGCGCCTGCGCACCTGGGTGAACGGCGCCCTGGTGCAAGACGACACCAGCGCCGGCCTCATCTTTCCGCTCGCGCAGTTCGTCGCCGATCTGTCGCAGCACTTCACTCTCGAGCCCGGCGATGTGATCCTCACCGGAACGCCGGCCGGATCGTCGGTGGTCGTCGCCGGCGACGTCGTCGAGATCGAAGTGGATGCCCCGACCGCGCCCGGCGCGCCGAGCTCGGGGCGCCTGCGAACCACCGTCGTCCAGGGCGAGCACGGCTTCGACGCCGCGCTCGGCTCGCTTCCTGCCGTCGATGACAAGCAGCGCGAAGATGCCTGGGGCACGCGCGAGGCCGCCGGCCTTGAACCCGCCTTCGCCCTGACTCCCGAGCTGCGCGCCAAGCTCGAGAAGGCGCCCGTCGCGGGCCTTTCCGCCCAGCTGCGCAAGCGTGGGCTGAACAATGTGCTCATCGACGGCGTGCAGCCGATGCATCCCGACGCCAAGCTCATCGGCACCGCCAAAACGCTGCGCTTCGTGCCCGGCCGCGAAGACCTCTTCACCAGCCACGGCGGCGGTTACAACCCGCAGAAGCAGGCGTTCGACGCCGTGCGCAACGGCGAGGTCATCGTCATCGAAGCCCGAGGTGATGCCACCGCCGGCACACTCGGCGACATCTTGGCCATCCGCGCGCACGCCGCGGGGGCGGCCGGCATCGTCACCGACGGTGCTGTGCGCGACTTCGACGCGGTCTCGGCCGTCGGCATCCCGGTCTTCTCCAAGGGTGCGCACCCGGCCGTCCTGGGCCGCCGACACGTCGCGTGGGACCACGACATCACGATCGGATGCGGTGGCGCGGCCGTGCAGCCCGGCGATGTGATCGTCGGCGACAGAGACGGCGTGATCGTCATTCCGCCGCCCCTGGTCGAGGAGGTCGTCGACGCGACCCTCGCCCAAGAGGACAAGGACGCTTGGATCGCCGAGAGGGTTGCCGAAGGGAACCGCATCGAGGGGCTCTTCCCCATGAACGCACAGTGGGCCGCCCGCTACGCACAGGAGAACGGCCGATGAGCGAGACCCTCACCGAGAGCAAGTCCGAGCGCGCGTACGCGTTCATCCACGAACGCATCATCGGGCACCAGTACTCCCCCGGCTACCGACTGGTTCTGGGAACCATCGCCGACGAGCTCGACATGAGCGTCGTGCCGGTGCGCGAGGCGATCCGGCGCCTCGAGGCAGAGGGCTACGTGACGTTCGAGCGCAACGTCGGTGCCCGGGTCGCGGTGGCCGACGAGACCGAGTACGTGTACACGATGCAGGTGCTCAGCCTCGTCGAGGGCTCGGCGATCTCGATGGCCGCTCCCCTTCTCGAAGCCGGCGACCTGGCCCAGGCGCGACGCGTCAACGAGCGGATGCGCGAACTGGTCGCGCACTTCGACCCGCACGAGTTCACCCGGCTGAATCAGCAGTTCCACACGATCCTGTTCGAGCGGTGCCCGAACCCCCACCTTCTCGACCTCGTGCACCGCGGCTGGCGGCGCCTGCCGAGCGTGCGCGACTCGACCTTCACGTTCATCCCCGACCGTGCCGCGCACTCCGTCCAAGAGCACGAAGGCATCGTCGCTCTCATCGAATCCGGTGCGGATCCTCTCGAGATCGAACTGGCCGCACGTAACCACCGTCTGCGCACCCTCGATGAGTTCCTCGCGGCGCGCCATCCCGACTCCCACCACTGATGGAGGACTCCATGACCGACACTGCTCTGAGCACCCGGCACGTTCCCGCCGACCTGCCCACCCGCATCCAGCACTACATCGACGGCGAAGCTGTCGACTCGCTCGACGGCGACACCTTCGACGTGCTCGACCCGGTCTCGAACCAGACCTACATGCAGGCGGCCTCCGGTAAGAAGGCCGACATCGATCGGGCCGTCGCCGCCGCCAAGAAGGCGTTCGATGAGGGCCCCTGGCCGCGGATGCTGCCGCGCGAGCGCTCGCGCGTGCTGCACCGCATCGCCGACATCGTCGAGTCGCGCGACGCCCGCCTGGCCGAGCTCGAGTCGTTCGACTCGGGCCTGCCGATCACCCAGGCGCTGGGCCAGGCCCGGCGCGCGGCCGAGAACTTCCGCTTCTTCGCCGATCTGATCGTCGCCCAGTCCGATGACACGTTCAAGGTGCCCGGTCGCCAGATCAACTATGTCAACCGCAAGCCGATCGGCGTCGCGGGCCTGATCACGCCGTGGAACACCCCGTTCATGCTCGAGTCGTGGAAGCTGGGGCCGGCGCTTGCCACCGGCAACACGGTCGTGCTCAAGCCCGCCGAGTTCACCCCGCTGTCGGCGTCGCTGTGGCCGGGCATCTTCGAAGAGGCCGGCCTGCCCAAGGGAGTGTTCAACCTCGTCAACGGGTTCGGCGAAGAGGGCTTCGCCGGCGACTCGCTGGTCAAGCACCCCGACGTGCCGCTGATCTCGTTCACCGGTGAGAGCCGCACCGGCCAGATCATCTTCGGCAACGCCGCACCCTTCCTCAAGGGCCTGTCGATGGAGCTGGGCGGCAAGTCGCCGGCAGTCGTGTTCGCCGACGCCGACCTCGACGCCGCGATCGACGCGACGATCTTCGGGGTGTTCTCACTCAACGGCGAGCGCTGCACGGCGGGCAGCCGCATCCTGGTCCACCGCTCCATCTACAACGAGTTCGTCGAGCGCTACGCTGCGCAGACGAAGCGCGTGAAGGTCGGCTACCCGCATGATCCTGACACCGAGGTGGGCGCCCTCGTGCACCCCGAACACTACGACAAGGTGATGAGTTACATCGCGATCGGAAAGCAGGAGGCCCGCCTGGTGGCCGGCGGCGGCCGCCCGAAGGGCTTCCCCGAGGGCAACTTCGTCGCCCCCACCGTCTTCGCCGATGTCGCACCCGACGCCCGCATCTTCCAGGAGGAGATCTTCGGCCCGGTCGTGGCGATCACCCCGTTCGACACCGACGAAGAAGCACTCGAACTGGCCAACGGCGTGAAATACGGCCTGGCCGCCTATGTGTGGACGAACGATCTCAAGCGCGCACACAACTTCGCACAGGCGATCGATGCCGGCATGGTCTGGCTGAACTCGAACAACGTGCGCGACCTGCGCACGCCGTTCGGCGGCGTGAAGGCGTCGGGCCTCGGTCACGAGGGCGGGTACCGCTCGATCGACTTCTACACCGAGCAGCAGGCCGTGCACATCACGCTCGGCAAGGTGCACAACCCCACGTTCGGCACCCAGGAACACCACACCGAGGTCGACCTCGACGACCCCGACCCGCGCTGAACCACCCCACCCACCCCGGTCGTTGAGCGAGGGCCGAACGCCCGAGTCGAAACGGCACTGACGGGCGTTTCGACTCGCTTCGCTCGCTCAACGACCAACATAAAGCAAGGACGCTGACATGACCGACCGCAAAGACATGACCCTCACCTCATCGGGCTTCTACGTCTCGCAAGAGGCTCCGATCGCGTGCGAGAACCCCACTCCCACCCCGCAGGCACCGGCCCCCGACATCCTGCGCTGCGCATACATGGAGCTGGTTGTCACCGACCTGAAGCGCTCGCGCGACTTCTACGTCGACGTGCTGGGCCTGACGGTGACCGAAGAAGACGAGAACGCCGTCTACTTGCGCTCGCTCGAGGAGTTCATCCACCACAACCTCGTGCTGCGCCAGGGCCCCGTCGCCGCCGTGGCCGCCTTCAGCTACCGCGTGCGCACGCCCGAAGACCTCGATCGGGCCGTCGCCTTCTTCGAAGAGCTGGGATGCCGCGTCGAGCGCCGCGCCGAGGGCTGGGTCAAGGGCATCGGCGACTCCGTGCGCGTGACCGACCCGCTCGGGTTCCCGTACGAGTTCTTCCACGACGTCGACCACGTCGAGCGACTCGCGTGGCGGTACGACCTGTACACCCCGGGCGCCCTGGTGCGCCTCGACCACTTCAACCAGGTCACCCCCGACGTGCCGCGCGCGACCAAGTACATGCAAGACCTCGGCTTCCGCGTCACGGAAGACATCCAAGACGAGTCCGGCACCGTGTACGCGGCGTGGATGCGCCGCAAGCCCACCGTGCACGACACCGCGATGACCGGCGGCGACGGCCCACGCATGCACCACATAGCGTTCTCGACGCACGAGAAGCACAACATCCTCGCCATCTGCGACAAGCTCGGCGCACTGCGACTGTCGGACTGCATCGAACGCGGTCCCGGACGCCACGGCGTCTCCAACGCGTTCTACCTGTACCTGCGCGACCCCGACGGGCACCGCGTGGAGATCTACACGCAGGACTACTACACCGGCGACCCCGACAACCCCGTGGTCACCTGGGACGTGCACGACAACCAGCGCCGCGACTGGTGGGGTAACCCGGTCGTGCCGTCGTGGTACACCGACGCGTCGCTCGTGCTGGATCTGGACGGCAACCCGCAGCCGGTGATCGCCCGCGAGCAGGCCAGCGAGTTGGAGGCTACGATCGGCGCCGACGGCTTCTCGTACACCCGCGCGGCCGACGAAGGCAGCATGCCGGAGTGGAAGCAGGGCGAGTACAAGCTCGGCCACCAGCTGTAGAAGCACGAGAGGAAACAGGATGCTGGATCCCGAAGTCATCGCGCAGCTCGCCGACGAACTGGCCGAGGCCGACCGCACCAAGAGCGTCATCCCGCGCATCACCGCGCGGTTTCCCGACGCCACGATCGAGGACTCCTATGCGATTCAGGGTGTCTGGCGCGACACCATGCTCGCCTCGGGCCGACGCCTGGTCGGCCGCAAGATCGGGCTGACGTCGAAGGCCATGCAACAGGCCACCGGCATCAGCGAACCCGACTACGGCGTGATGTTCGATGACACCGTCTACGACACCGGTGCCGTGATCGAGTACGACCGGTTCTCGAATGTGCGCATCGAGGTCGAGCTCGCGTTCGTGCTCAACCGACCTCTCGAGGGGCCGCACTGCACACTGTTCGACGTGCTGCGCGCTACCGAGTACGTCACCCCGGCGCTCGAGGTGCTCAACTCGCACATCGAGTTGGAGGGCCGCACGATCGTCGACACGATCAGCGACAACGCCGCCTATGGCGCGATGGTGATAGGCGGCATCCCGATGCGACCCGATCAGATCGACCTGCGCTGGGTGGCGGCGATGCTCTACCGCAACGAGCAGATCGAAGAGACCGGCGTGGCCGCGGGCGTCTTGAACCACCCGGCGACCGGTGTCGCGTGGCTGGCGAACAAGTTCCACCAGCACGGGGCCCGGCTGGAGGCCGGCGAGATCATCCTGGCCGGATCGTTCACCCGGCCGATGTGGGTGCAGCGCGGCGACAGCGTGCTGTGCGACTACGGAAAGATGGGGACCCTCACATGTCGCTTCGCCTGACATCGACCTTCCGCGACGCACTGGCTGCGGCATCCCGCCCTCTCGTGGGCATGTGGGCGTGTTCGGGAAGTCCGCTGATGGCCGAGGTCGATGCCGGCTCGGGCCTGGACTGGTTGCTGATCGACATGGAGCACGGCCCGAACTCGCTCGAATCGGTGCTCGTGCAGCTGCAGGTGGTGGCCGCATACCCGATCACGCCGCTCGTGCGCGTGGCCTCGAACGACACCGTGGCCATCAAGCAGGTGCTCGATCTGGGCGCGCAGAACATCATCGTGCCGATGGTGGGCTCGGGCGACGAGGCACGGGCTGCGGTGGCCGCGACCCGCTACCCGCCCGAGGGCGTGCGCGGCGTGGGCAGTGCGCTGGCGCGCAGTGCGCGCTGGAACCGCGTCGACGGGTACCTCGGTGACGGGTCATCGCACGTGTCGCTGACGGTGCAGATCGAAAATGGCGCGGGGGTGGATGCCGCGGCCGAGATCGCCGCCGTCGACGGCGTCGATCAGGTCTTCGTGGGTCCGTCGGACCTGGCCGCGTCGCTCGGGTACCTCGGGCAGCAGACGCACCCCGAAGTGGTGGATGCCGTGCACCGCACCTTCGCGGCGGTGCACGCGGCGGGCAAGAAGGTCGGCGTGAACGCTTTCGACCCGGCCGCTGCCGATGCTTACGTCGCGCAGGGTGCAGACTTCATCGCCGTCGGCGCGGATGTGGCCCTGCTCGCCCGGGCCTCGGAGGCCCTCGCTGCCCGCTTCATCCCCACCTCCGGTCGCGCCGAGCGCGCCTCCTACTGACCCTCCCCCGCCGGGGAAATTCCATATGGAATTTCCCCCTCCACATGAAATTTCCGGCAGATTGATGTGGTCTGGGAAATTCCATATGGAATTTCCCAGGGCGGGAGTCAGGGGCGCGTGCGCAGGGTGACTTCGGCGACGTCGACATGGCCGGTGCCCACCGCGAAGGGGCCCGTCCACGTGCCCACGAACATGCTCGTGCCGCCGGTGGCCAGCGCCGACACGTCCACGCGGCCCAGCTCCACCTCGCCGACGCGCACGGCAGCGCTCAGACCGTCGACGTCGATCACGACCTCGCATCCCCGCGTCGGCAGCCCCTCCGCGCCGGCGACGACGCGACCACCCACGACGACCCGCGCGGCGCCGCCGGCATCGACCGATGCCTCGAGCACCGCCGCCTCAGAGGTGCGCAGCAGCAGCCCGCCGCGCACCTCGCCGTCGAGATCGATGCGGGCCGACACCCGCGTGCGGTGCGCGGGCAGGCGCCGCCCGAGGAACGCGAGAGTCCCCACGTCGGTGGGTTCGGTGCGGGATGCCGCAAGCCGCACGAATCCCGGGCGCGCCGTCGTGTCGGCGAACTCGGCCGGAAAGCGCCCCACCCCGTTCCACGCGCGATCGAGCGCGGGTGCATCGAAGTCGTCGCGGATCTCGTCGGGCCACGCCGCCTGATCGGGCACTCCCGCGGCGTCGACCACCGGCTGCACCCGCCCGGTTCCCGGAGCGAACAGCGGACGAGCCCGCTCCCATTCCACCGGCACCAGGTGCGTCTGGCGCCCCAGCAGCCCGTTGCCGTCGCCGATCGTCTGCACGCCCAGCACCGTCGCCCACCATCGCCCCGTGGCATCCTCGACGAGGTCGGCATGCCCGACGTCGGCGATCGGGGACCGATCACCCAGGTCGCGATGGGTCAGCCGCGGGTTGCCCGGGTCGCCGCGGTATGGGCCTGTGATCGCCTCGGCATAGGCCACGCACACGCTGTGGTCGCGGTTCGTGCCGCCCTCGGCCGCGAGCAGCATCCACCCGCCGTCGGGATGCGCGATGATGTGCGGCCCTTCCGCGTATCCGGCGCCGTCGAGGGCGCCACGCCAGATCCAGTGCAGGTCGCCGATCGGCGCGAACGAGGCAGGGTCGAGTTCGACCAGCCAGATATCGGCCTGGCCTGGCCACAGCCCCGGCTGGGCCACCCGGTTGCCGCACAGCCACACCCGATCGCCGTCGAAGGTCAGCGACGGATCGATCCCCGGCAGCTGGTCGAACCACAGCGGCTGCGACCACGGGCCCGCCGGGTCGCGTGCGGTCGCCAGGAAATGTCCGGTGCGCCCAGTCCACGATCCGTCGGGCGGGGCGACCACCGTGCACGTCACGTAGAACAGACCGTCGTGATACCGGATCGTGGGCGCGTACAGCCCCTTGGAGGAGGGGATGCCGCGCAGCCCGAGCTGCCCGGGCCGATGGATGACGTGCCCGATCGGCTCCCAGTCGACGAGGTTGGTCGAGCGGTGCACCGGCAGCCCGGGCAGGTACTCGAACGACGAGGTGACAAGGTAGAAGGTGTCACCGGCCCGGCAGATACTGGGGTCGGGATGGCAGCCGGGCAGCACCGGATTGCGATAGCGGCCGGTCGTGGCGGCGTTCGGCGCGGCATCACTCACGAACAGCGCTCCCCCGGTCGTGGCGCCGTTCGGCGCGGCGTCAGTCACGCACGGGCTCCTTCGGTTCAGCTCGCACTCGGCGCATCCGTCAGTCCACCGGAGCCGTCGATGAGCGCACCGAGAGCGTCATCGGCGATGACACCGGCTGTGTCGTCTCGCCGTCGATGCGGGCGAGCAACAGCGCCACGGCAGCCTCACCGACCGCACCGAGGTCGGCGCCGACGCTGGTCAGGGGCGGCGACGACAGCTCGGCGACGAACGTGTCGTCGAAGCCGAGAAGACTCATATCACGCGGCACCCGCACGCCCGCTTCGGCCCATCCGGCCAGCAGTCCCAGCGCGACGAGGTCGTTGTAGGCGATGACCGCGCTCGCCTGCTGCGCGAGCGCCGCGCCCGCCGCGTCGCGGCCACCGCGCGCGTCGGGGGTGTGGCCGCCGATCCGCTGCACCGACACGTGGGCATCGTCCGCGGCATCCCGCAGCGCGCGCCAACGGCGCGCCTCGCTCCACGACCTCGTCGGCCCACCGACATATGCGATGCGGCGATGGCCGAGACCGGCGAGGTGGTCGATTGCCGCGCGCGCGGCGGCGACCTCGTCGAGTGTCACGCTGGGCACCCCGGGAAGACTGCGGTTGATGAGCACGCAGCGGGCCCACGAGGCTATCTGCTCGAGTTCGCCGTCGTCGAGGCGCGACGAAACCAGGATCATCCCGTCGATCTCTGATCGCAGCGAGGCGACCTCATCGCGCTCGACGCCGGCATCTTCGGTGGTGTCAACGACCACCAGCCCGAAGCCGCGGGCACGGGCGGCCGCTTGCGCGCCCTTGGTCAGGGCCGCGAAGTACGGGTTCGCGATATCGGGGACCACCAGCGCGATGGCACCGGTGCGCCCGCCGCGCAGATTGATGGCGGCACGGTTGGGCCGGTAGTCGAGTTCGCGCACGGCGGCCAGCACCCGCTCGCGCGTGCCCTCTGACACCCGGTGCGGGGCGCGCAGCGTGCGCGAGACCGTCGCGATGGACACGCCGCTGAGTGCGGCGACGTCGTGAACTGTGGTCATCAGCGGTGCCTGCCTCAGATCGGTGCGAAGCGGTCTGCCCGCCGCACTTCGCATCGGCGCGCATCCCCGTGGATACTAGGATAACAACGTTTACATTCGAAGGAGAAGACCGATGGATGCCGCAGCGTGGCGATTGCACCCCGACCGCGTCCTTCCCGCTGAGCCGGGGATGCGTGCGCTGGCGCGCCGCATTCTCGATGCGACCGCCTCGCTGCCGATCGTCTCGATGCACGGACACGTGGATGCCGCTGTGCTGGCCGACGACGCCGCCTTCACCGATCCCGCCACCCTGCTGGTCGCCCCCGACCATTACATCGTGCGGATGCTGGTGTCACAGGCCACCGCGCCCGGACCGATCCGCGACGCCGGGGTGCGCTCGGCCGCCGATCTGGGCATGGGCACCGGCCCGGTCGAGACCGACCCGCGCACCATCTGGCGCCGGTTCTGCGCGGGCTGGCCCGCCCTGCGCGGAACCCCCAGCCGGCTGTGGCTCGAACACGTGCTGGTCGAGGTCTTCGGCGCTCCGGTGGCCCCCTCGCCCGCCACGGCCGATCTGCTGTTCGACCACCTGAGCGACCGCCTCGCCCAGCCCGAATATCGGCCGCGCGCCCTCTTCGAGCGCTTCGGCATCGAACTTCTGGCGACCACCGATGCCGCCACCGACACTCTCGAGGCCCATGCGCGCCTGCGCGCGGACGGATGGGGCGACAGCGTCGTGCCGACATTCCGCCCCGATGCGCTGCTGGAGGCCGGGCGCAGCGGCTGGCGCGACGAACTCGACCGGCTGGGCGCGCTGACCGGTCTCGACACGGGCAGCTACGACGGATACCTCGACGCGCTGCGCGCGCGACGGCGCGCCTTCATCGCCGCCGGCGCCCGCGCCACCGATCACGGGCATCTCTCCCCCGACACCACCCCCTTGGCCGAGCTCGACGCGCGGGCGCTGTTCGCCCGTGCCCGGCAGGCACCGCTGCCCGACGCCGATGCCCGCGCCTTCACCGCGCACATGCTGTTCCAGATGGCGCTCATGTCGGCCGACGACGGCCTGGTCATGCAGCTGCACACCGGCGTGCTGCGCGATCATGACCGTCCCTCGGCGGCGCGCCACGGCCACGACATCGGCTTCGACATCCCCGTGCAGACCTCGTTCACCCGCGCGTTGCGGCCGGTGCTCGAAGAATTCGGACACCATCCGGATTTTCACCTCGTGGTGTTCACCGTCGACGAGACGGCGTACTCGCGCGAACTCGCCCCGCTGGCCGGCGCGTATCCGGCACTGCGGCTGGGCGCGCCCTGGTGGTTCCTCGATGCCCCCGAGGCGATGGCGCGGTTCCGTGCTGCGGTCACCGAGACGGCCGGCTTCGGCAACACGAGCGGATTCGTCGACGACACCCGGGCGTTCTGCTCGATCCCCGCACGGCACGACCTCGCCCGCCGGGCCGATGCCTCGTTCCTCGCACGCCTCGTCGCCGAGCACCGTCTCGACCTCGACGAGGCCACTGACACCGCCGTCGCCCTCGCCTACACCCTCGCCCGCGACGCCTACCCGGCGCCGGCCGGCACGCAGGTGACAGCATGAGCACCCGTATCCGGTCGTTCGAGGTGCTCGTGAGCGCACCCAGCCGCAACTTCGTCACCGTGCGCATCACCACCGACGACGGTGTGGTCGGCCTGGGAGATGCCACCCTGAACGGGCGCGAGCTGGCCGTGGTGGCGTATCTGCGCGAGCACGTCGCCGCACTGATGATCGGCCGCGACGCCCTGCGCATCGAGGACACCTGGCAGTTCCTGTACCGCTCGGCATACTGGCGGCGAGGACCGGTGACCATGAGCGCCATCGCCGCCGTCGACATGGCCCTGTGGGACATCACCGGGCGCATCGCCGGCATGCCCGTGTACCAGCTGCTCGGCGGCGCGTCGCGCGACGGTGTGCTCTGCTACGCGCACGCGGCCGGCAACGACCTCGACGCACTGGCCGAGGCCGTGCGCCAACGCCAGCAGGAGGGCTTCCGGGCGATCCGGCTGCAGGTGGCGGTGCCGGGCATGGCGGCCGGCTACGGCGTGCAGAAGGGTGCCCGCCGCGGCGAGCGCTACGCGTACGAGCCCGCCACCCGCGCGGGGCTGTCGGTCGAGCAGGGGTGGGACGCCCGCGCGTACCTCTCTTATCTGCCGCACGTTTTCGAACAGATGCGGGGCGAGTTCGGCGCCGGGCCGATGTTCCTGCACGACGCGCACCACCGGCTCACGCCGATCCAGGCCGCACGATTGGGCGCCTCGCTCGAGCCCTACGATCTGTTCTGGCTCGAAGACGTCACGCCCGTCGACAATCCCGAGGCGCTGCGCCTGGTGCGCGAGCACACCACCACACCGCTGGCGATCGGCGAAGTGCTCAACACGGTGTGGGATTTCCGCACGCTCGTGCAGGAGCAGCTCATCGACTACGTGCGCGCGTCGGTGACGCACGCCGGCGGCATCACCCACCTCAAGCGCATCTTCGAGTTCGCCGCGATGTACCAGGTGAAGTCGGGCAGCCACGGCCCCACCGACATCTCGCCGGTGGGCATGGCCGCCGCGCTGCATCTCGATCTGGCGATCCACAACTTCGGCATGCAGGAGTACATGCAGCACGACCCCCGGGTCGGCGAGGTGTTCCGCACCTCGTACACCTTCGACGACGGGATGCTGCATCCCGGCGACGCCCCGGGCTTGGGCGTCGACTACGACGACGAAGCCGCCGCCGGCTTTCCCTACGCGCCCGCGTATCTGCCCGCCGCCCGTCTGGCCGACGGAACCGCACACGAATGGTGAGGTCATGACCCCGCATCCGCTCTGGTTGCCCGCCGCCGCCACCGCACACCTGCGCGGCCGCAGCATCCGCGTCGAGGGCGAGCATCCCCTGCTGCAGACCGTCCGCGCCGAGGCCACGGCGGCCGGCATGCACCCGGCAGAGGATGGCGACGTCGTCATCCGGCCGGGTGCGGCATCCACCCCCGACTCCTTCGTGCTCGCGGTCGGCGACGGCAACGTCACCGCCGAATACGCGGATGCCGCGGGCGCCCTGTACGCCTGGTTCGAGATCGTGCGCCAGGGCGCTGCCGTGTTCGCCGGCGCCGGGCGGCGAACCTGCGCACCGGCGCACGCGCTGCGCATGATCGATCACTGGGACAACGTCGCCGTGCATCCGGTGATGGGGCAGGTCGAACGCGGCTACGCGGGTGTCTCACTGTTCTTCGACGACGGGCTGCTGCGCGAAGACCTCTCCCGCGTCGACCGTTATGCCCGCGCCCTCGCCTCGATCGGGATCAACCGCATCGCGGTCAACAACGTCAACGTGCACGAGCGCGAAGTGCACCTGCTCACCGACGATCTGCCCGGTATCGCCCGGATCGCCGCCGTGTTCCGGCGCTGGGGCATTCGCCTGCACCTGTCGGTGTCGTTCGCCACGCCACTCATGCTCGGCGATCTCGACACCGCCGACCCCCTCGATGACCGCGTGCAGGAGTGGTGGCGGGCGACCACCACGCGCGTGTACGAGCAGATTCCCGACTTCGGCGGCTACCTCGTCAAGGCCGACTCTGAGGGCCAGCCCGGCCCCTTCGCGTACGGTCGCGACCACGCCGATGGCGCGAATATGCTCGCGCGCGCGCTCGCATCGCACGACGGGCTGGTGCACTGGCGCGCCTTCGTCTACAACCATCGGCAGGACTGGCGCGACCGCACCACCGACCGCGCCCGTGCCGCCTTCGACCACTTCACCCCCCTCGACGGTCGCTTCGACGACAACGTGATCGTGCAGATCAAATACGGTCCGATGGATTTTCAGGCACGCGAACCGGTCTCGCCGGTGCTGTTCGGGATGCCGCACACGCGGCTGGGGCTCGAACTGCAGATCACGCAGGAGTACACCGGGCAGCAGCGTCATGCGGTGTATCTGGGCCCGCAATGGGCCGAGATCCTTTCCTTCCGCCCGCACGGCCAGACCGGCTCCGCCCTGGCCGAAGGACTGGGCGGCGGCATGGCGGCGGTCGCGAACGTGGGCGACGACCCGTTCTGGACGGGGCATCCCCTCGCCCAGGCGAATCTGTACGCTTACGGCCGGCTCGCCTGGAATCCGCGGCTGGATCCGGCGGCGATCCTCGACGAGTGGGTGCCGCTGACCTTCGGCGACGATCCGATCGTGCGCAGCGGCATCCACGCCATCCTCGACGGGTCGTGGGCTGCCTATGAGGCCTACACCGCGCCCCTGGGCGTGGGATTCATGGTCACCCCCGGCACGCACGACGGCCCCAGTGTCGACGGCTATGAGTACTCGCCGTGGGGTACCTACCACTTCGCCGACCGCGACGGTGTGGGCGTGGACCGCACCGCGGCGACCGGCACCGGCTTCGCCGCACAATATCCCGAGCCGTGGCGCAGCACGTACGAGACTCTCGAGACGGTCCCCGACGAGCTGTTGCTGTTCTTTCACCACGTGCCGTACACGCACCGTCTGCACAGCGGAAAGACCGTCATCCAGCACATCTACGACAGCCACTTCGATGGGGTCGAGCGGGTGCGCCAGGCGATGCAGACGTGGGAGGGTCTGGCGGGGCGGATCGATCCCGCCGTGTTCGAGCGCGGTCGCGAGCGCTTCGCCGCACAGTTGCAGTCGGCCATCGAGTGGCGTGACCAGATCACGACGTACTTCGCACGCATGTCGGGCGTGCCCGACGATCAGGGGCGCACCTACCGCTGAGGGTCAGGACGTCGCGATGAACCGCGCCTCGACATCGGCGATGATCGGCCGCGCGCCGGCGCGCACCAGACCGGCAAGCACCGATGCGGCCGCCAGCAGCGCCCACGCGGTCATCGTCGCGACCACTGCGGCAGCGATGACCAGAAGGCAGATAGTGCCGATGGTCGCCAGGGGCTTGGCGATGAGGTAATACGCCGCCAGCCGCGCCGTGTCACGGGTGCGAAAACGGAACAGCGACGCTATCAGCACCGCGTTCACGCACCACAGCACGACAGCGACGGCCAGCACCAGAGCGGCCACGACAAAGAAGGTGCCGGCGATGGCGCCGAAGGCGACATTGAAGACGAGCACCGCCAAGGCCACCAGCGCCGGAGAGGTCACCAGCAGCACGTCGCGCACATTGGCTCGCCAGCACTGCCAGTAGCGGCGCCACGGAGTCAGCTCGGCGGTCGGGCGCGATGCAGAGACGGCCGCCGAAAATGCAGGGAGCACCGGAATCAGGCACAGCACGTACAGGGGCACGTTGCCGGCGGTCGGCTCGAGCAGCACGATCCCGGCGATGCCGGGGAGCCCGGCGAGCACGAAGGCGACTTCGACCACCAGATAGCGATAGACGCCTCCGGTCACGCGGGTGAACGCGTTCGATTCGGTCAGGATGCTTCTGCTCTGGCTCATCGTCTTCTCCGGGATGTCCGGGTCCGGTCGCGCCGGGGGGAGGCACGACCGGACCCGAGTATCTCAGTCCTGGCTGTCGCCGGCCAGGGCCTTCGCCTGACGCTGCTGCGCCGTGTTGATCATGTCGATGTACTCGTCCATGTGCGCATTCTTCAGCTCCTGCACATAGGCGTCCCACTCCGAGAGCGGACGGTCACCGGTGATGAACGCGGCCGTGTTCTGGCGTACGACATCCAGCAGTGCCGAGGCCCACAGGCTCGCCTGCTCGTTCTCCACCTCGGTGAGCGGCGCCGATGGCGCGGTCGCCAGCTGGGTCTTTGTGAGCATCGATGAGACGAAGTCCTTGGTCTCAGGCAGCATCATCGACGTGCGCAGCTCTTCGGTGCTGCCCTCGGCCGACATGAATGCACCGTTGGCGAAGCCGCCGTCGACGTTGAGCATCTTCGTGGCACCGGGGTTGAGCATGTCCTTCGCGCGGTCCCAGTCGGCGGTGAGCTTGCGCGTGCCGTTCTCGACCGTGTAAGTGGTGCCCTTCACGCCCCACTTGGCGAACTCGAGGCCCTCGTCGGAGTAGTACAGCCAGTCCACGAACTGCAGCAGCGCCTTGAAGTGGTCGCTGTCGGCGGCCTTCGACGAGATCATGATGCCCGGAATACCGTCGACGCGCCCGCCTGCGGCGAGGTTGTCACCGGCCGGACCGGCCGGCACGCGCAGCAGCGCCACCTCGGCGTCTTTGTTGCCGACCTCAGAGAACGACTGCCGCGCCTGGGTCAGGAACTGGTCGTTGCCCGAGATCACGAGCGAGTCGCCGTTGAAGAAGCTCGCCTTCGCGTCGTCGTCCGACTGGGTCACGCTCGACTTCGTCATGAGCCCATCGGCCACCAGGCCGTGGTAATAGGTGATGAGCTGCTTGTACTCGTCGGTGGCCGCCGCGTAAACGTACTTCGAGCCGTCCCACCAGCCGCCACCGGTCGACGAGGCCGACAGGCCCCAGCCGGCGGCCGTGCCGAAGTTGGGCGCCGCGAAGTTCAGCGCACCGCCGAGCGGGTCGGGGCTGTTGAACTCGTCGGAGATGATCTCCTTGTCGGGGTAGGCCTCGTGCACCTTCTGCAGTTCGTCCTGGAAGTCGTCGAAGGTCGCCGGCGACAGGCTCAGCCCCAGCTTGTCCCAGATGTCCTTGCGCACGACGTAGCTGTACTGCGGGACGGCGATCTCGGAAAGCCCCGGCAGCACGTAGAACTTGCCGTCGGCCTGACGCAGGTTGTCGAGGTCTTTCTCCAGTCCCCACTTCTTCACCTTGTCGGTGAAGTTGGGCATGTACTGCGTGAAATCGCTCACCGGCAGAATCGCGCCACCCGAGACGAACGGGGTCTCCTGGCCCGGGTAGACCACCGTGATGATCTCGGGGGCGTCGCCGCTGGCGATCATCGCCGAGCGGGCGTCTTCGTAGCCGACGCGCGGTGAGCTGTCGATGTCGAAGGTGACCTTCTGGTTCTTCTCGATCTCGGTGAAGAACGGCCAGTCCTTCTGCAGCGGGTAGGCCTCGTGGTCGCGGTAGAGCATCGAGAACTCGACCGGCTCGGTGGCGGTGAAGGTGGTGCCGACGGCGAAGTCCGACATCGCCCCCTTGTCCTTGCCGGTGAAATCGAAGCTGGCGCCGGCGTCGTCGGTGTCACCGGACGAGGTGCAACCGCTGAGCACGAGGCCTGCGGCGGCCAGGGTGGCCAGTACGGTGATCACCCGCTTTGCGGGAGAGGCAGACAGCTGTGTCATTTGTGGTTCTCTCTTTCTCGTTTGCGGAGGGGATTCAGGCCTTGACCGAGCCGAGCATGACGCCCGACACGAAGTGCTTCTGCAGGAACGGGTACAGACAGACGATCGGCAGCACGGTGAGCAGCATCGTCACCGCCTTGACGTTGGCGGCGATCTGCAGCCCCTCGTCGGTGCCGGCCGGCTGCGACGATGACAGCAGCAGATTGCGCAGGTACACCGTCACCGGGTACAACTCGGGCTTGCTCATATACAGGGCGGCCGAGAACCACGAGTTCCAGAACGCGACGGCGTAGAAGAGCACCATGGTGGCGATCACGGCCTTGCTCAGCGGCAGCACGATGCGCCAGAGGATGCCGTAGGTGTTCAGTCCGTCGATCTCGGCGGCCTCTTCGAGCTCTTCGGGAAAGTTCTCGAAGAACGACTTCATCACCAGCAGGTTGAAGATGCTGATCGCGTTGGGGATCACGATCGCCCAGATGGTGTTGCGCCACCCGAGCGTGTTCACGAGCACATAGTTCGGGATCAGCCCGCCGCTGAAGAACATCGTGAACACTGCGATGCCGATGAACACCGTGCGACCCTTCAACCGCTTCTTCGACAGCGCGTAGGCGAAGGTCGTGGTCAACACCATCGAGATCGCCGTGGCCACCGCGGTGTACACCACGGTGTTGCCGTAGTTGCGCCAGAACATCGGGTCGCTCATCACGAGAACGAACGTGGTGACGTTGAATCCCCGCGGGATGATGCTGACCTGGCCGGCGTTGATGTATCCCTGCCCGCTGAAGGCCACCGCGAGCACGTTGACGAACGGATACAGCGTGATCGCGCAGATGACCACGAGCGCGATCGCGTTAAGCACGCGGAACACGGTGTAACCGCGGGAGTCGCGCAGTCCGGTGCGGGGTCGACGCCCAAGGCGGGGGGATGCCGCAGGTGCGGCGGTCGTGGTCACCACAGGCTTGCTCCTGTCACTCGGCGCGAGATCGCGTTGGCCGACAGCACCATGACCAGGCCGATGATCGCCTCGAAAAGTCCGATGGCGGTCGCATACGAGAAGCTGCCCGATCCGATGCCGACGCGATACAGATAGGTGGAGATGACGTCGGCCGTGGAGTAGATCAGCGGGTTGTACAGCAGCAGCACCTTCTCGAAGCTGACGGCCAGGAAGCTGCCGATGTTCAGCACCAGCAGCACGACGATGGTCGGCGCCAGCCCCGGCAGCGTCACATGCCAGGTCTGCTGCCAGCGGTTGGCGCCGTCGATGCGGGCCGCCTCGTACAGTTGCGGATCGATGGTGGTCAGTGCCGCGAGGTACAGGATCGTGCCCCAGCCGACGGTCTGCCAGATCTCGGAGCCGACGAAGATCGGACGGAACCACTCGGGCTTCTGCATGAACTCAATCGGATCGCCGCCGAACTGCTGGATCGCCTGGTTGATGGCGCCGTGCGACGACACCAGCTGCAGCACCATCCCGGCCACGATGACGATCGACATGAAGTGCGGCAGGTAGCTGATCGACTGCGCGATGCGCTTGAGCTTGGTCGAGCGCAGCTCGTTGAGCATGAGGGCCAGGATGATCGGCAGCGGAAAGATCACCACCAGGCACAGGCCACCGAGGATCAGGGTGTTGAAGAACACCCGCCAGAACACCGGGTCGGAGATGAACATCTGAAAGTAGTGCAACCCGACCCACTCGTCACCGAAGAGGTTTCCCCCCGGGCGGTAGCGGCGGAACGCGATGATGTTGCCCGCCATCGGCAGGTAGCGGAAGATCGCGAGGAACACCAGCGGCAGCACCAGCAGCGAGTACAGCCGCCAGTCACGGGCTATCGCCCGGCGCCAGGTCAGCTTCGTGCCGCGGGGGGCGACGCGGGCGGGCTTGGGCAGACGAGCCGGTGGCTCGGGGGGCGGCGGCGCGGCGGGCGCCTCGCCCACTTCACCGGCGCCCAGATTCGTGATCGACATTCGCTTCCTCGCGCTTGCCGTCGACGCTCGTTGGTGAGTCGTCGCCGGTCCGAAAGTTTCGTGCATCTGGGCGATACGTCAGGTACGCTAACCCGAGGTGATGCGAATGTCAACGTTTTCATTCGAGGTCGTTGCATCACTGTGACCTTCTCCGCCGGCCCGACCGGCATCCGCCCTCGGCAGAACGGCAGGAACGCATGGCACGCTTCGACCTCTCCGCGACCCAGCTGCGCGATCACCACCCGCAGGTCGCCGAACCCGACGACTTCGACGCGTTCTGGTCCGGCACCCTTGCCGAGGCGCGCCGCCACGGCGACGGCCTCGAGCGGTCGACGGTGGCCTCGCCGATGCCCGCGTTCGAGGTGTTCGACGTCACCTTTCCCGGTTTCGCGGGCGAGCGCATCCGCGCCTGGCTCGTGCTGCCCGCGCACCGTTCGTCTCCCCTGCCGGGCATCGTCGAGTTCGTCGGCTACGGCCGCGGTCGCGGTCTGCCGCACGAGCGACTGCACTGGCCGGCGGCCGGCTTCGCCCAGCTCATCGTCGACACCCGTGGCCAGGGCAGCACGTGGGGCACGGGCGGTTCGACGCCCGATCCGCACGGCGCAGGCCCCAGCACGGCCGGCTTCCTCACACGCGGCATCGAAGACGCGCACGAGTACTACTACCGGCGGGTGTTCACCGACGCCGTGCGTGCTGTCGACGCCATGCGCCAGTTCCCCGAGGTCGACGCGAGTCGCGTCGCGGTGACCGGCAACAGCCAGGGCGGGCTCATCGCCATCGCCGCGGCCGGACTCGCCTCGGGACTGGTGGCCGCCCTGCCCACGGCGCCGATCCTGTGCGAGGTGGCACGCGTGATCGGGCTGACCGATGCCGAGCCGCACGCCGAGATCGCGCGGTACCTGTCGGTGCATCGTGATCGCGTCGATGACGTGTTTCGCACCCTGTCGTACTTCGACGGCGTCGCCTTCGCCCGGCGGGCAAGCGCCCCCGCCCTGTTCGGCTGCGGTCACCTCGACACCATCGCGCCACCCTCGGGCGTGTACGCCGCGCACAACGCCTGGGGCGGCCCGCACGACATGGTCGACTATCCCTGGAACGGGCACGAGACCGGCGAGGGCGCCCACTGGCTGCGCCAGGTGGCGTGGCTGCAGGCGGTCACCGCGTGACCGCCCCGCGCCTGTCCCGCGCCGCCCTCGCCGCCGCCGGCACGCCCTTGCCCGCCCCTCCCGTGCGCATCGTCCACCTGGGCGTGGGCGCCTTCCACCGCGCACACCAGGCCTGGTACACCCACCACGCCGGCGACGACTGGGGCATCGCCGCCTTCACCGGGCGGCGCGCCGAGCTCGCCCACCGCCTCGGCCCGCAAGACGGGCTTTTCACCGTGGTCGAACGCGGCCCCGACGCCGACCGCGTCGAGATCGTGGGCAGCATCGCCCGGGCGCACCGCGCCGATGAGGTCGAACGGATGCTGCAGCTGTGCGCCGCGCCCGAGACGGCCGTGATCACGTTGACCATCACCGAAGCGGGCTACCACCTGGGCGCCGACGGTGCGCTGGACACCTCCGACCCGGCCGTCGCGGCCGACATCGCCGCACTCCGCGCCGGCGCACCGCCGGCGACGCCGGTGGGGCGCCTGGTGGCTGGTCTGCATGCGCGAGCTCGAGCCGGCGCCGGCCCACTGGCGGTCGTGGCCTGCGACAACCTGCCCGAGCTCGCTGCCCGGCTGCGCGACGCCGTCGCCGAACTCGCCTCGGCCGCCGGGCTGCCGCCGGTCGAGGCATCGTTCGTGGCGACCTCGGTCGATCGCATCACGCCGCACGAGACGGATGCGGCAGCCGTGGCCGCCGCGACCGGCTGGCACGACGAGGCAGCCGTGGTGACCGAGCCGTTCTCGGACTGGACGCTCTGCGGCGAGTTCCCTGCCGGCCGGCCCGCGTGGGAGCGTGCCGGTGCTCTCTTCGTCGACGACATCGTGCCGTTCGAGCGGCGCAAGCTTCTGCTGCTCAACGGTGGCCACCTGCAGCTCGCCTTCCATGGCCTGCTGCGCGGCCACGTGACCATCGCCGAGGCGGTGCGCGACCCTGCGTGCCGTGCCGGCCTCGAGTCGTTCTGGGACGAAGCCGCGCGCACCGTCGGCCCGGGGGCCGACACCGAGCACTACCGCGCCGCGCTGCTCGAGCGGTTTGAGAACCCCCGCATCGAACACCGTCTGGCTCAGATCGCCGTCGACACCGCCACGAAGCTGCGCATCCGCATCCTGCCGGTGATCGCGGCCGAGACCGCGCAGGGGTGGGATGCCCGCGGCGCGCGGGCGGTGATCCAGCGGTGGCGCACAGCCGCGGCCGCCGGGCTTGTTCCCGACGTTCCACCGGCCCGCGCGGGCCGGGAAGAGTCGGCGCTCTGGCAGACTGCGAAACTTTTCGCTCGGTCTTAGATAACGTTTCGATTACGGCTGACACTCGATCGTCGGTCGTCCCGATATGTTTCTCGCAACCACAAACAATCGCAAGGGAGCGATCTCGTGATCAGACGCCTGCGGACCGCCCTGTCCGTACTCGCCGCCGCCGCCCTGGTGGCCGCACCGTTCCTGGCCCCCGCGACACCTGCAGCCGCAGCATCCACCCCGGTGTCATCCGTCGACTTCGAAGACGGCACGACCGGCACCTGGACGCAGAGCGGCAACCCGACGCTGGCCGTCGTGCCCGACCCGCTCGGCGGATCGGGTCAGGTGCTCTCGATCACGAATCGCACGAACAGCTGGGACGGCGTGCAGAGCCCCGAGGGCCTTTTCACCGAGGGCACCCAGTACACATTCTCGGCCCGAGTGCTGGTCCCGGATGTCGCCACCACGGCGCACTTCATCGTCAAAGCCGACTATGCCTGGGTCGGCGACACTCCGGTGCCGGCGGGAGTGTGGACCACCGTGACCGGAACCTACACCGCTGACGACAACGACAGCAGCACCTACGTCGAGGTGGCCGATGAGACGGCTGACTACTACCTCGACGACATCGTCATCACCGCCGAGGGCGCCTCGACACCGCCCGCCACCCAGGCTCCCGGCACCGTGCTCGTCGATGCCGACTTCGAGTCAGGCTTGGGCGATTGGGCGGCCCGCGCCGGCGCGGGCGATTCGAGCCCGACGGTGGCCGTGGTCGACGGCGGCGCCGACGGCACCGCCCATGCGGCACAGGTCTCCGATCGCGCCTCGGAAGGCGACGGCATCCAGCTCGACACCGCCGGTATTCTGCTCGCAGGCGCCACCTATCACTTCGACGGCTATGTGCGCTTCGCTCCCGGCGCCGATCCGGGTCGCGGACTCACGGTGTCGATGCGCACGGTGAACGGTGGATCGACAGCCTTCTCGAACCTGATCCAGGTCGAGAACGCCTCCGCGACGGATTGGACGCACGTGACCGGTGACTTCACCGTGCCCGGGTACGACACCGCGGCCGAGATCTACGTCGAAGCGCGATACAACAGCGGCAACACGGCGAGCTTCCTCGTCGATCAGGTGCGCATCACCGTTCCCGAGGCGGCTGTCGTCGACACGAGCCTGACTCCGCTGAAAGACAGCGTCGACTTTCCGGTCGGCGTCGCCGTCGACGAGCGCGAGACCACGGGGGCGGCGGCCCAGCTGCTGCTGCACCACTTCGACCAGATCACTCCCGAGAACCACATGAAGGTCGAGGCCTGGTACGACGCCGATCACCACTTCGTGCGCAGCAGCCAGGCCACCGCCCTGCTCGATTTCGCCCAGGCCAACGGGCTGCGGCTGTACGGGCATGTGCTCGTGTGGCACTCGCAGACGCCGGAATGGTTCTTCCAAGACGACTCCGGTCGCGAACTGACCTCGTCGACCGCCGACAAGCAGATTCTGCGCGACCGCCTGAAGACGCACATCTTCGACGTCGCGAAATCGATCGCCGACGACTACGGCCTGTATGGCTCGGCGACCAACCCGATGGTCGCCTGGGACGTCGTCAACGAAGTGGTGGCAGACCAGGCCACCGACGACGGGCTGCGCACGAGCCGTTGGCACGACGTGCTGGGCGAGGAGTACATCCCCCTCGCTTTCGAGTACGCCGATGAGGCGTTCAACAAGACCTACGCGGCGCCGGGCACCGATCGCCCCGTCAAGCTGTTCATCAACGACTACAACACCGAACAGGATCGCAAGGGCGCACAGTACGAGGCGCTCGTGAAGCGGCTGCTGGCGGCGGGCGTGCCCGTCGACGGCGTCGGCCACCAGTTCCACGTGTCCGCCACCACCCCGATCTCGTCGCTGCGCGCGGCCCTGCAGCGCTTTTCCGGCCTCGGGCTGCAGCAAGAGATCACCGAGCTCGACGTGACGATCACCTCCGCCGATCAGCCGAACCTGATTCGGCAGGGCTACTACTACCGCGACCTGTTCGACGTGCTGCGCGCGTACCAGGCGGCGGCACCGGCCGATGAGAAGCTCTTCTCGGTGACCCTGTGGGGCTTGGACGACGCTCGTTCCTGGCGCTCCGAGCAGAAGCCACTGCTGTTCGACGGCGACCTGCAGGCCAAGCCTGCCTACTACGGCGCGATCGGCGATGATGCCGGCCTGCCGGCCCTGGTCAACACCGCCGATGTCTTCGGCGGCGACGTGCTGATCGCCGATGGGTTCGAAAACGATCCGGCCTGGACCAACCTGCCCGAACACGCGCTGACCGACGACGCCGGCGGATTCCAGCTGCGCTGGAACGCCGACCATCTGACGGCCCTCGTACGCACCATGACCGTGCCCGAGCGCATCGAGTTCAGCTACGGCGACAAGGAGTTCACCTATCAGCCCGGCGGCGCACTGGCCGGCCGTACCGTGACGGTGGAGGGCACCTCGTACACCGTCGTGCACCTGCCGCACAGCGGGGTGACCCAGGGCTCGTCGGCGACGTTCGACGTGCGGGTGTACGCGGGCGGGGCCTTGGCCGGCGCCTGGAACACCACCGGTGCGACCGGCATGCTCAGCCTGCTCGAGCCGCTGTCGTTCGTGCAGGTGCCCGCCGCGCACGCCGCACCGGCCATCGACGGCGCCATCGACGAGACCTGGCAGAACGCCCCGGTCGTGCACACCTCGACGACGGTGGAGGGCTCGTCTGACGGAGCCACCGCCGACGTGCGCACCCTCTGGCACGACGACACGCTGTACGTGCTGTACGACGTCACCGACCCGGTCGCCGACAACAGCAACAGCGATCCGTGGAACCAGGACTCCGTGGAGCTCTTCCTCGACCTCGGCAACGAGAAGGCGGGCCCGTACGGGCCCAACGCCACGCAGATCCGGGTGACCGCCGACAACAAGCTGTCGTTCGGAACCGGGGATGCCGCAGCCCAGCAGGCCCGCGTGCTCTCCAGCGCCACCGCCCGCACCGCGACCGGCTACATCGTCGAACTCGCCATCGCCATGACCGGCCAGTCGGGTGGACAGAACGACGTGCCGCTGGGTGGCGAGAACACCTTCCACGGCATCGACTTCCAGGTCAACGACGGCCGTGACGGTGCCCGTTATGCGGTGCACACGTGGGCCGAGCCGACCGGCAGCGGATACCAGACCACGGCTCGCTGGGGCGTGGCACAGCTGGTCGCGGCCCTCGAGCCGGGCGAGCCCGGCGATCAGGGCGGCTCCGGCGACACCGGCACTGGTTCCGGCGACGAGGGTACCGGCTCGGGCGACACCGGCACCGGTTCGGGCGACACCGGCACCGGCACCGACACGGGTGCCGGGTCCGACGAGGGCACGGGTTCCGGCGACACCGGCAACGGGTCTGAGACCGGCGCCAACGCCCACGCGTGGGCCACGATCGACGTCGGCTCGGGTGTCGTCGAGCAGGGCGGCGAGCTGACCGTGCAGGTGTCGGGGCTGACTTCGGGTCAGCGGATCGCCGCGGTTCTGCACAGCGAGCCCCTCCCGGCCACCGGCATCCCGGCTGCCGACGCATCGGGAAGCACGGCGTTCACCCTCGCCATCCCCACCGACTTCGCGCTCGGCGCGCACACCCTCATCGTCTCCACCGACGGTGCGGACCCGATCGAGATTCCGGTACAGGTGGTTGCCGCCGGACAGCTCGCCGTCACCGGCGCTCAGCTGCCCCTAGGCATGCTGTTCCTCGGCGCGCTGGCCATCGTCATCGGAGGCCTGTTGCTGGTGACGCGGCGCCGCCCGGGCCGAGACATCACGTCGGGGGCGTGACATCCTGATCACATGAAGAAATGGATCGTGCGGTTTCTCACACTGCTGATCTTCAACATCGTCGTGCTGCTGATCATCGGATGGCTCACGCCGGCGCATGTCGGGTGGGCGGCACTGTGGGCCGGCATCATCATGACGGTGCTCGTGATCTGGGTGAAACCGCTTGTTGCGAGATGGTTCCGTTCGATGGCCGCGAAGTCGGCCAGTCAGCGCACCAAGATCGGCGAGAAGCTCGTGCAGGCGCTGTTGGCGATCGCCGTCGCCTTCGTCGTCTGGATCGGCACGGTGCTCTTCTCGGGCGTGCACGTGAGCGGCTGGTTCTGGGGATGGATCCTGCCTCCGGTCATCCTCCTTGTCGGCTGGGCGATCTACGACGTCATCGACGACAAGGTCGAAGCTCGCGCGGGCGCCCTGTATGACCGGGCGACCGCGGGCTTGTCCGGGCAGAAGCCGGATGCCGCAGCCCCACCATCCGAAGCAGAGAAGCGGGGTCGCCGCGAACTCGACGACGGGCTGACCGACGAGCAGCGCAAAATGCTCGACGACCTCGGCTGAGCTGTCGATTCGCCCACGGCTCGATCGTCATCTTCGTGTCAGCATCCACACGGAAGGAACGATGATGCGATACACACTGTTGTTGCACTACCCCGAGATGACCGCCGACGAACTCGGGCCCGAGACGCTCGCCGAGGGAATGCGCGCCTTTCACGATTACGCCGCGGCGCTGGAGGCTGCCGGCGTGCTGCGCAGCGCCGAGGTGTTGCAGCAGAGCGGCGCGAGCACGACCGTGCGCCTGCGCGACGGCGAACTGCTCGTGCAAGACGGCCCGTACGCCGACACCAAGGAGCAGCTGGGCGGCACCTTCGTCATCGAGGTCGACGATCTCGATCAGGCGATCGACTGGGCCCGAACCGCACCCTCGGTCGGCTGGGGCGCTGTCGAGATCAGGCCGACCGCGACCCGCTTCGTCGACGGCGCCTGGCAAGGCACTGCGCCCGTTTCATAGCCGCCGACATGAGCGCAGCCGACCGTGCGCGCAGCGCCGCCGAACGCGCGGTGCGCGACTCTTACGGACGCCTCGTCGCTCTTCTCGCCGCGAGCATCGGGGACCTGAGCCTGGCCGAAGACTGTCTCGCTGACGCTCTCGAACGCGCCCTGCGCACGTGGCCGGATGCCGGCATCCCGCACAATCCGGAAGGATGGCTGCTGACCGTGGGCCGCAACCGACTCCGTGACCTGCTGGGCTCTGCCGCGCGGCGCACGGCGGCTCCGCTCGACGAGACAGCCGCAGCGGCGGACGATGTCGCCGCGCTGCTTGAGCGCGGCGAGGCGATCCCCGATCGGCGGCTCGAGCTGCTGTACGCGTGCGCGCACCCCGCGATAGACCCCGGCATCCGCACCCCGCTGATGCTGCAGGCCGTGCTCGGTTTCGATGCAGCCCAGATCGGGCGCGCGTTCGACGTTCCGACGGTCACGATGGCGCAGCGGCTCGTGCGCGCCAAGCGCAAGATCAGGGCCGCCGGCATCCCGTTCACCCTGCCGCAGCGCGACCAGATGCCTGCCCGCACGACGGCGGTGTTGGAGGCCATTTACGGTGCATATGCGATCAGCTGGCTCGATCAGGGCGACCAGGTGCGCACCTCGACGGCCGACGAGGCGCGCTGGCTGGCAGTGCTCACAGCGACGCTGCTGAGAACGGATGCCGAGGCGTGGGGTCTTGCCGCCTTGCTCACTCTCGCCCAGTCACGGGCACCGGCACGGGTCGGCGATCCGTGGCCGCCGCTGGCCGAGCAGAACACCGCCCTCTGGGACCGGGAACTGATCGCTGAGGGCGAGGCATTGCTGCGCCGCGCCGCGGCGCTGGGCAGACCACTCGGGCGCTTTCAGCTCGAAGCCGCGATCCAGTCGGTGCACTGCGACCGCGCACGCACCGGCGCGCTCGATCGTGAGGCGCTGGTGAAGCTCTATCGCGGGCTCGTCACCGTGGCGCCGACCACCGGCGCCCGGGCAGCGCTGGCGGCGGCATCCGCATCACGCCGCACGACAGCGCCCGATGCCCGGTCAGAGGTTGCGGTTGCGGTACAGTCGCGACGCCAACGCGGCCGACGCCGTCAGGACGGCGAGCCCCGCCACCAGGATGATGGCGGTGATGCCCGCCCCATCGTCCATCAGCGCCGCTATGGTGGCGCCGTCGAATATCGACGTGCGCGAGCCGAGCCATCCCAGCCCCACGAGGGCGATGATCAGTACCAGCATCGCCTGGCGGCCCCGCGCGTACCCCATCGCGAAGTACCACGGCAGGAGCGCGCTGATCGAGATGACGGCCACGACGAAGGCACCCAGGGCCATTAGTCCCATCAGCGTCCATTCCACGCGCGACCGATGGATCGCGACGATGACGAGGGCGACGACGAATCCGAACGCGCTCGTGCCAGCGCCGACAACGAGAGCCGTCGCGTATCGACCGAACACGACTGCGGTGCGGCTCACCCGCGACAGCCCGTACAAGGCGTCGAGCCTTCCCCGTTCGTCGGTGAGGAACACCGATGAGAGCAGCATTGCCCCCATGTAGCCACCCACCATGATGGCCGCGCCCTGCACCGGAGCGGTCGCTCCGATGACCGCGACCAGACCGAGCATCAACAGTGGACGCAACGGCGCCGTCGAGACAATGTTGTGGAGATCGAACAGCGTGAACCTGATCATGCGGCACCTCGTTCTTCCCACAGCCCGGCATGGCTCGCACTCGGGCCGGCGAACCCGACGACCAGGTCGTCGGTGGTCGCTGGCTGCAGTTCGACGCCGGCGCCGAACAGGGCTGAGTCAGCGACGTCGATCAGACCTTGGAACCATCCGGACGCGCTACGGCGCAGCCCGCGTATCGCCGCCAGGGCTGCGGGTGACACGGGCCCGTCCCCCGACACCACCGCAAACTGCTCGCGGGCCTGCTCGAGCGTTCCTTGATACGCGATGGTGCCTCGGGACATCACGATCAGGTGGTCAGCGAGGTTGTCGAGATCGGTGGTGATGTGCGTCGAGAACAGCGCGGTATGCGCGCCGTCGAGCATGAACTCTCGAATCACGTCGGTCAGTTCCCGCCGCGCAACCGGATCCAGGCCGCTGGAGGGCTCATCGAGAATCAGCACCAGCGGATCGTGCGCCAAGGCCATCGCCATGGCCAGCTTGACCGACTGTCCCCGCGACAACTCACCTACCCGGCTCTGCGTGGGCACGTCGAATCGTTCCAGCAACGAGCTGAAGCGAATCTCGTCCCAGCGCGGGAACAGCGGCCGCACGTGTTTGCTGACTCGCCCGGCGCGCCACGCCGGGGCGGCGGTCACCTGGTCGAGTACGACCCCGACGCGGTCGGCCGTCGCCCCGTCCACGGAACCGAGCACGCGTATCTGACCAGCATCGGGTCGCACCAGGCCCAGCATGCTGCGGATCAGCGTCGTCTTGCCCGACCCGTTCGGACCTACGAGTCCGGTCACATAACCGGCCGGCAACGTGAGATTCACGTCTCGCAGTTCGAACGACCCCAGACGCTTTCGCAACCCATGCACCTCCGCGGCCACTGGCGTGCCGGCTACCCTCGTCTCATCCACTCCGCTTCCACCTTTCCCAACACCGTCGTCATATCCAGCCGTGCTGTGCGACCGGCGGAGACGACCTCGCTGATCGCGTTCGTGACCCGATCCGCCATCACCGCCGCGGCATGATCTGCTGCGACGGCGCAGACGACGAACCCGCGCCCGTGTTCGTTGCTGGCCAGCCCCATCGCCACGAGTTCGTTGTATGCGCGCGTGACGGTGATGATGCTGACTCTCAGCTGGGCCGCGAGCTGTCGCAACGACGGCAGCATCTCGCCTTCGGCGATATCACCACCGATGATCGCGTCGCTCAGCTGCGCGCGGATCTGCTCGTACATCGGTACGGCGCTCGTTCCCGAGACGACTACGGCCACTAGCCCTCCTACTGTTTATGTACACCATAACAGCTGATCTGCGGGCAGGCCGAGGATTGTCACATTCGCCGGGCGGGCACCGTCGACGCACGTCTGGTCGAGGGCACGGCGCGCTCTCCCTCGCGTCGGTTCATATGAATGCGTCGAGAGCACATCACACCGGCGCCGGTGTGATGTGCTCCCGACGGTTTGATGTGCGTACGCCGGGACTGGCGGGGCGCTTTAGCAGGTTCGTTGCACGCCCACCAGATCCAGCCGCGCGCCGAGCACGTCTAGCCCACGCCTGACAGGTCGCGGTCCGCCGCCGTGCCGGTCAGATGCCGGCTGCGCGCTCGGCGGCTTCGACCACGTTGGTCATCAGCAGCGCGACCGTCATCGGGCCCACGCCGCCCGGGTTCGGCGAGAGGAATCCTGCGACCTCGGCCACCGCCGGGTCGACATCGCCGAACACCTTGCTCTTGCCGGTCTCGAGGTCGGCCTCGCGGGTCACGCCCACGTCGAGCACGGCCGCACCGGGCTTGACGTCTTCGGGCCGCACGATGTGCTTGACGCCGGCGGCGGCCACGATGACATCGGCCTGCCGCAGGTACGACGGCAGGTCGACCGTGCCGGTGTGCGTGAGAGTGACCGTCGCATTTATCTCGCGCCGGGTCAGCAACAGCCCGATCGACCGGCCGATGGTCACGCCGCGGCCGACGACGACCACGTGCTTGCCCTTCAGGTCGTAGTCGTTACGCAGCAGCAGCTCGATGACGCCCCGCGGCGTGCACGGCAGCGGCGTCGTGATCGGGCCGTTCACATTCAGCACGAGCCGTCCGAGGTTCGTGGGGTGCAGGCCGTCGGCATCCTTGGCCGGATCGATGCGCTCGAGCACGGCGTCGGTGTCGAGATGTTTGGGCAGCGGCAGCTGCACGATGTAGCCGTGGCAGGCCGGATCGGCGTTGAGCCGATCGATCGCCGCCTCGACGTCGGCCTGGGTCGCATCGGCGGGCAGCTCGACCTGGATGGAGTTCATCCCGATCGCCTCGGACTGCTTGTGCTTCATGCCGACGTACAGCTGCGATGCCGGGTCAGCCCCGACGAGAACCGTCGCGATGCCGGGCGTGATGCCGCGCTTTTTCAGCGCCGCGACCCGCTCGGCGAGTTCGGCCTTGATCGCCGCCGAGGCGGCCTTTCCATCCAGCTTCACCGCTGTCATCGTTCGTCTCCTCGTCGCCGATGGTGGGGTGGGATGCCACCCCCGGCGGCACCGCCGGGGGTGGGATGCCGCGCCCGGCGCATGCCGCCGGGCTGCGGCATCCTGCTACTGCTGCAGTTCGGGGTACAGCGGGAACGCCGCCGTCAGGGCCGCGACGCGCGTGCGCAGCGCGGCGATGTCAGGGTTCGGCTGCAACGCGAGAGCGATGACGTCGGCCACCTCGGTGAACTCGGCGTCGCCGAACCCGCGAGTGGCCAGCGCCGGCGTGCCGATGCGCAGGCCCGAGGTCACCATCGGCGGGCGGGGGTCGTTGGGCACGGCGTTGCGGTTCACCGTGATGTGGATCTCGTGTAGCAGGTCTTCGGCCTGCTTGCCGTCGATCGCCGCGTCACGCAGGTCGACGAGCACGAGGTGCACGTCGGTGCCGCCCGAGCGCACCTTGACCCCGGCATCGGCCACATCCTGCTGCGAGAGCCGCTCGGCGATGATGTGCGCGCCCGAGAGCACGCGCTGCTGGCGCTCGGCGAACTCGGGGGTGCCGGCGATCTTGAACGCCGTCGCCTTCGCGGCGATCACGTGCATGAGCGGGCCGCCCTGCTGGCCGGGGAACACCGCAGTGTTGATCTTCTTGGCCAGGTCGGCGTCGTTGGTGAGGATGAAGCCTGAGCGCGGGCCGCCGATGGTCTTGTGCACCGTCGAGGACACCACGTGCGCGTGCGGCACCGGCGACGGGTGCACCCCGCCGGCGACGAGTCCGGCGAAGTGGGCCATGTCGACCCACAGGTAGGCGCCGACCTCGTCGGCGATCTCGCGGAAGCGCGCGAAGTCGAGGTGGCGGGGGTACGCCGACCAACCCGCGATGATGACCTTGGGATTGTGCTCGACGGCCAGCCGATGCACCTCGTCCATGTCGATGAGCGAGGTTTCGGGGTCGACACCGTAGGCGACGATGTTGTAGAGCCGGCCCGAGAAGTTGATCTTCATGCCGTGGGTCAGGTGGCCGCCCTGGTCGAGCGACAGGCCCAGCAGCGTGTCGCCGGGGCGCGCGATGGCGTGCAGCACGGCCGCGTTGGCGGTCGCACCCGAGTGCGGCTGCACGTTCGCGTACTCGGCGCCGAACAACTCTTTGGCCCGCGCGATCGCCAGCTCTTCGGCGACATCGACTTCTTCGCAGCCGCCATAGTAGCGGCGCCCCGGGTAGCCCTCGGCGTACTTGTTCGTCAACACCGATCCCTGCGACTGCAGCACCGAGACGGGAACGAAGTTCTCCGACGCGATCATCTCCAGGTACGAGCGCTGGCGGTCGAGTTCGCGCTCGAGCACCTGCGCGATCTCTGGGTCTACCTCAGACAGCGGGGCGTTGAAAAAGCGGTCGGTCATGGCGTCTCCTCGACTCGGCGGTCACACAACGGATCGGATTCCACATCGGCCCAGGCGTGCGGTCGGATGCCGGTCGGTCGCTCCCCGGTGGTGGCCCACCTCAACGCCAGTCGCGACATGACGATGATAGCGGATGCCGCACCCCAGCCGTCATTCGGGCCGGGATGCGGCATCCCTGTGTCGATCAGACGAGTTCGTCTCGCCGACGCCGGATGTACAGCAGCACTCCCCCGGCGATGACCAGCGTCGCCCCGAGAGCACCCAGACTCCACGCGATCGTGCCACCGGTGATGGGCAGCTCACCCTGCGGGGGTGTCGAGTGATCGGTCGTGCAGGTGCCATCGCATCCGCCGCCGGGGCCGGCTGTCGCCGTGTTGCGCAGCGTCACGTCATACGCGCCGCTGTGCACCGTCACCCGGTAGGTCACCGACACCTGTTCGCCCACGGCCAGCGCCGGAACGTGCCAGGTCAGCGTCGTGCCCGACAGCGTCAGCCCGGCCGGCAGCGGCTCGACGAGGTCGGCGTTGTTGAGCACCTGTGACAGATCGTCGGTCACGGTCGCCTCGGCGACCGGTGCCGGGCCGTCGTTGAGCACGGTGAGCGTGTACGCGATCGTCGACCCGGGGTCGACCTGCGAACCCGAGGCGGGGTCACTCGTCTTGCGCAGCGTCCACAGCGGCACCGGGTGTTCTGTCGTGCAGTCGTCAGCACACGTCGACGGATCGACCGGCCCGGTACCCGCAACGGCGTTGCGAAGCGTCGTGCCCCACACTCCCTCGTTCACGGTGACTGTGTATGAGACGGATGCCGCCTCACCGACGGCGATCGTCGGGATGTCCCATGTCAGCGTCGTGCCGTCGCGCGTCAGCCCCGCGGGCAGGTCGCCGAGTGTGGCGGCGTTGAGCACACCGCTCAGGTCATCGGTCGCCGTCGCACCGGAAAGCGGTGCCGGACCGGTGTTGGTGGCCGTGAGCGTGTACGTGATGTCGTCACCCGGGCGTACCGCACTGCCACTGGCAGGGTCGGCGGTCTTCGCCAACGTCCACGACGGCACCAGATGCTCCGTCTCACGACACTGCGGATCAGCGGTAGGACACGAGTCCGGATCAGGCACATCACCCGCCCCGGTCACCACATTGCGCAGCGTCTGCCCCGCCGCAGCGGCAGTGACCGTCACCGTGTACGACACCGTGACATCCTCCCCCGGCGAAAGATCAGGGATCGCCCAGCGCAACGTCGTCCCGTCACGGGTCACACCATCGGGCAGATCCCCGAGCGTCGCATACGGCAACACGTCGGACAGATCATCTTCGGCGACAGCACCCGTCAGGTCCGCGTCATCCGAGGCGTTTCCGGCGGTCAACGTGTACGTGATCGTGTCGCCCGGAACAACCGTCGAACCACTGTCGGGATCCGAACTCTTCGTCAGCGTCCACCGCGGCGTGAACAACTCCGACGTACGACAATCGGGATCATCCGTCGGGCAGACCTCCGGATCAGGCACGTCACCGGCACCCGTCACACTGTTGCGCAACGTCACCCCCACCGCATCAGCATCCACCGTCACCGTGTACGACACCGTCGCACTATCACCCTGCGCCAGGTCAGGAATCGTCCACGTCAGGTTCGTGCCATCCAGCACCAGCCCATCAGGCAGATCACCCAGCGACGCATGCGAGAGCACGTCAGACAGATCATCAACCGCCTGCGCACCCGACAGGGTAGTAGACGCCGTATTCGTCGCCGTCAACGTGTACGTCACCTCGTCACCCGGCTGCACCGTCGACCCACTCACCGGATCAGACGACTTCGTCAGCGTCCACGCTGGCACAGGATGCTCAGTGGTGCACGGGTCATCCGTGGTGCACTCCGTGGGGTCGATCGGGCCGGTTCCGGAGACCGCGTTGCGCAAGGTCGTTCCCGTCGCCCCGTCATTGACAGTCGCCGTGTATGAGACGGATGCATCCTCGCCGACAGCAAGGTCAGGAATGGTCCACACGAGAGAGGTGCCGTCAGCGGCCAGCGCGAGGCCGTCGGGCAGGTCGCCGAGTGTGGCGGCGTTGAGCACACCGCTCAGGTCATCGGTCGCCGTCGCACCGGAAAGCGGTGCCGGACCGGTGTTGGTGGCCGTGAGCGTGTACGTGATGTCATCACCCGGACGTACCGCACTGCCACTGGCAGGATCGGCGGTCTTCGCCAACGTCCACGACGGCACCAGATGCTCCGTCTCACGACACTGCGGATCAGCGGTAGGACACGAGTCCGGATCAGGCACATCACCCGCCCCGGTCACCACATTGCGCAGCGTCTGCCCCGCCGCAGCGGCAGTGACCGTCACCGTGTACGACACCGTGACATTCTCCCCCGGCGAAAGATCAGGGATCGCCCAGCGCAGCGTCGTCCCGTCACGGGTCACACCGTCGGGCAGATCCCCGAGCGTCGCATACGGCAACACGTCGGACAGATCATCTTCGGCGACAGCACCCGTCAGGTCCGCGTCATCCGAGGCGTTTCCGGCGGTCAACGTGTACGTGATCGTGTCGCCGGGAACAACCGTCGAACCACTGTCGGGATCCGAACTCTTCGTCAGCGTCCACCGCGGCGTGAACAACTCCGACGTACGACAATCGGGATCATCCGTCGGGCAGGCCTCCGGATCAGGCACGTCACCGGCACCCGTCACACTGTTGCGCAACGTCACCCCCACCGCATCAGCATCCACCGTCACCGTGTACGACACCGTCGCACTATCACCCTGCGCCAGGTCAGGAATCGTCCACGTCAGGTTCGTGCCATCCAGCACCAGCCCATCGGGCAGATCGCCCAGCGACGCATGCGAGAGCACGTCAGACAGATCATCAACCGCCTGCGCACCCGACAGCATCGACGTAGCCGTATTGGTCGCGGTCAGCGTGTAGGTGACCGTCTGGCCCGGCTTGACAGTCGACCCAGTCACCGGATCGGACGACTTGGTCAGCGTCCACGAGTTGAAGGTGTTCTCGAACGCGATCTGCGGGAACTGCATGGGTGCGTCGTCTTCGTTCGTGACAACCGTCGACAACGTGTCGTCTGTGTCCGCATTCTTGATCACGGATGTCGCCCGGTACGTGCCGTCTTCGTTCATCGAAGGCGTCGTACAGATCTCAAACCGGGTGGTGTCGTAGATGATGCCAGGTTCCGGCGTGCCCGGGACCACCTCCGAGTAGATGTAACAGTATGTGTTTCCGAGCGCCTCGCTCGTCAACACGAGCGCTGCCTCGCGCTGAACCTGGGCGAACACGCCGTCGGCTGCGCCAGGCATCGAGAAAACCGCGCCATCGGGATACGGCACCTGCCCACCGGTGATAGCCCCTGATGCCGCATCCTCGGGCACGACCCGCACCTGGAACTCACCGTCTGTCATGTCGCGTCCGACGAGCCGCTTCAGGATGTCGTAGTGGTAGGTCGCGAGGTAAGTGTTCTCAAAGATGGTGTTCGGCTGCGAGACCTCGGTCTGCAGCGTGCCCGACCCGTCGTCGGTCACGTGGACCGTCACTGTGAGGACGCTGTCGTCGGTGATCATGCTGTCATCACCCGGCGTCGTCTCGCGGATCTCGTATTCGTAGTCGCCGGCCTCGGTGTACGTGATCGGCCCAAATTCACCGACCCGGATGCCGGGGGACGCTGTCGTGGATGAGGTGGTGGCATCAACAGTGTCGGTTGCAGGCATGGGCGCACCATCGACAGGCGACAGCTGGAAGCTGAATGTGTCGCCGGCTCGCCAGTCACGACCCACAATCCGCTTGTCGAAGGAGATGTGCGCGGTGCCGGGCCCGGCTTCGTATGTGTTGGCGAAGTCGATGACGGCCGCCCCGTCGGTGCGAGAGTCGTATGTCTGTGCCGTGCCAGCACCGTCGCTGACGCTCGTGTGGACCCACATCTCATCGTTCTCGGCGTCGTAACGCGGCTGTATGGTCACCGTATACGTCGTGTCGTCGTATGTGATGCCGCCGAGGTCGCCCTGCTGCTCTTGGATCTCGAAGGTGTATGTCTTGCCGATGTCGTCCTGATCGAAGTTGATCTCCGGCAACTGAGCGACCAGCGCGGTCACGCCGTCTGAAGCAGCTGTGGGATTCGTGTACACCTGACGCGCGTCGGTCCAGCCCAGAATGTCCCGCGCGTTGTCGTTCGCCTGCACGACGAAACTGAATTCGCGGTAATCGAGGTCACGACCAGTCAGCGTCTTGTTGATGACCACGTTGGCATACGAGACCGAGTTGCGGTAGGTATTCACGAACGACGCGCTGCCTTCGTCGGTGATGGACACCGTCGCCGTGAGCGATCCCGTCAGAAGGCCGTTCTCATCGACATCGCTGGTCACGACGACGGTGTAGACGACAGGATTCGGATCAGTTGTCAGATGAGCCGTTGAGGGCGTGGTCTCCTTGACAGCGAACGAGTACGTTCCCTGTTTGGAGAACGAGATCGCATCGAATTTCACGTTGTCGGTGTCGCCAGCAGTGGCGGTGGTCGTTAGTGTCGTCGGCATCACAACGTCGCCTTCTGTGATGGCCGTGCCTGTGTCATCGTCGGCGGCAGAAAGCGCGAAGGTGAAACTGTCGCCGCTCCAGTCTCGACCGTCGATCGTCTTGGTGGCCGTCAAGACCGCCTGCGCGGGCGCGGGGGTGTAGACGTTCGTGAAGAGCGGCTCTGTGGTGTCGATCGACGTATAGGCAGCCCCCGCGGACGGATCGCATTCGCCCCACGGATTCGTGGTCGTGACTTCGGACACCGTCGTATGACACACCGTGATTGCGGGGAGGATCGCATTGTTCTGAAGCACGACGTTGATTCGGAAGAACCACACGGCATCAGACAGCTGCAGACCCGAAATCGGCGAATCGAAGTCGTCCTCTTGCGCCTTGTAGTAGTACGCGTTACCGACGTGTTCGTGCGTGTACGTCAAGAGCGGCGATGGCACTGTCACGCTGTCGGCGGTGGCTGCCACCTGTGCTTCGTCGGTCCCGTCTTCGAACAAGAGGTCGGGGGCGGAACCGCCAGCCTGTTGTACGGCGGAGAACGTGAAGCGGTAGGGAATCCGGGGCGGACGCGGCTCATCAGGTGACGTCAGAGATGAGTCCCTCACCCGTTTGACGATCTCGAGCGCCCCGGTGCGGTCGCCTGGGGTGAACGTGTTGGTGAACGTCGCTGGGGCGGCGACGGCAACATCGACCGCATGGCCCGCATCGTCGGCGACTTGCCTCAGCGAGGTGCTGTCAACCACGAGAGCGCCGTGACCATTGTCTTTGACGGTCACCGTCCATCGATATTCGGCCAGGGAGTCCTGCACGCCCGCGACGTTCGCCTTCAACTCCGCAAGGCTGTAGGTGAACGTTCCGGGCACCTCGAAGGTCACGTTGCCGAATCCGAATGCTTGATCCTGCCCCGGCGCGTTCGCGTTGACGCAGCTGCCCTCAACACCACCGGGCAGGGGCGCGTTGTCGATTCGGCACAGCTGCATCGTGTAGGTACCGTCGACCCAGTTCGGGTCCATGTTCTTGGCGGCCGTGACGGTGGCTGTTGTCACGGACGAGGCGGAGTAGGTGTTCCCCCAGGGGATGCGAGGGATCGTCTCGTTTTCGGGCAGCGGCGCCGCGATCGTACCGCCTGTCGGGGTCGGCGGTTGCGAGGTGTACCCGGTCGGTGGCCCTTGCTCATCGACCGAGAACCGCGCTCCGTCGGGAAGCCCCATGACGCGCACGAACTGGTTGGCGGTGATGGCGACCGTACCGCCACTCGCGACTGTCCCGGATTCCACTGACTCGCCTGCCGTCGTGAACACGTGATACGGGAACTCGCCAGGAAGTGCTGCGGTGCCGTCGCTGGTCATCGTGACTTCGAAGGTGAACTTCTGGTCGACGTCAGGGGACAGCGACGCGTTGGTCTTCGTGACGGTCTTCGCGATCTCGAACGCACCGGGCACGTTGTACTCGAGCCAGCCGTTGTTGCCGAGCCGCACCTGTACCTGCTGCGCTGCGGTCGGAGCGAGCCTCGTTTGCCGCGCGTAATCGTCGGTGCCGGTGCGGTTCGCCTGCGTCGGAACGACCGAGCAGCTCAGCACGTCGTTCTCCCACACGACGTCATCGTCAGCGCACTTGGGCATATCGAGGTTCGTGGTGCGATCTGAGAGGTTGTACAGCCCCGCCGGCGCGATCATGTACCCATCGTCGAGCGCACGAATCGTGATCGTGCCGGTCTGACCCGCGAGCAGATCGCCCTTCGTGGTCGCTGCAAAGATCGTCGTCTTGTCGGGCTTCGATCCCTCGGCGCCCTTCGTGCTGTACGCCGTGATTGTCCGGTACACAATGGCGTCATCGTCGAGTCCGTCCCAGTCTTCCTGGGTGATCCGCGAACCCGTATTCTCGGCCGAGTAGAGATACGAATCCTGCGCAAACCGGTAGAAGTCGTTCCGCGTCGACGGCCGGAAGGTCGCGTATGCCTGCGACGTTCGCGTCGCACCGGATTGGGTGAACGCGTTTGCATAGAAACGCACGGCCCCATCAGGTGTCGTGTTGGTGGCGATGTAGGTTGCGAGCGCCTGTTGGTCAGCGGTGGACAGGGAGGTAGGGTCGGTCACCGCCGCAGCAACCCCCTCCTTCGGCGCGACCTTGTAGTAGACATGCACGGGGTGCGAGTTGAACCAATTCATACTCAGCGGGTTACCGTCGGCGTCTTCGACGATCTTCGTGTTGACCATCGGCAGCAATGCGACAGGAATCTTAACCGTGACGATGTCACCGACGGCGAGCGATGTATTGGTCTCGACCGTGATGATGATGTTCGACAGGTCTGTTGCGGGGAAGATGTCGTTCGCCTTGTACGAGCCGCTGGCGGTGTAGGTCGTGACGTTATTGACGGTCTCCCCCTTCTTCTGCGTCGTGAAGCTCTCGGGCGTGCACTCTTCGCCCGGCCCGGTGTCCGCCAGCAGCGAGCAGAAGACGATGCTGTCCATCTTCGTGACGTGCATGTAATCGCCCAGTGGGTCTGTGAACGTCACGTAACCGTCGGTGTTCGGGTCGGGCGAAGTGGTCTCGATCGGCAGCGTCGGCTCGTCCTCGAGCACCTGGCTGGCAATGCGCTCGAATACCGTGATCAATTCACTTGCCGTATTCGGCGCATCGAAGGTCGTGTTGTACTTCAACTCGGTGTACGTCGGGTCGTAGTTGAGCGCGTTGACGTTGGTTTGGCCGTTCCAGATGGTGTTTCCGCCGGGGCGCGTGATCGTGAATTCCACCGGTGGGTGATCAGTGTCCGAGACGAGCAACGTCGCCGTGCCGGACTTCCGGTACGCACTCATAGCGGTGGCGAAGCTATTGGCCATCGGATTGGCACCGGTCGTCCCCTCGTCAGGGAGGGTCCCCAGCGGATTCAACGTCGCATACGCCAGCTGCTGCCCCTGCGTGCTCAGTGCTCCCATTCCCAGACCGACGGTGTAGATGTTTGTCTCGACGGGAGCGAAGCCGTGCGCCGTGTTGTACGCCTCGTTGTTGTAGATGTCGTCCACCTGATTCTTCAGATAGGCGGCCGAAAGCGCGGCGAGAAAACCGTTGCCGAAGAACTGAGTGGCTCCCGGAGATCCGGTCCCGAGATTGGCCGTTCCGGTGAGGTTCCACCAGTTCGTCTCGTTCGCCGAAAAGGTCGGCTCACCGTCGGAAAACACGATGACGCTCGGGATGTGCTGCACGTCACCGGCAACATCCTTCGTGTTCTGATCGGCCAGGACTGACCTGGCCTGGTCGATGCCGCGTTGTATGTTCGTCGACTGAGTGGGACTCGTGCCAACTTGGAGGGTCCCGCCGGCGAAGCGCAGCGTCATCGTGCTGCCCGAATGCGTCAGCGCCAGATAATTGCCGGTCGACTGATACTGCACCGGCTTGGCCAGCGGCGTGAGCTCTCTCGCACCTGTGCCGAAGGCGACCATGCTGACCTTCGCGTCGGGGTCCGCCGCCACGATGTGCTTGATGGCGGCATTGACCCCATCGACCATGGCGGACGCGCGAGAATTGGTGTAGTTCGCGTTCGTGACACAAGTCGTATTGGTGCCGACGCAATACGTCATCGAGTACGAGTTGTCAAGCACCAGGACCAGGTCGATGACGGGCTTGCGGGTCGAGGTGACCTGGCGCGTTGTGCCCAGGGCCGACAGCGTGACAGCCATCTCGTCCGAGGCGATGTTCAGGTCGTGGTCAACACCGTCAGTCGTAGCCTCAGCGTCGTCCTCGAAGACGGATTTATCGGTCCAGATGCGGCCCGGGTTCTGCGACAGGTGCGTGTAGTCGTTTTCGTCAGCAAGGGCACCGGGGTACCGGTGCCAGGACGCATAGTCGGTGGTCTGTGCGTCCGGCGTCACACCGCCGGGGGTCGGGGGCACAGGATCAGCCGCCTGCGCGGCACTTGCACCCACCCAAACCAGCCCCGAGGACAGCACCACGGCCGAGGCGAGCATCGCGACGGCCGGACGAATTCTGCGAGTGAACCGCCTCCACGGTGAAGCGAGCGGCGATTCTGTGCGTCGACGTCCCAAAGCGTGCCTCCCGAACATCTGCGATGCGGCCCCCCGAAGAGAACGCGAAAACGCTCCCTGAGCCGTTCCTGAGTATTCCGTTCTCTGGCCGCGCCCACAAGACCCAGTGAGAACAGAGTGAAACATGATGCCTCTGGCGTCACACTCGCGCCTTTTGTTAGTGTTCCTTACATGACAGTTCCGGTCCCCCGATCGCAGACGATCGATGCCGCAGCGGCCCCGTTCACGTTCACCGCGACATCCCGCATCGTCACCGCACCCGAAACTGCCGCCACGGCAGAGTTCGCCGCCCGCGCTCTCGCCGACGCCATCGGCCGCACGATCGCGATCGTCGAAGACCCCGCCGACGGCGACATCGTGCTCGAGATCGCCGAAGGCCCCGCCGAGTCGTACACGCTCAGCGCCGACGCGACGACGCTGCGCATCGTGGGCGGCGACGCGGCCGGGCTGTTCTACGGCGTGCAGACGCTCGTGCAGCTGCTGGCGGCATCCCGCACCATCGCAGCCCAGACGATCGCCGACGCCCCCCGCTTCGCCTATCGCGGAGTGATGCTCGACGTCGCGCGGCACTTTTTCGACGTCGCCGCGGTCACCGGCTACATCGACCGCGCCGCCGCGCTGAAATTCAACGCCCTGCACCTGCACCTGAGCGACGACCAGGGCTGGCGCATCGCCCTTGACAGTCACCCCGAGCTCGTCGAGAAGGCGAGCGACAGTGCCATCGGCGGCGACGCCGGCGGATTCTTCACGAAAGACGACTACGCCCGCATCGTCGCGCACGCGGCGAGCCGGCACATGATCGTGGTGCCCGAGATCGACGGCCCCGGGCACACACACGCCCTCGGCCTGGCTCATCCCGAACTCGTCGAGGCGCCGGTGATCACCCCAGAAGTCGCCGAGGTCGTCGAAGCCTTCGGGGGTGGGATGCCGCAGCCCGGCGCGCCCTACACGGGTTTGGCGGTCGGCTTCTCGTCGGTGAAGATCCGCGACGAGGCGACCTACGGGCTGCTCGGCGATGTGTACCGCGAGCTGGCCGCCATGACGCCCGGACCGTATCTGCACGTCGGCGGCGACGAGGCGTTGGGCACCGATCCGTCTGACTACGCGCACTACGTCACGCGTGTCACGCGCATGGTCGCCGATCTGGGCAAGACGCCGATCGCGTGGCACGAGGCGGGCGCCTCAGCCGAGCTCGCTCCCGGCACCATCGGCCAGTACTGGGGGTTCGTCACGCCCACCGACGGAATGGATGAGAAGGCGCGCACGTTCGTACGCAACGGCGCGCGGCTGATCCTCTCCCCCGCCGACGCCGCCTACCTCGACATGAAGCTCGACGCCGACAGCACCCTCGGACTGACCTGGGCCAACGGCCCCACGAGCGTGCAGGATTCCTATGGGTGGGATCCGGCTGACATCATCGACGGTGTCGGCGACGACGACATCCTCGGTGTGGAGGCGCCGCTGTGGGCCGAGACGCTGCGCACCGCAGCAGATCTCGATGCGCAGGCCTTTCCCCGCATCGCGGCGGCGGCCGAGATCGCCTGGTCGCCGGCCGACGCGCCCGAACGCACCTGGGGCTCGTTCCGCACTCGCGTGGGCGCGCTGGGCGCGCTCTGGCGCAGCCAGGGCATAGTATTCACGGCCGCACCGGAGATCGACTGGGTCTGAGATGGCCGTCGACCGCGTCATCCATTCCGCTCGTCTCGTCGATGAGGGCCGGGTCACCGAGCACGCCTGGGTGGCGTTCCACGACGGGCTCGTCGCGGGCCTGGGCACCGGTGACGACTGGCGCGAACTCTCACCACGCGAGGCCGACGACGCGGGCGAGGCGTGGCTGACGCCGGGTTTCATCGACATCCACGGGCATGGCGGCGGTGGCGCAGCCTATGACGACGGGCCCGATGCCATCGCCGAGGCCCGTGCCCTGCACCGCACGCACGGCACGACGCGCGCGGTGCTCTCGCTGGTGACCGCCTCGATAGACGACCTCGCCGCCCGCGCGGCCATGGTCGGCGAGCTCTCCGCTGCCGATGCGACGATTCTCGGTTCGCACCTTGAGGGGCCGTTCTTGGATGTCGGGCACAAAGGCGCGCACACGCCGGCGCTGCTGCGCGCGCCCGATGCGGCATCCATCGACCACCTGCTCGAGGCGGGCGCCGGCAGTATCCGGCAGATCACTCTCGCTCCCGAGCTTCCCGGCGGCCTCGACGCAGTCCGCCGCTTCGCCACGGCCGGGGTCGCGGTCGCGGTCGGACACACCGACGCCGACCAGGCGATGACCCACGCCGCTTTCGACGCGGGTGCCACGATCCTCACACACGCGTTCAACGCGATGCGCGGCATCCATCATCGTGCTCCCGGGCCGGTGGTGGCGGCACTGAGTGACGACCGTGTCACGCTCGAGGTCGTCGCCGACGGCACGCACGTGCACCCTGATGTGATCCGGTTGCTGGCCGGCGGCGCCCCGGGCCGGGTCGCGCTGATCACCGACGCCATGGCGGCCGCCGGCGCGCCCGACGGCGCGTACACGCTCGGCGGCCTCGAGGTCTCGGTCGTCGACGGCGTCGCGCGTCTGGTCAGCGATGGCACCATCGCCGGATCGACGCTCACGCAAGACGCCGCCGTCAGACTCATGGTGCATGAGGTCGGGATGCCGCTGCCCGACGCTGTCGCGGCCGCCACCGCGGTTCCCGCCGCGGCCATCGGCGTCGCCGACCGCTTCGGCTCGCTCACGCCCGGGCACGCCGCCGACGCCGTGCTGCTGGACGAGCGGTTGACCGTGCAGCGCGTGTGGGTGGACGGGGCGCCGATCTGACCGGGCGTTGGTAATGCCTACCGGGCGTTGAGCGAGCGAGCGCAGCGAGCGAGTCGAAACGCGCCCACCCGCTCCCTTATCCCGCACCGCGCGTCGACCCCTCGCCCGGCGTCGCGTCTCAGATCGCGGTCAAACGAGCACCATAGTCTCGCGAACCGCCGTGTTCGCCCGCCGCGTTGCGGGCCCGCGCGAGGGCGGGCTGCGGCATCCATTCTTCTGGGCGTCACGACGGGGTCGGCGGCCTCTGCAGACCGCCGACCCCGTTGCTGCCGATCGCGGGTCCCGACCGGCCCCCGCACTTCTCCCCCCGAAGAAGCGCAGGCCGCGAGCGGCGGAGGCGTTCCCCCTGAACGCTTCCGCCTCTCACCGACTGCCTTCGGGCGACAGCCACACCTGGGCTCCGCCCCCCGGAGGAGCACAGGCCTGTCGTGAAGAGAGACGCCTCTCCCCGAGATTCATGACGCGACTTCGCGAAAAAAGTTCCACAGCCTCCGAAGACACCGGGAGAGACGCGATTTCACGGCGGCGGGGATGGCGTCTCACCGGCGGGTCGGCAAGAATGGACGGTGCCGGGCACCCGAGCCCGGCCCACCCACACGCCCAGGAGAGACGATGAGAAGTCGTCGCGGCGGCGAACATCGCCCTGCGCTCGAAGAGACGGCCGACGCCGATCTCGTCGAGCTCTCGCGCTCGGGCGACACCGACGCGTTCGGTGAGTTGTGGCGTCGACACTATCCCGCCGGCATCACCGTCGCGCGATCGATCACGTCGTCGTTGGAGCCCGACGACCTCGTACAAGAGGCCTACACCCGCATCTACCGCTCGCTGCAACGCGGGGGCGGGCCCACCGGGTCGTTTCGTGCCTACCTTTTCACCAGCATCCGCAATACCGCTGCGGCCTGGGGGCGCGCACGCCGCGAGACGGCGATCGACGAGCTCGACGCCATCGCCGATCCGGGCACCGAAGAGCAAGCGGCTGAGGACGCCCTCGACCGCGGGCTGACGCATCAGGCATTCCGCAGCCTGCCCACGCGCTGGCAGGAAGTGCTCTGGTACACCGAGATCGAGCAGATGAAGCCTGCCGAGGTGGCGCCGCTGCTCGGCATGAAGGCGAACGCCGTCGCGCAGCTGGCCGTGCGCGCCCGCGAGGGTCTGCGCGCGGCGTGGGTGCAGGCCCATCTGCGCTCGGTCGCTGACGGCTCGGACTGCCAGTGGACCATCGAGCGACTCGGAGCCTATGCGCGCGGAGGCCTCGGTAAGCGCGACAAGGGCAAAGTCGAACGGCATCTGCACGCCTGCGCGCGGTGCGCAATCGTCGCCGCCGAGGCGAAAGACGTCTCCGACCGCCTCGCCCTGGTGCTTCTTCCGCTGACTCTCGGCGCCGGCGCGGCCGGTTATGCCGCCTGGCTGCAGCTGGGCGCTCCGGTCACCGCGGTGGCCGGGATGCCGTCGGGCGTCGTGCAGGGCGCCGTGATCGCCGGAGGTGTCGAAGGTGCGGGCGTCGGTTCGGATGCCGGGGCTGGTGCTGGTTTGGGCGCCGGGGCTGGCGTCGGTTCGGGCGGCGGTTCCGGCGGCGGAGCGGGTGGCGCCGGAGCGGGTGGCGGTTCGGGCGTCGGTTCGGGCGTCGGCGGGGCGTCGGGTGGAGTTTTCGCCGGCGCGGGTGCAGTCGCCGGCCTGGCCGCCGCCGGTGTGCTGGTCGCCGCGACCATCGCCGTGGGCGCTCTGGTGATCCCGCGCACGTTGACAGCGCCGTCGTCGGCCGATGCCCAGTCATCGGCGAACGGCACTGTCCCCCACGCACCCACACCGAGTGCCGACGTCGTCGGTGAAGAGCCCGACCCGCACAATCTTCCGACTGCGCCGCCCGAAGAGCCACCGGCATCCCCTCCTGTGCCGAAACAGCCGAATGTTCCCGCTCCGGACGAGCCGGATGAGCCGGATGCGCCTGAGGCGCCTCCCGCCGCTGACACGGTCACCACCGAGCCGGTGGTCGCAGAGCCGGTCGAACCCGCCCCCGAGCCGGTCGCCGTCGATCCGCCGGCCGAGGTCACGCCGCAGGAGCCGGCTCAGCCAGGTGACACGGACGAGCCCGGCGATGTCACTGACCCGGGCGGGACTACCGACCCCGGTGACACCGACCCCGGCGACATCGACCAGCCCGGCGATGTCACCGACCCGGACGACACCACCGACCCCGGCGACACCGACCAGCCCGGCGAGACCACCGACCCCGGCCAAACCACCGACCCCGGCGACGGCACTGGCCCCGGCGAAACCACCGACCCGGGCGACACAGACCAGCCCGGCGATGTCACCGACCCGGGCGAAACCACCGACCCCGGCGACGGCGACCCCGGCGACACCACCAACCCCGGCGAAACCAGTCCGCAACCCGCGCGTACTCCCCTGAGCATCGGGCCGGTGTCTGCGGCTTTTGACACCAGATTCAGATGGGTGATCACAGTTCCCCTCACCGGTGCCGCCGGCGAGGATGTCACCATCGCCCTCGGCAATCGCGACCCGCACACCGTCACGCTCGGCGAGACCGGACAACAGTCGATCGAACTTCGTCCTACCCTTGCTGAAATTCTGGCGGACGCCCCCATCACATTCCAGTACGCCGAAGACGATGTGCCCACGATCACGACGTCAGTTCTCGAGCTCAGTGACGGCGCGGTCCTCCCCCTGCCGGACGCGCCCGACGGCGACACAGACGACGTCTCGGCCACGTTGCCCGATCCCGGCCGCATCCAGCCCGCGGAACCGACGCCAGTCGAATCGCTCGCCGATGTGCCCGCGGCATCCGCACTATCGATGCGCGCCGAGGTGGCGCACGCGGAGGCGACGCCTGCGGCCATCGAACAAGCCAACGACCCCACGTTGTCGTCCCCGGATGCCACTTCGTCGTCTCCCGACACCGCGTCATCGTCTCCCGACACCGCGTCATCGTCTCCCGACACCGCGTCACCGGTTCCCGACACCGCGTCATCGTCTCCCGACACCGCGTCATCGTCTCCCGACACCGCGTCATCGTCTCCCGACACCGCGTCATCGGCTGCCGATTCCCCCGTGTCGACGTCCGCTTCCGATACGTCGAACACCGACTCCTCCGACGATGCGTCGCCCGACGGGAAGACCGCCGGCGTGGCGCCCGCGGCAGCCGCGACGGAGAACACCACACCGGCCACAGACGACACGGCGGCCGCCACCGACAACAACACCGCTCCGGCCACAGACGCCGACACCACCACCGCCGCCGCACCTGTCACCGCTGACGATGCAGCGCCCGTCACCGCAAACGACGCTGCTTCAGCGCCCCCGCAGTGAAGGCCTCCGACTCGAACCTTCCGCCGTCCGTCGCGTCCGCGTCGGCCGCGGGTAACGCGTGCACGACTTCGACAGCGTACTCAGAACGGGGTAGCGCACGCAGATTTGAGCAGCGCGAGACACCCCGCTGGCCGCCGTGCCGCGCCGCATCGTGCACGCGCTACCCGAATCCGCATCCGCGCACGCAAATCACAAGCACGAACGCAGAAACGGGCAGCGCGACGCGCAGTCGCCGCAGAACTCCCCCGCGAACGCAGAACCGACTAGCGCCCGCAGATACGTATAGCGCGAGACACCCCGCTGAGCGCCGCACCGCGCCGCATCGTGCACGCGCTACCCGAATCCGCATCCGCGCACGCAAATCACAAGCACGAACGCAGAAACGGGCAGCGCGACGCGCTGTCCCCGCAGAACTCCCCCGCGAACGCAGAACCGACTAGCGCACACAGAAGGCCCCCGGGCACGCAGAACGCCCTCGCGGACGCAGAACGAGGCAGCGCGAGGCATCCGCGACGTCGTCTCGCCAACCACCGAGCGTGCCCCACCCCACACCGAGCTCCGGATGGCCTGGCCCGAGTGCTGTGCACACGAACGCGGCGTAGAGCACCGCGGCATCCTCTCCTCCCCAGGCAACCAAATCGCCCATTATCACGGCAGTTGTCCACAGATCGCACGTGCGGCCGCCACGGCCACCCTCGGCGCGGGCAGCATCGTGTGCATGGCAACGTCCGTCACATCCGCCCTGGTCCCCGTCGAGTCCTCGCTCCAGCTCATTCGGCGGTCTGACCGTGCGCTCGAGTTGATCGACGACCGGCGGCTTCGTCGATCGATCGATTCCGGAGAGTGGACACGCGTCGTCCCCGGCGTATTCGCCCCGTCCAAGGATTGGGCGGCGCTCAAGCCGATCGAGCGACATCGCACGCTGGTCGACGAGACGGTGCGCCGGCTCCAGCATCCCGCCGTCGTGTCCCACTTCGCGGCGGGTTCCGAATGGGATATCGACGTGCTCGGATCGTGGCCGAATCGGGTGGATGTCACGACTCCGCGTCGCTCGGGCGGGCGATCGGGCGGCACCGTGCAGCGTCACGCGCTCGGGCTCGAGGGCGTGGAGCGCGTGCCCTGGGGTGATCACGAGATCACGACACCGGCCCAGACAGCACTCGACCTCGCGAGAGTGCTGCCCTTCGTCAGGGCGGTGAGCGCCGTCGATCAGGCGATATGGTCGGAGCGTCCCGGCGGGCCGTTGACGACGCTCGCCGACATCCGCAAGCTGCTCGAGAGCAGTGCCCCGAGCCGTGGCGACGCGCGGGCGCGTCGCGTGCTCGACTTCGCGAACCCGCTCGCTGCGAACGTGCGCGAATCGCAGAGCCGCGTCGTCGTGGTGCAGCTGGGGTTTCCGATGCCGCTGATACAGGTTCGGCGCACTCTGCGCAGTGGACGCCTCGCGATCGCTGACCTCTTCTTCGAGCGCGAAGACCACTGGTGCGAGATCGATGGCCGGGGCAAGTACCTCAGCCCGGAGTTCGGAGCAGACCGCAGTTCCGCTGAAATCGTCATCGATGAGAAGAACCGCGAGAACGAAATCCGCCGCGAAGTGCGTGGGTTCTCCCGGTGGGAGGCTCTCGAAGCCGACAACCCACGGCGAATCTGGGACATCCTCACCGGAGACGGAATGCCATGCTCACGGCCGCGGCCGTGAGGGATGCCGCAGCGCACGACTCGCGTCAGAGGATCGCGAACACCGCGCCGCGCGGCGCGTGATAGTGCGAAGCAGAACGGGATAGCGCACGCAGAACGGGATAGCGCGACGTACCCCGCGAACGACGCCAAATCGCCCGCGCTACCCGAATCCGCATACGCGCACGCGAATGACATGCGCGAACGCAGAAAAGGACAGCGCGAACAACACCACCACGCCAAACGGGATAGCGCACGCAGAACGGGATAGCGAACGCAGAAAGAGACAGCGCGACGTACCCCGCGAACGACGCCAAATCGCCCGCGCTACCCGAATCCGCATACGCGCACGCGAATGACATGCGCGAACGCAGAATAGGACAGCGCGAAGAACACCACCACGCCAAACGGGATTGCGAACGCAGAACGGGGTAGCGAACGCAGAACGGGATAGCGCACGCAGAACGCGACAGCGCGACGTACCCCGCGAACGACGCCGAATCGCCCGCGCTACCCGAATCCGCACACGCGCATGCGAATGACATGCGCGAACGCGGAAAAGGACAGCGCGAACAACAACGCCCCGTCAAACGGGACAGCGCACGCAGAACGGGACAGCGCACGCAGAACGCGACAGCGCGACGTACCCCGCGAACGACACCAAATCGCCCGCGCTACCCGAATCCGCACACGCGCATGCGAACGACATGCGCGCACGCAGAAGAGGACAGCGCGAGGAAACCCTGGCCCATGCACAACCAAGCACAGCCGCGCGCGCCCAGCGCGCCACCCCGACGAAACCTCCAGACACCGCCGCGTAGACTAGGGGCATGCCCTCCCCCGAACACGCCGAGGTCGCACCCGGCGTGCGCACCCCGCTGACGGCGGTTGACATCCTCGCTGTCGTCTGTGAGCTGTTCGCCTTCTTCACGCTGGCATTCTGGGGCTTTGCGGGCTGGGCGTTCCCGTGGAACATCGTGCTCGGCCTCGGCCTGCCGATCGTCGCGATCTTGCTCTGGGCGCTTTTCGTCTCGCCGCGGGCCGTGATGCAGGTGCATCCGTTCGTCCGTGCCGTGGTCGAGCTGCTCGTGTATGCGAGTGCCACGATCGCGTGGTGGGATATGGGCCAAGCCTGGATCGGCCTGATCTTCGCCGTCGTGGCCGTCACCGCCGGAGTCATCGCCGGGCGCCGCCGGTTCGCATGACGGATGCGGGCGGGACGACCGGTGCACACAGCACCGAGGTCGTCGCCCGCCTGCGCAATGCTCTCCACGACCGTGTCGACACGTCGCCCGATGCGCTGACCGCGGCGCGCGCCGACAAATCGGGTCACGCATCGGCGGGCACTCCGCTCGCGGTCGTGCATGCGGCATCCATCGCCGATGTGCAGGCGACCATGCGCATCGCCGCCGAGACCCGCACGCCGGTGGTCCCCCGCGGCGCCGGGACCGGCCTGGCCGGCGGGGCGAACACCGGCACCGGTGAGATATCGCTGTCGCTACGCAGCATGGACCGCATTCTCGACGTGCGCCCCGACGACCTGCTGGCGGTAGTCGAGCCGGGCATCCTCAACGCCGATCTCAACGCGAAACTCGAGTCGCACGGCGTGTGGTGGGCGCCCGATCCGGCCAGCCGCTCGATCTCGACGGTGGGTGGCAACATCGCCACCGGCGCCGGCGGGCTGCTCTGCGCGAAGTACGGCGTGGTGCGCGACGCGGTGCTCGCCCTCGACGTCGTGCTGGCCGACGGCCGCCTCATCCATACGGGGCACCGCAGCGTGAAGGGCGTCACCGGACTCGACCTGACGAGCCTGTTCATCGGCTCAGAAGGCGTGCTGGGCGTGGTGGTGGGCGCAACGCTCAAGCTGCGCCGCCTCGCGCCCGGCCAGGTGCACACGCTGGCCGCTCTCTTCCCCGATGTGCGCACGGCCGCGGCCGCATCCGCCGCCGTCACCGCCGTCGGTCTGCAGCCGTCGGTGATGGAACTGATGGATGCCACGTGCCTGGCCGCCGCGCATCGTCTGCTGCATCTCGCGCCGCCCGCGGGCGGCGCGCAGCTGACGGTGCAGACTGACGGTGCGGCATCCGCCGACGAAGCCGCCGCCATCGCCGACGTGCTGCGTGCCGCGGGCGGCCAGGTCGAGACCGCACGTGACCAGGCCGAGGGCGAACGCCTGCTCGAGATACGCCGCGCCATGCATCCGGCGATGGAGACGTTGGGCACCACGCTCATCGAAGACGTCGCAGTGCCCCGCAGCCGCCTGGCGGAGATGTTCGACGAGATAGCGCGGGTCGAGCGCGAGCACGGCGTCGTCATCCCCACCGTCGCACACGCCGGCGACGGCAACCTGCACCCCAACTTCATTTTCGAGGGCACCGAGGTGCCGCAGAAGATCTGGGATGCCGCCGACGACCTGTTTCACGCCGCCCTGCGCCTGGGCGGAACCCTCACCGGCGAGCACGGCATCGGCGTGCTCAAAAGCCGGTGGCTGGCCGCCGAGCTCGGCGACGACCAGTGGCAGCTGCAGCGCAGCATCAAGACCGTGTTCGACCCGCTGGGCATTCTCAATCCCGGAAAGGTGTTCTCCGAATGACTGCCACCATCCGCGTCAGTGCCGCCGTTGTGACGGATGCCGGAGGCCGCGCGCTTCTGGTCCGCAAACGGGGCACCGGCATGTTCATGCAGCCGGGGGGCAAGCCCGAGCCGGGTGAATCCCCCGTGCAGACACTTGTCCGCGAATTGAAAGAAGAGCTCGGCGTGCGCGTGCGCACCGGCTCGCTGCGCGCCCTCGGCCGGTTCACGGCGGCCGCCGCGAACGAGGCAGGGCACGACGTGGTCGCCGACGCCTTCGCCCTGCACCTCGCCCCGGCGGCGGTGCGCCCCGCCGCCGAGATCGACGAGGCGCGATGGGTCACGGCCGACCAGCTCGGCACCCTGCAGATAGCGCCGCTCAGCCGCGACATCCTGCTCCCCCTCATCTGGCGCGCGCGGCGCGCAAGCCGGGGTCCGGTGGTCGTGCCGGCGCTCTGACGCGCGGCATCCCCCGCTCCTCGCCCAGGGCGAGGAGAATGGCCGAGGCGAGGACCGGACGGCGACATCGCGTCCTCGCCTGGGCAGATCCCCTCGCCCGAGGCGAGGGCGGAGGGGAAGGAGCCTTGAGATCCGCCCTCTACAGCTCCTGCCAGGCCGGCTTGTTGTCCCAGGTGTAGCGGTAGTAGTCGGCGAAGCGCAGACGGGATGCCGCGGCCTCATCGACGACCACGCTCACGCGCGGGTGCAGCTGAATCGCCGATCCGGGCAGCGATGCGGTGACCGCGCCCTCGACGGCCCCGGCGACCGCCTCGGCTTTGCCCTCGCCGAAGGCGAGCAGCACGAGGTGACGGGCGCGCAGGATGGTGCCGAGCCCCTGCGTGATGCAGTGCATGGGAACCTCGTCGATCGAATCGAAGAAGCGCGCGTTGTCCTGCCGGGTCTGCGCGGTCAGGGTCTTCACGCGCGTCGACGACGCGAACGACGACCCGGGCTCGTTGAAGCCGATGTGCCCGTCAGTGCCGATCCCCAGAATCTGCAGTTCCACGCCGCCTGCCGCCGCTATCGCCGCCTCGTAGTCGTCGCCGGCGTGCTCGATGGTCTCCAACGCGCCGTTGGGCACCTGGATGCGCTCGGGATCCAACCCGAGCGGCTCGACCACCTCGCGGCGAATGACGTTGCGGTAGCTCTCCGGGTGAGCGGGGTCGATGCCCACGTACTCGTCGAGCGCGAATCCACGCACGCGCGAGACATCCAGCCCCGCCAGCCGAGCCGGCAGCGCCTGATACACCGGCAGCGGGGTGGAGCCGGTCGCAAGCCCCAGCACGACCTCGGGATCGGCCGCGATGAGCGCGGCGATCTCGTCCGCCACGAGCGCACCCGCGGTCGCGGCATCCGGAACAATGACGACTTCAGCCATGGAACACAGTCTCCCTTGTATCGCGCTCGCGTGCCGCCCCGACCAGCGCCGCACCCAGCGCCGCCGCCGGCGAACCGGCCGGCAGCAGCTGCACACGTCCGGGCAGGTGCAGTGAGCGCATGAATTCGGATGCCGCGGCGCTGGCTTCCAGCTCGGCCCGCACGCCGTCCATCAGTCTGTCGCCGAGGCCGCTGAGCCCGCCGCCGATCACGACGACGTCGACATCGGCGGTCAGCACGAGAATGCGCACCGCAGCAGACACGCCGATCATGAGGTCGGCGCGCAGCGCCTGAGCGTGCGGGTCGGCGCGATCTGCGGCATCCAGCATGTCGAGCACCGGCAGCGGGGCGGGCCTGCCCCAGCGGCGCGCGATGGCCGCCCCTCCCGACAGCGCCTCGACGCAGCCGCGCTGACCGCACGTACAGATCGGGCCGTGCGGGTCGACGGCGATGTGGCCGACTTCGCCGGCGGTGCCGTGGGCGCCGGTCCACAGGGTGCCGTCGCTGACGATCCCCGCGGCGACCCCGGTTCCGAGGTTGAGAAAGGCCATCGTGCCACCGGCCCCGCCGCGCAGCGCGTCGGCGCCGAGCGCGGCCGCCTTGACATCGTTCTCGACGCTGACCGGCACGCCCAACCGCGGCGCTGTCGCCGCGGCGAGGTCGAGATCGGCGATGCCCAGGTTCACCGCGTGCAGCACATGCGACGATCCGGGATGCACTTGACCCGGCATCCCGACACCCACCGATTGGATGCCGCCACGCTCGACACCCGCGGCCACGAGGGCCTCGACGGCGTCGACGACCGTCTGCACCACGCCGTCGGGTCCCCACCCGGTGGCCAGACGCACCCTGCCGGTGATGGTGCCGGCGGCGTCGACGGCGACGGCGTCGGTCTTGGTGCCGCCGACGTCCAATCCCACTCTCATCGGCCGTCCTCCCCACAGGAGGCGGCTCTCACACGCTCGTTCATCAGCCCTTGACCGCCCCCGCCGACATCCCGGTGACGAGATTGCGCTGGATGATCAGGAAGAAGATGACCGCCGGCAACGAGAAGATCACCGACGCCGCCATCTGCGCGGCGTAGTCGATCGGCTGGTTGGGCACCGCGAACGAGGCCAGCCAGACCGGCAGGGTGTACATCGTCTGGTCCTTCATGAACACATAGGCGACCAGATAGTCGTTCCAGGCAGCGATGAACGAGAACACGCTCGATGCGATCACGCCGGGGGCTACGAGCGGAAACAGCACCCGCCACATCACCGTCCACGTGTTCGCGCCGTCGACCTCGGCGGCCTCTTCGACCTCTTTCGGAATCGCCAGGAAGAACCCGCGCATCACCCATATGGAGAACGGCAGCGTCAGGGCCACATAGGCCAGAATCAGTCCGATGTAGTGGTTGAGCAGGCCCAGCCGGTTGAACACCAGGAACTGCGGGATCAGCAGCGCCGTGCCCGGCAGCATCTGCACGGCCAGGATGAGCACGAGGATGACGCGGCGCCCGCGGAAGCGGAAGCGCGAGAGCGCCGCCGAGGCGAACATCGCCAGCACGATGGCGAACACCAACGTCACGGCGACCACGATCACCGAGTTCTTCAGATTCGTGAAGAACGTCGTCTGCGTGAGGGCGTTGACGTAGTTCTGCAGGCTCGGGTTCTTCGGCAGAAACTCGGGAGTCGCATTCAGCACGTTCCACGGCTGCTTGAACGAGGTCAGCACCATCCAGTAGACGGGGAAGATCCAGATCACCGAGACGACGATGGCCAGGATGTTGCTGCCGGTGCGGTGCTTGCGTCGCCGCCGGCGGCGCACCGGAGTCGCGCCGGTAGGGGCGGTGCCGACGGGTTCGTCGGTGGTCAGGGCGGTCACAGGTCCTCCCCGGAGCGCAGAAGCCGGCGGATGTAGAAGCCGGTGATGATGAGAAGAATGAGTGTGGTCACGACCGAGATGGCCGCGCCCGTTCCGATCTTGAAGCTGACGAAGGCCTGCTTGAAAGTGAACACGCCCAGTGTCGCGGTCGTGTTGTCAGGCCCACCCTGGGTGACCAGCCAGATCTGGTTGAAGACGTTGAAGTCCCAGATCACCGACAAGATCGTGATGAGGATGAGGCTCGGGGCGATGAAGGGCAGCGTGACGTTGCGGTAGATGCGCCACTCGCTCGCGCCGTCCAGGCGCGCCGCCTCGTAGTAGGCCGGATCCACCTGGGTCTGGGCCGCATAGACCGTCAGCGCGATGAACGGCACCGCCTGCCACACGATCAGCAGCCAGATGCACAAGAAGCCCAACCACGTGTTGGCGGCCCAGTTCGTCTGGGTCAGGTCGCCGAAGATGCGCAGCTGTGTGAGCAGCCAGTTGATCACGCCGTACCCCGGCTGGAACAGCCAGTTCCACACCTGAGACGAGGCCACCGTCGGCATCGCCCAGGCGAAGATCAGCGCGATGGTGAGCACGTAACGCATCACCGTACCCAGCCGTGTGAGCAGGTTCGCCAACACGAGTCCGATGAGAACCGAGCCGGCCACCATCGCCGCGGTGAACCACAGGGTGCGCCACAGCGATGCCCAGAACTCCGGGTCGGTGAAGATCTTGGTGTAATTGGCAACGCCGACCGAGTCGTAGGCGCCGGTGATCACCGTGCGCGCGTTGGCGTCGGTGAAGGAGAAGAGCACAAGCAGGGCGATGGGCACGACCGTCAGCGCGATCATCACGAGCCCCGCCGGGGTGAGCATCACCCAGGGTGCTATCCGCTTGCGCCGTCGCCGGCGAGGGCCGCCGGGCTGCCGCGGCGCGTCGAGCGCCGCGGCAGCCGTGCCCTCGCCTGCGGCCAGAGCCGCAGTCGGGGTGTTCATCGGTATTCCTCCTGGGTTCCGAAGGGAACCGAATCGAGGCTGACTGTGCGTCAGCCGTTCAGCGTGCTGTCGAGCGTGGCATCCATGTCCTTCGCCGCATCAGCGACCGACTTGCTGCCGCTGGCCACCGAGGAGAAGAACTGCTCCATGTTCTTGTTGCCCTCGATGGTGCCCCAGCCGGCGGCACCCGGTGTGGCGCGGGTCACACCGGAGGCGTCGTAGAAGCCCTGGGTGAGGGTGGTCGCCTTCGTGGCCCACTCCGCAGCGAGTTCCTTGGTGTTCGGAATCCAGGGCTGCGCAGCCAGCGCGTTCTGGATGTCGGGGCTTGCCGCGATCTTGGTCCACACCAGCGCGAGATCCTGGTTGGGCGACTTCTGAGCGATGCCCCAGACCTCACCACCACCGAAGTTGTACGCCGGGCCGGATCCACCTGCCGTGTTCGGCAGGGCGAACGTGCCCAGGTCGTCCTCGGTGATCTTGCCGTTCGAGCCCGACACGACCAGTCCGGCGTCCCACAGCGCACCGATGATGGTCGCGGTCTTGCCGTCGGCCATGATCTGGTCTTCGTTCGGCTTGTCGGTGTTCAGCGTCTGGCTCGCCTTGCTCGAGTACGCGTTCTGGAAGGCCTTGAACTCGTCGAGGCCCTTCTGCGCCTCGGTGCTCGAGAACGCGCCCTTCCAGGTGCCGTCGTCGCTCGTGGCGATGTCCCCACCGGCGTCCCAGACCCAGCTCATTCCGGCGTACCAGAACTGTCCGGGCAGGTAGAACGGCGAGAAGTCGCTGGCGGAGTTCTTCGCCTTGATCTTGTCAAGATCGCTCTTGAGCTCGTCGTAGGTGGTCGGTGCCGTCGTGACACCGGCATCCGCCCACATCTTCTTGTTGTAGATGACGGCGCGGTTGCCCACGAACGACGGCACGGCGTAGAGCTTGCCGTCGAAGGTGGCGGGGCCGGCCAGCGAGTCGACCCAGGTGCCGCCCTGCTGCAGCTCGTCCTTGTAGGCGCTCAGGTCCATCAGGCCACCGGTGTTCGCGTAGCCCGCAACCTGCGTGTTGCCGATGTCGACGACATCGGGGGGCGTCGTGGTGCCCAGCGCCGTGGTCAGCTTCGTGGTGATGCCGTCCCAGGCCTGCACCTGAACGTCGACCTTCGCGCCGGTCTGTGCCTCGAACTCGTCGTTGACCTTCTTCATCACCTCGTCCGAGTAATCCCCGGTCATCGCCCAGACGGTCAGCGTGCGACCGCTGCCGTCGACGGTGCCGATGGTCTTGCTCGTGTCGGGCGTGCTGGTGTCGCCGCCGTTGCCGCCGTTGCCGGCGCTCGAGCACGCGCTGAGCGCCAGCGCGGCTGCGATGCCGGCGGCGCCGACCGCAACGATGCGTGATGTGCGCATTCTGTCTCCTTGTTTGCTTCTCTTGGTAGTGGGTGGGTCGGGCGACCTACCCGGGGGGATCTGCGGGGCGGCTAGGACACCCCGAGTTGTGCGGACAGGACCATGACCGCGGCGCCGCGCAGGACGATGTCCTCGCCTTGTGCGGTCATGCGCACCCGAATGCCCTCGTGGATCTTCGCGAGGGTACGGGTTCGAAGAGTCTCGACCGTGGCCGCAGAGAACGGGCCGTCGAGAAGATCGCTGGGGCCGGAGAGGATGACCTCCGACAGGTCAAGCGCGCCCACGACCGGCGCCAGGGCGATGCCCAGCCGCTCGCCGGCGTCGCGCAGCACGCCCTCACGGGCGGAGGGGGTGGATGCCTCGGCCAGCCGTGCGGTCAGAGTGGGCACCGAGATCCATGCCTCGAGGCATCCCACCTTCCCGCACGAGCAGCGCGGACCACCGTCGGTGGCCACCGTCACATGGCCGATCTCACCGGCGGCGAAACGGCTGCCGACCATCGGGCGGCCGCCCGAGAGCAGGCCCGAGCCGACGCCGCGCCCGACCCGCACGACCATGACATCGTCACCGGCTCCCCCGAACGTGTACTCGGCGAGCACCGCGGCGTTCGCATCGTTGGCGACGATGATCGGTACATCGAGCGCCGCGCGCAGCGCGCCCTCGAGATCGAAGCCGTTCAACCCGAGGTTCGGAGCCGTGATGACCACGCCCGACGCATCGACGATGCCCGGAGTGCCCACGCCGATGCCCAGCACCGGCGCGTGTGAGTCGGCGACCAGCTCGCCGGCGAACGCGACGATGGCGCCCACCACGTCGCCGTCGGCGCCGGGGTGCGGAATCTCGCGCCGCACCACGATCGTGCCGTCGAGTGTGAGCACGCCGCCCACGAACGACGAGGTGCCCGAAAGGTCGAGGCCGACGATGCGGTGACCCTCGTGATCGAGGTCGACGAGAATCGCGGGCTTGCCGGGGCGCGAGATCTCGCGCACCCCCTTTTCGGCGACGAATCCGTCGGCGATCAGCTCGGCGACCAGGTCAGAGATCGTCACCCGGGTCAGCCCGGTCTCACGCGACAGGTCGGCGCGACTCATGGCGCCACCGTGGAAAAGCGTCTGCAGCACCAGCGACCGATTGTGCGCGCGAGCGTGTTCGGGAAGCACCTTCGCGCCATGACGCGGATGCCGCGGCGCGGCCAATGCGTAGCCGGCGGCGCTCCCCTGCTCCGGGGAGGAAGGGCCGCGTCGCGCTTCCGAGGTCGACATGTTTGTTAGTACACCTTACGAACACGGCCGACGCAAGCTTTCACACCATTTTGCATAGCGGCTTTACAAAAACGTTACCTTTTCTTGACCGTCGCAGCACGTCTTCGGGCTCTCACTCCAGGCTTCCTGACAAGCGTGTCGATTAGCATGGTGACCGGGGAAGACTTCGGGGGTGATGTCCGTGGGCGAAGTGTCACGGGAAGAGGGCGACGCGAGCACGCAGACCTATGCGTGGGCGCCGACGCCGCCACCCAAGCGCAAGCGGCATCTCGGTCTGTGGATCGGGGCGCCGGCAGGCGTGGCGCTGGCCGGCGTGATCGCCGCCTCGCTCGTGCTGATCGCCCCCGGCACCGCTGTCGCCGGCGTGCAGGTGGGCGGAATGACGCCGGGGGCCGCCGCCGCCGCCATTCAGGCACAGCTCGATCGCACCGCCATCGAGCTGACCGGCGACGGGGTCGACGCGACCCTCACCGGCGCCCAGCTCGGCGCCACCGTCGATGCGCGCGCCCTCGCCGACGCGGCCTACAGCGACCACCCGATGTGGAAGATCGGGGCGTGGTTCTCCGACACCGCGCACGCCCAGGTCACCCTCGACCACGACACCGCCGAGGCGGCACTGCGCAAGGCAGCGCCCGCGCTGTTCGAAGACGCCAAAGACGCCACGGTCACCTTCGACGACAAGAGTGAGAAGTACGTGGTCGGCGAGGCCGAGAACGGCGCCGGCGTCGACTTGGACACCATCGCCACCGGCCTACAAGACGGGTTCGCCGCCGGCAAGGCCGCGGTGCCCGTGGCGGCGACTCAGGTGCCCACCGACCCCGCGATCTCCACCGACACCGCGAACAAGACGGCGAAGCAGCTCAACACTCTTCTCGACAAGGTCGGCTTCTACGTGGGCGACGAGCGCACCGTGCCCGTCGATCGCGCGGTTGCGGCATCCTGGCTCATCGTCAGTCCCCGCGATGGATCGTTCGACATCACCGCCGACGCTTCGGCCATCGACAAGGTCGTGGCCACCCTGGCGAAGAAGGTCGACCGTGCCCCGCAGAACGGCACCGCGATCACCAACACCGCGGGCACCGTGCTGCGCACTGACCAGCAGACGCTCGACGGACGCAAACTCGGCGACACCACCGGCATCGCCGCCGCCTTCGCTTCGCAGCTGGCCGCCGGAGACAGCGTCTACAAGCTGAAGGTCGACGTCGACAAGGCGACGACCACGAAGATCTCGCGCTACGCGGTGGTCGATCTCAGCGAACAGCGCGCGTACTTCTACCAGAACGGCAAGCTCTGGAACAGCTACCTCGTCTCCACCGGAGCCGCCGGGCACGCCACCCCCACCGGGCACTTCACCGTTTTCGCGCACGTGCCTCTGCAAGACATGGGCTGCGTGCCCGGGTATGACTACTGCACCAAGAACGTGCCGTGGGTGACCTACTTCGCCCCCGACATCGGGTTCCACGGGACGTACTGGCACCACAACTTCGGGCACGTGATGAGCCACGGATGCGTGAACATGCCCATCAGCACCGCCAAGACGATCTACGACTGGGCGCCCGAGGGCATGGAAGTCACCGTCCAGCCCTAGCCTCGGCGCGTCTCGGTTCGCCGCGCGAGTTGCCCCCCGGTTGCCCGAGTTGTCCCCGGGTTGCCCGACTTGTCCCCCGGTTACCCGATTTGCCCCCGGGTTGCCCGAGTTGTCCCCGGGTTGCCCGAGTTGCCCCCGGGTTGCCCGAGTTGTCCCTCGGTTGCCCGAGTTGTCCTCGGGTTGCCCGAGTTGTCCCCCGGTTGCCCGAGTTGTCCCCCGGTTGCCCGAGCTGTCCCCCGGGTTGCCCGAGTTGTCCTCGGGTTGCCCGAGCTGTCCTCGGGTTGCCCGAGCTGTCCCCCGGTTGCCCGAGCTGTCCCCCGGTTGCCCGAGCTGTCCCCCGGTTACCCGAGTTGTCCCTCGGTTGCCCGAGTTGTCCTCGGGTTGCCCGAGTTGTCCCCCGGTTGCCCGAGTTGCCCCCGGGTTGCCCGAGCTGTCCCCCGGTTACCCGAGCTGTCCCCCTGGCCCGAGGACAGGTCGCGCAACACCAGGACAGCTCGCGCAACAAGTGGACAAGTCGCGCAACCCCAGGACAAGTCGCGCAACAACGGGGCAACTCGCGTGGGTGGGGCGAGGGAGAGACAGAGAGACGGAGAGAGACAGAGAGAGAAGAGGGGGGATGCCGCGGCATCCCCCCCCTCTTCTACTTCAGGCCGTCGATGATCGCGTTTAGCGTCTCGGAGGGGCGCATCGCCTGGGCGACCAGCTCGCCATCGGGGCGGTAGTAGCCGCCCAGCTCGACGGCCTCGCCCTGCACAGCGACCAGCTCGTCGACGATCTTCTGCTCGTTCGTCGCCAGCGCCTCGGCCACCGGAGCGAACGCGGCCGCCAGCTCAGCGTCATCGGACTGACCGGCCAGCTCTTGCGCCCAGTACAGCGCCAGGTAGAAGTGGCTGCCGCGGTTGTCGATGGTGCCGAGCTTGCGTCCGGGCGACTTGTCGTTCTCCAAGAACGTCCCCGTCGCACGGTCGAGCGTGTCGGCCAACACCTGCGCCTTGGCGTTGCCGGTCGTGGTCGCGAAGTGCTCGAGTGACGCGGCCAGCGCGAAGAACTCGCCCAGCGAGTCCCAGCGCAGATAGTCCTCGCTCAGCAGCTGCTGCACGTGCTTGGGCGCCGACCCACCAGCACCGGTCTCGAACAGCCCTCCGCCGGCCAGCAGCGGCACGATCGAGAGCATCTTGGCGCTGGTGCCGACCTCGAGAATCGGAAACAGGTCGGTCAGGTAGTCGCGCAGCACGTTGCCGGTGACCGAGATGGTGTCCAGCCCCTGCCGCAGGCGCGCGAGCGAGTACCGCGTGGCCTCGGCCGGGGGCAGGATCGTCGTGGTCACCCCAGCGGTGTCGAGCTTGCCGAGGGTCTCGGCGACCTTGGCGATCAGCTGCGCATCGTGCGCGCGGTTGGCATCAAGCCAGAACACCGCGGGGTCGCCGGTGGCGCGGGCACGGGTGACGGCGAGCTTGACCCAATCGCGCACCGGGATGTCTTTGGTCTGCGTGGCACGCCAGATGTCGCCGGCTTCGACGACGTGCTCGATGAGCACCTCGCCATCGCCGTTGACGACCTGCACGCGCCCGGCCGAGGAGATCTCGAACGTCTTGTCGTGGCTGCCGTACTCCTCGGCGGCCTGCGCCATCAGGCCCACGTTGGGCACGGTGCCGATGACGGCCGGGTCGAGCGGACCGTTCGCGATCACGTCGTCGATCACGGCCTGGTACACGCCCGCATACGAGGAATCGGGGATGACGGCGAGGGTGTCTGCCTCTTCACCCTCGACCCCCCACAGCTTGCCGCCGTTGCGGATCAGGGCGGGCATCGAGGCATCCACGATGACATCCGAAGGGACGTGCAGGTTCGTGATGCCCTTGTCGCTGTTGACATACGACAGCGCGGGGCCGCGCTCGAGGTCGGCGGTGATCGCCGCGGCGATCGCGTCGCCGCCGTCGACCTTGCCCAGTCCGCTCAGGATCGCACCCAGGCCGTTGTTCGCACTCAGACCGGCCTTGACCAGCTGCTCGCCGAAGCGATCGAAGACGTCGGCGAAATACGCCTTGACGACATGACCGAAGATGATCGGGTCGCTGACCTTCATCATCGTCGCCTTCAGGTGCACCGAGTAGAGGATGCCGTCGGTCTCGGCTTGCTCGATGGTCTCGGCCAGGAACGCGTCGAGGGCCTTTGCCGAAAGGAACGTCGCGTCGACGATCTCGCCGGTGAGCACCTTGAGCCCGTCTTTGAGGACGGTCACCGTTCCGTCGTCGGCGACATGCTGGATCGTGAGGACATCGTCGTTGGGGATGACAACGGCCTTCTCGTTGGTCTTGAAGTCGTCGTGGCCCATCGTCGCCACGCGGGTCTTCGACCCTGCGGGGAACGACTTGTTCGTGTGCGGGTGCTTGCGCGCGTAGTTCTTCACCGACAGCGGCGCGCGGCGGTCGCTGTTGCCCTGGCGCAGCACGGGGTTCACCGCCGAACCCTTGACCCGGTCGTAGCGCGCGCGGACATCTTTCTCTTCGACCGTCGACGGCTCGTCGGGATAGTCGGGGATGTCGTAGCCCTTGCCCTGCAGCTCGGCGATGGCTGCCTTCAGCTGCGGGATCGAAGCCGAGATGTTCGGCAGCTTGATGATGTTGGCCTCGGGCAGGGTCGCGAGACCGCCGAGTTCGGCCAGCGCATCGCCGACCTGCTGCTCGGGGGTGAGGTTCTGCGGGAACGCGGCGAGGATGCGCCCGGCCAGCGAGATGTCGCGGGTCTCGACATCGACCCCGGCCTGGCCGGTGACGGCCCGGATAATGGGCAGGAACGACGCCGTCGCCAGGGCGGGCGCCTCGTCCGTGTAGGTGTAGATGATGGTGGAATCGGTCACCGCATGCCTCTTCGTTCGCTTGCTTCGATCGGGGTGACTCCAGCCTACCGCCCCGGCGAAAATATCTTGATATCGAGATATCTCCGCGCGGGGTGCGACGGCCGTTCTGGATTTTCGACATGCATCCGTGCCGCAAATGTGGATACTCTGGCGGTATGGGAGACCTGCGCTTGGTGGAACTGTCAGCAACGACGATCGTGGCGGTCAACAATTTCTCACTGAAGCCGGGTCAAGAGGAATTCCTCTCCCCGGTCAGCTACGGCATCGCCGCGACGGTGGTGAATCCGCAGACCTCGTGGCAGCGCGTCGTGGTCGACGGCGACGAGGTCGTGGGCTTCGTCAGCGCGAACTTCGACCCCGACTTTCCGCAGGAGCACTTCCGGTCCGTGCTCTGGCGCATCAACGTCGACGCCGACGAGCAGGGCCGCGGCGTCGGCCGGTTCGCCGTCGACGGGCTGCTCGACGAGGCCCGCTCGCGCGGCATGGACCACGTCAACGTCATCTACGAGGCCGGCAGCGGCGGACCCGAGAAGTTCTTCGAGCGCGTCGGCTTCACGCCCGTCGGCGAAACGGAGTACGGCGAGGTCATCGCCGAGATCCGTCTCTGACGGGGTGGGATGCCGCGGTGCGGCATCCGCCCGCCTCTCAAGGTGAGGGATGCCGCACCGCGGCATCCCTCACCTCACACCAGCGACTCGCGCCAAGCCGCGTGCAACTGCGCGAACTTGCCGGTACCGGCGATGAGTGCGTCGGGGGCATCGTCCTCGATGATGCGGCCGTGCTCCATGACCAGCACGCGGTCGGCGATCGCGACCGTCGACAGCCGGTGCGCGATGATGATCGCCGTGCGGTCGGCCAGCAGAGTCTGCAGCGCCTCTTGCACCTGACGCTCGCTGGGCATGTCGAGCGAGGCCGTCGCCTCGTCGAGGATCAGCACCGCCGGGTTGGCCAAGAACGCGCGGGCGAACGAGATCAGCTGCCGCTGGCCGGCTGAGACGCGACCGCCGCGCTTGTTCACGTCGGTGTCGTACCCGTCGGGAAGGCTCTCGATGAAGACGTCCGCCCCCACTGCCCGCGCCGCCGCGCGGATCTCGTCGAGCGTCGCGTCGGGCTTGCCGAGCGCAATGTTGTCGGCGACCGTGCCGCTGAAAAGATAGGCCTCCTGCGTGACCATCACTATCGCGCGGCGCAGGTCCTTCGGGTGCAGGTCGCGCAGATCCACGCCGTCCAGGCGCACCGAGCCATCGGTCGGGTCATAGAACCGCGACACGAGCTTGGCCAGCGTCGACTTGCCGGCACCGGTGGTTCCCACCAGCGCGATCGTCTGACCCGCGGGGATGTCGAGCGAGAAGTCGGGCAGAATGACCTTGCCGGCACCGTAGGCGAACTCGACATCGTCGAACGCGAGGTGACCACGGGCCTCCCACAGGTCGATCGGCTTGACCGGATCGGGAACGCTGGGCTCCTCCTCGAGGACACCCGACACCTTCTCGAGCGCGGCGGTCGCCGACTGGTACGAGTTCAGGAACATCGCGACCTCTTGCAGGGGGCTGAAGAAGTTGCGGATGTACATCACTGCCGCCAGCAGCGAACCGATGAGCAGCGTGCCGTCGATCACTCGGAAGGCGCCCCACAGCAGCACGACCGCCATGGTGATGTTCGCCAGCAGGATCAGCCCCGGCTCGAAGATGCCGAACAGGTTCACCAGACGCAGGTTCACCCGGCGGTACTCCGACGAGATCTCGCCGAACTCCGCGTCGTTCCGGCGCTCCTTGCGGAACGCCTTGACAGCGCGAATGCCCGTCATGGTCTCGACGAACTGCACGATCAGCCGTGCCGAGACCACGCGCGATGCGCGGAATCCCTTCTGCGACTGCCCGTAGAACCAGCGCATGAGGAACGCAAGCGGCACGCCCATGACGATGATGACAGCCCCACTGCGCCAGTCGAGTAGGAACAGCGAGATGAGCGTGAAGACGCCGAACAGCACCCCCGAGACGAGCTGGGTTAGTCCGCCGTCGAGCAACTCGCGGATGGCCTCGAGGTCGCTCGTCTGCCGCGAGATGATGCGGCCTGAGGTGTACGTCTCGTGGAACTCCAGGCTCAGCCGCTGGGTGTGCCGGAAGATCCGGGTGCGCAGGTCGAGCAGGATCGTCTGCGTGAGCTTGGCCGACAGCACGACGAACCAGCCCATCAGCAGCGCCCCGAGAACGCCGACGACGATATAGGCGATGGTGATGCCGAACGCCGGCATCCAATCGGCTGCCAACGCGCGCGGCAGCGCCGTGTTGATCCCGTACGCGATCAGCGTGGGGCCGATCACCTGGAACGCGGTTGAGACGACGACCACCACACCGCAGAGCACGACGAGCCAGCGCATCGGCGACAGAAGCGAGCCCAGCAGGCGCAGCGAGCGCTGCCGGATCGCGCGACTCTCGGACTTCGTGTAGTCGTTGCGGTCTTCACCGCGGGTTCCGACGACCGTACTCACAGGTTCACCTCCGTTTCTCGCACGTGCTGATCCTCGACCTCGAGGCTCGAGATCACGTAGCGGTAATGCTCACTCGTGTGCAGCAGTTCGGCATGGGTGCCCACGGCGCTGATCCTTCCGTTTTCGAGCAGCGCCACCCGGTCGGCCAATGCGACCGTCGAGGAGCGGTGCGCAACGATCAGGGCTGTGGTGCTGGCCAGCACGCGCCGCAATGCCGCCTCGACGAGCGCCTCGGTGTCGACATCCAATGCCGACAGCGGATCGTCGAGCACCATCACCGTCGGTGCCGCCGCGACCGCACGCGCCAACGCGAGGCGCTGGCGCTGCCCGCCCGACAGGCTCAGGCCCTCTTCACCCACTGTCGTGTCGACGCCGTCCGGCAGTTCGTAGGCAAACTGCGCCTGCGCGGTCTGCAGCGCCTCGTCGAGAACCGCCTGCGCTTCGGGGCTGTGGATGTCGAGGTCGTCGCGTCCGAGCAGAACGTTCTCACGCACCGACGCCGAGAACAACGTGGCATCTTCGAACGCCATCGCAATGTGCCGCCGCAGCTCGCCCAGGCTCAGCTCCCGCACGTCGACGCCGTCGAGTTCGAGGGCTCCGCCGGTCACGTCGTACAGGCGGCCCGGAAGGGTGGTCAACGTCGTCTTGCCCGATCCGGTCAGCCCGACCAGCGCCATGGTCTCACCGGGGCGCAGCGCGAGGTCGATGCCGTCGAGCAGGTCGGCTTCGTCTGCGCGCGAGTCGGGGTAGCGGAAGTGCACGCCGCGGAAGATGAGTTCGCCGCGAGGCTCGGTGATCGTGGCCGGTTCGGCTGGATCGGTGATGCTGTTCTGCTCGGCGAACACCTCGAAGACACGGTCGGTCGCGGTGCGGGTGTCCATCAGGAATGAGAAGAGAAAGCCGAGCGACTCGAGCGGCCAGCGCAGGGCGGTCGCCATCGCGAAGAACGCGAACAGCTCGCCGACGGTCAACTGGCCGAGACTGGCCAGCCAGATTCCCAGCAGCAGACATACGCCGAAGGCGAGCATCGGCACGGAGTCGAGCCAGAACCAGAGCAGCCCGACCTCGTGCGCCTTGCGCATCTCGGTTCCGCGCAGTGTGTCTGCCTGCCGCGTGAACTTCTGCAACGCATGCTTGCCGCGCCCGAACGCCTTGAGCACGCGGATGCCGTGCACGCTCTCCTCCACCGAGGTGGCCAGATCACCGGCCTGATCCTGACTCTGCCGCGTGAGAGCGCCGTAGCGCTGCTCAAAGCGGTAGCCGAAGAACCACAGCGGAATCGAGAGCACGATCAGCGACGTTCCCAGCGCCCAGTGCCAGCGGAACAGCAGCACCGTGCCGATGATGATCGTGAGCACATTGACGATCAGCATGATCAGGCCGAATGCTATCCAGCGGCGCACGAGGCTGATGTCCTGCATCATCCGGCTGAGCAGCTGCCCGGACTGCCACCGGTCGTGAAAGGCGACCGGCAGCCGTTGCAGCCGCTCGTAGAAGTCCTGGCGAATGCGGTACTCGACCTTGGTCGCCGGGCCGAGCACGAAGGCACGGCGCAGGAACACGAACACGGCCTCAAGCACGCCGAGAACCAGAACGCCCAGGCAGACCCAGACGATCAGCGGCAGGTTCTTGTCGGCGATGGGCCCGTCGACGGCTCCCTGCAGCACCAGAGGGATGATCAGCGTCATCAGCGCGCCGGCGAGTGCCGTGAAAAGGCCTCCGATCAGGCGCGGCAGCACCGGTTTGACGAAGGGGATGAGCCGCGCGAGCGCGCGCGGCGTGGACAGTCGTTGCGAAGACGAAGAACTCATGATCCTTGCAGGGAGAAGGTGGGCGGAAAAAGACAGATGTCACCCGCGGCGGGCGACGCAGAAGCGGAGGGAAACGGGCGCCGAAGAGGCGAAACGTGTGGCGACGAACCGGATGACGGCGGTTGCGGCAGCCTATCCCTCGACGATGATCCCCGCCGCGAGCGGACGGAAGACGACCGGCTTGACGTCGATGACGGCCTGGTACATGGCTTCCTCCTCGGATCGCGGAACAGGGCTGCTGCGTCCAAGACGCGACAGCCGACCAGCATATGCCTGAACGTTGCCTGAGTGCAACACCGCCGCTCGCCGAGTTGTCCCCGCGTTGCGCGACCTGACCCCGCGTTGCCCGAGTTGTCCCGGGGTTGCCCGAGTTGCCCCCGCGTTGCCCGAGTTGCCCCGGGACAAGTCGCGCAACCCGAGGACAACTCGCGGCACAACAAGGACAAGTCGCGCAACCCGAGGACAACTCGCGGCACAAGGGGACAACTCGCGGCTAATGGGGGGCGGCGGCGGCCTCGCGTGCGAGCAGCTGGCGCTTGACGTCCAGGCCCCAGGCGAAGCCGCCCAGCGACCCGTCGCCGCGCAGCACGCGATGGCACGGCACGAACAGTGCCGGCGCATTGCGCGCGCAGATGGATGCCGCTGCCCGCACCGCGGCCGGATGCCCCACAGCGGCCGCGAGCTCGGTGTACGAGAGCGGGCGGCCCGGCGAGATCCGGCGCAGCGCCGCCCAGCCGTCACGCTGCATCGCCGTTCCGTGCTGCCGTACGGGCACCGCGTCGATCGCGGAGAGGTCTCCGACGTAGTACGCCCGGACAGCGGCTGCGGCATCCGTCGCACCCGGCACGATATCGCGAGGTCGCAGGCTCACATGGATGCGCGCGACGACCGCGTCCGCGTTGCTCGTCCAGCCCGACGCGAGCACGTTCCCGGCGTCGCTGACGATCGTGAACGGGCCGTCGGGGGTCTCGAGGGTCTCGATGAGGGCAGTCATGGTTCTCCTGTGGTCACTCATTCAGTCTGGGCGCGGACACGCGCGGCCTCGCCCCGCGTGTTTCCGCAGGCGGCTCCGCATCGCCGGCGCCCGCAGACTGAGTTGTTGCACGCGCCTCGGGCGAGCCGAGAGGGGTGGATGCCGCGCGCCAGAAGTGCGCGGTCAGGTAACTGCGCCACGGCGCGGCGCGCTCGGCCCACGCCGCCAGCGCCTTCGCTTCACCGGGCAGCCCGAGGCGAGCGGCACCGGCGCGGGCGGCGACGTCGCCGGGCAGGAAAACATCGGGATCGCCGGTGATCCGCATCCGCACATAGTCGGCGGTCCACGGCCCGATGCCGGGCATCGCCAGCAACGCAGCGCGCTGGGCGACGGGGTCGTCTCCGGCGCCGAGCTGAAGCGATCCGTCGGCCAGCGCCGCGGCCGCACCGGTGATCGCGCGGATGCGCGCGCCCGGCCCGCGCAGCACTTCCGCACCCCGCTCTGCGATCGCCGCCATGGTCGGGAACAACAGTGCCCCGCCGGGCAGGCGCTCCCCCAGCGCGTGCGTCAGCCGGGTCAGTGCGGTGCGGGCCGCGGCCACCGAGATCTGCTGGCCGATCATCGCGCGGATGAGCATCTCACCCGCATCGACCGCCCCGGGCACGCGCATCCCCGGCACCGCTCCGACGGCGGGCGCGAGTTCGAGATGTCGCGCAAGAGCGCCGTCGATGCCGACAGGGTCGGCGTCGAGGTCGAACAGGCGCCGTGCTCGGGCGATCAGCGCCGGCAGATCGGCGAGGTGGGCGAGCCGGGCATCCAAGCGCAGCGCGTCGCCGTCGGCGTGGATGCGCATCCACCCGGGCCCGCGCGGCAGGGCGAGCGTGCGGCTGTAGGAGGTCTCGGATGCCTCTTCGACGCCGTCGACGGCTCGCGCGCGCATCCAGGCGAACAGTCCGTCGAGATCGATCGGTGCGCGATGCGCGAGCACCAGCCGCACCCGGCCTGCCTCACCCGTCGAGGGCAGCAGGTGCCGGCGCGCACGCAGCTGCAGCGGCGGCATCCCGAACACTTCCCGCACGGTGTCGTTGAATTGGCGGATGCTGGCGAAGCCGGCCGAGAACGCGACATCGGCCGCCGTCAGATCGGTGCCCACCAGCAGCATGCGCGCCGTGTGCGCACGATGCGCGCGGGCGAGGGCGAGGGGGCCGGCGCCGAGTTCTGCGGTCAGGATGCGGCCGAGCTGGCGGGGCGAATACCCGAGGCGCCGGGCAAGGCCGGGCACGCCCTCGCGCTCGACGACGCCGTCTTGAATCAGGCGCATAGCTCGGCCTGCGGCATCCGTTCGCAGATTCCATTCGGGCGAGCCCGGCGCCGCATCGGGCAGGCAGCGTTTGCAGGCGCGGTAACCGGCCTCGTGCGCGGCAGCCGCCGTCGGGAAGAACGTCACATTCGCGGGCTTCGGCGTGCGCGCCGGGCAGCTCGGGCGGCAGTAGATGCCGGTCGAGCGCACCGCCGTGATGAACTGCCCGTCGAAGCGCGCGTCGCGCGTGTCGATGGCACGGTAGCGCTCGTCGAAGGTCATCGCCGTCACGCTCATAGCTCTAGCCTGACACGCGCACTGCTGCCTGGATAGCGGAAATCGGCCATCTCGGTGGGGCCGCGGTAGTCGTCAGATGCGCACCCCCGGTGCGCCCGGGGACGAAGGCGGCGGACGACCGATCAGCACGACGCACAGCGGTGACGCAGCGGCTCCGGCGGGTCGGCCCCGGCCGTGCGGCTCCGGCCGTGCGGCCCCATCCCGGCGGCCCCAGCCGTGCGGCTCCGGCCGGGCGACCCCTGCCGGGCGGCCCACGGGGCCACGTTCACGCTGGTCGAATTCCGCTCCGCCGGCACCGGACACGTCCGCACACGGCGCTCGGTGTGCCGAAGCCGGCCGCGCGGGTCGCAGCATCCCGGTTGTCCAACCCCATCGCGTAGACGCGCGCAAGCGCCTACGGTGTCACCCATGGACACCTACGACCTCATCGTGATCGGCGCCGGCCCCGTCGGCGAGAACGTGGCGGATCGCGCCGTGCAGTCAGGTCTCACGGCCGTGATCGTGGAGAGCGAGCTCGTCGGCGGGGAGTGCTCGTACTGGGCATGCATGCCCTCGAAGGGACTGCTGCGCCCGGCAGCCGCGCTGCGAGCCGCGCGTGACATCGACGGCGCACGGCAGGCGGTGACCGGCCCGATCGACCCCGCAGGAGCCTTCCGTCGCCGCGACGTGCTCACGCACGACTGGAGCGACGACGGCCAGGTCGAATGGCTGCGCAGCGCCGGCATCGACCTGGTGCGCGGGCAGGGCCGCATCACCGGCGAGCGCGAGGTGACGGTGACCCCGCCTGAGTCTCCGGCGCGCACGCTGCGCGCCCGTCATGCCGTGGCCGTGTGCACCGGAACCCGGGCGGCCGTCCCCGACATCCCCGGGCTGCGCGACGCGCATCCGTGGACCAGCCGCGAGGCGACATCGGCTCACGAGGTGCCCGCCTCGCTGGCGATCATCGGCGGTGGCGTTGTCGCCTGCGAGATGGCGACCGCCTATGCCGGGCTCGGCAGCCGCATCACGATGATCGTGCGCTCGGGGCTTCTCGGCCGCGTCGAGCCGTTCGCGCAGGATGCCGTGCGCGAAGCGCTTGTTCAGGCCGGCGTCGACATCCGCACGGGCAACACCGCGAGCGTGCGCCGCGAGACCGACGGCGCTGTCGTGCTCACGCTCGACGACGGCAGCACCGTGCGCGCCAGCGAGGTCCTGGTCGCGACCGGCCGCGCTCCGCGCACCGACGACATCGGGCTGGATGCCGCAGGATGTGCCCCGGGCGATTGGCTCGACGTCGACGACACGATGCGGGTCGTCGGCAGCGACTGGCTGTATGCGGTCGGCGACGTCAACCATCGCGCGCTGCTGACGCACCAGGGCAAGTACCAGGCGCGCGCTGCCGGCGACGTCATCGCCGCGCGCGCCACCGGAGCGACGGTGGATGCCGCACCCTGGGGCCGCCACGCCGCGACGGCCGATCACGACGCGGTGCCGCAGGTGGTCTTCACCGAGCCCGAGATCGCCGCGGTGGGCATGACCGAGGCCGAGGCGCGGGCGACCGGGCGCGACATCCGCGTTCTCGACAACGACCTGTCGGGCATCGCGGGGGCCGCGGCGTACGCCGATCACTACCGCGGCCGGGCGCGCGCCGTCGTCGACCAGAAGCGCGGCGTGCTCCTGGGCGCGACCTTCGTCGGGCCCGACGTCGGCGAGCTGCTGCATGCGGCGACGATAGCGGTGGTCGGCGAGGTTCCGCTGTCGCGGCTGTGGCATGCCGTGCCGGCGTATCCGACGATCAGCGAGGTGTGGCTGCGCTGGCTCGAGCAGGCCGGGCGCGCGACGGCGTAGGACGGTGGATGCCGCGGCGGTGGGGATGCCGCGGCCGCGGCATCCCGACCCAGACCACATCAAATCTCCCAGCCCACATCAAACCGCCGGAAAATTGATGTGGTGCGGGAAATTCCATATGGAATTTCCCGGGGCAGGCGTCAGTGGAAGAAGTGCCGCTCTCCGGTGAAGAACATCGTCACGCCGCGCTCGCGGGCCAGATCGATCGTCTCCTGGTCGCGCACCGAACCGCCGGGCTGCACGATGGCGGTGATGCCCGCGTTGATCAGCGTCTCGGGGCCGTCGGAGAACGGAAAGTAGGCGTCGGATGCCGCGACCGAGCCGGCCGCGCGCTCTCCGGCGCGCTCCACCGCCAGCTTGCACGAATCGACCCGGTTGACCTGGCCCATGCCGATGCCGACCGTGGCCGAATCCTTGGCCAGCACGATGGCGTTCGACTTCACGGCACGGCACGACTTCCAGGCGAAGATGAGGTTCTGCATCTCGGCATCGCTGGGCTGCTCACCCGAGACGAGATCCCATCCGGCAGCCACCGAGGCGAAGTCGTCGTCGGGGAACCGGTCGGCGTCTTGCAGCAGCAGCCCGCCCGAGACCAGGCGCACATCCATCGGCTCTTGCGTCCAGTCATCGGGCAGCCGCAGCACGCGCAGGTTCTTCTTGAGCGCGAACAGCTCGAGGGCCTCTGCCTCGAAGTCGGGGGCGACGATCACCTCGGTGAAGATGTCACGCAGGTTCTCGGCCATCTTCAGGGTGACCGTGCGGTTGGCGGCGATGACCCCGCCGAACGCCGACAGCGGGTCGCATTCATGCGCACGCAGGTGGGCGCTGGCGATCGGGTCGAGCGCGTTGGGCGCGGCCACCGCGATGCCGCACGGGTTCGCGTGCTTGATGATCGCGACCGCCGGCAGCACCATGTCGAACGCGGCACGCAGGGCGGCATCGGCGTCGACGTAGTTGTTGTACGACATCGGCTTGCCCTGCAGCTGATCGGCCTGGGCGATGCCGTGCCCGCCCACGCGCGAGTAGATGGCCGCGCGCTGGTGGGCGTTCTCGCCGTACCGCAGCGGCGCGACTCGTTCGGCCTTGATCGTCAGATGCTGGGGCAGGTCGACGCCTTCGGCGAGGGTCTCCTCTGAGAACCAGGTGGCCACGGCCCGGTCGTAGTTCGCCGTGTGCGCGAACGCGCGGGCGGCCAGTTCCTTGCGCTCGGCCAGCGTCGTGCCGCCACCGGTGACAGCGTCGATGATGGCCGGATACGACTCGGGCGAGACCACGACGGCCACGTTCGCGAAGTTCTTCGCCGATGCGCGCACCATGGCCGGTCCCCCGATGTCGATCTGTTCGACGACGTCGTCGGCGCCGGCGCCCGAACGCACGGTCTCCACGAACGGGTACAGGTTCACCACGACCAGTTCGAACGGCTCGATGCCGAACTCGGCGAGCTGCTCTTCGTGCGACTGCAGGCGCAGGTCGGCCAGCAGCCCGCCGTGCACCTTGGGGTGCAGCGTCTTCACGCGTCCGTCGAGCAGCTCGGGAACCCCGGTGACCGCCGACACGTCGGTGACGGCGAAGCCGGCGTCACGGATCGTCGATGCGGTCGAGCCCGTCGACACGATCTCCACACCGGCACCGCTGAGCGCTTCGGCCAGGGTCAGCAGGCCGGTCTTGTCGCTGACCGAGACCAACGCTCGGCGGACGGGGACGATGTCGCGCTCGCGGTACAGGGAGGGATCGTGGTGAGGGCCGGCCATAGGTGCTCCTTCTCGGTGCTGTCAGGGGGTCTGGGTCACCGGGGCGGATGCCGCGGCAAGATCGAGGTCGCCGGTGGCGACGCGGCGCACCACGTCGATGAGCAGGCGCCGCTCGACAGGCTTGATGCGCTCGTGCAGGGACTGCTCGTCGTCACCGGGCAGCACCGGCACGCGCTCCTGCGCAAGGATGGGGCCCGAATCGACACCGTTGTCGACCACGATGACGCTGGCGCCGGTCTGCGTGGCACCGGCCGCGAGCGCGTCGCGCACCCCGTGCGCACCGGGAAACTCGGGCAGGTAGGCGGGGTGGGTGTTGATGATGCGGGGTGAGAAGGCATCCACGGTCGCCGACGGCAGCAGCCGCATCAGCCCGCTCAGCACGATGAGGTCGGGGTTCCACACACGCAGCTGTGCGTCGAGTTCGGCGCCCCACTGTTCACGACTACTGAACCGCGCGTAGGGCACCGTGAAGGTCGGGATGCCGAAGGCTTCGGCATGGTCCAGGCCGTCGGCCTGCCGATCGGCGCCGACGGCGATGATCCGCGCCGGATAGTCGGGGTCGTCGGCGGCGTCGAGCAGAGCCCGCAGATTCGAGCCTGCGCCCGAGATGAGTACGGCGACCGTCAGCACCCGCCCAGTCTACCCGCGTGAATGGATCGCCCCGATCAGGGCCGAATCTCGTCGGGGCCGTCAAGGAACCCGGGATCGATCGGCGCCGTGTCGATGTCATCCTCGCCCGCCGTGTCATCGTCCGAGGTCACCGCCCTATCCACCTGGGCCGCCGCCCTGTCCGCCTCGACCGACGAAGTGGTCTTCACCCCGGTCGCTCCCGGCGTGCCGCCGGCGAGCCTGCCGCGATCCGTCCCGCCCTCGCCCTCGGGCGTCAGCAGCAGGATGCCCACACCGATCAGCACCTCGACTCCGACGGCAAGTGCCACCGCACCGGGGTGCGGGCCCACCAGCGCAAGGCGCCCGGGACCGAACGCCCCCGATGCCGCCCACGCGGCCAGCGCCGCGCCCGCCGCGCTGAGCACGGCCACACCCACCGCGACGCCGGCACGCACGCCGTAGTCCTCGCGGCGCCAGGATGTCGACGCCCCCCGCACAGCCGGCTCCCCCGCCCCCACGTCACCGGGACGGGGCATCTGCCCGCGTAGCATCCATCCCGCCAGCACGCCGGCGCCGATCGGCAGCAGCACCAGCAGCAGCAGCCAGGGCGACACCGACTCGGGCAACAGGCCCAGCACCGGAATGCCCGGCACCACGCCCAGCTGCGTGCCCGCCGGCGATACGGCGGTGGCGGTACCGACCGCGAACCCTGGTCCGGCGATGAACGAGAGCGCCCACACGATGAGCGTGGGCAGGTAGGCGAGCTGCGCGAGCGAGACGACGATCACACCTGTCGCGTCGAGGTTGGCCGCCTGGTAGAGCGCTATCACCTCGTCGCCGCGCAGCAGCAGGGCTGCGATCACGCCCAGGGCGCCGATGCCGGTCACCGCGGTCAGCACGATGCCGGCCCCACGCAGCGCGAGCGCCGGAACCTCGGGCCACAGCCCGGGCAGGTCATCGATCAGCTCGCGCAGCCGCCCGATGACACCGGAGTCGGACCGCCATGCGGCCCCGACCGCCCCGGCCAGACAGGGCAGCAGAAAGACGAGGGTCGGCAGCAGCACCGCCTGCCAGAGGGATGCAACAGCCACCGGTGTACGCGAGGTCAGACCGACGACCGCGGCGACGACGGCGAAGGCGACCGCCGCACCGGCCACGCCCGTGATCCAGGCGCCGCTGCGCCCCGCGCGAATGCCCGACCGCACCCCGCGATAGGCCGTGAAACACGCGAAGGCGAGCGGGGCGAGCGACAGAGCGATGGATGCCGCGCCGTCGGGGATTCCGGTGACGGCGAGATACTCCGCCGACAGGTGGATGGTGAACGGCACGAGGTGCCCGAGCTGCCACACGCCGGCGGTGACCGGCCACAACGCCGACCACTCGGGAGCACCGATGCCGGCCACCCACAGCACCGTGAGGGTCGCCAGCGCCACGGCGAGGCCGACGGCCGCGGCGATGAGCGCGTCGAACGCAGAGAGCAGGGCGATGAGAAGGCGATGCATGGGCGTGTCGAGACTACCCAGAGCCGCGGCATCCACCCCCGCGGGCGCGCCCGCGGGCGGCAAACGCGCGCCGGCAGGCGGTGCTCGCGCGCGGTTTGCCGGCATTCCTGGACGGATGCTGTGAAATGGGGTCGCCTGACGCTATGTTTCTCTCGGAGGTCCCCCACTTATGAGCACAGCCCCTGCGCCCGAATCGACCGCCGAAGAAGCCCGCCCGCCCAAGAACGGGTTCGACAGGTTCTTCGAGATCAGCAAGCGCGGATCGACCCTCGGCACCGAGATCCGCGGCGGCATCGTCACGTTCGTGACCATGGCGTACATCGTCATCCTCAACCCGATCATCCTCGGGGGCACGAAAGACGTCGCCGGCAACATCCTCGACGGCCAGCAGCTTGCCGCCGTGACCGCTTTGACCGCCGGTGCCATGACGATCCTGTTCGGCCTGATCTCCCGCCTGCCTTTCGCATTCGCCGCGGGCCTGGGCATCAACTCGTTCCTGGCGGTGAGCGTGGTCGGGCAGTTGACCTGGCCCGAGGCCATGGGCCTGGTGCTCATCAACGGTCTGATCATCGTGCTGCTGTCGGCGACTGGACTGCGGCGCATGATCATGGACGCCATCCCGATGGAGCTGAAGATCGCCATCACGGTCGGCATCGGCATGTTCATCGCCTTCATCGGGCTCGTCGACGGCACCTTCGTGACCGGCACAGGGCTGAATTCGCCGCCCGTCGGCCTCGGGGTGAACGGCTCGATCGCGACCGTTCCCACCCTGCTGTTCGTGCTGACGCTGCTGCTGGCCGGAATCCTCATGGCGCGCAAGGTCAAGGCCGCGCTGCTGATAGCGCTGGTGTCGGGCACAGTGGTGGCCATGATCATCGAGGCGATCTGGCATCTGGGCGCCAAGAGCGCCGACAACCCCAACGGCTGGTCGATGTCGATCCCCGCGCTTCCCGCGCAGTGGCTGAGCCTGCCCGATCTGGGCCTGGTCGGTCACGTCGATCTCGTGCACAGCTGGGGCCGTATCGGGGCCATCGCGTGCATCATGCTGATCTTCACCCTCGTGTTCACCAACTTCTTCGACGCGATGGGCACGATGACCGGCCTGGCCGAAGAGGCCGGGCTCTCTGACGGCAAGGGCAACTTCCCTCGCCTGAAGTCGGCGCTGATCATCGAGGGCGTCGGCGCCGTGATGGGTGGCGCGACCTCGGGATCGTCGAACACCGTGTTCGTCGAGTCGGCGTCGGGCATCGGCGAGGGGGCGCGCACAGGCGTGGCCAACCTCGTCACCGGCGCACTGTTCCTGATCGCCATGTTCCTCACTCCGCTGACCTCGATCGTGCCCAGTGAGGTCGCCTCTGCGGCCCTGGTCGTGGTCGGCGCGCTGATGATGTCGCAGATCCGCCGCATCGAGTTCCACGACATGTCGGTGCTGATCCCGGTGTTCATCACGGTGGCGGTCATGCCGTTCACCTACTCGATCGCCAACGGCATCGGCGCGGGCTTCATCGCCTGGGTCGTCATCCGCTCGCTGTCGGGCAAGGCCCGCCAGATAAGCCCGCTGCTGTGGATCGTGGCCGCAGGCTTCGCCATCTACTTCGCGCGCGGACCGCTCGAGCAGCTGATCGGCGGGTGAGCCGCGGCATCCCGCGCGATGCAGCCTCACGCGCGATGCGGTATCCCGCGCGAGCCGGTAGTGTCGCGCGCGCACGCCGCGGTATCCCATGCGAGCCGGTAGTGCCGTGCGCGCAAGCCGCGGCATCCCGCGCGCAAACCGGTAGTGTCGCGCGCAAGCCGGCAGCGTCGCGCGCCCGCCGCGGCATCCCGCGCGCAAGCCGCATGTTCGCCCTGCTCGGCACCGCGGCGCCAGCGACCATGCAGGGCTGGTTCACCGCGCTTGCCCAGGGCGGAACCATCATCGACCCGCTGCAGCGCCGCCCATGGGCGACCGTGACGGCCGGGTCGCCGACCGGTTCGGTGTGACGTGGCCGATCGGCTACAGCGGCTGATCGGAGTGCGGCTCAGCCGGCGACGGAGTCTGTTGCGAGTGGCTCGAGCACGAACAGGGCGATCACCCGGTCGGTCTTCTTCTGGTATTCGGCGTAGTCGGGCCAGGCCTCCACGGCGCGCGCCCACCATTCGTCTCGTTCAGCGCCGGAGCTCTCGTGCGCGGTGTAATCGCGTGTGAGAGCGCCGTCCTGCAGTTCGACCTGAGGGTTCTTGCGCAGGTTGCCCGCCCAGGCGGGCTCGACGGGCGCGCCGCCCTTCGAGGCGACGACCGCGTAGCGACCACCGTGCTCGACGCGCATCAGCGCCGTCTTGCGCAGCGCGCCGGTCTTCGCCCCGACGGTGGTCAGCACGATGATGGGCTTGCCGCGCAGCGTGTTCGCTTCTTCGCCCGCGGTCGCCTCGAATGTCTCGGCTTGCTCGCGCGCCCATGCAGCGGTGCTGGGCTTGTACTCTCCGGTCAGTGGCATGGCTTCACGCTACCGCCCCGCACGACGTGGGTCCGCGGCATCCTGCCCCCAGCCCGACGCTCGAGTTCTCCGCCGTCCCCGCGCATGCCGTCCCCGCGCACGCCGGCCCCGCGCACGCCGGCCCCGCGCATGCCGTCCCCGCGCATGCCGTCCCCGCGCACGCCGGCCCAAACCCCCGCATCCCACCACACCAAGCGACCACTCCGGACGGCAGAACCACCACCGCCCCGCGCACGCCGGCCCAAACCGCCGCATCCCACCACACCAAGCGACCACTCCGGACGGTACAACCGCCGCAGCGCCCCCGCGCACGCCATCCCCGCGCACGCCGTCCCAAACCCGTCGCATCCCACCACACGAAGCGACCACTCCGGACGGCGCATCCTCCGCCACCCCGCGCACACCGGCCCAAACCGTCGCATCCGGCCACGCAAACGACCACCTCGGACGGCGGAACCGCCGCGTTCACCGCCAGCCCGCGCACGCCGTCCCAAACCGCCGCATCCCACCACACGAAGCGACCACTCCGGACGGTAGAACCACCACCGCCCCGCGCACACCGGCCCAAACCGTCGCATCCCACCACACAAGCGACCACTTCGGACAGCAAAACCGCCGCGTTCACCACCAGCCCGCGCACGCCGCCCCAAACCGTCGCATCCGGCCCCACAAGCGACCACACCGGACGGTAGAACCGCCACCGCCCCGCGCACACCGGCCCAAACCGTCGCATCCCACCACGCGAAGCGACGACTTCAGACGGCACAACCCCCGCAGCGCTCCCGCGCCCTAACGCCGCAGCGCCCCCGCGCACGCCGCAACCGCCGCAGCACTCCCCCACCACCAGTCCCGCCGCGGCAGACGAGAGGGGCGGATGCCTCGACCGCCGCGATCGCGCGGGTCGAGGCATCCGCCCCTCATGTCGTGCTTTACAGCGCGGTGATGATCTCGCGCATCAGCTCGGCGGTTTCGCTGGGCGTCTTGCCGACCTTGACGCCGGCGGCCTCGAGGGCCTCCTTCTTGGCCTGCGCGGTGCCGGCCGAGCCGGACACGATGGCGCCGGCGTGGCCCATGGTCTTGCCCTCGGGCGCGGTGAATCCGGCGACGTAGCCGACGACCGGCTTGGTGACGTTCGCCTTGATGAACTCGGCCGCGCGCTCTTCGGCGTCGCCGCCGATCTCGCCGATCATGACGATCGCCTTGGTCTCGGGGTCGGCCTCGAACGCGGCCAGCGCGTCGATGTGGGTGGTGCCGATGACCGGGTCACCGCCGATGCCGATGGCGGTCGAGAAGCCCAGGTCGCGCAGCTCGAACATCATCTGGTAGGTCAGCGTGCCCGACTTCGACACCAGGCCGATCGGGCCCTTGCCGGTGATGTTGGCCGGCGTGATGCCCACCAGCGCCTCACCCGGAGTGATGACGCCGGGGCAGTTCGGACCGATGATGCGGGTCTTGTTGCCCTTGCTCTGCGCGTAGGCCCAGGCCTCGGCGGTGTCGCCGACCGGCACACCCTCGGTGATGACCACGAGCAGCGGAATCTCGGTGTCGATGGCTTCGATCATCGCGTCCTTGGTGAACGCCGGCGGCACGAAGGCGATCGACACGTCGGCGCCCGTCTTCTCGATGGCCTCGGCCACCGTGCCGAACACGGGCAGCTCGACGGGGTTGCCGTCCTTGTCGGTGTGCGACACCGTGGTGCCGGCCTTGCGCGCGTTCACGCCGCCGACGACGTTGGTGCCGGCCTTGAGCATGAGCGCGGTGTGCTTGGTGCCCTCGCCGCCGGTGATGCCCTGGACGATGACCTTGGAATCCTTGTTGAGGTAGATCGACATTCTCTTGTCCTTATCTCGTCGTCAGGCTCAGGCGTTGGCCAGCTCGGCGGCCTTGTCGGCGCCTTCGTCCATGCTCGAAGCCAAGGTCACCAGCGGGTGGTTCGCACCGGCGAGAATGGCCCGGCCCTCTTCGACCTGGTTGCCGTCGAGGCGCACGACCAGCGGCTTGGTGGCGGCATCCCCGAGAATCTCCAGCGCCTTGACGATGCCTTCGGCCACGGCCACGCACGAGGTGATGCCGCCGAACACGTTGACGAAGACGCTCTTGACCTGCGCGTCGCCCAGGATCACGTCGAGGCCCGCGGCCATGACGGTGGCCGAGGCCCCGCCGCCGATGTCGAGGAAGTTGGCCGGCTTCACGCCGCCGTGCTTCTCGCCGGCGTACGCGACGACGTCGAGCGTGGACATGACCAAGCCCGCACCGTTGCCGATGATGCCGACCTGGCCGTCGAGCTTCACATAGTTGAGGTCGTGCTGCTTGGCCTTGGCCTCGAGCGGGTCAGCGGCCGACTTGTCTTCGAGCGCCTCGTGGTTCGGGTGACGGAACGACGCATTGTCGTCGAGCGACACCTTGCCGTCGAGGGCGATGATGTCACCCTCTTCGGTCTGCACGAGCGGGTTCACCTCGACGAGCGTGGCGTCCTCACCCTTGTACACGTTGTAGAGCTTGACGAACACCTCGGCCACCTTCGGGGCCAGATCGGCGTCGAAGCCGGCAGCCTGGGCGATCTCGAGCGCCTTCGCCTGGTCGATGCCGGTGAGCGGGTCGACCTCGACGCGCGCGAGCGCCTCGGGCTTCTCGACGGCGAGCTGCTCGATCTCCATGCCGCCCTCGACGCTGGAGAGCGACAGGTAGGAGCGGTTGGCGCGATCCAGCAGCACCGAGAAGTAGAACTCCTTCGCGATGCGGGCGCCGCCGGCGACCATCACGCGCTTGACGATGTGGCCCTTGATGTCCAGACCCAGAATGGCCTGGGCCGCCTCATACGCCTCCTCGGGCGTCTTTGCGACCTTGACGCCGCCGGCCTTTCCGCGACCGCCGGTCTTGACCTGCGCCTTGACGACGACGACCCCGCCCAGCTTCTCGGCCGCAGCCTTCACTTCTTCGGGGGTATCGGCGATGATGCCGGGAAGCACCGGCACCTCATACTGTTCGAACAGGTCTCGTGCCTGGTACTCGTAGAGATCCACTGCAATCCTTCGTTGGGACGAATGTGGGGTGATGAGGCGAAAAACGTCTCGACGTCGAGATAAATCGACCGATCCCCCAGCCTACTACCGGTGCCTGAGAGCCCCCGTGCATCCTTACCCTGCGGGGACGGCATCCCTGGAATGGATGCCGCGGGCCGGGCGGTCTCACGACTAATCTCGGAACATGAGCACCTCTTCGCGCACCGCCGTCATGGCCGCGGCGCTCGACCTGTTCGACCGGCAGGGCTTCGAGGCCACCTCGGTCGAGCAGATAGCGAAGGCCGCCGGGGTGTCGCGGTCGACGTTCTTCCGACAGTTCGGTGGCAAAGACGATGTCGTCTTCGCCGATCACGAACTGCTGCTGGACATGCTGCGCGAATACCTCGGCAAACCCCACGACGACCCGTGGCTTGCGGTGCGGGATGCCTGTATCAAGGTGTTTCGGCACTTCGCCGCCGACCCCGACCTGGCGCGGCGGCGGTACGCCGTCGTGCGCCAGGTGCCGGCGCTGCGCGAACGTGAGATCGTCACGGTGTTCCGCTACGAACGGCTGTTCGACGAGTATCTGCGCGACGCGTTGCCCGGTCTTGATCCGGTGGACGCGGTCAGCTTCGCCGCGGTCGTCACCGCCATCCACAACCATGTGCTGCGGCGGCTGATCCGCGGCACCAAGCGTGTGCCGGTCTCGGTCCTCAGTGCCGCCCTCGACGAGGCGCTGCGCCGCTTCGGCGTGCTCGGCACCGCGGCCGCTCCGGCCTCCGACGATGTCGTGGTCGCCGTCTTTCCGCGCCGGATGCCGGTGGCCGAGGTCGCACGCCGGCTGCGCGCCGACCTGCCCGGGGCATCGTGAGCTCTCTCACCCGCGCCGGCTCGCGGCATCCGGTCTGCTGATTCCTGCCAGAAAAAGATCCGTGAGCTGCTCGGCCACCTGCGTCTTGCTCTCGGGACCCTCGGGCGAATACCACTGCGACAGGTAGTGCACGTCGCTGAAGAAGTGGGCAACCAGCACCGCGGTGGGAATGTCGGTGCGCCACAGACCCTGCGCCTGGCCTTGCTCGATGAGCGCGACGAACGCGTCGTGATATGCGCGCCGGCGCCGGGTGACCTCATGCTGCCGAGAGGCCGAGACCAGGTGCGCGCTGCGAAAGAACACGGTGGCCGCCGGCAGATCGTCGATCGAGGTCTCGATGACGTCGACGCAGGCCGCGCGCAGCACCTGATCGATGTCGCCGCCCGCAGTGATGATCGCGTCGAGCCGCGTCTTCTGCAGTGACAGCAGCCGATCGTAGATGCCGAACAGCAGGTCGTCCTTCGACTCGAAGTAGTGGTACATCGCGCCCTTGGTGACGCCGGCCGCCTCGACGATCTGCTGCACGCTCGTGCTGGCATAGCCCTGCACCGCGAAAAGCTCGACCGCAGCGCGCGTGACGTCGTCTGCGACGTGGGAGTCCTTCATGGCGTCAATCCTTTCGCACTGCGCGGGCGCTCGCGCTCACGCTCATGCTCATGCTCATGCTCACGCTCACACACGCTCACGCTCACGCACGCTCACCCGCTCACACACGCCCACTCGCTCACGCTCACGCTTACCCTCACGCACGCTCACGCTCACGCACGCCCACTCGCTCACGCTCACACACGCTCACGCTCACGCACGCTCACCCGCTCACACACGCCCACTCGCTCACGCTCACGCTTACCCTCACGCACGCTCACGCTCACGCACGCCCACTCGCTCACGCTCACGCACGCTCACGCGCTCGCGCTTACGCGAGGGGGCGGATGCCTGACCCGCCGTCGATCGGCAGCGCGTGGCCGGTGATCCACGCGGCATCCGCCGACAGCAGGAACGCGACGGGCCCGGCGACATCGGCCGGTTCCCCGAGCCGCTTCAACGGGTAATCGTCGGCGACCTGCGCCTCGCGCCCTTCGTACAGGGCCCGCGCGAACCGCGTCTTGATGATCGCCGGCGCGACGGCGTTGACACGGACCGCGGGCGCGAGTTCGAACGCCAGTTGCATCGTCAGGTTGATCACGGCCGCCTTCGAGATGCCGTAGAAGGCGATGCCCGGGCTGGCGCCGAGGCCGGCCACCGACGCGATGTTGACGACCGATCGCGATAGTCCCGCAGCCACCGCATCGCGGGTCCAGTCGAGGGTGGCCACGACGTTCACCTCGAGGATCTTGCGGGCGGCGTCCGCGTCGACATCCACGATCGGGCCGTAGACCGGGTTGATCCCGGTGTTGTTCACGAGGTGTTCGAGGTGTCCGTGCCGCTCGGCGATGTGTTGGTAGACCGCGGCGCGGTGCGCGGGGTCATCCGCGTGGCCGGCGATGCCCGAGGCGGCCGGACCGAGTTCAGCCACCGCGGCATCCAGGGCCTCCTGCTTGCGGCCGGTGATCACGACCGCTCCGCCTTCGTCGACCAGGCGCTTGGCCACCGCGAAGCCGATGCCGCGGCTGGAGCCGGTGATCAGCGTCACGGTGTCTGCGAAGCGGTTGAGAGCCATCACGTCTCCTCATCGAGTCATACCGGCTGGTCGGTTTGTGTGGTTCACGCTAGCACACGCGCCCGCTCGCGCTGCTCGAATCCGCATCCGCTACCCCGTTCCGCATCCGCTACCTCATTCCGCATCCGCGCCCCCATTCCGCATCCGCTACCCCATTCCGCATCCGCGCCCCCAATCCGCATCCGCGCCCCCATTCCGCATCCGCGCCCCCATTCCGCATCCGCGCCCCATTTCGACGACACCCCGCCACTCGCGCTACCCGAATCCGCACCCGCGCATGCGATTCACACCCGCGAACGCAGAATCGGATAGCGCGAGCGAATCAGCACACCGCGCCCCGTCCCTCGCGCTACCCGAATCCGCGTACGCCACCCCATTCCGCGCCCACGCGGCCCTTCAGCGTCCGCGCTCGTTTCGACGCTCCCGCGCTCGCGCCACCGCAACCAGCATCCGCGCCCCCAATCCGCGTCCGCTACCCCAACCCGCATCCGCGCCCCGTTTCGACGACACCCCACCACTCGCGCTACCCGAATCCGCATCCGCGCATGCGATTCACACCCGCGAACGCAGAACCGGATAGCGCGACCTGAACGACACCCCTCGCACCGTCCCCCGCGCCACCGCAATCAGCATCCGCGCCCCCAATCCGCATCCGCTACCCCATTTCGCACCCGCGCCTCGTTTCGACGACACCCCTCCGCTCGCGCTACCCGAATCCGCATCCGCGCATGCGATTTACACCCGCGAACGCAGAACCGGATAGCGCGAGCAAATCAGCACGCCGCACCCCGTCCCCCACGAACGCGGAATCGGGTAGCGCGAGTGAATCCGAGGGGTGGATGCCGCGACCCGACATGTCTGCGAGCGTCGCCTCGCACCGGCGTCACGCGCACGCCGCCCCGCGCCGGCGTCACTCGCACCCCGCCCCGCACCGGCGTCACGCGCACCCCGCCCCGCGGCCGTCGTCACCGCCACCGCCGTGCCGTCCGCCATCGCCGTCCCGGCTGCCACGCCGTGCCGGCCGCCACCGGCGCGGCTGGCCGTCACCGCCCCGGAAGAATCGCCGACAGCCGAAAGTCGGTGGCCTCTTCCAGCTGATCGAACGTGCATGAGCGCGGGTCACGGTCGGGACGCCAGCGGCGAAAGCTCGGAATGTGGCGAAAACGATCGCCTTCCATGTGGTCATAGGCCACCTCGACGACGAGTTCGGGGCGCAGCGGCACGAACGAGAGGTCCTTGCCGGCGTTCCACCTGCTCACCGCGCCCGGGCGCCGCTGATCACCGGCCTCGTGCTCTGCCCACCTACCCCAGGGATGCTGCGCCAGATCGACGTCACGGTACGGCGCGAGCTCATCGAGAAGGGTCTTGCGGCGCGCCATCGGAAACGAGGCGGTCACGCCGACGTGTTGCAGCTGCCCGTCGTCGCTGTACAGGCCCAGCAGCAGCGAGCCGACCACATCGCCGGTCTTGTGCCAGCGGAATCCGGCGACGACGCAGTCGGCGGTGCGTTCGTGCTTGATCTTGAACATGCTGCGCTTGCCCGGCTGGTACGTGCCCTCAAGCGGCTTGGCCACGACGCCGTCGAGCCCCGCACCCTCGAAGCTGTCGAACCACTCCCGCGCCTGCTGAAGGTCGGCGGTCGACGGTGTGACGAAGATCGGGTCGGCGGCATCCCCCAGTGCTTCGACCAGACGCGCACGGCGCTGCCCGAAGGGCTGCGGCATGAGGTCGAGATCGTCGAGAGCGAGCAGGTCGAACCCGATGAACGAGGCGGGTGTCTGTGCGGCCAGCAGTCGAACCCTGCTGTCGGCCGGGTGAATGCGCTGCTGCAGCGCCTCGAAATCGAGGTGGTCGTCGGTGGCCACGACGATCTCTCCGTCGATGACGCAACGCGTTGGCGTGTGCGCTTTGAGCGCGTCGACGAGTTCGGGAAAGTACCGGGTCAGCGGCCGTTCGTTGCGGCTGCCGAGCACGACCTCGTCACCGTCTCGGAAGACGATGGTGCGGAAACCGTCCCACTTGGGCTCGGCGTGCCCGAGATCGGGGATCTCCTTGACCGACTTGGCGAGCATCGGTGCGACGGGTGGCATGACGGGCAGCTGCATGGCTCAATCTTTCGTGCGCGGCGGGGTGAACTCGACGAGCGGGATGAACGCGTCTGCGCCGGCTGCGGCATCCATCGCCCCCTTCAGATGTTTCCAGGCGACGGGATGCTGCGCTGCATACCGCTGCAGAGCTGTGGTCGACTCATCCCGGTCGAGAAGACGCACGTGCGCACGCACCCGCCGCGCCCGCCCGGTGCTGAGGTAGGCGACGGAGTTGGCCCCGAGATTGCGGTACCACTGGGCCTTCGTGCCGAATCCCGACGCGACCACGATGCGGTTGCGAGTGCGCTCGGCCACCTCGACGACGACGAAACGCGGCTCGCGCGAGACGCGACCAAGGTGTTCGATCATGACCAGGCGCGTGCCGAACAGCCACCCGAAGCCGGCGCGATACAGGGCGATAGGCGCACGCACGAGCCACTGCGTGCCTAACAGCGCGGCGATCGCCCGGTCGATGCGCGATGCCCTCATCAGTCCTCCTTGCGCGTCCGGCTCGGCTGCACCCGGGGCGGCTCGCCCGGCATCTTCGGAAACTCCGGTGGGAAGGGAAGTTCGCCCAGTCCGTCGTCGAGGTCGCGCTGCCACCACTCCAGGAGCGTGTCGATCCGGCCCGGTTTCGCGGCCAGCTGACGCCACGGATCGCCCACCTCGGCAAGCCGCCGCGGAATCGTGCGCACCGTGAACGAGGCGGGGTCGACGTCGGTCAGTTCGTTCCACGTCACCGGCGTCGACACGGTGGCCGCGGGCAGGGCGCGGGGGCTGTACGCACCGGCCATGGTGCGGTCACGGTTGGCCTGGTTGAAGTCGATGAAGATGCGCGCGCCGCGCTCTTCCTTCCACCAGTCCATCGTGACCTTCTCGGGCAGGCGCCGGGCCAGCTCACGGCCGGCGGCGATGACCGCGTGCCGCACGTCGAGGAACTCGTACATCGGCTCGATCGGGCAGAACACATGCAGGCCGCGGCTGCCGCTCGTTTTCACCCAGGCATCCAGCCCCGCCTCTGCCAGCACCTCGCGCAGCGCCGGGGCCACCGCCACAGCGTCGGCGAAGTCGGTGCCCGGCTGCGGGTCGAGGTCGATGCGCAGCTCGACCGGGTGATCGGTGTCGGCGGCCAGCGACGCCCAGGGATGGAAGACGACCGTGTTCATCTGCGCGGCCCACACCGCCGCGGCGATCTCGGTGAGCACGAGCTGCGGATGCCGCCGCCCGCTGTTGTACGTCACGGTGACGCTCTCGACATAGTCGGGAGCCCCCTTGGGTGGGTTCTTCGAGAAGAACGCCTCGCCGTCGATGCCGTCGGGGAACCGCTGCAAAGAAACCGGACGGTTGCCGTTGGCGGCCAGGAACGGCTCGGCGACGGCGATGAAATATTCGGCCAACTCGCGCTTGGTGATGCCGGCATCGGGCCACACCACCCGATCGGGACTCGACAAAGAGACCTCGCGGTCGCCGTGCGGCCCGGGCACCGTCAGTGTGATCCGCGGTGAAGCCATGCGCCAACGCTATCGATCAGCACCGACATTCAACAGGGGCGGGATGCCGCAGCCCGTGCCTGTCACAACAGGGGCGGGATGCCGCAGCCCCGTGCCTGTCACAACAGGGGCGGGATGCCGCAGCCCCGTGCCTGTCACAACAGCGGCGGGATGCCACGGCTCAGTGTCCTCGCCACGGCAGCCGCCGGTCGAGCAGCACCAGCAGCAGCACCGCCACGCCCAGCCCCACCAGCACCAGCGCGGCAGCGTGCAGACCGGCGTCGGTGGCGCGCCCGGGGAAGGCGAGTGCTATCAGCGCCGAGGCGAAGATAGCGCCCAGATAGCTCGACGTACGCAGCAGGCCCGAGGCCACGCCGATCTCATCGGAGGTGGTCTGGGTGTAGAGCGCGGCCTGATTGGCCGTGGAGTTCATGCCCATCACGACACCGAACACGAGACTCAAGGCGACAAGAAGTACCACGTTCGTGTGGGCGCCGACGAGCGTCAAGGCCACGCCGCCGGCGATGACTGCGACAGCGCTGATCAGCAGCGGCCCACGCACCTGCGCGCGCGGTGCGATCACGGCGGCGCCGATCGCGGCGACCGCGCTCATCGGCAGCATGACCAGCCCGCTGACGCTGGCGGCAAGCCCGCGCCCCTCCTCGAGCCACTGCACATAGCCGTACAGCACCGTGTACGCGGCCATCAGGGTCAGCGCTTGGCGCAGATATGTGCGCACCAGCGGATGATTGCCCGCCAGCATCCGCAGATCGATGAAGGGATGCCGCGCGCGCAGCTCCCACCAGATCATGGCTGCCACGGCCACCGCGAATGCACCGGCGAACCACCAATTCGGATGCCGCACATCCGACAGCACCGCGATCAGGGCGATCACCGCCGCGGTGAAGAACGCCATGCCGAGCGGATCGAGAGCGCGGGCCAGCTCCCGTGCCGAACTGCGCACTCGGGGCTTGTCGGCGGGCAGCCACACCAGCGCCAGCACGATGCCGGCAAGGCCCAGCGGAATGTTCACGGCGAACACCGCCGGCCATCCCCACAGTCCCACCAGCAGCCCGCCCAACGGCAGGCCGAGGGCCGCCGTCACCTGGCCGGCGATCGAGATCCCCCCGAGTACTGTGCCCGGGATGCCGCTGCCCGCCGCCTCGGCACGGGATCTGATCATCGCCATCGCGGTCGGGTAGCCGGCCGCCGTGCCGATGCCGATCAGGGCCCGCGAGGCGATCAGCCAGCCGAACGAGGGCGCGAAAGTGCCGACGATGCCGGCGAGGGTCACGATCGACAGCCCGATCAGGAACACCCGACGTGCCCCGAACTGGCTCGCCAGTCGACCCATCGCCGGCTGCGCGACCGCGCTGGCGACGTAGACGGCGGCCACGAGCGTGGCCGTCTGCCCGGCGCTGACGCCGAAGCCGGTGCCGATGGCGACCAGCGAGGTCGCGATGATCGAGGAATTGATCGGGTTGAGCGAGGTGCCCCACAGCAGCGGGGTGACGAACCTCGCCCGGAACGGACGCTCTCCGACGGCGGTCGGGGTCAACGCTGCGTCGCCTCCAGCAGGTCGATGATCTGCGCGGTGGTGCCCGTCTCTCCCAGCGCCGGGAAAATGCGCTCCACGGCGTTGCGGTGGGAGTCGGGATCGGTGTCGGCCACGGCATCGACGGCCACCGTCACGTTGTACCCGTGTTCGTGCGCCGACCGCGCCGTCGATTCGACGCCCTTGCTCGTCGCGATGCCGCTGAGCACCACCTGGGTGACGCCTTGTTCGCGCAGCCGTTCGTCCAGATCGGTGCCGTGGAAAGCGCCCCAGGTCTTCTTCGTGACGCGGATGCCCTCACCCAATTCGGGCAGCAGCTCGGCCCATCCCTCGGGGCGCGCTGCCGCCGGCCGCGGGCGCTCGGTGCGTCCGGGGGCTCCGGAGACGACGTTCACGAGCACGACCGGCAGGTCGTGTGCACGGAACGCGTCGGCGAGCTCCACGGCGCGGGCGACGACGGGGGCGGCCTGAGGGGAGCCGGCGATTCCCGCCTGCAGATCGATGATGACCAGCGCGGTGCGCGGGTCAAGGGTGGTGAGGGTCACAGGGCATCTTTCGGGTCGGGCTGCAGCATCCGCTCGACAAGAGCGACGGCAGCGGTCAAAGTGTGCAGTTCGTCGGCGGTGAACCGTTCAGAGAGGGTGCGCACAAGCCACTCCTGCTTGGCGCTGCGCCCCTGGCGCAGGGCGCGCTCGCCGTCGTCGGAGAGCGAAACCTGCACGGCGCGCCCGTCGTTCGGGTCGGGCTGCCGGGTGAGGATGCCGGCGTCGACCAGCGAGGCCACAGTCGCGCTCATCGACTGCGGGCGCATCCCCTCGGCACGTGCCAGCTCAGAGGTCGTGGCCGGGCCTTCGTCGAGCAGGCGCCGGATCACCGCGACCTGCGCGGCACTGTACTCGGCATTGCCCGCCTCGGCGCGCAGCCGGCGATACAGGCGCGAGGCCACGACGCGCAGCGCGGCGGCAGTCTCGTCGATGTCGGTCACATCCGACACCGTAACACTTCTTCAGGCAACCTGTACAGTTTGCCTGAATTCATCGGTGCGAGCACGGGATTCCCCGTGCCGTTCTGCGCGGGTCAGCTCTCGCGGTGCGCGTTCTGCGCGGATCAGCTCTCGCGGGTCGCGTTCTCAGTGGCGGATGCCGCGTCTGCAGCGTTCGCGGACGCTTCGGCTGCCGCATCCTGCTCCTCGGCTGCCGCATCCGGCTCCTCGGCTGCCGCATCCGGCTCCTCGGCTGCCGCATCCGGCTCCTCGGCGATCTGCTGCGCTGCCTCGGGCTCAGGCAGTGCGAGCACAGCGCCCAACTCGTCGCGGTTCACGCGGATCCAGGGCCCGACGGGATCGACGACCACACCCTCGATGCCGTCATCACCGCGCAGTGCTTGTCCGAGTTGCGCCGGGCTGAACGGCATCGGCCGATCGTTACGTCCCAGAGCGACGACCTCGAGCGGATGCGAGAACACCGGCAGAATGCGCTCACCCGATGCGGTGCGCGATTCGGCCACTCCCCAGTCGTCGTCGTCCGAGGCGCGGTTCACCGCGATCCACAACGGAGTGCTCGCCAGCGCCTCAGCGACCTGTGCGGCCGTGTCGTCGGTGCGCGGGCCGCTGACGAGCTTCTTGAGGGTGCACTGCGGATCCCACTCGGCGACCATGCGCTCGATCAGGGCACGCGGCAGCACCACGGCGGCCGGGGTCGAGGCATGATCGACCATGACCCCGGCGAACTCTCCCTGCAGCACATACTGCAGCACGGCAGGCCCGGGCTGCCCCATCGCCGAGGTCTCGGTGTCGCCATCGGCCTGCACAGCCGCAGCCAGCGCTGCCCCCGAGCTGTAGAGCATGACGAACTGGCCTTCGTCGCGAGTCGCAACAGCCAAAGGCAGCGCCTCGCCGGCGTTCATGAGCTCTTGCGCGTTGCCCTTCACCCGCAGGTACACATTGCCCTGCAACAGCTGTCGTGCGACCCCGAGAATCTCGTGCGGTTCCGGGTTCTCGCCGAGGGCGCCCAGCGATCCGCGCAGCACGACGTTGTCGGGCAGGCCGGGAATCGTCTCGGCCGGTGCGGGCGGCTCTCCTGTGGGCTGAGAAGCCGTGGCCTGAGGGGCGGCCGGCTGCGCCGCGCCGGCACCGAAGCCGCCGTACGACGTCGTGGAGATTCCTACCTGGGGCACGTCTTGGGCGCCGGACACGTCCGCCGTGGTCGCGGCATCGACTGCAGACGCCGTGTTGGCATCGGCCGCAGGCCCGCCCGCAGCATCCGCTGCCGTCGAATCGGCGGTGACGGCGTCGGTCGATGTGCTGGCGGCCTCCACCTCGGCGGCCGCCTCAGGTGCCTCGGAATCGCCGTTGTCGGAACCGGTCGTCTTCGAGCCGCGGGAGAAAAGAGCCATTACGCCAGCCTAACCCGGGCCAGGATGAGGGTCGCGTCCGAGCCCCTCCATCGCCGCCGCCTACAGCTTCTCGATCGGCGCGATCTTGATGAGCAGCTTCTTGGCGCCGGCCTTGTCGAAACGCACGTGCGCCACGCGTTTCGGGCCCTCACCGGTGACGGCGTCCACGATGCCGTCTCCGAAGTCCTCATGCCGAATGCGGTCGCCCGAGGCGAGCTCCATGTCGCCGTTGTCGCGCACCTTCGCCGGAATGCGGTTGGGGAACTTCTCCATCGCGGTCGACTTCGGCCTCAGCGCGGGAGGATCGTCGGTGCGTCGCTGGCCCCACGGTCGGCGAGCGTTCAATGCTCGGGATTGCGTGCCGCCGCGCGAATTCACATCGCCCGGCGATTGCCGCCAGTCGATGAGCTCAGCGGGCACTTCTTGCAGAAAGCGGCTCGGCATGGCCACCGACACCTCGCCGAACTGCGCACGGGTCATGGCCAGCGTCAGGTACAGGCGCTGCCGCGCGCGGGTGACGCCCACATAGAACAGTCGGCGTTCCTCACTCGGGCCGCCCGGCTCACCGGCCGAGATACGGTGCGGCAGCAGGTCTTCTTCGACGCCGGTCAGGAACACCGTCTCGAATTCGAGCCCCTTTGCGGTGTGCAGGGTCATCAGCGACACCGTGCCCGACGCGTCTTCGAGGTCGTCGGCGTCGGAGACCAGCGCGACTTCGGTGAGGAAGTCCAGCAGTGTGCCGTCGGGGTTGTTGCGGGCGAACTCGCGTGCGACAGCGACGAGTTCGTCGAGGTTCTCGAGCCGCGCCTCGTCTTGCGGATCACGGCTGGCCCGCAGCGCGTCGCGGTAGCCGCTCTTGTCGAGCAGCACGCTTAGCCCCTCAGCCACCGCCGTGGGCGGGGCGATCTCACCCGAAGAGGGCAGCATGACGGCGGATGCCTCGGCCAAAACGGCATCGAGGCGGGTGATCGATGTCTGCAGCTTCGGTCCGACACCGAGCGCCGACGCGTTTGCGAGGGCGTCGCGGAAGGTGATGCCTTCGTCAGCCGCGTACCGCGCGATGGTCTCGACCGTCACGTCGCCGATGCCACGCTTGGGCCGATTGATGATGCGGCGCACTGCCATCTCGTCGGCCGGGTTGGCGACGGCCGTGAGATATGCGAGGGCGTCTTTGATCTCGGCGCGCTCGTAGAATCGCGTGCCGCCCATGATCTTGTACGGGATGGCCGCGCGGATGAAGATCTCTTCCAAGGCTCGGGACTGCGAGTTCGTGCGGTAGAACACCGCCATCTGCCCGTAGGCCATGCCACCGCGGCGGAGCACGTCGATCTCGTCGGCGACGAACTGTGCTTCGTCATGCTGCGAGTAGCCGGTGTAGCCGACGATTTTCTCGCCCTCGCCGACGTCGGTCCACAACCGCTTGTCTTTGCGGTCGAAGTTGTGGCTGATCACGGCGTTCGCGGCCGAGAGAATGTTCTGCGTTGAACGATAGTTCTGCTCGAGGAGCACGACCTTGGCGCCCGGGTAGTCGCGCTCGAACTCGGTGATGTTGCGGATGTCGGCGCCGCGGAACGCGTAGATCGACTGGTCGGAGTCACCGACGACGGTCAGCGAGGCCGGCTCGAGTTCGGGCGCGTGCTCCGGCTCGAAGATCATCATGCCGCCAGCGGAATATGGCTCGGCGGCCTTGCCCACCACAGGCCGGGTCAGCTCGTGGATGAGGGCGTACTGGGCGTGGTTGGTGTCTTGATACTCATCGACGAGGATGTGCCGGAAGCGTCGGCGATACACGTCGGCCACGCGCGGAAAGGCACGGAACAGGTAGACGGTCTGCCCGATGAGGTCGTCGAAGTCGAACGCGTTGGCCTTCTGCAGCGCCCGCTGGTAGGCGCCGAACACCTCCACGAACTTCCGCTCGGCCGGGTCGGACATGTTCGCGTCGCGCGCGTATGCCTCGGCGTCGACGAGCTCGTTCTTCGACTTCGAGATGCGACTCTGCACCGCCGCGGGCGTCAGGCCGAAGGCATCGGCCTCGTATTCCTTCACCAGCCGCTTGACCAGGGCGCGCGAATCGCCCGAGTCGTAGATCGTGAACGACTTCGTGAATCCGAACTGTTCGGCCTCGCGGCGCAGAATGCGCACGCACGCCGAGTGGAACGTCGAGATCCACATGCCCTGCGCGTGCTGGCCGACCAGCTGCTCGACGCGCTCGCGCATCTCGCCCGCCGCCTTGTTGGTGAACGTGATGGCGAGGATCTGGCTCGGCCACGCCTCTTTGTTGCGCAGCAGTGACGCTATGCGGTGCGTGAGCACGCGCGTCTTGCCCGAACCCGCGCCGGCGACGATGAGCAGGGCATTGCCCCGGTACACGACGGCCTCGCGCTGTTGCGGGTTCAGACCCTGCAGCAGGTCGTCGTCAGGACGGGAGCCGGCGGCGCGGGAAACGTCGCCGACGACGAGGGGCGTGGAGGCATCGGTCATGTCTCTTCGAGTCTAGGCGCGGCCGCCGACACTGCGACTTCTAACGGCCTGCCGCCATAACCACCACAGGCACGCCTTGGCCCACCAGGTTATTCAGTGGTCTCCTAGCGCGTGTCTGACGACAGATGGGCGCGGCCAATGGGGTTGGCGAATGAGGCCCGGTGGCTCCTGGCTGTACGTCTGGCTCGACGTCGAGACCCGAGAGATCGCATACGTGGGTGCCACTGGCTTCGACCCGGAGTTGCGCGCGTACTTGCATGTCACGAGTGAGGATCCTCAACTCGGGTGGGTAAGAGCAACGGTGCCTCAGTACGACGAGCGAACCCTCGACGTGCTGGCGTTCGAGTTGCCTGATGGCGTCGATCAGGCGGCTGCAAATCAGGTCCTGATCACGTGCCTAGCCGATGTCGGCGAGTACACGGGCGTGAGCGGAGCAGCGAGCGATCTGCGCAATGCCATCGGCCCGGTTCTTCAGGCGCTAGACAATCACCGCGGGATGGCGTCTCAGGAGTCTGCTGCTTCGTGAGTTCGCGGCTCCACGGTGACGGCGTTGAGCACCTCTGCAGCGCGACAGATGATGGCATGCTTGTCGAAGCGGGTGGCGAGACCGTGCCACTGCTCTATTTGGCAGTAGGGTCGCTCGATCACGCTGCGGTTCCTGTAGTCGTCGGGGTCAAGCGCAACCGGCCGGCCACTGCGTGACCGCGCCGTTTGCGGTGTGCCTTCCGGTCGTCCGATTCCGCGATGACAGCGTTGATTCCGCAGGAGCGAAAGTGACCGCGGATCGCGCGAGACGAGTACGCCTCATCGCCACGAACCGCGCCTGGGCGGGTCGTTGATCGAACAACGCTTCGCCCCACCTTCAGTTGCGCCATCAACGGCAGGGACATCCGGGGGGTCGCGTGTTCGTCGCGTGCTGATGCGCGCGGACACAATCGTCGAGTCCACCGATACCGACCGGTAGACGATCGCCTCGACCATCGTCCGCGCATCGCAGAACTTCTCACCCCGCCCCATCGGACGGGGCAGCATCCCTCGGTCAAAGACCATTGAGCATCCGAAAGCACCTGAGACCGCGGCACGGAATCAGGCTCTCAGCCAGCATCCACAACGTTTGTCAGGCACACTCTAGATCTCAGCCGCCGTCGACAGCCGTTCGACTCGTCTTTAATAGCAAGTCACCTAAATTACTATTGACATCCGAAAACTTGGAGGAGAGTATGAGGAGTACGCGGCTTTGCCTGCGAGCGGGACAAGAGGTCGACCCCTCAAGACAAAGCCACTTCTGAACGGAGACGGCGATGCGTGCACAGACCCCATCGGCGAAACCAAGGACGACATCAACACCACCACGGATGCGCAGCATCCTCGGGAGAGTGGCCGGAGTCGCTGCGCCCCTCGGCTCCCCGCGTCTTTTCGGGACTTCGGCAAACGCTGTGGAACCAGCCACTCCAAACGCGCTGCTGGCCTGCTCCTATATTTCAGTCGGCTATGACCAGAGCAACGGAGACGTAACCGCATCGTGCAGCGGTAACGTCGTCATTACGGTTTCTTGCCACGCCATCCCGGGATGGAGTCCCTGGACGATTCGGCACACGTACGACGTCGGTGCAGGCCAGAGTCGGGTGATCTCGGGCGTCTGGCCGAGCTGCCCGTGGCCCGCTAGCTACGACGTCCTTTGGGCGTCGGCCTAAGTTTGTCCCCCTCGTCTCCTCTCCCTGGCAGGCTGGACGTGCCGCGAAGCAGCGGTGTCCTGAGGGGGATTGATGATCGAGGTTGACCATCTGACGAAGTACTTCGGTGATCGGCTGGCATTGGACGATGTGTCTTTCCGGGTCGAGTCGGGGAAGGTCACCGGTTTTCTCGGGCCCAATGGCGCGGGTAAGACGACAACGATGCGTTTGATCCTCGGACTAGATCGGCCCACCAGCGGCATGGCCTTGATCGATGGGCGCGCGCTTCAGGATTATACGGATCCACTGTGTCAGGTAGGTGCGCTGCTGGATGCGAAGTTCGCGCACCCGCGACGGACCGCATTCAATCACTTGGTCACGGTGGCGACCACGCATGGGATCCCTACGTCGCGTGTGCGCGAGGTGCTCTCGCAGGCGGGGCTGGAAGCGGTTGCTGCTGAGCGGGTCGGGAAGTTCTCGCTGGGCATGACTCAGCGGCTAGGTATCGCGACCGCGCTGCTGGGCTCGCCTCGTGCATTGATTCTGGACGAGCCGATCAACGGCCTGGACGTCGACGGTGTGCGCTGGTTCCGCGGCCTATGCCGCGATCTTGCCGATTCTGGTGTGGCAGTGTTCCTCTCATCGCATCTGATGTCCGAGGTGGAGTTGGTCGCCGACCGAGTGATCGTGCTTGGCCGTGGCAGGGTGCTCCAGGATGCACCGCTGGGACACTTCCGCAGGGGGACGTCGACGTTTGAGGTGATCACCGAGCAGGCCGTCGAATTCGTCGGGGCGCTGAGCGAGCGCGGTGCCGCGGTGACGATTATCGACGAGCGTACGTGCACGGTCACAGGCCTTTCGGCAAAGGAGATCGGAGTGCTCGCCCTGAAAACAGGCACCGTGTTGGAAGGGCTGGAGGAAACATCCCGCTCCCTGGAGGACAGTTACCGGGAGTTGACCGACGACCACGTCGAGTACCGGGCCGGCGAGAGTTCCGCCGCCTCAGGATCATGACGGTGACGACACCGGGCCGACGCTCGTACCGACTGACACTGCCGCACGTCGCCCATGCGTCGCTGCGCGGCTTCCTCGGCGGCGCGACGGCGATCTGGGGGGTCATCACGGTCCTTTTCCTTGCCGCCCTCATCGGTATCGTCACCAGTCTCATCGGATTCCCTGCCCGCGATCCGGACGGCAGTACCCAGAGCCCCGGCCCCGCCGGCATGTTCGATGTACTGAACCTCGCGATGTCGTTCGCTGCGATCGGCGCGCAGTTGCTAGCGATCGTGGTCGGCTCCGATACGATCGCCGGTCAGTTCGCGCGCGGCACCATCCGCGCATCTCTGACCGTCGTCCCCAAACGCGGCATGCTGTTCGCCGCGCATGCCTTGACGGCGTGCGGAGCTGTGCTGGCAGTGGGCGCAGGAACCGGTTTGGTCTCGGGCGGTGCGCTGCTCGGCTGTGCAAAACTGCTGGGACGCCCGGTGCCCAGTCAGATCATGACCGCCTGGCTGACCGGCACGGGTGGGCTGGCACTGGGGGCTGCTGTGCTCGTCCTGCTCACACTCGCGCTGGGGGCACTGACTCGTCAGCGCCTGGTCGCGGTCCTGGTGCCGATCGCCGTCCTCTACGTAGTGCCCATCATGATGGCGCCGCTGGCCGGAACCGGTGCCGGCCTCTGGGCTTCCCGGCTCTTACCCGGCACGGCCATGACCGCCCTGTTCAGCACCCGCCTCGAAGACGGGACGGTCACCGTCGGCACGACGGACCTGCCGTACTGGGGCGCGCTACTCGTACTCGCCGCGTGGTGCGCTGCGATCGTGCCCATCGCCATCTTCTCATTTGTGCGACGTGGCGTCACCCCCACGTCCAGCCGCTCCCCGCGACCCCGCTCACCGATGCAGACGGCGTTCGTGGCGGCATCGACCACGCCGGCTACATCGACGTACCAGCCCGCACCATATCGCGTCACCGTGGCGCGGCTGCTCGCCTCTGAATGGCGCAAGGGGTGGAGCTTGCCATCGATTCGGTGGATTGTCGTCATCGCCGTTCTTATTCTGATCGGCAACGGTGCGATCCGCGCTGCCTCAGGTGAACTCACGTACCGGGGGTCCACTCCGGCTCAGGCGCTAGCCAACGAGTTCTCCTACGCGATCACCGATGGTGTCGCCGGCGTCGCGCTGCTGCTCGGTGCTATCGCAGCGATCCTGATCGCCGGCGAGTTCCACACCGGGACCGCCGCCACCACTTATATCTCGGCGCCCCGGCGGTGGCAGGTCGTCCTGGCCAAACTCATTAACACCGTGCTCTTGGGCATGAGCATCGCTCTTCCTGGCATGATCCTCGCTGCCGTACTCTACGCTGTCATCTACGCGGGCCGCGGCTACCCGCCCACCGCGCATATGCTCTCCGCGGGGGCCCTCACCATCGTCAAGGCCCTTGTGTTCCTGCTGCTAATCGCGGTCATGAGCGCAGGAATCGCAGGTCTCGCCCGACGCACCGTATCCACGATCCTCACCGTCGCCGTGCTGCTGGTCATCGGTCCCGCACTACTGAACGCCACCGGCGGACTCGCCAAGTCCATCAACAGCCCCCTCGCACCCATCGGCAACCTCGCCCGCTTCCTGCCCCTGGAAGGCGCCAAATTTTACTACCCGAGCCTCGAGATGCCGTTCATCGACTTCGACGATTCCGGCATAATGCACGTCTCCGCCGAATTCGGCATCGTGGTCGCTGCCCTGTGGGCACTCATTGCGGCCGTCACCTGGTTCATCACAGACACCAGGCGCGCCATTACGACCCACTGAGGCGCCGCCTGTGCCGGCAGCTGGTGCTAGCGCGGATCATGAAACCAACCGGCAAGCTCCACACGGCCCGGATATTGGAAGAAAGCGACCTGAGCCGGTGCGGTATCTGATGATGAAGCGAAGGCTCCGATGTTCGCGGCCGGCTCCTAATGTTGTGGCGATCACTCGGGCGATGCCGCCAGAAGCACCGTTCACGACCACGATCTCCCGCGTCATCGACGATCCGCCTGCGACTGCTGCCGGGGCCAGTCGCCCCGAAAACACGGTACGGGTGAGCACGAGCTGTTCCACGCTGCCTCGGAGACTGCCGTCCTTCGCGATCCTGACGGCGAGCATCCGGCGGGGCTCACTCTCTGTGTATGGTTCGAAAACCAACTCCAATGCTGACAGGCGCGAACTGGGCTTACGATGTGTCACGGTCTCCTCCATGGCAGAGATGACGTGCATCGCGGTGACGTGATCCGACGGATGGTCCGTGTTCAGCGAATCCTGTTATCCAGACGTTCTGCTGATGAACCTTGTGGACCTCGTCAGGACGGACGAGGCCTTCTGCAGTCACTGTCGACTGGATCATTCGCGCCCTAGAACATCTCCGATTGCACTCCCGGGACCCACTAAGAACACTGCCTCTCCCCTGCCTGGGGAGAGACGTCGCACGTTGTCCGAAAGCAGCTAGTGCTGAAGGAGCGCCTCAACAGTCGGGATGACCCTCTTCAGGCGGACCGGGAATGACTTCCACGAATCCGCAAGACCCGATAGAACCTGCGCCCCGACGAACAGGTAGTTGATCGTCTCAGACACCCGCTCGACGTCCACATCCGCGCGGATCGATCCGTCCGCGATGCCTTGGCGGACCAGGGAGGACACGATCCGTACCCATTCGAAGTACGGCTCGCTCACATTGTTCGAGAGCTCCGGGCTCGGCTCACCCGCCAAGCGAATCCCGCCCTGTACCACCGGGTCCTTGGAGATCAACTTCGCGAGCCGGGTCAGCAACAGCAGCAGTTGTTCTAGACCAGCGCGCGGAGCCTTCGCACTCCCCCGCACGCCGGCAAGCACTGCAGTCATTCGCTCCTGCTGAGCGGCGATGACTGCCCCCGCAATCTCCGCCTTCGTCCCGAAGTGAAAATAGATCGATCCCTCGCTGATCCCAGAGTCCCCGGCGATATCGCGAAGACGAGCTTCCCCATACGACAGCCGGGCGAACACCGTGGCCGCGCCCTCAATTAATGCGTCCCTGGTCTCCACAGACCGCTTCTGCGCCAACGTCGGCATCTTACGATCTACCATCGCACCCCCATGGAGCGGTCGAAAAGACCACATACTTCATCACGGAATCGTCAAAGCATACCAAGTCGCGCACATTTCTTGATGGCAATGAAGGTCCGTACCCACCGTCGGGTTCTCCTCGCTGACCTGCTGGACTATCGGGAAGCGCCGGTGTGAGCGTCAGGACGGCATACTCGCCGCTATGCGCGATTTCGTCGACGAGGACGACGTCGACCAGACCCTTGAAGGGCTGAGAGCGGTGCGGAAGGCGATCGCGGCGACGCGGTCCCCTCGACCCTGAGCTCGCACGTCGTGGACGGTGGCGACCCTGTGGTGGACAAGCACTGATTGCGGCGGGGATGTCGAGGCGTTCGACGTTTTGCTCGATCGAGGCATGGGCATCTTCGCCGCGCATGCCGTCGGGGCAAGCCCGCGTGACTCTCCTGAGTGGGCGCCCGCCGTCGGAGCCGTGTGGCTGCCCGAAATCTCGGGGCGTTCACCGATTTCTTCCTTCGGGGCAGACATCGTCGCGACGGCGGCAGCGCAGCGGCACCGCAGCCCGGTCACCTGACGGAGGCAGCACCGCAACCCGCGGACAGCGGTGGATCGGCTGGGTCACGATGCGCGCTTGTTCGAGAGTGACGGGCACAACGCCCTCGTCACCCATCTCGCTCCCTGGACTGCGGGACTGGATGCGGTGCTCACGGATGCCGCGGCCGCCTGATCGCACGGGACCGGCATGATCGCGTGGGGCGGGCCTTCTCACCTCAGGTCGACGTCACGCGGCCGCGCGCCGGCAGCGCGAGGGCCGCGCCGACCAGGGCGATCACCAGACCGAGGCCGGCAGCCCACCAGGCTGCGGCATCCGGAATCTGCAGCGGAGCCGTGGCGTCGGCCATACGACCAAGGCCCCAGGGAAGCGACTCGAGCTGTCCCGTCCATGCGATCAGCATGCGGCCTGTGCCCACCAGTGCGATCACGAATGCGGGAACGGCCAGGCCCGCCCCGACGGCGGCCAGCACGCCTCCGGTCGCGCGCCGCGCGCCGATTTGCGCAGCCAGAGCCCAGCCCGCGGCCACGAAAACCCAGACGAACAACGCAATGGCCACCGTGACGAACACGATGCGCCATGGCACGCTCTCCCACAGGCCCGGCGACGAACCGCCCGGTCCCGACAGCGACAGTCCGATCAGCGTGACGATACAGCGCAGCACGACCACGCCACCCACGGCGGCGATCACCGGCCACGGCGAGTGCTTCCAGACGACCAACCGCACCACCAAGGCGAACACCCCCCACGCACCGATCACGACGCTCAGGTGCACCCAGCCGAAGAAAGAGGTCTGCACGGCACGGGTGGCCACCAGAAGAGCGACGGGAACGATCAGCAGCAGCCAGCGGTCGAGTGCCAGCATGCCCAGCGTCGACTCTCGCGCGCGCCACGGCCGGGTGCTGGCCAGCCACGCCGCACGTGCCGCGGCAGCACCGGGGCGCCGCACCAATCGCGTACGCGCCGCCAGCATGCCGATCACGACCCAGGCGACCGCCAACACGAGCAGCACGCGCGCCAGCCACGCCATTTCAAGGTCGCGTGACGCCAGCGGGGCACCCGGCTGCACCTCGGCCGACGCGTTCGCCTCGGGCGCCACGAGATCGGCGAGCGCATGCACCGAAGCGATCACGGTGGCCAGATGAGAATCGCCGGCCGGGTTCAGACCCGTGCCGGCGATGGTGGTGCGCGTGGAACCGAGCCACGCGATGGTGTCGCGGTCGTCTGCGACGATGTGGCGCATGGCCATTCCGTCGGCGCCGGCCGCCACAGGACGAGAGGACGAGCCCACCGACGCGAGCGCGCAGACACCGAGGCCGAACGACAGAAGAGCGATGGCGACGACGAGCGCAAGGATGCCCCGTCGTTCGACCGTCGTCATGGATTGATTTTAGCGACGCGCCGACGGCGTTCCTGACCACCGCCTGCGCGGCGCCCGCGGGCCACCCGGCATATCCTGAGAACAGACGAAGGAGCCGCTCATGAGCGCACGCGCCGCAGCACTTGCCGCCGCACTCGCCCTGCTGGCTCTGACCGGATGCTCGGGAGGTTCCGTGACTGCACCCTCTGACGAGGCATCCACCCCGCAACGTCCGCCGTTCACGACACTGTCGCCCTCGCCGACGACGCCGCCGGGGACCCCGACGTCGGTTCCGGATGCCCGATGGGCGGCCATCGTGCAGGATCTGACCGATCGCGGGGTCGCCGCCGCACCGACGCTTGTCTCAGCCGAAGCTGTGACGTGGCGCAATGGCGCACTGGGGTGCCCGCAGCCGGGCGCGATGTACACGCAGGCGCTCGTGAACGGAATGCGCGTGGTGGTCGAAGCCGGTGGCGCCCAGTACGACTATCGTTTCGGCACGACCGACACCCCGGTGCTGTGCACAGGGACGGGCACGCCCGCTGGGTGACGCCCCGGGCTGACGCCCCGGGCGCGGACGTTCTCGGCACGGGATGCCGCAGGCAAAACCCGTGAAGGGGCGGCCCGCTGTCTGCGGACCGCCCCTTCACGTGCTGTGCTTACTTGACCGGAACCAGCAGCGCCTCATCGGCGCCGGCCTGGTTGTCGGGCACGACGATCATCGTGCCCAGCGGCTTCTGCTTCGCGTAGGCGGCGCGGTCGAGGGTCACCTCGAACGACGAGCGCTTGCCGTTCTTGGCGATCACGCCGTATTGGCCGTTCGAGATCGCCGGAGCCGACGGGTCGTAGACCGCGGCACCCGAGAACTCATCGCCGATCGCCGAGTCGACCACCGAGCCCGACTGCACCGTGTAGCTGAACGCCCCGTCGACACCGAGCACGCTCGCGTACATCGGCAGCAGGATCGTGCTGCTGTCGGTGGGCGCCTGTGCCAGGAAGTACGGGCCGGTCGTAGCACCCGTCTTGATGTCGTTCACGAACACCGCCGAGCGCCCGTCGGCCTCACCGAGCGTGACCAGGCCGTTGTCGACGGCGAACACGATCTTGTCGGCCGTGCCGTCTCGGTCGGTGTCGATGAGCACATCGAACTCGTCGCTGGCCGCGTTCGACCACCGCTTGTACGTGCTGACGGCGAACACCATCAGCGTGTCGCCGTCACCGGTGTCGAACGACTGCACGCCGGCGGCCCGCAGATCAACTCCCGGGTCGGCGACCCTCTTGCCCAGGTCGGCCTTGTCAGACAGGCCCCAGGTGTAGAAGTCGGCCGAGGCGTCGAGCGCACCCAGCCGGTTCAGCAAGGTGATGGTCGATGTGCCGCCCTTCTTCGCGATGTTCTTGCCGAACACGTGGCTGCTCGTCAGCTGCACGTTGGCGTCGGCGCGCGGCACCAGCAGGTATGGCACGCGCACCGTCGACGACGAGCTCGAGAACACCACATCGCCCGAGATCTCGTAGAACGAGAACTCATCGGCCAGCGACGAACCGATGTCACTCGCGCGTGCCGACAGCGTCACGCGCACCTTCGCCGAGTGGCCCGCACGCACCGTGACCTTCGACGGCCACACCGACACCTGCGCCTTCGCCGAGGCGGCCGTGGCCGACGTCTTCGCGGTGTAGGTGACGGTCTTCTTGCCGTGGTTGGTCAGCGTGAGGGTGCGCGTCTGCTGGAAGCTGCGCGACGAGTCATCGAACCCGAAGCTCAGCGTCGGCTGCGACGCACGCCCGCTGGTGGTGCGGAAGGTGTCGCCGGATGCCGTCACCTGTGCTTTCACGACGGCTGCGGCATCCACCAGTCCGACGCCGCCGACGGTGTTCTCCTGCCCGTCGACCTTCGACGGGTCGGCCGTGCTGCTCAGCAGCGAGGCGACATCGACAGCCGACCACTTCGGGTGCGACTGCACGGCGAGCGCCGCGACGCCGGTCACGTGTGGCGAGGCCATCGAGGTCCCCGACATCGCCGCCGCGCCGTTGCCCGAACCGACAGCGACCGAGACGATACTCACGCCCGGTGCCGCCACATCGGGCGCCACCGCACTGTCGCCCGAGCGAGGTCCGCTCGAGGTGAAGTCGGCGTACTGCCGGAACGTCGGGTTCGGCAGCGTGTCGGGGGTGATCGACAGGGTCTGTCCGTCCGCCGCCGCCAGTGCCGGGCCGTCGGCGCTTCCGACACCGAGGAACGGGATGGTGACGTCTTCGGGAATGCCGTTGGCGGGGTCAGCCGCCACCGGACCGAGATACGGCGGCAGATCGGCCACGTTGCTCACGACGATGGTGCTGGATGCCCCTGCCTGCTGGGCTCCGAGTGCCTTGAGTACGAGCGCACAGTCGCCGCGCTGCGAGACGGCGACCTGGTGCGCGCCGGCTGTGATGCCGGCCTTGACGTAGTCGTCCTTCGTGCAGCCCAGTGCCTCGTTCTCGGTGGTGGCCGGGTCATCCTGCAGCACGACCACGTTCTGCGAATCCAGCCCCGAGAGGTCGGCGTTGAGCATGTTGACCGCCTGCAGCGTCGTGCCACCGACGGCGATCTTCGCACCGGGAAGAGTCTCAGTGCTGTCGACCGCAGCGACCGACACAACGCCGTCGCCCACGCCCGGTGAGCCACTCATGTACGGGTTCTGGCCTTCGTTGCCGGCCGAGGTGACCACGACGACGCCCGCACCGACGGCGTTGCTCGCGGCGACGGCATCGGGGTCGTCGGCGCGCCCGAACGGTGAACCCAACGACATGTTGATGACGTCCATGCCGTGGTCGACCGCCCAGTCGATGGCCGGCACCACGACGCTCGTCGATCCCGCGCATCCGAAGACCCGGATCGCGTAAAGATCGGCCTGCGGAGCAACGCCCGGACCGACGGTCCACTTCTTCGATGCCGTCGACGAGTTGTAGGGACCGGTGTAGGTCGAGCCGTCGGCGAGCACACCCGAACCGGCGGCGGTGCCGGCGACGTGACTGCCGTGTCCCTGACAGTCGAGCGGGTTGGAGTCGGGCTGGGGCACCGATGCCGGGTCATTGGCGTTGTACGCGTCGCCGACGAGGTCGGTGCCACCCTTGACCCGCGGGGCGCGGGGCCCGAACAGCGCCGGGTCGGCGGGCTGCGTCTCGGCAGCGTGCGCCGCTGCATACGCCGCAGCCGTGCCCGGGCCGCCGAAGTCGGCATGCGTGTAGTCGATGCCGGTGTCGATGATGGCCACCTTGACGTGCTTGCCGGTGTATCCGGTGTTCTGCCACACATCGGGAACACCGAGGAACGGCACCGACACCGCATTGTCGATCGTGTAGGTCGGGGCAGGGTGCACGGCCTCGACGCCGGGCAGCGCTTCGAGGTCATCGACATGCCCTGCCGGGATGTTCACCTGGATGCCGTTGTACGCCGACTGCATCTGCGCTTCGACCTTGCCGCCCTTCGACCGGATGGTGCCGGTCACGGCATCCTGGGCCTTCTTGAGCTTGCTCTTGATCGATGAGCGCTCGTTCGTGGTCAGGTCGCGGCCCTTGTCTGCCTGCACGACGGCGACCGGGTCGCCGGTCATCTGCACGATGACGCTGACACGACGCGAGGGGTCGGCGCCCACCGGCGTGTAGTCGGTGGTGTGCGTGGGCGACGTCGAGGTGAATCGCGCTGCCGGATCGGAATCGGGATCAGTCGAGGCCATCGCGGCGGTAGCCGGGATCGTCAGCGCCAGCGCGCCGACCGTGGCCAGTATCCGTTTGTACACAGATCTGCCTTCTCTTCGAGGAGCGGTGCCGGTCTTCCCACTCCGTTGTGCGGAACTGAGAGACACCAGAGGGAACGCTAAGAGCAACCTGAACCGGCGTCAATGGGCGACACCGCAAATGAGAGCCGTCTCACGATGGGATGCCGCATCGTGGCCGTCGCACGTCATGCAAGGTCACCGCGGTTCACGGGAAGTCACGTTCGCTCGCACCGCCTGCGCTCGTGCGTAGCCTGGGCTCATCGCGGCGACCCGGGCGGTCCCGGACACCGGCTCATAACCGGTCGTGCAGCGGGTTCGACTCCCGCCGTCGCGTCGAGGTCGTCGCAGCAACTTCGGCCTTTCGAATCGTTTAGTGACTAAACTACCCACATGATCACGATCGCCTTGTTCGGCGCCACGGGCAAGACGGGCAAACGCGTGCTGCAGCGCGCGCTCGCCGCCGGCCACCGTGTGCGCGTCCTCGTTCGCGACCCCGCGAAGCTGTCAGTCACCTCGGACCAGCTCACAGTGATCCGCGGTGATGTCCTGGATCAGGCATCCGTCGACCATACTGTCGCCGGAGCTGACGCCGTTCTCGCGGTCTTCGGGCACGTCAAAGGCTCCCCCGCGACGCTGCAGGCAGACGGCACCCGACTGATCGTCGAGGCGATGAAGAGGCATGGCGTGCGCCGGATCGTGACGCTGTCCGGCGGCGGGCTGCGAGCCGAGGGCTTCGATCAGCCGAAGGCGGCGGACAAGGTCATCCGCTTCTTGCTGAAGACGCTGTCGGGTCACGTGCTCGCGGATGCGGAGAGACACCTCGCCGTGCTGGAGGAGACGACCCTCGACTGGACCGTGGTGCGCGGGCCTCGGCTCACCGAGTCCCCGGGAGACGGCGTGTACCGGGTCGGTTGGGTCGGCGTCGGGACAGGCACGCAGATCAGCCGCGACGATCTTGCCGACTTCATCCTCACGCAGGTCGACGACCTCTCGTTCGTGCGCCAACTTCCTTTCGTGAGCGACTGAGATGGGCGCACGACGCTACGACCGTGTCGCTGCTGTTGTCGAGCAGCTCGTGCGATGGACCCGCGTGCTCGCCGGCGCACGGGCCGAGGTCGGCTCGGCCCCCTTCGAAGGGACTGCCCTGACGTCGACGCAGCGCGAAGCACTGTTCCTCATCGCCCACGACCCGACCCCCACGACGCCGGGGGCGCTCGCTTCTGCACTGGCGGTCACGCCGGGCGCCGTGACACAGCTGGTCGACGGACTGCGCCGCGAACGCCTCGTCGAGCAGACTCCTCACCCCAGTGACGCAAGGTCGCGGGTGCTGACGCTCACACCCGACGCGACCGCACGCCTCGCCATGTTCGAACAGTCCTTCATTCGCGTGATCGCACCACGGTTCAACGGCCTCGACGACGACGAGCTCACCACCCTCACCCGATTGATGAGGAAGGCAGGATTCTGAGATGGGCGCAGTGTTCGTCACCGGTGCCACCGGAACCGTTGGTGCGGCGGTGGTCACGCACCTCGCCGCGCGCGGCACCGAAGTCATCGCTGCGGTGCGCGACAGCGACGCCGCACCGTCGCTACCCCCGGGCGTCGGACCACGCGCCTTCGCGTTCGGCGCCGACCCCGAGGCGATCGGCGCCTCGCTCGAAGGCGCAGATCGACTGTTCCTGATGCGGCCGCCGGCAATTGAGGACGTGCAGACGCACCTGTTCCCGGTGATCGACGCGGCGCTTGACCGCGGAATCCGTCAGATCGTGTTCCTGTCGCTGCAGGGAGTGCAGGCGAACCGGCGCACGCCTCACCACGCTGTCGAACAGTACCTGCGCGAGCGACACGCACCATTCACGTTCCTGCGGCCGAACTTCTTCATGCAGAACCTCTCAGCGACATACGGCGACGAAATCCGTCGCACCGGCCACATCGTCGTGCCAGCCGGTCGCTCCCGCACCGCGTTCATCGATGCGCGCGACATCGGCCGTGTTGCGGCGACCGTCTTCACCGAACCCGGACACATCGGTAAGGCGTACACGCTGTCGGGCGAGCAGTCGCTCAGCTACCGCAATGTGGCCGCGATCATGAGCGATGTTCTGGGCCGCGAGATCGTGTACGCGCGGCCGAGTGAACGAGAGTACCTCGACAAGCTCGTGGCCGAAGGATGGCCGCGGGACTACATCGACGTGCAGAAGATGATCTACCGCGTCGTCCGGTTGAACGTCTCCGCGTTTCCCAATCGCTCGATCCGGCGGCTGACCGGCGACCCGGCAACGACCTTCCGGCAGTTCGTCGAGGACTACCGCCACGTATGGAACCAGCCGACGTCCAGCGGCCGGTGAGCCACGAACTCGAACGCCGACACGCGCGATCGACGGCATCGCCCGCCGGATGAGCTCGCGCTCGCGCTCGCGGGGCGACGCTGGCAGGAATCGACACCACAATATGAGACGCACCCCGAAGAGCCACGATCCCAGCGTTTACAAGGCATGACACCGTCATCGTCATTTACTTAGTTTCAATATACGTTGGGAGTATACTTAAACTCAATAAGTTGTCGAGGGAACGCGAATGCGCACTGATGTTGACCTGATCCGCGCGATCGAGCGGGCTCCGATGCGCACCGCACGCTACGCCGAGCTGCGCGAGTTGGGAAGCAACATCTGGCGCACACTCAACGCACTCGCCGAGCAGGGTGCGGTCACCCGGCTGGGCCAGGGCGTTTACACGGTGCCCCCCGGCGGGCAGGACGGCCGGACATGGAATCCGACGCTCGAGGCGGCCGGTCTCGCCGTCGCGACAGCACGGTTCGGGAACCGCAACGCGGTGCTCATGGGCATCGGCGCAGCACGATACTGGGCGGCGATTCCACGCGCGATCGGTGTCACCACGGTCGCGGTGCCGGAAGCAGGGCGGGCGCCGGTCGAGCTCGATCGGGGCGGCACGCTGCACCTCGTCCCACGGGAGTTGACAAAGCTGAACGCGACCCTCGAAGAGACCGAGCTCGGCGAGGGCCTGGTGACCACCCCAGCGCAGACCATGTACGACCTGCTGATGAAGCCAAAGCAGGGCCGCATGCCTGACGAGGCGATCGCCGCCGCGCGATCACTTCGGGGCCAGGTCGACGCCAAGGAATTCGAATACGTCGTCGGCCTATGGGGGCGAGCCAACGACGCGGTCCGGCGAACGCTGCGCGAACTCGAGCGGGATCGTCTGTCCGTTGGGTGAGCGCGCGCTTGTGCCGGGCATCCTGGACGACGACGAGCGCGACGCCGTCATCGCGCGGTTCGGCGTTCCAGCGGGGCAGGTCGTCCGAGACCACGTAATTTCGCACGCGCTGGCTGCGATCGCGACGCTCAGCACCGACAGCGTCGTGTTCTTCGGAGGCACGGCCCTCTCTCGAACGCTCCTTCCCGATCTCAGGCTGTCCGAGGACATCGACCTCATTGCCCTCGGAGACCGGGGCAAGATCGGCGCCTCGATCCAGAAGGCGATCGAGCGGCAGTTCCTGCGCAGCTTCGGTCAGCCGACGTTCACTCCGCCCTTGGGCGATAGTCGGCACCCCAACCCCTCGGTGCTCGCGGTGAGACGCGCGCGCGTTCGGGTCCAGCTGCTCTCAGCAGAGGGCTATCCCGCGTGGCCTACGGAAGTCACCGACATCGAGCAGCGCTACAGCGATGCGCCGCCGGCGAGAATGCGCGTGCTAACCCCGGCGGCGTTCGTCGCGGCAAAGCTGGCCGCGTGGACCGACAGGCACGCATCACGCGACCTATACGACCTCTGGGCGCTTGCCGAGTCCGGCCGCATCGACGTTGAAGCGGCGCGGCTCTACGCCCGCCACGGGCAGTACACGAGCGTTGCGAAGGTTTCGTTCGCCGAGGTGCCCACAGGCGCGGCATGGGTGAACGACCTGGGGCATCAGGGAATCATCACGGTAAGCCCGGAAGAAGCAGCACGCGTCGTTCGCGACGCCGTTGCAGCGCTGTGAGATCCGTTCGATCGACATCCAGTACATCGTCGGCGATCCCGTCGACCACCTCACTCGCGACCAGCTCGCAGAGGCTGACCTGGCGATCGCTCCCTAACCGCGGCACGCAAGACAGCGTGCCGCGGTCCGCCTGATCACGTCACGCGATACGCGACGTAGCGCACGCGATTCGCCTCGCGAATGTAGGAGGCGAGATACAGCGACCTCTCGAACTCGGGATGCGCCGCCGACTCCAGCGTCACAACCGCGCGAAAGTAGTAGTCGCCCGGGTCGACGTCATCCCCCCGCAGCAGCGCCTCGAGCACCTCGGGGTCACCACTGCGCACGCCGACCGCGTGCAGGAACAGGAATGACCCATCGGCGCCGCGGGCGCTGTAGCGCCCGTCGATCTCGATCGAGCCGTCGGCGCGCACGACCTGCCAGTCAGCACCGCCTTGCAGGATCTCGCCCTCGAACATCCCGGTGATGGTGCCGCCCGTCACCGGGATGATCCGCCGATGGCCGGCACGCGTCATCCCATGGTCTTCGAGCGGGCCGAGGTCGGCGACCACCTCGAATGCGGGCTCGAGGGTGGGCACGGGTGGGTTCATCATTATTCCTCCGGTTTCCGATCCCACACCGGCAACACGATGCGCGACGCGTCGGGCCCGTGCGCGATCTGCTGATGGGCGACGAGAGTGGATGCCGCCTCGAAGGCGGCCTCGCCGGTGCCGGGATTTCGCGCGTAGCGCGGGTGTACTCCCGAGCTGACCTGCACACCCACCCGGTGACCGGGAGCGAACCGGTGGAACGTCGGCCACAGAGACACATCGACGAGCCGGAACCCGTCGGCATCGGGCTCGGGATCGCTCTCGACGGTGCCGATCGAGCCGACACGGCGGATGCCGTCGCACACGGTCATCGAGCGGCCATCGGGGTGCACATCGGTGAGACGCACGAACACGTCGAAGCTCGGCGCCGAGGAGCGGATGCGGATCTGCGCGACCGGCTCACCGGCGACATCCAGCGGCGCTGTCAGCACCTCGGAACGGAACACGGCGACGTCGGTGCGCTTCTCGTGCGCGGCGTTGTCGAGCGGCGCGGTCTTCGGCAGCAGGCTCGGCCCGCCCACCGCGGGTGTCGGATGGTCGGGATCGTAGGTGTACGGCGTGATGCCCGGCGCTGCGGCATCCGTCGACAATCCACCGGGAGAGTGCAGCTGCCACTCCTGAGCGGCCGCCCCTGTCGGCGGCCAGACCGCCAGATCGTGCCACTGCTCGGCCCCGGTCTGAAAGGCGCGCACCGGCGCGACGCGCTCTGAGGGCGCACCGGTGAAGGTCTCTTTCAAGAACGCCACGGTGTCGTTGTGCGCCGGGGCAGCCTTGCCCGGCGAGGTGTGTCCCCACGGCCCCACCGTCAGCCGCGGCGGGTTGCCGGCCTCGACCAGGGCGGCATAGTTGCGCAGCTGCCACGGCAGAAAGATGTCGTACCACCCGGTGACCATCAGGATCGGGATGCGCACATCGGGCACCGAGGCGGTGTGCGACTGCGCCGTCCAATACTCGTCGGTGAGCCTCTCGTGCCGCACCCAGTCCTGATACCAGTGGATGGGATGCCCCGTCACTGCCGAATCGCCCGCGCTCAGCGGCAGCACGTCGAACGCCTTCTCGAGCTTCGGGTCGGGCAGCATCATGCCCAGAATCGCCAAGCCGCCCTTGGCCATACGGTCCATCATCCGGCTCCAGCCCAGGGCGTTGCGCAGCGACAGGGCGCCGTTGTCCCAGCTGATGGCGCCGAAGTCGGGCATGGTGATCTGCAGCACCGCGGCCTCGGGAGCGTTCTCTGGGTCTTCGCGCAGCATCCTGCCCAGCACGGCCCACTGCGTGTAGCCCATATAGCTTTCCCCGAACGTGGCCAGGTGCCCGGTGAACCACGGCTGCTGTCGCACCCACCGCATCGTCGCGATCCCGTCGCGCTGCTCATCGATCTGCGGGGTGAACACCCCCTGTGACCCCCACGTGCCGCGGCTGCTCTGGAACAGCACGGTCAATCCCTCGTAGGCCAGGGCTCGGGCGGCACCGCCCAGCAGCCCGCGCCGCCCGTAGGGACCGCGCACCACGATGGTCGGCAGTGATCCGTCGGCCCCGACCGGGCGATACAGATCGCTGAGCAGGTCGACGCCGTCGTCCATGCGTGTGCGCAGGTCGCGGTCGACGGCGACGTCGTACGGGCCGAGCGTCACACCTCGGCGCGAGCGGGCGTCGAGAGTTCGGGTGATGCGCTGTCGCAGCGTGGTCATTCCGCCTCCTTGCGGGTATTCGGCGTTGCGCCGCCGTGGCATGACGATAACAGCGCGGGGTATCGAACGGCTCCGAAAAGGGCACCGATTGCCGCATCGGCCGGGCGGTGTGGGAACATGCTCGTGATGGACGATGTCGACCTCGAAGAACTGCGGATGCTACGCGCCCGCGCGTACGGACCGTCGGCCGACATCCGCACCGATCCTGCCGCGCAGCGCCGGCTGAACCAGCTGGAAGCGGCAGCGCGCTCGGCCCCGCCGGCGGTCGTCTCCGCCACGCCGCTCGGCGGCGCGGCATCCGGCCGTCCCGGTCCCCCACCGCCGCTGCCGCCCGGTCTCAGCACTCCCACACCCGCGCGCGGCACGACCACGCCCGCGCGCCTCGCCGAACCCACCGTGACGGTCGCCGGCGGCGCGGCGGCGGCATCCTCGGGCCCGTCAGCACGACAGCGCCGAACAGCACCGGCCGCCGGACCAGCCCCGCGACGCTGGTTTCTCTCGCGCGGCTTCGCATGGCTCTGGCTCGCCTCGCTCGTGGCCGTCGGCGCCGTCGCGGCGGGCGTCGCCTTCGCTGCGTTCTGGGTCGCGCCCGTCATGCGGCATGTGGACGCGCAACAGATCGCCACGCTCTCGCCCGATCCGGACTTCCCGTGGATCGATGCGCTGCAATCGGCGGCCGGCGACGACAGCGTCGGGTTCACGTTCCACGGCCTCTCTCTCGTCCAGGCCGACACCAACCTTTTCGGGCTGGGATCGGCGGGGTCGCCGTGCCTCGTCGCTTATCCCACCGCAAGTGCGACCGACGACTCGATCTCGGGTCCGTTCTTCTCGGGCTGCGCGGCCGGTGCTTTTCCCGCCACCGTGCAGCTGACCGCCGACACCACAATGCCCGCGGAGCTTCTCGACGCCGTCGGCGAAGGCACCGCCCTGCAGTTCGTGCTCGACGGCGACCGCGTGGGCGTCTTCTCCGACGCGAAGTAGTCGCCCGCGAAGCCGCGCGCCGCACCGTTGCGCTCAGCGCGGGCGCACGGTGAGCGACTGACTGACCGTGCCGAGCGGGCCGGCGTCGTCGTGCAGGATCGTGTGCGTGAGCCCCAGCCCACTCGGGCCGAAACTGACGGTCGTGTCGGCGGCGAACCACTCGCCGACCGGCTCGCGCAGCAGATGCGCGGTCAGATCGACGTTGGGAAAGTGGACCGCGTCAGGAGAAGCGCGCACGGTGAGCCCGTTGACGATGTCGACCACGCCGATCAGCCGCGCAGTCGGGCTGACCGTTTCACCCTCGAGCAGCGGCACGAGCGGTCGCATCCATGCCCAGGCACGCCCCGGCTCGACCTGGTGGCGCAGCGTCTCGACGGTGTTCACGAAGCGTCCGGGCCACACCTCGGAGGTATCCCACCGCTCGAGGTCGTCACGCCCGGGCGGCGGCGGAAGGCGGGAGCCGGCCAGCGCGGCGGTGTCGGCGGTGCTCAAGAACCAGGCGCGGCCGATGACGGCGGGGCGACCGCCATGGCTGAGCACGGCCTCGACGAGTTCGATGGTGCGACCGGGGCGCACCACGCGCGTCGTCAGCTCGACGACATCGATGGGCATCACGCCCAGAATGTCGAAGGCCACGCGGGACAGCTGCAGCGGGGTGTCCGTGCGCCTCGCATGGGCACGCTCAAGGGCGTGCACCATGAGTCCGAGCGCCGGGGCGACATGCTGCTCCTCGTCGTTCCACGCGCCCTGCACGTGCACCGTGGCCCGAAAGCTCGTCTCGTCGAGTCGTTCGAAGTACGCCGCCATCAGCGATAGTCGCGATCGCGATGCTGACCGGCCTCATCCCCTGCCGCGATGCGTTCGGCCTCGCGGGCGCGCAGCTCGACACGGCGGATCTTGCCCGAGATCGTCTTGGGCAGCTCGGGCACGAACTCGATGATCCGCACCCACAGGTGGGCCGACAGTCGCTCGTGCGCGTGCGCGAAGATCGACCGGGCCGCGTCGTCGGGCGCGGCAAGCGCTGCCTCGGTCACGCACACATACGCCTTAGGCACCGCCAGGCGCACCGGGTCGGGGCTGGGCACCACGGCGGCCTCGATGACGTACTCGTGCTCGAGCAGTACCGATTCGAGCTCGAAGGGCGAGATCTTGTAGTCCGAGGCCTTGAACACGTCGTCGGCGCGGCCGACATAGGTGAGGTAGCCGTCGTCATCGCGCGACGCGATGTCACCGGTGTGGTGGTATCCCCCGGATCGCGAGAATGCCGTGGCCGCGGCATCCTCGTAGTACCCCTTCATCAGCCCGAGCGGATTCTGCGCGAGATCCAGGCAGACCTCGCCCTCGGTCTCACTGAGTTCGCCGGTGGCCGGATCGACCAGCACGACCGGATAGCCCGGCGTCGGCCGCCCCATCGAGCCGTCCTTCACCGACTGCCCCGGCGAGTTTCCGACGCAGCAGGTCATCTCGGTCTGGCCGTAGCCATCGCGGATCGTCGACCCCCAGGCGGTGCGCACGCGGCTTATCACTTCGGGGTTGAGCGGCTCGCCCGCCCCCACCAGCTCGCGCGGCGGATGCGCGAGCTGGGTGAGGTCGGCCTGGATCAGCATCCGCCAGACCGTCGGCGGTGCGCAGAAAGTGCTGACGCGGTGCGTGTCCATGACGCGCATGAGTACGCCCGCGTCGAACCGGTCGTAGGTGAACACGAACACCGTGGCCTCGGCCAGGAACGGCGCGTAGAAGCTGCTCCACGCGTGCTTGGCCCAGCCGGGCGACGAAATGTTCAGGTGCACATCGCCCGGGCGCAGACCGAGCCACCACATCGTGGACAGATGGCCGATCGGGTAAGAGATCTGCGTGTGCTCGACGAGCTTGGGCCGATTGGTGGTGCCCGAGGTGAAATACAGCAGGCTCGTGTCGTCGGCCGGGGTCGCGGCATCCGGTTCGAACGACTCGTCGGCGTGGGCCGACGCGTCGAACGCACGCCAGCCGGTGGGGGTGTTCTCGCCGACCCCGACGCGCAGGATGTTCTGGTCGATGTCGGCCAGGCGGTCGGCGAGCGCTGTGAGCGAAACTATGGCGTCGACCTCGCCCTTCTCGACCCGGTAGGCGAGGTCGGATGCCGACAGCAGCGTCGAGGTCGGGATCGACACCGCGCCCACCTTGGCGATGCCGAGCATCACCTCCCACAGCTCGATCGTGTTGTTCAGCATGACGATCACGTGCGCACCCCGGCCGACGCCCAGCGAGACCAGCCAGTTCGCGACCTGGTCAGAGCGCCGGGCCAGCTCGCCATAGGTCCACGACTGCGCGCTGAGATCGGCTTCGACGATGGTCACCGCGGCCTGGTCGGGCCGCTCGCCCGCGATCACGTCGAACCACTCCAACGCGAAGTTGAACTCCGCGGGCCGCGGCGGTTCGAAACCCTCGACGGCGCCCCGATAGTCGGTGGCGTGCGCGAACAGAAAATCGCGTGCCGCGCGAACAGCGGTGGTGGCTTCTGTGGCTTCGCGGCCGGTGTACGTCATCTCTCGTGCTCCGTTGCGTCGGGGACATGAACGCAACGGAGCCTACTCCGCGGCGGTGTCCGCGTGAGCCAAGGCCTGCGCCACGGCCGCCTGCACGCGGGCGTCTTCGCGCGCCCGTCGTGTGCGCCGCCGCCACCGCACCATCCGTGGCGCGAGCACGATCGCCGCCACCACCAGCACGAGGACGACCAGCAGCACCCACGGCACGGCCCATCCGGTCGCACTGCCGGTGACGGGTGAGAGCGCGCTCGTCGTGCCCGAAGCATCCGTGACGATCGGGGTGACCGTCGCCGTACCGGTGAGAAGGACCAGCGGGGCGACCCCGGTGACACGCACGTGCTGCGTCCAGGTCTCTCCGGGCAGCAGCGCCGGCAGAACGTCGATCTCGCCGGCTGATTTCGCAATCCAGCCGAACGGCCCAGCGACCGATGCCGCGTCCTTCGCCGACAGCACGGTGTTCCCGGTGTTGTGCAGGGTGTAGCTGACGTCGGCATCTCCCCCGATGAAGGGGTTCAGGCCGCCGTCCCACGCGACCTGCACATCTTCCACAGCAAGCGCCGGAGCCAGGTCGCCGCCCACGCGCAGGTTCATGCGGATGCCGAGCCGCCGGTCGACGTTCACTCCAAATGCGTCGTCAGGCTGGGTCAGCGATGTGACGATTCCGCCCGCATAGTCACCCGGCGTGGCGTTCTTCGGAACGGTCAGGGTGAATCCCACGGTGACCGTCGTGCCCGCCTTCACCGTGATGTGGTCGACGTTGGCCTGCACCCAGTCACCGAGGCCCACCGACTGCTCACCGGCGGCGAGCACGTCGAACTGTCCGCCATCGGTGGTGAAGCCGTCGGCCACGTACACGCTGAGATCAAGGGGCGTGCTGCCTCGGTTGGCGACGACGAGTCCGTCGTCGATGGTGCCGCCCGGGTTCAGTGTGTAGGTGAAGTCGGTGCGCTCCGCGCCGAGCTGGTTCGACGCCGTGCGCACAGACCACGTCACGTCGTCGTCGGCTGCCTGCGCGGCCGGCGGAGCGAGAAGCGACGCCACGGTCAGAAGCGACGTCGATACGACGGCAACGCCCAGGACAGAGAAAAGTGAACGGATGCGGATCGGCATGGCTTCCTCAATAAGAGTGGTGGGACCGCCGCAGGGAGGGAACTCTCCTCCCCGCGGCGGTCAGGAGACGACGGTCAGCCCGCGAGGCCGGTGAGCGTCAGGGTGGCGCGATAGCTGCCCTTGTCGATCTGATTCGGCAGCTTCAGGTGGAGATCGGCTCCGATCGTGGCGGTACCGCGTTCGTGCCCCTTTTTCGCCGCACCGAGAGTGCGCGAGACGGAGAGGCCGTCACCGCGGTCGTACCCTGAGACCACCGCCGTGCCCGGTGCCGCACCGGCACCGGCCGTGACGATCTTCGGCGACCACCCGAGGTATTTGCCCGAGAACGATGTGCCGTTGTCCTCGAAGTCGCTGATCGTTGCGGCGACCGACCAGGGCGCGAGCGATTTGCGCGTGTCCGAGACGGTGATCGGGTTGATCTGACCGGTCGCCTCGAAGTACTGGTTGTCGTGTTCGGTGGCCGTGCCGAGGTCAACCAGACCGTTGTGACCGTCAATCGTCCAGCCGAATTCACCGGGTGCGGCATCCGGCACGTCGACCTGGATCTGCTGCCCGTCGCCGTGGTTCGGGTGAATGGCCACCTCGTCGACGAGCGAGCCGACCGGATTTGATGCGAAAGCCTGACTGCGGATGTCTTGAACGACCAGCTGGTCCTTCGTGACCTGCACCTTGACGTACGAGCGTGTCTTCTCCTGGCTCTGTACGGAGTTGTACCAATAGTCGCTCGGCTTGAGCGGGTCGGCGCCGTTTCCGGCACCGCTGGTTCCACTGCCGTCGGGTGCGGTGATGTCGTAGTACTTTGACCCCGATGCCGAGTTCGCCGTCAGGTAGATGACCCCGCCCGGTCCGACGAAGAGGTCCTCCTGCCCCGGTTGCTCGTCGGTGTTCGCCTTGACGCCGTTCTTGATCTCGTAGCTACGTGTGTAGACGTGGTCGTGCCCCTGCAGCACCAGGTCGACGCCCAGCTTCGAGAACGTGGCCGGAAAGTCCACGCGACGCACCTTGTTGTCGGCGTCCTTGGCATGCGAGGCCGCCGAATAGATCGAGTGATGGTAGACGAGCACGGTGTACTTCGCGTCGGCGCCGTGCGTCTTGACGACGTCGGTGACGTAGTCGACGTGCGCGTCGTCCCCACCACTGGCACCCGAGGTCGTGTAACTGTTGCTGTTCAGGTCGATGAACAGCACGTCCTTGTAGATGAACCAGTAGTCGCCGCCCGAGGTGTTCGAGCCCGGGTCACCGTTGGCGTAGTACGCCGCACTGCGATCGGTGTTCGGCGTGTACAGGTGCTGCTCATAGGCCTTGCCACCAACGTCGTGGTTGCCGATCGTCGCCACCCACGGATACTGGCGCAGCTTGTCCGAGGCCAGGAAGGCATCCCACTGCGACTCGGTATTGGCCGATTCGACCTGGTCACCTCCCGAGACCAGCAGCTCAGCGTTCGGGTTCGCACCCAGTGCGACATCCAGCGTGTCAGCCCATCCCTGGCCATCCTTCGCCACATCGCCGGACGCACCGATCTGCGGGTCGCCGAAGAACAGGAAGTCGAAGTCGCCTTCGAACGACTGCGTGGCGAAGCTGTGCACCGGCGACCAGTCACCAGCAGAGCCGACCCGGTAGGAGTACGCCGTGTTCTCGGCGAGGTTGGTGATGGTGGCGTGGCGGTTGTACCCGCCGCTGGAGGCGATGTTCGCCGTGCCGGTCGCCGTGAAGCTGGCCGCCGATGCCGGAAAGTCGCCGTCGACGAGCGCGCTGGTGGGGGCGACCTGCACCACCTGGTCGACATCTTCTGACGAGTACCAAGTGACGATGCGCTGCGACTCGTCGGCCCCGACACCCAGAATCAGGCCGGTGAGGCTCGCGGCGGTGTCGGCAGCCATGGCCGGCACAGCGACGACGCCGCTGAACGCCAACGACGCGCTCAGCGCCGCGGCAGAGATCCACCCGGCGGCGCGCAGACGCGGCCGGGTCGATGCAGAGAGCGAGAACATGCAGTTTCCGTTTCTATCGGAGGGACGGGATGCCGCGGCGCAATCGCCGGGCGTTGTTCACGATTCGCGTGCCAGGTGTCCGGAACGTGAACACCGCGCGGCACACACGTATCTCGGCGAAGAAGAATTCAGCGCATTCATAGGCTGAGCACGCGCTGCACAAACCAGAACAATCCGACGGCGGTGACACCGAGCGCGAGCAGGCCGGTGACCCAGAGTTCGGCGCGGGGCGCGCGATGGCGCAGCAGTGCCAGGACGGGGAAGACGAGGAGGATGATCCCGATCTGCACGGCCTCGATGCCGAGGTTGAACACCAGCAGAGACCACAGCAACGTCCACGACCACGGCTCGTCGATGCCCAGGGCCGACGCGAAGCCCAGGCCGTGTACGAGTCCGAACAGGAACACCACGCCCAGGCGCAGCCAGCCGGCGCGGTCCAGGCCGAGCGTGCCGGTCCGGGTGTCGAGCTCGGTGGCCGCCGCGCCGCGTCGCCAGATGCGCCACAGGTACCAGGCCGCGACGATCGCGATCGACAGCGCAATCACCGGTTCGACGATCGCGGCGGGCGCCGACACCAGTCCGGTCGCCGCCAGGATGAAGGTCACCGAGTGCGCGAGGGTGAACGCGGTGGCAGCGAGAACGATTTCACGCAGGCGCCGTGACCCGGCGATCAGTGCGAGCAGGAACAGAATGTGGTCGATGCCGGTGAGCAGGTGCTCGGCGCCCAGGGTGAAGAACTCCCAGAATCGCTCGAGGACAGACTGCTGCGTCGAGAACGAGGGGTGTGCAGCCTCGAGTGCCGCACTGCCCGACTGCAGGTCGAGCGCGTAGGTCACAAGCGTCTTCGTGCCGGTCACGTACCCCTCCTCATCCGCGAACAGCGTGCTGGTCACGACATGACCGTCGCTCGTGGGCGGGCACTGTTCGTGCAGCACGAACACTGCATAAGGCACGCCCTCCTGCACCGTCATCGTGATCTCTCCCGCCCGAGCCGGGGTGCATGCGGTGCCATCGGCGCTCACCGTGAATCGGTCGGCGACATAGTGGAGCACCGTGTCGGCGTGGGCCTCCAGCGCTGCCGACTGTGCCGCGGCATCCTCGTCTTCGAACGCCGCGGTCCCCTCCCGGAACAGCGCATCATCGTTCTCGGCATCGGCTGCCGAGACAACGAGAAGGTCGTATTCCAGCTGAAGTTCGACGCGCGCAGTGCCCGACCCGGCCGACGTGATGTCGGCGAAGACGACCGAGGTGAAGCCGTGGGCCGACGCCGAAGCGGCAACCGAGATCGATGCGCACAGAGCGAGCACGGTGATCAAGATCGCTCGGACGAGTGCGGCGATGCGCGAACAGCCGGCGAAGGAATGTGGGTGATCGGGCATGCGGAGTTCTCCTTCGTTCGGTGAGCACACTGGCGGCCGCGGGTGAACGACTGGGGAACGGCGGGCGAACGGTGTGCGCGACCGGTGCCTGCCGCATCGCGTATGGCCGAGAGTGGAGAGCAGACCCCGAAACGGAGGATCAGAACGTGCCGTCACGCGTGCCCATCATGTCGCTGCTCGCCGGCTGCCTCGCATCCAGCGTCGTCCTCACCGGCTGCGCCGATTCGTGGGACCGCACCCGGGAAGCACCCGCCCCGATCGGCACTCCGGGCGCGGGGTTCATCCCGACACCGGCGCCCAGCCCTGAGGCGACTATCCTGCCGGCCGCCGGTTCATGGGCGGGGGTGCATCCGGCCGTAGGCTACCGGGTCGTCTTGCTCACCGCCGGCGACGACCCGGCGACGCGGGCGCTCGTTGCCGCCGTGCAGGCGTGGGCTGCGACCGAGCACGTCGACCTGCGCATGGTGCACGCAGACGACGACCACGTAGGTGGCATCACGCAGGCGATGGATGCCGGCGGGGATTTGATCGTGGTGGCGGGTAACGACCTCATCGACCCGTTGGCCCTCGTGTCGGCCAACCATCTCGACCAGACGTTTCTCGTCGTCGGCGCCGAGCTGGCAGAGCCCACAGAGAACGTCACCGCGGTCGACTGGAACGGAGCCTCGTTCCGGGGTGCCGGGCTCGGCATGTCTTCGACGTACGACGCTGCCTCGTTCACGCCCGAGCGCTGCGCGGCAGCCATCCGCGCCGGCGCCGCGGCCGTCCTCAGCGACCTGACGGGCGTGGTGCTCTGGATCGACTGACCCTGTTCGACCGCTCTGGCCGGCGAAGGGCGGCGGGATCTCGCCGACGTGGGGCTCTGGCAGTGAGCCGCGCCCGTGGCCGGGGGCGCAGACCAACGTCAGCCGCGAAAGACGGCCACGGCCAGGTCGGGGTGGTCGGCGAACACCCCGTCGACACCGGTGCCGCGCAGCATCCGCCATTCTGCGACGTAGTCGCCGAACGCGGCCGGCGCGATCCCCCGGCGATACCGGCGAGCGAGGAACAGGTTCTCAGGCCGGCACGTCCAGGTGAACACGACGAGCCCGCGCGCGTGCGCGGCGGACACCAGCGCGGCACCGCCCCGCTTCGCCGAGGTGAGGAATCTCTTGTCCACGCTGATGCCGTCCACGGTGTCGGTCAGCGTATCGAGCCCGGGCGGCGAGGCCGTCCAGGCGTAGCTCGGCGCGTGCGAGCCCTGCGCGGCCACGAGATCGGCGGGCCGCCCGTGCGCCTCGAGCAGATACACGTACTGGGCCGGGATGCCGCGCGCACGCAGCTGCGCGAGCACGGTCGATTCAAACGACTCGATGACGAGGGGATGGATGCCGCCGGCCCAGCCGGCCGCCCGCAGCTCGCTGTCGACCAGCGCGGCCAGATCCCAGCCGATTTCGGCGAAATAGGTCGCGTGCTTGATCTCCAGCACCACCCCGCGGCCCGCCGCCGCAGCCAGGTCGAGCACATCACGCAGCCGCAGCATCGGCTCCTGACCGTCGAACCTGGTGTTCTCACGGCGCAGTCGGGGCAGCCGCTCCCTGCATCGCAGCGTGGCCAGCTCGTCCCAGGTGAAGTCCTCGGTGAACCACCCGCTGACGCGGTGTCCGTCGATGTGCTTGGTGGTGCGCCGTGCGGCGAACTCCCGGTGGTCGGCGACATCGGTCGTGCCCGAGATCTCGTTCTCGTGCCGCACGACCAGCACGCCGTCTTTCGTGGCCACGACGTCTGGCTCGACGGCATCCACCCCCTGCGCCAGAGCGAGTTCGTACGACGACCGGGTGTGCTCGGGCCGGTACCCGGGGGCACCGCGATGGCCGATCACGAGCATGCTCACGCTCTCAGGCTACGCACCGCTCATGGCGGAATCCCAGCCCGCGAGGGCGCGCCGATGCGACTTGACCGTTATCGTGGAGACACAGCAGATAGCTGTCCACAGATTCGGAGAGTGCGAGCATGCCCTCGGCAAACCCCGCCTTCAACAATCCGGCGTTCCAGGACCAGCGCGCCGTCAAGAGCTACCCCGGTGGAGCGCAGGCCGCAAACATCGGTGGACAAGCGCAGTCCACCACCTTCGCGCAGCAGGCTCAGGCCGCATCGGTGAACGCCCAGCTCGAGGGGCAGTTCGCCGCTCCCCCGGCCGGCGCCATCGAGACCGACCGGATGACCGTCGAAGACACCGTCTTCAAGACGCTCGGCCTTTTCGCCGTGCTGGTGGTCACCGCCGTCGTCGGCTGGGTGTGGTCGATGTCGACCGTCACCGTCGCCAACCCCACCCCGACGATCGTGCCGTGGATCGTGGGCCTGGGCGTCGGATTCGTCCTGGCGATGATCATCTCGTTCTCCAAGAAGGTGCGCCCCGCGCTCATCTTCGGGTATGCGGCGTTCGAGGGTCTGTTCATCGGCGGCATCTCGGCGTTCTTCGAGATCATGTGGCCGGGCATCGTGCTGCAGGCCACCCTGGGCACTCTGTCGGTCGTGGGGGTCACCCTGGCCCTGTTCGCCAGCGGAAAGATCCGCGCCTCGAAGCGGGCGACCAAGATCTGGATGATCGCGATGATCGGTTATCTGGTCTTCTCCCTCATCAACGTCGTGATGATGATGTTCGGAGCTTTCCCGGCCGACTCGGCGGGTCCGTTCGGCATGCTCAGCCAGCAGGTCTTCGGCATTCCGCTGGGTCTGATCATCGGCGTCTTCGTCGTCATCATGGCTGCATACTCGCTGGTGCAGGACTTCGACTTCATCCAGCAGGGCGTGCGCAACCGCGCTCCGCGCACGTACGGCTGGCTCGGCGGCTTCGGCATCATGGTCACCGTCGTCTGGCTCTACGTCGAGATCCTGCGGATCATCGCCATCGCGCGCAGCAACTGACCACCGCGTTCTGAAGGGGATCGCCCGGCCGGGCGGTCCCCTTCAGAGTTTGCGCAAGGGCCTGGCCGGGCGGTCTAGCTGGGCGGTCCCCGTCGGCGTTCACGCAAGGGTCTGGCCGCGCGGTCTCGCTGGGCGGTCCCTCTCGCCGTTCGCGCAAGGGCCTGGCCGCGGCATCCCGCCGTCACTACCGTGGCGTTCATGGCCGCGAAAGACGAGACCCATCTCGACGTCGACGGGGTCGACGTGCGCATCTCGCACCCCGACAAGGTGGTCTTCCCCGAGCCCGGCGTGACCAAGCTCGATCTCGTGCGCTACTACCTCGCCGTCGCCGACGGGGCTCTGCGCGGAGCGGGCGGCCGCCCGCTCGTGCTCAAGCGTTTCGTGAAGGGGATCGACGCCGAGCCGTTCTTCCAGAAGCGCGTGCCCGAGAACCACCCGCCCTCCATCGACACCGCAACGCTGCACTATGCGTCGGGCACGTCGGCCGAAGAGGCGGTGATCCGGGATGCCGCGGGCCTGGTCTGGATCGTGAACCTCGGATGCCTCGACCTGAACCCGCACGCGGTCCGCGCTGAAGACCTCGACCACCCCGACGAGCTGCGGGTCGACCTTGACCCGATGCCGGGCGTGGAGTGGTCGCAGATAGTGGATGCCGCCTTCATCGCGCGCGACGTGCTCGATGATCACGGGCTGGTGGGATGGCCGAAGACCAGCGGATCGCGGGGCATCCACATTCTCGTGCGCATTCGCCCCGAATGGGATTTCGCCCAGGTGCGGTCGGCCGCCGAGGCGCTCGCCCGCGAGGTCGCCGACCGCGCACCGGGTCTTGCCACCGCGCAATGGTGGAAGGAAGAGCGCGGCGAGGCCGTGTTCGTCGACTACAACCAGAACGCGAAGGACCGCACCGTGGCATCCGCCTATTCGGTGCGCGCACTGCCCGATGCCCGGGTGTCGATGCCGATCGGCTGGGAAGAGCTGCGGGCGTGCCGGCCGCAGGAGTTCACCGTCGGCACGGTGCCGCAGCGTTTCGCCGAGCAAGGCGATGCCCACGCCGGCATCGACGAGGCCGCCGGATCGCTGCAGCCGCTGCTGCAGCTGGCCGAGCGGCTCGGCCCGGCCGCCAAACCGCCGCGCGGGGCCGGACGGCGCACGTCGACCATGCCGCTGATCGAGATCGCCCGCACCCGGACCAAGCCCGAGGCCGAGGCTGCGCTCGAGCAGTGGAAGGCGGCGCACGCGTCGGTGGCGAGGATGCTGCATCCCGCCGACGTGCTCGTCGACGGCATGCGCGGCTCGAGCTCGCTGTGGTACCGGGTGCGGATAAATCTGCAGCACGTGCCCGAGACCGAGCGCCCGGCGCCCGAGCCGCTCCTGGCCGACTACGATCCCTGGCGCCCGGCGCGCTGACGCCCCGCCCCCGCGCGCGCCCCGCCGCCCCGGCCCGGCCGCCGCCCCGCTCATCGAAACGTCGAAACAAGGGATTCCCCCCGAGACCCAGAGCCACGCCCCCGGTTTCGCCCGGAATCCCTTGTTTCGGCGCCGGCACCACGCCGCTGCACCATGCCGCCAGCAGCACGACGCCCGAGCCTCCGGGCGGCCCGGGGGACCTCACCCGACCCCGGGCCCCCCACCACGACGGCACCACGCCGCTGCACCATGCCGCCAGCAGCACGACGCCCGAGCCTCCGGGCGGCCCGGGGGACCTCACCCGACCCCGGGCCCCCCACCACGACGCCGAGACAAGGGATTCCCCCCGAGACCCAGGGCCACGCCCCCGGTTTCGCCCGGAATCCCCTGTTTCGGCGCTCGGCGGCGCTACGCCGCGCGCCGCCGCTCCGCGGCGCGGCGGCACCCGGCTCAGTGGACCGGGGTCAGCTCCTTCGGCTGCTCGGCCGCCGCCTCAGCCTCCGCCGGCACCGCGGCGGTGGCGTGGCCATCGGCTTCGAGGGCGAGCTCGTCGAACGGACTGGCGCCCGAGAGCGCGGATCGCGCTTGCACCAGGTCGATCTCGTGGGTCCAGCGGCCGACGAGCAGAGTCGCCACGGCATTGCCGGTGAAGTTGGTCAGCGCGCGGCACTCCGACATGAACTTGTCGATCCCCACGATCACGCCCATCCCGTCGAGCAGCTCGGGGCGGTGCGCCTGAAGTCCGGCGGCCAGGGTCGCCAGGCCCGCGCCGGTCACACCGGCAGCGCCCTTCGACGCGATGATCATGAACACCAGCAGCGAGATCTGCTGAGGCAGACTCATCGGCATGCCCATCGCCGACGAGACGAACAGCGACGCCATCGTGAGGTAGATGGCCGTGCCATCGAGGTTGAACGAGTATCCGGTGGGCACCGTGATGCCCACGACCGCCTTCGAGACACCCGCGTGCTCCATCTTGGCGATCAGCCGCGGCAGCGCCGACTCCGACGACGAGGTCGAGAAGATGAGCAGGTACTCACGGCCGAGGTACTTCATCAGACGGAAGATGTTCAGGCCAGTGACGACCCTGAGGATGCCGCCCAACACGATCACGATGAACAGCGCGCACGTCAGATAGAAAGCGCCCAGCAGAATCGCCATCGAGCCCAGCGCCGCCCAGCCGGTGGCACCGACGACAGCCGCGATCGCACCGAACGCGCCGACCGGGGCCGTCCACATGATCATCATCATGATCTTGAAGACCACCGCCTGGATGTGCCGGATGCCGTTGACCACAGGCTCTCCCGCCTTGCCCATGGATTGCAGCGCGAAGCCCACGAGAAGGGCGAGCACCAGCGTCGGAAGCACCGGGATGTCGCCCGGTATGAGGCTCATCAGAAAGTCGACGGTCGCGTTGGAGTCTCCGCCGCCGCTCGCGTCATACGGCTTCAGGTGCAGACCTGTGCCCGGGTGGATGAGATTGCCGACCAGCAGTCCGATGATGAGGGCGACCGTCGCCATGATCAGGAAGTAGACCAGGGCGAGTCCGCCGACCTTGCCGACGGTCGCCGCCTTTGCCACCGATCCGACACCGAGCACAAGTGTGCAGAAGATGATGGGGGCGATGATCATCTTGATCAACGCGACGAACGCCGTGCCGAGGGGCTTGAGTGCGATACCGACCTCGGGAAAAATGAGGCCGATCGCGGCCCCGAGCACCACGGCGACGATCACCGAGATGTAAAGCCAGTGCGTGCGGTCCTTCTTGCGTACGGGCGCGGTCTGGGCCGCTGCGTGCGTCGTACTGTGTTGTGGCGTCATTGCCATGCCGACTCCAATGTCCGGTTGGGGATGTTGCGTCACCATGATCATCGGATCGCGCGGCGCGATCACGGTTGCGTTCATAGTGTTCTCGGCAGGCAACGACCGCGCATGCGACCCTGGAGTCGGAAGGAGGTGCTGATGGCCGATTCAGGCGCCACGGCGGCACTGCAGGCGCAACGACGTCACGTGCGGCACGGCTCGCTTGCGCGCATCGTCTTCATCACACAGCTGCTGCTCATCGCAATCATCTGCGCCGCCCTCAGCATCACCAGCTACGCCTCCACGCGCGCGCAGATGCGCGCCGCGACGGCAGACCGCGTGCTCAGCATCGCCGAGACCCTCGCGAACGATCCCTTCGTCACCGACGCCGTGCAGCACGACGATCCTTCGGCCGCACTGCAGCCGTACGCTCTCACGGTGATGACCGCTGCCGACGTCGACTTCATCACGATCATGGACCGCGACCGCACGCGGTACACGCATCCTGATCCCGCGCAGCTAGGCAAGCCGTACATCGGCAGCATCGGGGCCGCGTTGGAGGGACACAGCCAGATCGAGGAGTACGCAGGCACTCTCGGCCCGTCGGTGCGCGCCATTGCGCCGGTGTTCGACGCCGCCGGCGAGGTCACGGCGATGGTCTCGGTCGGGGTGACTCTGCAGACGATCTCGATCGCGCAGGCGGCCGCGGTTCCGCAGATCATCCTCATCGCGCTGGTGGCAATGGCCCTCGGCGGCATCGGCTCGTGGATTCTCAGCCGCTACCTTCGCCGAGTCACCCTCGGCTACGGCCCCGAGCAACTGCGCAGGCTCTTCGCCTTTTACGACTCCGCGCTGCACTCGCTCCGCGAGGGCCTCATCCTCGTCGACGACCAGGGCCAATTGGTGCTCTACAACGATCAGGCGGCTGAGCTGCTGGGACTGCCCACCGGCGGCGAGCGCGAGCCTATCGCCGTGTCGCAGCTGCGGCTGCCGGCATCCATCCGCTCCCTGCTGTCGTCCGGACGCGATGCCGACGACGAGATCCACCTGACCAGTGACCGGGTGATCGTGGTCAACCAGAAGCAGGCGCGCCAGCCCGCCGGAACGCGCATCCGCGAGCGTGGCAGCATGGGAACGGTCGCGACGCTGCGCGACCGCACCGACATCCAGGAACTCACCGGCGAGCTCGAGACGATGACGACGCTGTCGCAGGCTCTGCGCGCCCAGACCCACGAGCACGCGAACCGGCTGCACACCGTGGCGACCCTCATCGAGCTCGGCCGCGAGAAAGAGGCGCTCGAGTTCGCGGTGCGCGACCAGCAGGAATCGCAGCGTCTCACCGACTCGTTCGTGCAGTCGCTGGATGAGCCGTTCATCACCGCGCTGATGATCGGCAAAGCCGCGCAGGCGCATGAGCGCGGCATCCGTATGACCATCACCGCCGCCGGCGAGCTTCCGCCCGATTCCCTCGATGCGCGCGATCTTGTCACCGTCACCGGCAACCTGCTCGACAACGCCCTCGACGCCGCCGCCTCGTCGGACGAACGCCACGTCTGGGCCGACTTCTCGGTGTCAGACGGCGAGCTCACCATCACGATCGCCGATTCCGGACCGGGCCTTGACACCGGCACCATCGACACGATCTTCCACCTGGGTGAGTCGAGCAAGGCGGCACCGGCCGTCGGCGGCGGCCGCGGCTACGGGCTCGTTCTCGTGCGACAGGCCGTATCGCGGCTCGGCGGCACGCTCGAAATCGAATCCGACGGTGGCGCGATCTTCACGGTCACCCTTCCCCTCACGTCGCGTCGCGACGCCGAGCACGCGGGCCGAGGTCGCACATGACCGAGGAATCCGAGGTGCAGGTGCTCATCGTCGACGACGACCCGGTGACCGCCCACGCGCACGCCGACTACGTTCGTCGCGTGCCGGGGTTCGCCGTCGCGGGCGTCACGCTGACCGCAGCCGATGCGCTCACGCGATTGGATGCCGCCGCCGCATCCGGCTCGCCCGTCGACATCGTGCTGCTCGACATGAACCTCACCGACGCGCACGGGCTCGACGTCGCCCATCGCCTGCGCCGGAAGGGGCACGACGCCGACATCATCGCGGTCACCGCCGTGCGCGACCTGCAGGTGGTGCGCTCGGCGATCTCGTCGGGAGTGGCGCAGTATCTGATCAAGCCCTTCACCTTCGCGGCGTTTCGCGAGAAGCTCGAGAACCAGCGCGACTTTCGCCTCAACCTCACCCACACCGGCACGCTGGCCACGCAGCATGAGGTGGACAATGCGCTGAGCGCCCTGCGCTCGGTCTCGCAGAACAGCCTTCCCAAGGGGCTGCTCGAAGAGACGCTCGCCGCTGTCTGCGACGAAGTTCGCGGCGCCGGCGCGGCCCTGTCGGCCGCCGAAGTCGGTGAGCGCCTCGCGCTCTCACGCGTGACCGCCCGGCGCTACCTGGAGTATCTGGCCGAGACGAAGCAGGCGGTCAAGCAGCCGCGTCACGGCACGCCGGGCCGCCCCACCTACGAGTACCGGTGGGTGTGAGGCCGGTGCCCTCCGCCCCCCTGACAGCCGAACGCGCCGAGGGCGCCTTGGCCGCCGAGCCCGCCGCAGGCGCCTCGGCCGCGGAGCCCGCCGAAAACGCCGAAGACGCCGAAAACGCCGAGACAGGGGATTCCCGCCGAGATCCAGGGCCTCGCCCCTTGTTTCGCGCGGAATCCCCTGTTTCGGCGCCAGCACCACCACGCCCGACCCACCACGCCAGCACCACTACGCCCGAGCCTCCGGTCGGCCCGGGACCCCCGCCAGACCCCGGGCACCCCGACCAAGACGCCGAGACAAGGGATTCCCGCCGAGACCCACGGCCTCGCCCCTTGTTTCGCGCGGAATCCCCTGTTTCGGCGCCAGCACCACGGCGCCAACACCACGCCGCCAGCACCACGGCGCCCGAGCCTCCGGGCGGCCCGGGACCCCCGCCAGACCCGGGCACCCCCACCAAGACGCCGAGACAAGGGATTCCCGCCGAGACCCAGGGCCTCGCCCCCGGTTTCGCGCGGAATCCCTTGTTTCGGCGCCAGCACCACGGCACCGCCGCCGCGGGCGGGGACACCTGCATCAGCGCTGGGACCGGCCCCACGGATCCGCTGTGAGCGGAACGGCGCACGTTCGACGCCGGCCCCGCCTTATCGTGAGCGCATGGCCGAGATCATCCCGCTGCATCCGTCCCGTCCCGAGCCGTTGTGGCGCGAAGCCGCCGGCGACGTGCTGCGCCGCACCCGTCATGAGCGCGGCGAGCGCCTCGCCGATACCGCGGAGCGGTCAGGGGTCTCACCCCAGTACCTCTCCGAAATGGAACGCGGACTCAAAGAACCCTCGAGCGAGATGCTCGCCGCCGTCGCCGGGGCGCTCGATCTGAGCCTGATCGACCTTGCCTCGGCCGTCGCCGACGACCTGCGTGAGGCCGTGCCGACCCGCGGTGCCCTGCTGCTGGCCGCCTGACGCGCCGCTCACCTCTCCGCCCAATCACCTGGCCGCGAGTGCGTCCGACGCGCGCCCTACAGGCCGCCGATCTGCCCCGCCGCCCCGTCCGACGCACGCCCCACAGCCCGGCGCCCTGCTGCTGACTGCCTGGCGCGCCGCCCGACGCGCCGCCCGGGAGCCCACCCATCCACACGCGGCGCCGCCTCGCCGCCCCGACGCGCAAGCCCGCTCACCCGCCCACGTCTCCCCGCCTAACTCCCCGCGAGCACGCGGTCGGCCAGCCCGTACGCCACGGCGTCGTCGGCCGTGAAGAAGCGGTCACGATCTGTGTCGGCACGCAGCCGCGCGGCATCCTGCCCGGTGTGCCGTGACAGGATCTGCTCGACGTCACCGCGCACGCGCACGAGCTCGTCGGCCTGCACGATGAGATCGGGAATGGCGCCGCGGCCCTGTCCCGCAGGCTGATCGAGCACAACGCGGGCGTGCGGCAGCAGGGCACGCTTGCCCGCGGCCCCGGCCGCAAGCATCACCGCGCCGACACCCACCGCTTGCCCGATGCACGTGGTCGCGACATCCGGGCGCACGTGCTGCATCGTGTCGTAGACGGCGAGCATCGCCGACGGGTCACCGCCCTCACAATTGATGTAGAGCTGGATGTCGCGCTCGGGGCTCTCCGAGTCCAGGTGCAGCAGCTGCGCAATGAGCACGTTGGCCACGCCCGCGTCAATGCCGGTGCCGAGGTACACGATCCGCTCACCGAGCAGGTGCGAGTACACGTCCATGATCCGGTCGCCGCGCGGGTTCTGCGCGACGACGTTCGGGATGCTGTATCCGCTCATGCCGCTTCTGTCTCCACGCCGATTCCCACCGGTCTGCGCCGCCGCGGCACCACTTCGTCGAAGCGGCTGACAATCCCGTCGATGAAGCCGTACTCACGCGCCTGCGACGCGGTGTACCAGCGGTCGTGCAACGAGTCCTCGAACACGCGTGTCGGGCTCTGCCCGGTGTCATCGGCGATCAGGCCGAGCACCGTGTCACGCATGTGGCGCAGGTCGTCGGCCTGCGCCTCGACCTCGACGGCTGACCCGCCGATGCCGCTCGAGCCCTGATGCATGAGGATGCGTGCGTGCGGCAGCGCCCTGCGCTTTCCCTTCGTGCCGCTCGAGAGCAGGAACTGCCCGGCGCTCGCGGCCATCCCCAGCACGAGCGTACTCACGTCGTTCGGGATGAGCCGCATGACGTCGCGAATGGCCAGCATCGCCGGAACCGAACCGCCGGGCGAGTGGATCCACAGAGCGATGTCGGTCGATTCGTCCTCGGCCGCCAGTGCCAGCAGCTGCGTGGCCAGCAACGTGCCGTTGTCGTCGTCGAGCGCTCCGTCAAGCACGAGCACCCGCTGCGTGTATAGCTCGCGGCGCGCGGCCTCACCGAACGCGGGAACCTTGATGTCTTCTGTCATGACCCCAGCCTGAGCGGCGCGCGGCGTGTGTGCGCGGCATCCTGCTCACGGCGGATCCGCTGTCGGCGGCGCCGAGCCACACCCCGGCCCGAATCGTCGCATCCTGCCTCCGAACCGACGCTTCCGGACGGCATTCGCCCGCCACACCCGCATCCCCCGGCCCGAATCGCCGCCTCCCACCTCCGAACCGACACTTCCGGACGGCATCCCCGCCACCCTCCACCCCGACCGTCACCCACCCCCGACGCGTGAGCATCCCCCGGCCCGAATCGCCGCATCCCACCTCCGAACCGACACTTCCGGACGGCACGCCAGCCCCACACACCAGCCCCGTCCGATAACGCCGCATCCCACCCGCGATCCGACACACTCGGACGGCATCCACCCGCCACGCTCCACCCCGACCGCCACCTACCCCCGACGCGTGAGCATCCCCCGGCCCGAATCGTCGCATCCCACCTCCGAACCGACACTTCCGGACGGCATCCCCCGCCACGCTCCACCCCGACCGCCACCTACCCCCGACGCGTGAGCATCCCCCGGCCCGAATCGTCGCATCCCACCTCCGAACCGACACTTCCGGACGGCATCCCCCGCCACGCTCCACCCCGACCGCCACCTACCCCCGACGCGTGAGCATCCCCCGGCCCGAATCGCCGCATCCCACCCGCGAACCGACACTTCCAGACGGCACACCAGCCCCAGACACCGACTCCGCACACCAGCCCCGTCCGATAACGCCGCTTTCCCCGCGCGAACCGGCATTTCCGGACGGCACACCGGCCCACGGGCCCCACACACGGGCCCCGCCCACGGCCCCGCACATCGCCCCACGGCCCCACGGCCCCGCACACACCGGCCCCTCGCCTCACCCGCGGCGGGAGGGATGCCGCACCGCGGCCGTGATCGCAGCCACAAGCGCCGGCCGAATGGCCTCGGGCGCGAAGCGCCGCGCCGCTTCGCGCGCGGCGCGCGAGAGTTCCGCACGATGCACCGGGTCGCGCAGCAATGCGACGACGGCGTCGGCGAACGCCTCGACCTGGCCGGGCGCGACGAGCACGCCCCCCTCGCCGATCACCTCGCGCGGTCCGTATTTCGCGTCGAACGCGACCACCGGCAGCCCGCGGGCAAGCGCCTCTGCGATCGACAGCCCTTGTCCCTCGAATGCCGCCGTCGACAGCAGCAGCGTCGCCTCGTCGTACACGACGTCGCGGTCGGCGGGGGTGATCGGACCGCGCAGGTGGACCGCCGCACCGAGGCCGCGTGCATCGATCAGGGCCTGCAGCGCCTCGCGCTGTGCGCCGTCGCCGTAGATGTCCAGCGTCGCCGCCGGCACCGCCGCGTGCACGCGCGCGAATGCCTCGATGGCCAGATCGACCCGCTTCTGTGCGGCCAGCCGGCCCACCATCACCAGGCGTGCAGGGGCACGGGATGCCGCATCCCGCGGCGCCGGACCGAGCTCGATCGGGTTCGGCACGATGTGGAACGCGTCGTCGGGGCCGAACCGAACCGCGATGTCGTCACGCTGGGCCCGGGTCGGCCACAGCACCGCGTCGAACTCGTGCACGTGTGCGAGCCAGCGCGCCCACGGCGGTGCGAGGTCGGCGTCGGGGTCGTCGTAGGGCGCCGGCAAATGTGAGTTGTGCACGGTGTGCACGATCCGCAGGTTGTCATCGCCCCAGCCCACGAGCAGTTCCCCGACCTGGCGCGCCTCGCACACGATGACCACCAGCCGGCCAGGATCATCGCCGCGCACCTGGGCGACGATGTGCGCGAGCCACGCGCGATACAGGCCGCGAAAGCCCGCGATCACCCGATCGCCGCCGGGCGCGTGCACGACCACCGGCGCGGTGGTCAGGTGCCACGCCGGGTCGTTCGCGATCACGGGAAGAGAGACGAGCGGCCGCCCCGCGGCATCCGTGATCTCTCGGTATTCCCGCGCCGGGTCCCCCTGACCCGCGCGCCCGGCCGCGAACAGCCACGACGGGTCGGCGAGCGCGTCGTCGAAGAGATTGCGCCAGGCGGCGGCATCCAACCCGTGCACGGCCAGCTCGTCACGCCACCGCGCATGCGTGGCGGAATCTGCCGCGTCGAGGGTGAGAAGAAGAGGATGCCGCGCCCCGGCATCGGCGAGCTGGCGCACGCGCCAGGGCACGGCCACAGCGAATCCGCCGTCCAGCGCGGGGGCGAGCCGGCTGGCCAGCACGAGGTAGGCGGCGTCGGGCAGGGTCACGCGGCGATCCGGAAGACGGGGAACCCGGGCGCTATCTCGAGAAGCCGTTCGTCGGGAGATGCGGCGTCCACCCCGTCGAAGAAGCGTCCGACCTCCCACGCCCACGCCTTCAGGTACGCGCGCAGGATCGGCGGCTTCTCGGCGTCGGGCACTTCGGTCGCGGTGAACGTCTCGGCCCGCCGGCCCTTGCGCAATTCGCCCGTGCCTGCGGCGCGCAGATTGCGCACCCACTGGGTCTGGCCGCGCGGGGCGACCAGGTAGCGCTGCCCGGTGACTCGCAGCGGGTTCACCGGGGTGGTGCGCCACTGCCCCGAACTGCGTCCGCGCACCGCGAGCACACGGCTGCCGGCCAGCGGTATTCCGCTGCGGGTGAGAAAGCCGACGACGCCGTTGAAGACGGCGTCTGCCCCGGTGGGTTCGATGTAGCGGGAGGTCATTGGTCCATCCTGCCCCCTGCGGCGCGGGATGGCATCACCTCGCGGCCGGATGCTGCGGCGCGCGCGGGCATCACCGGGAGGGCATCACCTCGCGGCCGGATGCTGCGGCGCGCGCGGGCATCCCCGCACACCTGCCCCCTGCGGCGCGCGCGGGCATCCCCGCGCGGCCGGCTACTCCCACTCGATGGTTGCCGGCGGCTTGCTGGTCACGTCGAGGGTGACCCGGTTGATCTCGCGCACCTCGTTGGTGATGCGGTTCGAGATCTTCGCGAGCACGTCGTAGGGCAGCCGCGTCCAGTCGGCGGTCATGGCGTCTTCGCTCGAGACGGGGCGCAGCACGATCGGATGCCCGTAGGTGCGTCCGTCACCCTGCACGCCCACCGAGCGCACGTCGGCCAACAGCACAACCGGGCACTGCCAGATCTCACCGTCCAGGCCCGCGTTGCTGAGCTCTTCGCGAGCAATCGCGTCGGCCTCGCGCAGGATCTCAAGGCGGTCGCGCGTGACCTCACCGATGATGCGGATGCCCAGGCCCGGGCCCGGGAACGGCTGGCGCGAGACGATCGCGTCGGGAATTCCGAGCTCTCGGCCGATGGCGCGCACCTCATCTTTGAACAGGGTGCGCAGCGGCTCGATGAGCTCGAAGTCGAGGTCTTCCGGCAGGCCGCCCACGTTGTGGTGACTCTTGATGTTGGCCGTGCCGGTGCCGCCGCCCGATTCGACGACGTCGGGATACAGCGTGCCCTGCACGAGGAACTTGATGGGCGCGCCCTCGGCCGCCGCCTCGGCGACCAGCTCGCGCTGCACCTTCTCGAAGGCGCGAATGAACTCGCGGCCGATGATCTTGCGCTTCTCTTCGGGGTCGGTGACTCCCTGCAGATGGCCGAGGAACGTGTCGGCGGCATCCACCGTCACCAGGCGCACACCGGTTGAGGCGACGTAGTCCTGCTCCACTTGCTCGCGCTCGCCCTTGCGCAGCAGTCCGTGGTCGACGAACACGGCGATCAGCTGGTCGCCGATGGCCTTGTGCACGAGCGCCGTCGACACGGCCGAGTCGACCCCGCCCGACAGCGCCGAGATCACGCGCGCGTCGCCGACCTGCGCGCGAATGCGCTCGACCTGCTCGGCGATGACGCTGTCGCTGTTCCAGTCGGCGGCAAGCCCGGCTGCCTTGTGCAGGAAGTTCTCGATGACCTGCTGGCCGTGGTCGGAGTGCTTGACCTCGGGATGCCACTGCACGCCGTACAGGCACTTCGCGTCGTTGCCGAACGCGGCCACCGGGGTCGCGCTGGTCGAGGCGAGCACCTCGAAACCTTCGGGCGCGGCGGCGACCTGATCGCCGTGACTCATCCACACGTTCTGGTCGGCGGGCTGGCCGCCCAGCAGCACGCCGCCGTCGCCGGTGAGGGCGGCGTCGGTGGCGCCGTATTCGCGCAGGCCGGTGTTGGCCACCTCGCCGCCGAGGGTCTGCGCCATGACCTGAAAGCCGTAGCAGATGCCCAGTGTCGGCAGCCCCAGGTCGAACACCGCGGGGTCGAGCCGCGGGGCTCCCTCGGCATAGACCGACGACGGTCCGCCCGACAGGATGAGGGCGACGGGGTTGCGTGCCGCGATCTCGGCGGACGATGCGGTGTGCGGAACGATCTCGCTGTACACGCCCGCCTCACGCACGCGACGCGCGATCAGCTGCGCATACTGCGCGCCGAAGTCGACGACGAGAACCGGACGCTGCGCGGTGTCTGTCTGCTCGGTCACCGGGCTCCTTCAGAGGCGGGGGTGGACGAATCGGATGCCTCGGCTGCCTCCCGCTCGGCGAGGTAGCGTTTGGCATCCCGGGCGACGATGCCCTCCATGATGAAGGACAGGAACGGTACGACACCACCGGCTGCCAGCATGATGAAGCGGCCGAACTGCCAGCGCATCAGGCTCCACAGACGGAAGCAGCTGAAGAGATACACGACGTAGAACCAGCCGTGCACGATGAGGATCGCCATCGACAGGTTCACTCCGTCGCCGGTCGATTCCAGGCCGTTCGGGCCATCGACCACCGGCGCGAACCAGAGGAACCCGCCCGAACCACCGGCGAAGAGTTCGAGCTGGATCGGCGTGTATTTCAGGATCATCTCGGCGACCAGCAGAAGCAGGAAGGTTCCGGTGATGATCGAGCAGATCTGGTAGAACTTCAGCGCACCGCGGATGGCGGGGAAGGTCGCCAGCTTGGGGGCGAGAGGCATGGCTCCATCCTACCCGGGCGTTTCATCGCCCTCGCCCGGTGAGCGGCGCCTCAGCGCACGTGCGCGCACCGCGCGACGCGGGCGGGATGCAGCATCCGCACCGCGCGATCCGGGCGGGATGCGGCATCCGCACCGCGCGACGCGGGCGGGATGCGGCATCCGCACCCCGCCCTTCGCAACTGCCAGCGCGTGTCAGAAGCGTGGCAGGCACCCGCCGCCGTGCCCATGGCCGCCGCCGTGTCCGGCACCAGACCCGTGACCGTGCCCGTGACCACCGCCGTTGCCGGACCCACCGCCGTTGCCGTGGCCATGGCCGCCGCCGCTTGGCGCGCGGGTCACTTGCACGGCCGCCGTCGCCTTATCGCCATCGGCCTGCCGCACCACCAGGGTGTACGTGCCTGCCTTGGTGGATCGCGGCACGCTCACCGTGTCGCGGAAGGTGCCGTCACGGTCGGTCGTCACCGAGCCGAGCGATACCGCGGCGCCCTTCTTGGGCTGCAGATGCACCGCGAGCTTCTCGCGAGGCTCGAAGCCGGTGCCGCGGATGACGAGCTTGCCGCCGGCTGCGACCTTCTTCGCGCTCACGGTGACAGCGCCGTCGAACGCCGGCGCCGCGATCTCGATCGGCACCTGCACGCTCGTGCCGGTGGAGGCCACGCTCACCGTCAACGACTGCGCTCCCTCGACCCCGTCGGGGATCGTGAAGGTCAGATCGGCTCGTCCTGCCTCATCCGAGGCGTCGATCACGGTCGGGTCGACCGCGCTCGTGGCCAGTTCGGCATCTCCCAGCGAGATGGTGACCTCGTCGGGAGCCTGCTCGCCCGCGCTGAACGCGAGCGACGACAGGTTTGCCGTGACGGTGTCGCCGGCGCTGTATCCGTCGGCGTCGGGCGGGCTCAGCACCACACCGACCGCGCGCTGGGCGTTGTCGGGCGTGGCCGTCCCGTTCGCCGAGAACCAGTCGACCATCGACTGCAGATCGACCTTGCCGGTGTCGGCGGTGTTCGCTCCTTCGGCGAGCGTCGTGAAGTTGTCGCCGCCGGCTGCCAGGAACGAGTTCACCGCGACCGTGAACGTATCGGTGGGCGAGACTGTGGCCCCGTTCACCGTCATGGTCGTGATGTGCGATCCCGCCGCCGCCGTCGGGTCATAGGTGTACGACAGCGCCTGTGACACTCCGAGCTTCAGGATGGGCCGGCTCGCCCCGGCGGGCTGCCACTGCTCTTCGAGCACCTGCTTCAGCTGGGCTCCGGTGAGCGTCGTAGTCATCATCGTGTTGGCGAACGGCTGCACCGTGGCCGCCTCGCGATAGGTGACGTTGCCGTCGGGGTCGCCGTCGCCGCTGGAGGCATAGGTGATGTCGGTGCGCAGGCCACCCGGGTTCATCAGAGCCAGGTCGGCACCGGTCGACCACTGCTGCACATCGGCGACGAAGTTGCCCAGCGTCGATTCGCCGCCGCGGTTCTCGGTGACGCCGTCACTCTGCCGTGCCCGGTTGAAGTCGGCCGTCACGGCGCCCACCGTCGCGTTACCCGGGCCCTCGGCCGCTGTGACGGCGTCGTCGACGATGCCCTGCACGGTGGGATCGGGGGCGTACAGCGGAACACCATCGGCCGCCAGCGGCTTTATCTCGTCGCTGATCGACAGCACCGACTTGTCGGTGGGATCAACGCTGATCTTCATCAGCCCGTAGGCCTCGCCGTACTTGCCAGCCGAGACCACCGGCCGTCCGTCGATCGTGAAGTTGTAGGCCAGGTGCGTGTGCGCCGACACGATGGCGTTCACATCATCGTCGACGTTGTAGACGATCTGCCCCAGCGGTGAGTCGGGCGTGACACTGGACACGTCGGTCGTGGTCGCCCCCTCGTGCACGAGCAGGATGATCACGTCGGCCTCACCGTTCGACTCGTCGCCGTCTTTCAGATCGGCGGCAGCGGCGTTGACGGAATCGGCGATATTGCGCACCTCGAGATCGGCGATGCCGGCGGGCGAGACCAGCGACCCCAGCGCCTCGGTGACCGCCCCGATGAACCCGACGCGCACGCCGTCGACCTCTTTCACCCACGAGGGCGCCAGGGCCGGCTCGCCGGTCGATTTCAGCACGACGTTGGAGTTGATGTACTCCCAGTCGGCGCGCGGCACCACCCGGTCGCGCAGATCGGCCCAGCCCTGGTCGTACTCGTGGTTGCCGGTCGAGCTGACCTCGAGCCCGGCAGCGTTGAGGGCGTCGATGGTGGGGTTGTCGTCTTGGATGAACGAGGTGAAGGTGGATGCCCCGATCAAATCGCCCGCGGCGGCGAAGATCGTGTTCGGGTTGGCCGCGCGCACCTGTTTGACCGCCGTCGCCAGCGCGGCCGCACCGCCCGAGGCGCCGTCTGCCTCGATGCGACCGTGGAAGTCGTTGATGGTAACCACGTCGATCTCGACGGGATCGTCGGCGGCCGAGGCCGGCGCCGCGCCGATCACCCCGAGGGTGACGGCGGCGATGGTGCCGAGGGCGAGTGCTGCGGTGCGAGTGCGCGCACGAGCGGGGACGAGGTTCATTCGGCTTCCCTCCTGAGGTCGCGAAACACACGTCGCGCCCTCACAGCGGTGCCATCACCTCTTCTGGGCGTTTACACAGCGACGTGTCTGTTGCGAGCCTAGGGATGGCCGCCGACATCCTCAATCGCGTCGGCGCAAACTCATCCAGCTCTCATCTGCGCGCGCGTCAGGCCAGCTCGCCGCCCTGCGCATCGGCGAGCTCTTCGACCTCTTTCTCCCAGGCATCCCGGGCCAGCCGGTACCAGAGATAAAACGCGAAGCCCGCGAAGACCGCCCACTCGGCGGCATAGAAGAGATTGAGCCAGTTGAGGCCCCCGCCGCCGGCGGGCGCGTGCGAGACGATGCGCACGAGCGAGCCCAGCGGCTGGTCTGCCACCAAGTAGGGCCGGTAGACGTCGAGCCCCGCGATGTCGTGCCAGCGGCTCAGCAACGCCGCCGGCGACATCGACCGCAGCGCGTCGGGGTCGTTGCGCGGCGGCACCCGCGGTCCCTCGTCAGAGATCAGGCGCCCGGTCATGGTCGAGGTGCTCTGGCCACCGGCATTGAGAGTGGATGCCGCATCCCGCGCCTTCTCCAGCGTCGCCGCCCAGCCCACGGCCACCGCCAGCGAGGTGGGGTTTTCGGTGCCATCGAGGCGGAACTGTCCGGTCACCCAGAATCCCTGGTCGTCGCCGTTCATCCGCTCGGAGACCACGATGAAGTCGCCCGCGACGAAATGCCCCGACACCTGCACCTTCTGACCCACCAGGGGCGAGTTGAGGTACGCGCCGGGCTCGACCACCTGTTCGATGGGCAGCACCTGCTCGGTCTCGCCCGGCGTCGTCGCGCTGGTGTCCAGAGCACGACCGAGCTGCCACTGACCGAGCCAGGCGAACACGCCGGCGACCACCAGGCACAGCGCCAGCATCGCCAGCCAGCGCGGGCGCAGCATGACCTCGCGCAGCGTGGGCGGGAAGACCTCGGGAAGGTCGCCGTTCTCTGTCATTCGACGCCGTACGGCGCCACGACCACCTCGACCCGCTGGAACTCCTTCAGGTCGGAGTATCCGGTGGTGGCCATCGACTTGCGCAGGGCTCCGATGAGGTTGGCCGTGCCGTCGGCCACCGGCGCCGGGCCGTACAGGATCTCTTCGAGCGAGGCGACCTGCTCGACCTTCACGCGGCGGCCACGCGGCAGCTGCGGGTGATGCGCCTCGGGCCCCCAGTGGTATCCACGACCGGGGGCGTCGGTCGCCCGCGCCAGCGCGACACCCAGCATCACAGCATCCGCCCCCATCGCCAACGCCTTCACGATGTCACCCGAGGTGCCCACGCCGCCGTCGGCGATCACGTGCACATAGCGGCCGCCCGATTCGTCCATGTAGTCGCGGCGCGCGCCGGCCACGTCGGCGACCGCGGTCGCCATCGGCGCGTGGATGCCCAGGGTGGCACGGGTGGTGGATGCCGCTCCCCCGCCGAATCCGACGAGCACACCCGCTGCGCCCGTGCGCATGAGGTGCAGCGCGGCGGTGTAGGTGGCGGCGCCGCCGACGATGACGGGGACGTCGAGATCGTAGATGAACTTCTTGAGGTTCAGCGGCTCGGCGACGCTGGAAACGTGCTCGGCCGACACGGTCGTGCCACGGATGACGAACAGGTCGACGCCGGCGGCCACGACGGTCTCGTAGAGCTCCTGCGTGCGCTGCGGGGTGAGCGAGCCTGCCACCGTGACACCGGCCTCGCGCACCTGGGCGAGCCGGTCGCGCACGAGCTCTGGCTTGATCGGCTCGGCATACAGCTCCTGCATGCGCCGGGTGGCCTCCGTGTCGTCGAGTCGCGAGATCTCGGCCAGCAGCGGGTCGGGGTCGTCGTAGCGGGTCCACAGCCCTTCGAGGTCGAGCACACCCAGGCCGCCGAGCTGCCCGAGCATGATCGCCGTCGTGGGGCTGACCACCGAGTCCATCGGCGCACCGAGCACCGGCACGTCGAACGAGAAAGCGTCGATCGACCACGAGGTCGAGACGTCTTCGGGGTTGCGCGTGCGCCGTGAAGGGACGACCGCGATGTCATCGAAGGTATAAGCCCGGCGGGCGCGCTTGGAGCTGCCCAGTTCGATGTCCATGCTCACCCCTCCACCCTACCCGGGCGCCTCGCGCCGCGCCGCGTCGGTCACGGCGTCGCGTCGGTCACGGCGTCGATCAGGACGCCGCCGCACGCTCGCGCTACCCGAATCCGCATACGCGCACGAAAAACGCATGCGCGGACGCAGATGGGGATAGCGCGAGCCGCGGAGCCCCGCAGGAAAGGGCAGCGCACGCAGAACGGGGCCGCGCCAACCTACGAGCCCCACAGATCGGAGCACCGCACGCAGATCGGGACAGCGCCAGCAGAACGGGTCAGCGCGAGCAGAACGGGACAGCCCCAGCAGAACGGGATAGCGCGAGGCATCCAGATCCGCTCGACATCCACGTCAACCTCGACGCCGAAAATCTCGCGCTACCCGAATCCGCATACGCGCATGAGAAAAGCATGCGCGGACGCAGATCGGTATAGCGCGAACCCAGGCGCCACGCAGATCGGGACAGCGCACGCAGATCGGGATAGCGCACGCAGAACGGGATAGCGCGAGCCGCCCAGACCCACTCGCCAAGCACGTCGATCACAACGCCAAGAAGCTCGCGCTACCCGAATCCGCACACGCGTATGAAAAAAGCATGCGCGGACGCAGATCGGGATAGCGCGAACCCAGGCGGCACGCAGATCGGGACAGCGCACGCAGAACGGGATAGCGCGAACCTACGAGCCCCACAGATCGGAGCAGCGCACGCAGGTCGGGATAGCGCACGTGGATCGGGACAGCGCGAGCCGCCCAGACCCACTCGCCAAGCACGTCGATCACAACGCCAAGAAGCTCGCGCTACCCGAATCCGCACACGCGCACGAAAAACGCATACGCGAACGCAGAACGGGATAGCGCAAGCCCACGGGCCCTGCAGAACGGGACAGCGCACGCAGAACGGGATAGCGCGAGCCCAGGCGCCACGCAGATCGGGATAGCGCACGCAGAACGGGGTAGCGCACGCAGAACGGGGCAGCGCACGCAGAACGGGACAGCCCGAGCAGAACGGGACAGCGCGGGGTGAAGAGTCCGCAGGCTCCAACAAGCCAACGCCCGAGGTCACAGGGCGCGAGGCCGAGCCGCCCCGCACCAACAGCGCGAGGCCGAGCCGCCCCGCACCAACAGCGCGAGGCCGAGCCGCCCCGGGCAACGGCACACGCCGCAGCCTCGGTCGTCATCGGGGCCCGAACTGACGGGCCCCGCCCGGGCGCCCTACTTCTTGTAGTTGGGCGCCTCGACGACGATCTGCACGTCGTGCGGGTGCGACTCTTTGAGGCCTGCGGCGGTGATCCGCACGAACTTGCCACGCTGCTTGAGCTCTTCGACAGTGCGGGCGCCGACGTAGAACATCGACTGACGCAGCCCGCCGATGAGCTGATATGCGACGGCTGCGACCGGCCCGCGATAGGCGACCTGCCCCTCGATACCCTCGGGGATCAGCTTGTCGTCGCTGGGAACGTCGGCCTGGAAGTAGCGGTCCTTCGAGTACGACGTCTTCTTGCCCCGGGTCTGCAGCGCTCCGAGCGATCCCATCCCGCGATACTGCTTGAACTGTTTGCCGCCCTGGAAGACGATCTCGCCCGGCGACTCGTCGGTGCCCGCGAACAGCGATCCGATCATCACCGCGTCGGCCCCCGCGACCAACGCCTTGGCGATGTCGCCGGAGTACTGCAGGCCACCGTCGGCGATCACGGGCACGCCCGCCTCACGGGCGGCGAGGTAGGCCTCGTACACCGCGGTCACCTGGGGAACCCCGACGCCGGCGACGATGCGGGTGGTGCAGATCGAACCCGGTCCGACACCCACCTTCACAGCATCCACTCCCGCGTCGATCAGCGCTTGCGCGCCCTCGCGCGTGGCGACGTTGCCGCCCACGATGTCGATGTGCTCGAACGAGGGGTCGGCCTTAAGCCGCGTGACGATGTCGATGACGCCGGCCGATTGTCCGTTGGCGGTGTCGACGACGATGACGTCGACACCCGCGTCGCGCAGCGCTTCGGCGCGCTCCCAGGCATCGCCGAAGAAACCGATGGCGGCGCCCACGCGCAGCCGGCCCTGCTCGTCTTTCGTGGCCAGCGGATACTTCTCGCTCTTGTCGAAGTCCTTGATGGTGATCAGCCCGGCGAGGTTGCCGTCGTCGTCGATGAGCGGCAGCTTCTCGACGCGGTGCTTGGCGAACGTGGCGATGACCTCGCCCGCACTGATGCCGACCGGCCCGGTGATCAGCCCCTCGCTGGTCATGACGTCGCGCACCTTCGTGGTCTGGCGCTCGAAGCCCGAGACGAACCGCATGTCGCGGTTGGTGATGATGCCGACAAGTCGTCCGCCGTCGTCGACGACCGGCAGACCCGAGATGCGGTATTGCGCGCACAGCGCGTCGACGTCTTCGATCGTGGCATCAGGGGTGGTCGTGATCGGGTTGGTGATCATGCCCGACTCGCTGCGCTTGACCTGGTCGACCATGCTCGCCTGATCGGCGATGGACATGTTGCGATGCAGGATGCCGAGCCCGCCCTGTCGCGCGATGGCGATGGCCATGCGCGCCTCGGTCACGGTATCCATGGCCGCCGAGATCAGCGGAGTGGCCACCGTGATGCGCCGGGTCACGCGCGAGGAGGTGTCGGCCTCGCTCGGGATGACGTCGGTATGCCCGGGCAGGAGCAGAACGTCGTCATAGGTGAGACCGACGAAGCCGAACGGGTCGGGTTGTTCCATTGATTCCTCCTGAAAGCCACCCGAGAGCCGGGGGCGGGCTGTCGTCGACCGGGCGCGAGAGAGGCATTCCCTGCCCTGTCAAGTCTAAGCGTCGGCGAGCCGGCTTTGTTCCCGCAGAGACCGAGGGATGCCGCAGCTCAGACGCCGCCCGCCCCTGCGGGCACCCCGCCGCCCGTGCGAGTGCCCGCCGCCCGCAGAACGCGCCGCCCGCGCGGGCCTGGCACGCGTGTGAGTGCCCGCCCGCAGAACGCACCGCCCCTGCGGGCACCCCGCCGCCCGCAGAACCCCCGGCCCGCCCGCTCAGACGACCCCCGTGAGCGCCCCCGCATCGGAGAGGGGATGCCGCGCCGCGGCCGGCCACGCGCGCTGCAGTGCCGCGACGGCCTGTTCGACCTGCGGGCCGGTGGAGGTCAACGGCAACCGCAGGAACCGCTCGAACGCGCCGTCGAGACCAAATCGCGGCCCGGCCGTGACCAGCAGACCCTCGCTGCGCGCGGCCAGCGCCAGCTGCGAGCTCACCGGCGCGCCGATGTGGGCCCACACCGCGAGCCCGCCGTGCACATGCGGCAGCGTCCAGTCGGGGAATGCCGCCGGCACTATCCGCTCGATCGCCGCACGACCGGCCGCCAGAGCTGCCCGACGCTGGGCGAGCACCTCGTCGAACCGCGTGAAAAGCGACGCCACGACGAGCTGATCGATGATCGGGGTGCCCAGGTCCATGTTCACCCGCACCGCGTGCAGCCGACGGATCATCGCCCGCTCGGCACGCACCCATCCCACCCGCAGTCCGCCCCACATCGTCTTGCTCGCCGACCCGATCGTGATCACCCGGGCCCCGCCGCCCGCCGTGGCCGCCAGGGGCGGAAAGGTCTCGGGCCGGTCGATGTCGAGCTCGGCGGGAGTCTCGTCGGCGACCAGGATCGTGCCCTGCGCCGCGGCCGCATCCAGCAGCCGCCGACGCACCGCCAGCGACATCGAGCGCCCGGTCGGGTTCTGAAAATCGGGCATCAGATACGCGATGGCGGGGCTCGTGCGGCGCATCGCCGACTCGAACGCCTCCACGTCCCACCCCTCGGGCGAGTCCACCGACACCGGAGCGGTCACCATCCGCGCCCCCGCCGCGCCGATGGCGTCGTAAGCATGCGGGTACGTCGGCACCTCGATCAGCGCACGGTCGCCGCGGCGCACCAGCGCGCGGCCGATGAGGGCGATGGCCTGCTGCGCGCCCACGGTGATGAGCACCTGGTCGGCGTCGGTGGGCAGCCCGCGCTCGGTGTAGCGCCGGGCGACAGCCTCGCGCAGCACGGGCAGCCCGATCGTCTCGTAACCCGAGTCGAGCAGCAGAGGCGCGAGCTGAGTGGATGCCTCGGCCACGGCATCCAGCATCATCGAAGGCGCCGGCAGCGCGGCCTTCAAGAAGTCGAGCAGCCCCGTCTCGGGCACCGTCGGCGAGGCAGCGCCCCCAGGCAGCGCGGTGCGCGTACCCGAGCCCTGGCGGCTGAGCGCGAACCCCTGCTCGCGCAGCCGCTGATAGGCCGCGGTGACGGTGGTCCGGCTGATCTCGAGCTCGGCGGCAAGTTCACGCTCGGCCGGCAGCCGCACGCCCGAGCCCACCCGGCCGTCGATGACCAGCAGCCGGATGCGGTCGGCCAGCGCCTCATACGACGCGCCGCTGCCCCGCCACTCGCCGAGCAGGTCGAGAAGCGCGTGCGCGCCGATAGCCATGATCGCCATCAGGCCACTTTAGTCAGATTGGCTCTACTTCTCCAGGGTATTTTCACGATTGGATGCCTCTTATGCAGCCAATCCAGTCGGACTCTGTCGCTCCTGCGACATCGCGCCGCCGCGCCTGGCCGGCGCTGCCGGCGTTCGAGCCCAAGCCGCTGAGCCGCCGCCCCGCCTCGCGCGGCCGTCGACTCGTGCAGTTGCTGGTCGGGCTGTTCTTCTACGGCATCGCGATCGCCACGATGATGCAGGCCACCATCGGCATCGAGCCGTGGGATGTGTTCGCCCAGGGAATCATGCTGCACACCGGCATCCCGTTCGGACTCGTCACCAACCTCGTCGGCGCCCTCGTGCTGCTGCTGTGGATTCCGCTGCGACAGCGCCCCGGCATCGGTACGGTGCTGAATGTGCTGCTGATCGGGCCGGCCGCCCAGTTCGGTTTGTGGGTGATTCCGCAGCCTCAGGCGCTCTGGGCGCGGGTGCTGCTGTTCGCCGCCGGCCTGGTGCTCATCGCCGCCGCGACCGGACTCTACATCGGAGCCCAGCACGGCCCGGGCCCCCGCGACGGACTCATGACCGGACTGCATGCCCGCACCGGGCTGCCCATCTGGCTCGTGCGCACCGGCATCGAGGCGACCGTGCTGGCGGTGGGCTGGCTGCTGGGCGGCAACGTCGGCTGGGGCACCCTGGCGGTCGCACTGTGCATCGGCCCGCTCGTGCATGTGAGCATCCCGCTGTTCGCGCTGCAGCTGCCCGAAGCTGTCACCGAGCCGGGCTTCGGCGATGCGCAAGCCGGCCGGGTCATCGAACCGGATGCCGCTGCTCGACACCGCACGCCAGACCCGCAGCCGTGGGCCCTCGGCCGCTGGCGGTAGCGAGCCGGGGAGCCGACCGCTCAGGCGATCTCGGCGACGTCGTTGCCGACGCCGGCCGCGCGGGTGCGGCGTGCCGCACGCAGTGAGTCGATGCTCAGCACGACCAGCGCGACCCACACCAGGCCGAAGCCGATCCACCGTTCGGTCGGCATCGCCTCGTGCAGAATGACCGCGCCGGTGACGAACTGCAGAATCGGGGTGAGGAACTGCAGCAGTCCGATGAGGCTGAGCGGGGCGCGCCGAGTCGCGGCGGCGAACAGCAGCAGAGGCACCGCGGTGGCCACCCCGGCCAGCAGGAGCAGCACGGCGTGGGCGGCCCCGGCGGTGCCCAGGGTGAGGCCCGAGCCCGTGCCGACCCAGATCAGCATTCCCGCCGCCACCGGGGTCAGCCATGCCGTTTCCAGGGTCAGCCCGCTCACCGCGTCGACCGTGCCGCCGACGCGGTTCTTGGTCAGGCCGTACAGGCCGAACGAAAAGGCGAGTGCCAGCGAGATCCACGGCACCTGGCCGTATCCGACGATGATCACGCCCACCGCCACCACCGCGATCGCTATCGCCACCCACTGCGCCCGGCGCAGCCGCTCACGCAGCACAAGCACGCCCAGCAGCACCGTCACGATCGGATTGATGAAGTAGCCCAGGCTCGCCTCGATGACGTGTCCGGTGAGAGTCGCGACGAGGTAGACGGTCCAGTTGACGAAGATGAGGATGCCGGCCGCGGCCGTCCAGCCCAACAGTCGCGGCTGCCGCGCGATGCGCGCGAACGCTCCCCAGCCCCGGGTCACGCTCAGCGCGACGACGCAGAAGACCAGCGAGAGCAGCACCCGCCAGGCGACAACCTCCCACGGAGTCGAGGGCAGCAGCAGCAGAAAGTACAGCGGAAACAGACCCCACAGCAGGTAGGCAGCGAAGGCGTAGAACCCGCCCGTGGTCGCCGCGCTTCTGGTCTGCCTCACTGCACCAGCCTAGACAGACGACGAGGACCCCGGATGCCGCAGCATCCGGGGTCCTCGTACGGGGTGGGCGAGAGCACTCGCCCGGCGAATCGAGCTAGCGAACGACGACCGCGAGCACGTCGCGGGCCGACAGCACGAGGAACTCGTCGGCCCCGAACTTGACCTCGGTCCCGCCGTACTTGCTGTACAGCACGCGGTCGCCGACGGCGACGTCGAGCGGAACGCGGTTGCCATTGTCATCGATGCGGCCGGGGCCCACGGCGATGACTTCGCCCTCCTGGGGCTTCTCCTTGGCGGTGTCGGGGATGACCAGGCCACTCGCGGTGGTCTGCTCGGCCTCGACCTGCTTGATGACGATGCGGTCCTCGAGCGGCTTGATGGAAACCGACACGGTCTACCTCTTCCTTCGTTGAGACTGAAGACTCGTTAGCACTCAGACATCGAGAGTGCTGACATCAGTTTAGGCAATGAATTGGCACTCTCGCAACGCGAGTGCCAACGAACCTCTCCCATACGCTGGGACGATGCAGATGAGCGAGCTGACCGCACTGCTCACCCCCACCGGGCTGAGCCTGCTCGACACGCTCGATCCGGTCGTGTCGACGGCGGATGCCGCGCGCGCCGTCTCGCGGCTGCGCGCGGCCGGTCATTCCCCCGACCTCGTCTCGGCCGTCGTCGGCCAGGCGCACCTGCGCGCGAAGGCGGTCGCGAAGTTCGGCGACTTCGCCGGGCGGATGCTGTTCACCCGCGCGGGGCTGGAACAGGCCACCCGGCTGACTGTGGCCGCCCACCACGCTTCACGCATGCGCACCGCCGGAATCACGCGGGTCGCCGACCTCGGCTGTGGCATCGGCGGCGACGCTCTCGCCTTCGCTGCCGCGGGTCTTCAGGTTACGGCCGTCGACGCCGACGAGGTCACGGCGGCGATCGCCGCGTACAACCTGGCCGTGTTCGGCGACACCGTCACGGTGCGACACGGCCGGGCCGAGGCATCCCTCCCCCACGACGTCGACGCGCTGTGGCTCGATCCGGCGCGACGTGCGGCCGGGCATCGCGAGACCCGGCGGGTGGGTCCCGACGACTACTCGCCGCCGCTCGGGTGGGCCTTCGAGGTCGCCGCGACGCTGCCCACCGGCATCAAACTCGGCCCGGGCCACGATCGGGACGCCCTGCCCGCCGACGCCGAGACGCAGTGGGTGAGCGCCGACGGCACCGTCGTCGAGCTCGTCGTGTGGACCGGCGCCCTCGCGCGCGACGGCGTGCGCCGCGCGGCGCTGCTGCTGCGCGGCGACAAGGTGCACGAGCTGACCGCCGCCGACGACGCACCCGACGCCGAGGTGCGCGAGCTGGGCGCCTACCTGCATGAGCCCGATGGCGCCGTCATCCGCGCGCGGCTGGTGGGCACTCTCGCCCGGCAGCTCGAAGGGGGCATGCTCGATCCGCGCATCGCCTACATCACCGGGGATGCCGCGCTGACCAGCCCGTTCGTGCAGTCGTTCCGGGTGCGCGAGACGATGCCCGCGCACGCCAAGACCGTCAGTGCCGCGCTGCGCGCGCGGGGCATCGGCACCGTCGAGATAAAGAAGCGCGGCATGGATGTCGACCCGGCGGCGTTCCGCCGCAAGCTCGCGCTGCGCGGCGAGGGGTCGGCGACCCTGATCCTGACCCGGGTGGGCCAGCGTCACCTCGCCGTCCTCGCCGACCGGGTGCAGTGACGCTCAGCTGACCAGGTGCTGCTGGTGCGCAAGCCACAGCAGCCATCCGGCGCTGTACAGCACCGACAGAATGCTCAGCGCCAGCGCCCAGCCGGCGACGACCCGGCTGTCCCACGGGCGGCGCAGCGCGACAATCGACACGATGGCCGCGGCGAGTCCGAGCGGGAACGTCCAGCCGACGAAGAACGACGCACCCAGGGCCATGACGGCAAGACCCAGCGCCCAGCCGCTCATTCCGTGCCGCACCCGGACCGGCGCCACCCACTCGGCGTCGGGCAGCGGGGGAAGGTCTTCGCTGGGGCCGACATCGGTCGCCGGCAGGTTGACGGGGGCGGTCGGCAGCCGCTGGAACCCGCCCTTGTGGGCACCGGGAAGTGCCGCATCACCCATACCGAGTTCGATCTCGGGCGACGCCGGCGAGGTCTCGATGTGCGGGGCTGCCTGTTCCTTCTCGTCGCTCATCGCTGTGCCACCTGAATCTGCGTGACCGGCAGGGTCGAGTCGGCGCCGAACGCGAGAGTGGACGGCTCGCGTCCCGAAGCGATCAGCTGCGCGGCAAGTGCGGCGATCATCGCTCCGTTGTCAGTGCACAGCGACAGCGGCGGGATGCGCACCGTCACTCCGGCGTCCGCGGCGCGCGCAAGCGCGACATCCCGCAGTCGTCGGTTGGCGATGACCCCGCCTCCCAAAAGCAGCCGGGGCACATCGTGCCGCGCACAGGCGTCGAGGGCCTTGGTCACCAGCACATCGACGACCGCCTCGCGGAAGCTCGCTGCCACATCCCCGGTCGGCACTGCCTCGCCGGCCGCTTCGCGCTGTTCGATCCAGCGTGCGACGGCCGTCTTCAGCCCCGAGAACGAGAAGTCGTAGCGGTGGCGATCGAGGTCAGAGGCCCGCGACAGCCCGCGCGGAAAGCGGATGGCCTGCGGATCACCGGATGCCGCCGCACGGTCGATCTCGGGGCCGCCGGGGTAGGGCAGCCCGAGAATGCGGGCGACCTTGTCGAAGGCTTCGCCGGCTGCGTCGTCCATCGTCTCGCCGAGCAGTTCGACGTCGGTGGTCACATCGCGCACGAGCAGCAGCGAGGTGTGCCCACCCGAGACGAGCAGCGCGACGGTCGGATACTCCAGGGGCCCCGCTTCGGTGTCGAGGATGTCGGCGGCGATGTGCCCGACGAGGTGGTTCACGGCATACAGCGGCTTCTCGAGCGAGACGGCGAGCGCCTTGGCGGCCCCGACGCCGACCATGAGGGCTCCGGCAAGGCCTGGGCCGCTGGTCACGGCCACCGCGTCGAGATCGCTCAGCGGCAGCGGGCCGGGCAGCCCGAGGTTCGCACCGGCCTCGGCCAGCGCCGCCTCGATCGAGGGCTGCAGCGCCTCGAGGTGCGCACGCGCGGCGACCTCGGGGATCACCCCGCCGTAGCGCGCGTGCTGCTCCATGCTGCTGGCGATGGTGTTTGAAAGCAGCGTGCGGCCGCGCACGATGCCGATGCCGGTCTCGTCACAGCTGGTCTCGATGCCCAGAACAAGCGGTTCGCGGGTCATTGCGCCGATCCTTCCGGCCGTGCGGCGTTCCGTTCCGGCCGTTCGGCGTTCCGTTCCGGACGTGCGGCGTTCAGGTCCGGCCGTGCGGCGTTCAGAACTCCTCGAGTTTCGGCCCGCACGGCCGATTCCGACCTGTTTTCGGCCGTCTGCGTCGATTCTGGCTGAGTTTTGAACGCCGGGGCGACGTCACTTCGGCGCAAGTCGGCCTGCATCACGATGGCATCGACGTCGTCGGGCTGGTAATACCGCGGCCGGCGGCCGACCTCGTGAAAGCCTTCCGAGACATACAGCGCCTGCGCGACCGGGTTGTCGGCGCGCACCTCGAGGAACAGGTCGCGCACCCCGCGGCGATATGCCTCGGCGATCAGCTCGAGAAGCAGCATCCGTCCCCAGCCGTTGCCTCGGGATGCCGCCGCCACCGCTATCGTCTGCACGTCGCCGTCACGCGAGCCGGCCACCGCGCGCAGGCCTGCGTAGCCGACGAGGGCGCCATCGTGCTCGAGCACGAGGTAGCGACCGTGCGGTGAGACGAGTTCGTCGCGCATGGTGCGCACGCCCCAGGCGTCGGTGGGAAACGATGCGCGCTCGAGCGCCATGATCGCGTCGAGGTCGTCGAGTGTCGCGGTGCGCAGTGTGACGGGCACGGCCGCCTCGTTCTTCGGCGCGTCCGCCCCGCTCACAGGCCGACCTTCTTGCGTGGGGCCGGCACTGCCACATCGGGTGAGCGCAGATAGAGAGCGTCGTGCGGGCCGATCTCGCGCCCCGCGGCCAGCGCCCGTGCGGCGGCGAGCGCGAGAATCGCGCCCGACACGGCGTGGGCGCCACGCCGCTCGGCGCCGGCGTCGGCGAGCACGGCGTCGATTTCGTCGCGGTGTGCCAGGGCCGGACCGCTCGTGCGCACCGGAAGCCCGTCGTCGTCGATGCCGTCGTAGACGGAGTACGCATACTCGCGGCGGCGCGCGTCGGTGACGATCGCGAACCGCACGGGCGCGGCATCCGTCAGCGCATCGTGCAGCAGGTGCTCGAGCGCTATCGCGTCGTGGCTGATGACCGGAACGACCGGGATGCCGCGGCCCAGCGCGAACGCGCGCGCGGCGGCGATGCCGATGCGCAGGCCGGTGAAGGGGCCCGGGCCCATGCCCGCGGCCACGTGCGAGATGCCCTCCCGGTGGGAAATTCCATATGGAATTTGCGAGACCACATCATTTTGCCGGCGGTTTGATGTGGGCTGGGCGGTTTGATGTGGGCTGGAGGCCCCGACGGGATGCTGCGACCCACCCGCCGTGACCTGCTGCAGCAGCGTGCCGATCACCTCGGCGTGGGCGAGCGGGTCGGGGCTGTCTGCCTGCGCGCAGACGACGCCGTCATCCTCGATGACGGCCACGGTGGTGCCGAGCGAGGTGTCGATGCCGAGGATCACGCCTTCCAGCGTAATAGCGAGCGATCGACAACAGCCTGAGGGGCGGTGGCGGCGGCGCACGCCCGGCCTCACTCGGGCAGCGCGCCGGGCGTCGGCAGGCGCGGCCCCGGCCGACCTCACGCCCCGCGGCGCCGCCTCACGCCCCGCGGCGCCGCCTCACGCCCCGCGGCGTGACACCGTCACCACGCGCGGGTCGGGGGCATCCTGGTCTTCGGGGTCCCAGTCGGGCAGCGCGCACGCCGAGTCGGAGCCGTGCCCCCCGGTCGCGCGCTCGAGCTCGACCTCCCACCATCGCTCCCGCAGCCCTTCGGCCATCCCGCGTCCCCACTCGACGACCACGACCGAGCGGTCAACGTCGATGTCGAGGTCGTCCAGTTCGAGCGCCGAACCGAGCCGGTACGCATCGGCGTGCACGAGCGGCGCGCCGCCGACCAGCGATGGGTGCGTCCGCGCGATCACGAACGTCGGGCTCTGCACCGGCCCGCGCACACCCAGACCTTCGGCGATTCCCCGGGTCAGCGTGGTTTTTCCCGCTCCGAGCGGACCGGTCAGCACGACGAGGTCGCCGGCCCGCAGCATCCCGCCCATGCGGCGCCCGAGGTCTTCCATCTCGCTCGCCGAGGCGATCTCGTAGCGTCCGACCATGGCGTCCAGACCGGTCATCGCCTCTCCCCCACCCAAAACGCAGCCCATTCGTGCCCGCAGCGCCCGATAAGCGCCGAATACGGGCCGCAAGCGCACGGAAAGGCTGAGTTTTGAACGCCTCCGCGCCCGCACCCGCTCATGCCCCCGCCTCCCGCCGATGCACGCGCGGGCCGATGCGCGTCACGATCTCGTAATTGATGGTGGATGCCGCATCCGCCCACTCTTCGGCCCCGGGCACGCCCATACTAGGGTCGCCGAACAGCACGACCTCGTCGCCGACCTGCACCGGCGCATTGCCGACGTCGACCACGAACTGGTCCATCGCGATACGTCCCGACACGCGAAACCGCCGCCCTGTGATCACGACCGGGCCCGCCCCCGACGCCTGACGCGGCACGCCGTCGGCGTAGCCGGCCGGCACCAGCGCGAGGGTCGTCTCGCGGTCGGTGCGGTATGCGTATCCGTATGACACCCCGTGCCCGGCCGGCACCCGCCGCACCGCTGCCACCGCGGCGCGCACCGTCATCGCCGGGCGCAGCCCCAACTCGGCGGGGCTGCGATCGTCGAACGGCGAGAGCCCATAGATCCCCAGGCCGAGCCGCACACAGTCCAGCCGAGTCTCGGGCAGGTCGATCGCCGCCGCTGTGGCGGCGAGGTGCCGCAGTCGCGGAGCGAGTCCAGCGTGGGATGCCGCAGCCTGCGCCTCGTCGAACCGCGCCAGCGCCGCCCGGTCGTCGTCGGGCGACGCGTTGGAGAGATGGCTGAAAAGGCCCGTCACCCGCAACCGGCCGATGCGTTCGAGCCGGGCGGCCTCGGCGAACACGCGGCCGAACTCGGCGGGGGCTATCCCATTGCGTCCGAGCCCGGTCTCGACCTTCAGGTGCACGCCCACCGAGCGATCGGCGGATGCCGCGGCCGCGGCCTGCTGCAGCTGCTCCATGCTGGAGATCCCCAGCTCGATGCCGGAGGCGACCGCCTCATCGAACGAGGTTCCGGGCGCGTGCAGCCAGGCGAGAATCGGCGCATCGATACCGCCGCGGCGCAGCTGCAGCGCCTCGGTCAGGTCGGTGACGCCGAGCCGGGTGGCCCCGCCGGCCAGCGCGGCCGCCGCCGCGCGCACGGCCCCGTGCCCGTAGCCGTCGGCCTTGACCACCGCCATCACATCGACCCCGACCAGCGCGCGCAGGTGCCGCACATTCTCGGTGATGGCGCGCGTATCGATGATGGCCTCGCGCAGCACGCCGGGGGCGAGCCGACTCATGCGACGCCGCCTACGCTCCCGGCGGCATCCTCGCCCACCGATATGCCCGTCTCCGCGATGACGTACGCGATCGCCAGACCGGCATCGTGCGACATCGACAGGTGCAACGTCTCGATGCCCCGCGCCGCCACGACCTCGGCCGTCGAGCCGGTCAGCGAGAACCACGGCCTGCCCGATGCTTCCGGCACGATCTCGATCTCGGTCCAGTGCACGCCGTCCGACCCGCCGAGCGCCTTGATGAGGGCCTCTTTCGCGGCGTAACGCGCCGCGAGTGAGCGGGCCGCGAGCGGCCTTTCTGCAGGTGCGAACAGGCGCGGAAGCAGCCGCGGCGTGCGCGCGATGGTGCGCTCGAACCGCGGGATGTCGACCAGGTCGACGCCGATCCCGACGATCATCCGCACTCCCCTCGCGCCCTTCGACTTTAGCGTGCACGGGATCCCGCCCCGTGCCGCCATGATGGAAGGGAACCGAATGCGCGTCGGCGACAGCGGCGAGCGCGCCGCGCCCGGCGCCGGAGACACCCCAGCGAAAGGCCACCATGACCGACAACTCCTCGTTCAGCGAACTCTTCGGCGACGTGCGCCTCATGGCGATCCTGCGCGGCATGGGCGTCGAGCGCAGCCTCGCCGTCGCCACCACGGCGTGGGACCTCGGCATCACCGCCGTCGAGGTGCCGGTGCAGACCCCGGCCGACGTCGAGGCTCTCCGCGTCGTCGCCGAGGCTGCGGCATCCCGTGGTCTGCAGGTCGGCGCCGGAACCGTTGTCACCCCCGAGCACGTGCGGCAGGCGAAAGACGCCGGCGCCGCCTTCACCGTGAGCCCCGGGTTCGACGTCGAGATCGTGCGCGCCTCGCATGCGGCGGGCATGCCCGCGCTGCCCGGCGTCGCCACGCCCGGCGAGGTGCAGCAGGCTGTCAAAGAGGGGCTCAGCTGGCTGAAGGCGTTTCCCGCGTCGCTGTTGGGCACGGGATGGTTCGGCGCGATCCGCGGCCCATTCCCGCAGGTGACGTTCGTGGCCACCGGAGGAATGGATGCCGCATCCGCGCCGGCCTTCCTGCAGGCGGGCGTGCGGGTCGTCGCCGTCGGCTCGGCGCTCGAAGACCCGGCGCAACTGCCCGCGCTCGCGCAGCTGCTTGCCGCCCAGGGCTGACCCGCGCCGCGGGTCGCGGCGGCGCATCAGGCCGCCGGTCGCGGCGGCGAGCAACCCGGCTCAGACACCCGCGCGGGAGCGGCACCGCCCTGCCGCGCTGTCGCCGGATCGCGCCCGGCCCGCGCCCGGCCCGCGGCCGGCCCGCGCCCGGCCCGCGCCCGGCCCGCGGCATCCCGCGCCTGCACCTCGCCACCGCGTCTGCACCATGCCAGCGCGCCCGCCCACACCAATTTTCCCAGCCCACATCAAATTTCCGGAAAATTCATGTGGCCTGGGAAATTCCATATGGAATTTCCCGCCGAGCGACACCGACCCGCCCCGAAACACCCGGGGCCGACCGCGCTACTCGACCGTGACCGACTTGGCCAGGTTGCGGGGCTGGTCGACATCCAGGCCCTTGGCCTCGGCCAGGCCCATCGCGAAGATGTGCAGCGGCACGACGGCCAGCAGCGGCTCGAACAGGGGCCCGGCCAGCGGAATGCGCAGCACTTCGTCGGCGAACGGCAGCACCGCGGCATCGCCCTCTTCGGCGATCACGATGACGCGAGCGCCGCGCGCGCGGATCTCCTGGATGTTCGAGACCACCTTGTCATGCAGCAGCGGCGAGAACACCGGCGACGGCACGATGACGAACACCGGCTGCCCGGGCTCGATCAGGGCGATCGGGCCGTGCTTGAGCTCGCCGGCGGCGAAGCCCTCGGCATGGATGTACGAGATCTCCTTGAGCTTGAGCGCGCCCTCCAGCGCGATGGGGAACCCGACGTGCCGGCCCAGGAACAGCACCGAGCGGGTGTCGGCCATCCAACGCGCAAGCTGCGTGGTGCGCTCCTGCTCATGCGTCAGGATCCACGCGATCTTGTCGGCGACGCCCTCAAGCTCGGCGACGGCCTGCGCCGAATCGCCCTCCGAGAGCACCCCGCGCACCCGTCCGACATGCAAGGCCAGCAGGTACAGCGCGGTGATCTGCGCGACGAACGCCTTTGTCGAGGCGACGGCGACCTCGGGTCCGGCGTGCGTGTAGACGATGGCGTCGGACTCGCGCGGAATCGTCGCCCCCTGCGTGTTGCAGATCGACAGCGTCTTGGCACCGCGCTCGCGCGCGTACTTGACCGCCATGAGCGTGTCCATGGTCTCGCCCGACTGGCTGATCGAGACCACGAGCGTGCCCGAATCCAACACCGGGTCGCGGTAGCGGAACTCGTGCGCCAGCTCGACGTCGACCGGCACCCGCGCCCACTGCTCGAGCGCGTACTTGCCGACCTGACCGGCATAGGCGGCCGTGCCGCAGGCGATGACGAGAATGCGATGGATGCCGCGGAACAGGTCGTCGAGCCCATCGAGCTCGGGAATCACCACGGCGCCGTCGTGGATGCGGCCGCGCACCGTGTTGGCGACGGCATCGGGCTCTTCCGAGACCTCTTTGGCCATGAACGACGACCATCCGCCCTTCTCGGCGGCTGCGGCATCCCACGTCACGTCGAACGGCTCGACCTCGACCTCGTTGCCGTCGAAGTCGGTCACCTGCACAGCACCCGGCGTGATCGAGACGATCTGGTCCTGGCCGATAGCCAGGGCGTGGCGGGTGTGCTCGACGAAGGCGGCGACATCCGATCCGAGGAAGTTCTCACCCTCGCCCAGGCCGATCACCAGCGGCGAGTTGCGACGCGCGCCCACGACGAGTCCGGGGTGGTCTTCGTGCATGGCCAGCAGGGTGAAGGCGCCTTCGAGCCGGCGCACCGTCGCGCGGAAGGCTGCCTGAAGGTCATCGCCGTGTGCGTGGTACTCGCGGGCCAGCAGCACGGCGGCGACCTCGGTGTCGGTCTCGCTGAGGAAGGTGGCACCGTCTGCTTCGAGCTCGCCCTTGAGCGCGGCGAAGTTCTCGATGATGCCGTTGTGGATGACGGCGAGCTTGCCGCCGTCGGCAAGGTGCGGGTGGGCGTTCTGGTCGGTGGGTCCGCCGTGGGTCGCCCAGCGGGTGTGGCCGATGCCGGTGGTGCCGTCGGGCAGCGGCGTGCGCTTCAGGTCGTCGCGCAGCACACTGAGCTTGCCGGCGCGCTTGCGCATGCCCAGCGTGCCGTCGCCGTCGATGACGGCGATGCCGGCCGAGTCATAGCCGCGGTATTCGAGCCGCGCGAGCCCCGAGATGAGAATGCCCTCGCTGGGGCGCGGGCCGACGTATCCGACGATTCCACACATGGGGTCAATCGTACGGAGAGGTGATTGCTAGGGATCTGAACAAAGCGGTGGGATGCCGCAGCCCGCGGCATCCCACCCACGTCACAGCTTGCGCAGCTGCACGTATTCCACGGCGTGCTCGGGTCCCTTGCGCAGCACCAGCGAGGCACGGTGCCGCGTGGGCAGCACGTTCTCCTCGAGGTTGGGCAGGTTGATGTCGTTCCAGAATCCGAGCGCCCGCGCCTCGGCTTCGGCGTCGCTGATGCCGGCGAACACGTTGAAGAACGAGTTCGGGTTGCTGAAGGCCCCGTGCCGCAGGGCGAGGAACCGGTCGACGTACCAGCGCTCGATGTGCGCGGCATCCGCGTCGACATAGATCGAGAAGTCGAAAAGGTCGCTGACCGCGACGTCGTTCGGGGTGGGCGGTGGCTGCAGCACGTTGAGTCCCTCGACGATGAGCACGTCGGGGCGGCGGATCGTCACGTGCGCATCGGGCACGATGTCGTAGCGCACGTGCGAGTAGAACGGAGCCCGCACCTCGGGCGCCCCGCTCTTGACCTGGATGAGGAACTCGACGAGCGCCCGCCGGTCATACGACTCGGGAAAGCCCTTGCGGTGCATGAGACCGCGCCGCTCGAGCTCGTCGTTCGAGTAGAGAAATCCGTCGGTGGTGACAAGCTCGACCCGGGGCGTGTCCGACCACCGGCTCATGAGCTCGCGCAGCAGACGGGCGATCGTCGACTTGCCCACGGCGACCGATCCGGCCACTCCGACCACGAACGGGGTGGTGGAATCCCCCTGTTCTTGCAGGAACGTGTCGGTGGCACTGCCCAGTCGCTTCGTCGCGGTCGCATAGAGGCTGAGCAGGCGGCTCAGCGGAAGGTACACATCGCGCACCTCGGCCAGGTCGAGCCGGTCGCCGAGCCCGCGGATCTGCACGACCTCGGTCTCGGTCAGCGGTTGCGCCATCCCGGCAGCAAGGCGCGCCCAGTCGGCCCGGGCGATCTGGCGGTACAGCTCCGGCGCGGATGCGTCTTCAGTAGCCACCCGGCCATCGTATCGGGGTGGATGCCGCGGCCCGCCGCCGCTCCCGGGTTCCTGCACAGGCCCAGGTTCGGCGCCCTTGTCCACAGATTGCTCTTCTGGCACCGGATGTCCCGGCCCGCCATGGCATCGTGGATGCCATGGCGCGATAATCGAAGGGTGGACATCATGACCGAACCGCAGACGTGGGCCCTGCTGGGCATCTTCACCACGATCATGCTCGGCGGCATGACCCTCATGACCACTCTTCTCACGCGCACGTTCAACGCCGCCATCGGAGGCTTGCGCGGTGAGATGAATGCCCGCTTCGAAGCCGTCAACGCCAAGTTCGACGCGGTCAACGCCAAGTTCGATGCCAAGTTCGATGCCGTCGACGCCAAGTTCGACGCCGTCAACGCGCGCATCGACCACATGCAGCAGAAGATGGACACGCGATTCGAGACCCTCGACCGCGACATCGCCGCGCTCACCAAGCGCGTCATGGACTGAGCGCTGTACGGCTAGGTTGGCGAGGAAATCGCGCGCGTGAATGCGGTCTCACCCGCAGGCGGTGTCGACGGTCGCGATGCCGAGCGCCTGCCACGCGCGCACGTGGGCTACCGACGCTGGGCTGCCGCCCCGCCGCCGCGTACCGGCTGGCCAGGGACCCACCCCGCACCACCGCTGCATCGCGCACACACCCGCCCCTGACGCGCCACCCCGCACGTCGCTACGCTGTCACCGTGCGCCTCGGAGTCCTCGACATCGGTTCGAACACCGTCCATCTGCTGCTGGCAGACGTGCGCCCGGGTGGGCGCCCACTCGCCGAGACTCATGACCGCTCCATCGTGCGCCTCATGCGCTTTCTGACCTCCGAAGGCGCGATCAGCGACGAGGGCGTCGCCCAGCTCACCGACGCCGCGGCCCGCGCCCGAGCACTCATCGCCGAAGACCACGTCGACGAAGTCCTGGCCACAGCGACCTCAGCGCTGCGCGATGCGTCCAACGGCCCCGAGGTCATCGCCGAGATCGAGCGCACGCTCGGACACGACCTGCAGGTGCTCGACGGCGAGACCGAGGCCCGCTTCACGTTCTTGGCAGTGCGGCGCTGGTTCGGGTGGGCGTCGGGGCGCATCCAACTGTTCGACATCGGCGGCGGATCCCTCGAGCTCGCGGCCGGGGCCGACGAGCTCCCTGACATCGCAGCGTCCGTGCCGCTCGGCGCCGGCCGCATGACCGTCGCCTACCTGCCCGATGATCCCCCCGGCGACGTTGCCGTCGATGCACTGCGCGCGCATGCGCGCTCGGTCCTGGCGCCTGTCGCCGAGCAGTTCGCGTCTTTCCCCCGCCCCGATCACATCGTCGGGTCGTCGAAGGCGATCCGCTCGCTCGCCAAGCTCGCCGGATATCCCGCAGCGGGGTGGACGGGAAGCGAGCGGATGCTGCTGCCCCGCGCCGCTCTCGCATCGTGGATTCCGCGGCTCGCCCACATTCCGGCATCCGCCCGGCAAGAGCTGCCGGGCATCACGCCCGATCGTACGTTCCAGATCGTGGCCGCCGCGGTCGTGCTGCACACCGCGATGGAGATGATGGACGCCACCCAGCTCGAAGTCAGCCCCTGGGCCCTGCGCGAGGGTGTGCTGCTGCGCTACATCGAGTCGATGGCCTGGGACCACCTCGGCCGCTGAGCCGCGCCGCGCCTCTTCGGTCGCACCTCCCCCGGGCATGTCACGCAACCGGCGACCTCAGCCGCGGCGACCCGCACCTTCCGTGACACGCCTCAGGCCGCGGGTGCGCACCGGGCGTCTACGGTCACACACCGCCAGGGCATGTCACACAACCGGCGACCTCACCGCCGACAACCCGCACCTTCTGTGACACGCCCCCGGCCGCAGGTGTGCCCGGGCGCCTTCGGTCACACACCACCACGGCATGTCACACAACCGGTGACCTCACCGCCGACAACCCGCACATTCTGTGACACACCCCCGCGCCGCGTCACACAACCGGCGACCTCAACCACCGGCAACCCGCACATTCTGTGACACGCGCGACCGACACACCCCTGAGCCCGCAGGTGCGCGCCGCGCGTCTACGGTCACACACCGCCAGGCATGTCACACTACCGGCGACCTCAGCCGCGGCAACCCGCACCTTCTGTGACACGCCCCCGCGGCGCGTCACACAACCGGCGACCTCAGCCGCGGCAACCCACACTTTCTGTGACACGCGCGACCGACACAGCCCCGCCGACACGCGCCAGCGCCCGAACCCCCTACGCCGACAGCGCCAGGTGCTCGCGCACGACGTCGGCGAGACGTCCGGCGATCTGCGACGCGATGTCGGCATCGGCCGCCTCGACCATCACCCGCACGAGCTGCTCGGTGCCTGATGCGCGCAGAAGCACGCGTCCGGTCGCGCCGAGCTTGGTCTCGGCCTCCACGACAGCCGCGGCGACAAGCGGATGCCCGACCTGCGTCCGGTCGACACCGGTCACGTTGACCAGCACCTGCGGATACACCGTCATCACAGAAGCCAACGACGACAACGGCTGGCCCGTTTCGGCCATGCGCGCGAGCAGATGCAGTCCGGTCAGCAGCCCGTCGCCGGTGGTGGCGTACTTGCTCATGATGACGTGCCCCGACTGCTCCCCGCCCAGCGAGAAACCGCCCTCGTTCATACGCTCGAGCACATAGCGGTCGCCCACGGCCGTCTGCTCGACATGGATGCCCTGCTCAGCCATCGCGCGATGCAGACCGAGATTGCTCATCACGGTGGCCACCAGCGTGCCCGCTGCCAGCTGGCCGCGCTCCTTCATGGCCACGGCCAGGATGGCCATGATCTGGTCGCCGTCGACGATGTTGCCCGCGGCATCCACAGCCAGACACCGGTCGGCGTCGCCGTCGTGCGCGATGCCCACGTCGGCACCCAGCCGCACGACCTCGAGGGCGAGCTTGTCGATGTGCGTGGAACCGACACCGTCGTTGATGTTTATCCCGTCGGGGTCGGCCCCGATCACGGTGACCTGTGCGCCGGCATCGCGGAACACCTCGGGCGAGACGCCCGCGGCCGCGCCGTGCGCGCAGTCGAGCACCACGTGGATGCCGTCGAGACGGTGCGGCAGTGACTGCAGCAGGTGCACGACGTACCGGTCTTCGGCGTCGGCGAAGCGGCGAATGCGTCCGACGTCGGCGCCGGTCGGCTGCAGCTTGGGCCGGCTCATGGCCGCCTCGATGCGCTGCTCGACGATGTCGGGCAGCTTGCGTCCGCCGCGCGCGAAGATCTTGATGCCGTTGTCGGGCGCGGGGTTGTGCGAGGCCGAGACCATCACGCCGAAGTCGGCGTCGATCGAGCCGATCAGGTAGGCCGCGGCGGGCGTGGGGATGACCCCCGCGTCGAGCACGTCGACTCCGGATGCCGCGAGCCCGGCCGAGACCGCGGCCGAGAGAAACTCGCCCGACACGCGCGGGTCGCGCGCGACGACGGCGGTGAGTCGCTTGCCGGCGGCGCGTCGCGCCTCGGCAGTACGACCCTGGCCCAGAACGACCGCGGTCGCCTGGGCCAGGGTGAGCGCCAATTCGGCGGTGAGGGGGCCGTTTGCCAGCCCCCGCACGCCATCGGTGCCGAAGAGAGCCATGGGCCCGATCAGCGCTTCGAGTACTGAGGAGCCTTACGCGCCTTCTTGAGACCGGCCTTCTTGCGCTCCTTGACGCGGGCGTCGCGGGAGAGGAAGCCGGCCTTCTTCAGGGTCGGGCGGTTGTTCTCGGCGTCGATCTCGTTGAGCGCACGGGCGATGCCCAGGCGCAGGGCACCGGCCTGGCCCGAGGGGCCGCCACCGTGGATGCGCGCGATGACGTCGTACGAGCCGCTGAGGTCGAGCACTGAGAACGGGTCGGTGATCAGCTGCTGGTGCAGCTTGTTCGGGAAATAGTCCTCGAACGCGCGGCCGTTGATGGTGATCTTGCCTTCGCCGGGGATCAGGCGCACGCGCGCGATCGCCTGCTTGCGACGGCCGACGGCCGCGCCCGGCACGGTGAGCACGGGGCGGGGGGTCGTCTCGACGGCCGTCTCGGCCGTGCTCTCGGTCGAGTAGTTGGTCAGTTCGGTGGAGTCGTTGTTCGCCACGAGTGTGTCCTTAGTGTCTGCGGCGCTTACTGGGCGACCTGGTCGAAGATGTACGGCTTGGGCTGCTGCGCGGCGTGCGGGTGCTCGGCGCCGGCATAGACCTTCAGCTTCGACAGCTGCTGGCGGCCCAGGCTGTTCTTGGGGAGCATGCCGCGAACGGCCTTCTCCACCGCGCGAACCGGGTTCTTCTCAAGAAGCTCGGCATAGTTGACCGACTTGAGCCCGCCCGGGTAGCCCGAGTGGCGGTAGGCCAGCTTCTTCTGCAGCTTCTGGCCGGTCAGGGCCACCTTGCCGGCGTTGATGATGACGACGAAGTCGCCCGTGTCGAGGTGGTTTGCGAAGATGGCCTTGTGCTTGCCCCGCAGAAGCGCGGCAGCGTGCGAGGCCAGGCGGCCGAGCACGACGTCAGTGGCGTCGATGACCAGCCATTCGCGCTGGACTTCGCCAGCCTTGGGAGTGAAAGTGCGCGTCACAGTAGTGCTGCTTTCTTGTTCGAACGGAGAGGTTCGTGAATCCCACTCCGGGGTGGTTCCCCATCGCGGTCGTTGAGCGAGGCGGCGAAGCCGCCGAATCGAAACGGACCCGCGAAGGTGAACACGCCAGTGGAGGGCTCACGTTCGTGTGCGTCAGCAGAGCGAACGCACCAAAGGGAGAGTCTACGGCATGCGGATGCCGCGGCCAAATGCCGCGCTCACGCCGGCCGTTGAGCGCCGCGGCGACGCGGGGCCTTGAGCGAGGCGGCGAAGCCGCCGAGTCGAAACGCCTCTCAGCTCGTCGAGCGACCGCAGCGAGTCGAAGCACGCCAACGTGTGGCATTTATGTTACGGTCAATGGGGAGGAGCCATGAGCGGCCAGTTTTGGAAAGATCTGAATGACGATCTCAAAGACCCTGACTTCGCGCGGGCATACGCGGCCGAGTCAGTGCGCATCGCGACGATCGACGCGTTGGTCCGAGAGCTCGATGAACTGCGCGAGAGCGCAGGGCTGTCGAAGGCCCAACTTGCGCGCGCCATCGGTTCCGATCCATCGGTCGTTCGGCGTATGTTCTCTTCGGCGTCGGTCAACCCGACAGTCGGAACACTCACAGAGATCGCGGCTGCATTGGGCATGCGAGTGGCACTCGTTCCTATGAGCGCCGAGGATCAGGAGCAGATCACCGAGCCTATGCGCTCAGCGGTTGCCTGACTCTGGGTGTCCACGTCGTGCACGTCATCGGAGGACGGACCGGTTCTGGCAACAGGTTGAGACCGCTTATGAGACCCGCCTTTGGGTGCCACAAGAACGAATCAAGAGGTCAGAAGTTCAGGGAAGTTCGCTCGTCTTGTGGTCGTGGCGCGACTTGTGCATCGGAATGCCGATCGCGGTCGAAACAAGCAGCAGACCCAGAACGAAGATGATCGACTGCCAGCCGTCCACGAACGGGGCGTAGCCGAACGCGGCGAATCCCGCAACGAACAAGACGAAGCAGAGGATGAACATGCGTTTCCTTCCAGGCGAACCGGTGCGCCCCTTCAGGCTACCGCCCTCTCAGGCTACCGCGTCCGCAGACCTGGTGCGAGCCGACGGGGTGCTCATTCGCGCCGTGACGAGAATCGGCAGGTGGTCGCTGAGCCCTTGCGGCAGGGTGCGGATGTGATCAACGTCGAACCCGGTCGAGGTGGCGAAGTCGTAGTGTCCGCGAAAGTACCGATACCGCGTGTAGGTGCGTGTGTCACTGAGGTTCAGCTCGTACCCCTGCTCGCGAATGGCCTGGCCGAGGTTCTCCTTGAACACCGGGTAGTTGTAGTCGCCGACCATGAGCGCCGGCAGCGTGCCGTGCCCGATCTCGCGCAGCTCGTCGAGGGCGGCGTGGATCTGGTGCCGCCGCAGTGAGTTCAACGCTGTAAGAGGGGCGGCATGGAAGGATGCTACGACCAGGTCACGGCCCTGGTCGATGTCGTGCAGTCTGACCCCCAGCATCCGCTCTTCTGCCGGTTTCAGCACCCGGTCGTGCAGCGATTTCTTCAACCCGATCGAGCGCACCTCCAACGGGCGGTACATGCTGATGCGGTAGTACACGGCCAACCCCAGCCGGTTGCGGTGCGTGACATCGGCCAGCCGCAGCCCGGCGATTTGAGCCGGGATGTCGGCGGTGTCGCACTCCTGCAGGCACAGCAGATCGGCCCCGTGGGCGTCGACGAGTGTGGCCAGTTCGGTCGCCGCGCGATGCTTGCGCAGGTTGTACGAGATGAGTTTCATGTTCATCTCAGGGTAGGCCGCAAAGCCTGGGTCGGGCCAGAGCGCCGGCTCTCAACCACCCATGAGCAGCAGTGCGAAGCGCTACTCCTTCTCGCGCCGCGCGCGCGTCTGTTGGGCGCGGGTGGCCAGCAGCTCGTCGGCCGGGTACCCGACCTCGGCAAGCGTCAGGCCCCGCGCGGCCAGCACCTTGAAGGCACTCGTGCGCTCCCCCGCATCGCGCAGGGTCGCGGCATCCGCGACCGAAAGCCTGCCCTCGCCGACGGCCACGCACGCACCCACGAGCGCACGTACCATGGAGTGGCAGAACGCATCGGCGCGGATGTTGGCCACCAGCACGCCGTCATCGGCGCGATGCCAATCGAACTCGAGCAGCGTGCGGATCGTGGTCGCCTCCTCGCGCGGCTTGCAGTAGGCGGCGAAATCGTGCAATCCGATCAGCGACCGAGCCGCGGCATCCATCGCCTCGACATCGAGAGACGCCCGCACCGTCGTCGTGCGCGCGCGCTCGAGGGGATCGTAGCCGCTCACAAGATCGGCGACCCGGTACTCGTACCGCCGCCACACCGCCGAGAAGCGCGCGTCGAAGCCGTCGGGCGCCACCGAGGTGCGGTGTAGGGTCACGTCGGGATAAGCGCCCAGCGCGCCGCGCACGCGATGCGCGAGGCGTTCGACGGGGTCGGATGCCGCATCCCGCCGCGTCTGCGTGAAAAGGCGCTCGCGCTGCGCGTCGTCGAGGTCGAGATGGGCGACCTGCCCGCGCGCGTGCACGCCGGCATCGGTGCGCCCCGCCACGACCAGCCGCGGCTCATCGCCGAGGATGCGGCCGAGCGCATGCTCGAGGGTGCCCTGCACGGTGCGCAGGCCGGGCTGGCGCGCCCAGCCGCGAAAGTGCGTGCCGTCATAGGCGATGTCGAGGCGGATCCGCACAGCAATCAGCCTAGTCGGGCAGGCCCGCCGCATAGACTGGAGGCAGCCGATCGAGCCCCCTCCACCGATGACACAGCCCTCTTCTTCTTCGCCCGCGCGCGCCCGATTCACGGGTTTGGACGGGCTGCGAGCCATCGCGGTGACCTTGGTGGTCATCTACCATCTCTTCCCGCAGGGGATGCTGCGCAGCGGCTTCGTGGGCGTCGATGTGTTCTTCGTGATCAGCGGTTTTCTCATCACGTCGCTGCTGCTGCGCGAGCGCGCGGCGACTGGCCGCATCGCCCTGGTCGATTTCTGGCGCCGCCGCGCCCGCCGGCTGCTGCCGGCCCTCGGCCTCGTCGTCACGGTCACGGCCACCTGGGCGTGGCTCATCGGCGGCGACGTGCTCGTACACCTCGGGCGCCAAGTGCTGGGTGCTGTCACCTTCGGATACAACTGGGTCTCGGTCGCCGCCGGCACCGACTACTTCTCGGCCGACAGCCCCGAGCTGTTCCGCAACCTCTGGTCGCTGGCCGTCGAGGAGCAGTTCTACTGGGTCTGGCCGCTGCTGCTCCCCCTGCTGCTCCTCCTTCGGCGGCGGTGGGCGCTCGTACTCGTCGCCGTCGGCGTAGCCGCGGCATCCGCCGGCTGGATGGCTGCCCTGGTCGGTACCGGCGGCGACGCCACTCGCGCCTACTTCGGCACCGACACGCACGCGTTCGGGCTGCTGCTGGGCGTCGCCCTCGCGGTCGGGCTCGAGCACGTCTTCGCCGCTCCCGGCACGTGGATGCGGCAGCGGCCAGCGCGCACCACCGGGTTGGTCGTCGGCCTGCTGAGCGTGCTCGGGCTGATCGCCGTGGCGACGCTGCCCGAGACGCAGGATGCCGCGACCTTCCCCGGCACGCTGGCTGCGGCATCCCTCCTCACGGCCGTCGCCATCGTTGCCGCCACGGCTCCCGGCTCATGGATCGGCGCCGCGCTGGACTGCGCCCCGCTGCGCTGGATCGGCGACCGGTCGTACGGCATCTACCTGTGGCACTGGCCGCTGCTCGTGCTGCTGGCCGCCGCAGGCGGGGTCACCGCCGATGCCCCGCCGGCCCGGGTCGGCGCCGCGACGCTCGCACTCACCGTCGTCTGCGCGTACCTCTCACACCGCTGGGTGGAACAGCCCGTGCGCCGACACGGCTTTCGCGGCACGCTCGGGATGCTGCGGGCCCGCCTCTCTGGAGCCCCCGCGCCGCGCTTCCGTGCAGTGACCGCGCTCGTGTTGGGGGTCGTGGTGATCGGCGGCACCACGGCGGCGATCGCCACGGCGCCCGGGCAGACGTCGGGGCAGGCTGTGGTCGAAGCGGGGCGCAAGGCTCTCGAAGAGGCCGGGCCGCGGCCTCCGCTGGTCGAGGACGACGCGTCACCTGCGCCGATGCGCGGGGATACGGCATCCATCGACGGACGCCAGATCGACGCCATCGGCGACTCGGTCATGCTCGCCTCGGCGCCGGCGTTGATGGATAAGTATCCGGGAATCCGCATCGATGCGAAGGTGTCACGCTCCATGTGGGCGGCGCCCGGGCTCGTCGACCGGCTCGCGCGCGACGGCGCGCTGCGCCCCTATCTCGTGGTCGGGCTCGGGACGAACGGCGCGATCGACCCCGACTCGCTCGACCGCGTCACGCGCGCGCTGGGCCCCGAGCGGCGCCTCGTGCTGGTGACCGCCTACGCGCCCCGCCCGTGGATCACCGGGGTGAACAAGGCGCTGCGCGCCTATGCCGCCGCGCATCCCGACGTCATCGTCGCGGACTGGGCCGGGGCGATCGGGCCGCATAAAGATCTGCTCGCCGGCGACAACATCCACCCGGGCCCGGCCGGTGGTCGCTACTACGCCGACGCCGTCGCCGACGCGATCAGCGCCGACCAGCGGGCGCGGGTGCGCGAGCGGGCCCGGCTGATCCTGCGCGTGGGCGACCTCGTCGCCACGCCGCCGGGCGTCTGACCCGACGCGTGCCAGCCGGCCCCGCCCGGCCCAGGCACCGGGCGCCGGGCGCGCGGCTCGAGCGCGCGCTGGAGCACCCCGCACCGAGCCATCCGGCGTTTCTGCACCCGGCGTGAGCGCGCGGCGTTCAAAACTTATCCCATCCCGCAGATGTGCCCGGTCACACACGCCCTCGCGCCCGCACGACGCGGAGATGGGCTGAGTTCTGAACGGCGACGCCCCGGTCCCGCCGGGCGCGCAGCCACACTCCCGGCGCTCTGCGCCCCACCACCGCCCTCCACGGCCGCGCAGCCCGAGCCACCTGGCACCGAGCACCCGGCCCAAGCGCCCGGCACCGAGCACCCGGCGTTCAAAACTCATCCCATCCCGCAGAAGTGCACGGTCACACGCGCGGTCGCGCCCGCGCGACGCGGAGATGGGCTGAGTTCTGAACGGCGACGACCCCCGGGGCCCAGCATCTCGTCGCTTCGAGCGCCACCACCGAGCGCATGAAGCGACCATGTGGGACGGCACGGCGCGTGGCGCCCGCCCGAGCGCGGGTGAGCGGGGCTGCGCTGCGCGGCGCCCCACTGCAGCATCCGTTCTCCCGTTCCATCTGGTCGCTTCGAGCGCATGAAGCGACCAGATGAGACGGCAGAGCGCCGGGCGCCCCGCCGTGCCCGGCCCATATGGTCGCTTCGCCGGGGCGAAGCGACGCTTTCGGACGGCAATGCCGTGACCTTCCCGGCATAACGCAACACAGAGCCACCGCACGCACCGCAACAAACGACGAGACCCGCGAACCATATGGTTCGCGGGTCTCGTTCGAATCGGGACGAAGACTACTCGGCCTTCTCCTCGACGGCGTCATCGGCCGCAGCAGCAGCGGCTGCGCCCTCTTCCTGCGACTCGGCACCGGCGTCCGCGGCCGGGTCAACGGTCGCAGCATCCTCAGCCGCAGCATCCGCCGCGGCCGGGTCAACGGCAGCAGCATCCTCAGCAGCGGCAGCAGCGTCCTCGACGGGCGCCTCAGCAGGAGCCTCGTCAACCGGGGCCTCCTCGGCCTTCGGCGCGGCCTTCTTGGTGCTGGTCTTGGCCGCGCTCGCCTTCTTGGTGACGGGCTCGAGCACGAGCTCGATCACGGCCATGGGCGCGTTGTCGCCCTTGCGGTTGCCGACCTTGGTGATGCGGGTGTAGCCGCCCTCACGGTCGGCGACCAGCGGCGCGATCTCGGTGAACAGGACGTGCACGACTTCCTTGTCACCGATGACCGACAGCACGCGACGACGCGCGTGCAGGTCGCCACGCTTGGCGAACGTGATCAGGCGCTCGGCGAACGGACGCAGGCGCTTGGCCTTGGTCTCGGTCGTCTTGATCGAGCGGTGCGTGAACAGCGCGGCGGCCAGGTTGGCAAGCAGCAGGCGCTCGTGTGCGGGGCCGCCTCCGAGG